>NZ_RJKL01000001.1:4800000-5519166 GCF_003751945.1 Couchioplanes caeruleus | reverse complement strand
CGACCAGGGCATCGATGTCGGCCGGCAGAGTGTGAGAGCCGTCGTCGTCGCCGCTGTGCAAGAAGTGCGGCCGGCAATAGTTGCGGGGCACGCCTTTGTGGAGCTGGCGGCGGAATTCGGTGTCTCCCCAGACGTCGGCCGTCGCGCCCGGTCCGTTGTCGTCCGCGGTTAGGTCGGCAAGGACGGGCATCCCGCCATGGTATCCGCCACACGCCGGGCCGCCCGGTCGCGAAGAACGCCGCAGGCGCTGCCCCGGTAGGGGTCAGAGGAGGGCGGCGAGGGCGAGGAAGAAGGTCGAGATACCCGCGGCGAGCCACCCGATCCGGATCACCGCGGGATCGGTCAGGATGGCCACCACCTGACCGGATCCGGCCGACGCCGCACCCCCGGCCGCAGCGGCCCCGGCCAGCGGAGGCGCCGCAGCCGCCCCGGCCAGCGGAGGCGCCGCAGCCGCCCCGGCCAGCGGAGACGCCACAGCCGGCGGGGTCGAGGCGGAGGGAGGGGACGGCCGGGCGGACGACAGGTCCGCGATGGCCTCGGCGAGCACGTCACGGGGCCCGGCCACCCACCGGGCGGGACCGGCGACGGCGAGCAGCGTCCGGTCGAGATCGTCGGTGACGTCCATGACGCCCACGTTGTTCCTCATCGGCTCTCTCCTCGTCTCCGCGGCGACCATCCCCGCGATGAGACGACTATCCCGTCCGGCCGGCCCCGGCCGCATCGCCGCGGAGCGGGGTTTGCCCGCCCCCGCGATCGGACGAAAGTCGTACCGAAACCGTGGCCGACCTGCCTCGGAGGTAGACCTGTGCGCCCGCGCCCAGCCCCCGGGGCCGCTCGGACCCCAGCCCGCACCCGGATCCAGGCCCGCACCGGGCCCCTCTCGGGTCCCGGCCCGCTCCCGGCCGCGGGCAGCCGGCTCCGCGGGCGCCTGCTCGATCGAGCGGGCGCGACCCCGGGTCAGGCCGGGGATGCCGCGGCGAAGTCCATCTCCGCGGTGTCCACCGTGCCCGCCGTCCGGCCGGGGGCCTTGTGGTACTTCCAGTAGAGGTTGGTGTGGGCGATGACCTTGTCCGGCGTCGGGGCGCCGTACTCGGAGAGGTCCTCGGTCGTGTGGGCGTCGGCGACCAGCGTCACGTCGTAGCCGCGGGTGAGCGCGCCGTGCAGCGTCGACCGGATGCACTCGTCGGTCTGGGCGCCCGCCACGATCAGGCGGCCGATGCCGCGGTCGGCGAGCACCGACTCCAGGTCGGTCTCCTCGAAAGAGTCACCGTAGGTCTTGTGCACGACCGGCTCGGGATCACGGCGCACCAGCTCCGGCACATATTGCCAGTTGTCGCTGTCGCGGGGGAGTTGGTCGCTGTTGTGCTGGACCCAGACGATCTCGGTGCCGGCGGCACGGGCCTTCTCCACGAGGGCGGCGATGTTGGCGACGACCTTGTCGCGGTCGTGGGCCTGGCCGACGACGCCCTTCTGCACGTCGATGACGACGAGGGCGGTGTTCGGACGGTCGGGAAGCGTGGTCATGGGGCCTCCATGCGCTGGTCGATCGCTATCCCCGCGAGACTATGCCGGGGGTACGACAACTCCGACGCGATTCGCGCGGTACTCGGCGTGGTCCGGCGACGCCGCCCGAGGAGGAATGAGCGGTGATCGCGCGGGCATCGCAGCCGTGATCGCCCGGGCACTACAGGCGTGATCGCCCGGGCAGCGCAGGCGTGATCCTGCTGACAGCGGCCGCAGTGGGGGGTGCGATCGGATCGCGCGGAACCCCGCACCCCGATACGGTCGCGGCATGCGTTCCGGAGGGCTCTATGACCAGCTCGTGGGTGAGGCCGCCGCCGTGCCCGTCACGGGCTGGGAGTTCGCCTGGCTCGACGGGCGCGCGGTCGGCTCCGACCCGTCGTGGTCGTACCCGGCGCTGGCCCGGCCGCCGGTGCGCCGGGCCGGCAGCATGCTGGACCTCGACACGGGCGGTGGGGAGCTGCTCGCGGAGCTGGCGCCGTTGCCGGCGCACACCGTCGCGGTGGAGAGCTGGACGCCGAACGTTCCCGTGGCTCGCGACCGGCTCGCGCCGTTCGGCGTCTCGGTGGTCACCGAGCTGCCCGGCGGCGAGGAGGAGTTCGACGTCGTGCTGAGCCGGCACGGGCGGCTGCCGGCCGAGGACATCGCCCGGCTGCTGAGGCCGGGTGGCACTGTGCTGACGCAGCAGGTGGGCAGCGACGACCTGGCGGATCTGAACGCGGAGCTGGGCGCGCCCCCGCCGTACCTGCAGACGTGGACGGCGGCGACGGCGGTCGCGGCCCTCGAGGGGGCTGGGCTCGAGGTGACCGACGTCCGCGAGGAGCGCCCGCCGCTGACCTTCCACGACGTCGGCGCGATCGTGTGGCACTTGCGCGTGGTGCCGTGGCAGGTGCGCGACTTCAGCCCGGAGCGGTACGACCGGGCGCTGCGCCGGATCGACGCGAGGATCCGTGCGGACGGGCACTACACGGTGACCGCCCACCGCTTCTTCGTCCAGGCCTCGCGTTCCTGATCTCCGCGGTGCGGCTCAGGCGCTGTCGGCGAGGATCCGTCGGTCCGCCTCCGCCGCGGGCCGTCGCCGGCGTCGTCGGGATCGCGCCGCAGGGTGGCGTTCAGGTACAGCAACACCGCCAGGGCCGCGAAGGGAAGGGTCAGTACGTCAGGTCCTGCTGGCACGGGGCTCAGCCTTTCGTGGAACGTCCGGTCCGCCGGGTCAGAGGTTCTTCTCGCGGGCCCGGTGGAAGTGCTCGATCAGCTCGTATCCGTCGATCTCGGCGTCCTCGTCGATGTCGACGAAGCAGATCCAGGCGCCGCGGGCCATGGCGAAGCCGAGGTGCAGGGCCGCGCCCTTGTCCTCGATCGAGCCCGAGGTGACGACGCGGGTGTGGGGCATACGGTCCAGCTCCGGGGAGGATCCGGCGCCGGGACGGGCGGACAGGGCGATCATCTCGAAGGCGATTCCCTGGGAGTTGAGGGCGTCGCTGATCCGCTTCAGGGCTTCCTGGAGCCGGGGGCCCGTGCGGTGGAAGGGAACGACGACGCTGAGCTCGACGGCGGCCACGCGGTACGGCCACGGCATCGGGGAGAGGTCACGGGCGGGTCCGGCGACGACCACGGGCGGAACGGCGAGGAGGTTCGAGTAGGTCATGCCCCATAGTTCGGCCGGCAACCTCAATGCAACCTCAGCCGTCGCTCAACACCCGCGCAAAGCCTGGAAAGGGCTCGGACATGGACAACGAGCCGAAGGGCCGGCACGTCGTCGAGAAAGAGGCTAAATATTTTTGCTTCTTTCGCCGATCACGCCGGCCAAGGCTCGGGCGAAGACTGGTGCGGTGAGCGAACACGAACCCCGGTGGTACGACGAGATCCCGTCCCGCGGAATGTGGCGTATCCGCCGGCGGGACAAGCTCGAGTTTGCCATCGCCGCCCTGCTCCTGACCGGACTGCTGGGCCTGCTCGTCTTCGGCGTGTCGCGCGAGTCGCCGCAGCCGCCCCGGCCGAACCCTGCCTCGTCCTCCGGCGTCACCCTGCCGGTAGATTCGCCGGCGAGCTGAGGATCACCCGAACGGAGGATCTGGCGCCGGAAGAGGACGTCCAGACTGTGCGGGTGATGAACCCGACGGGCGCGTGGTCGCGCTTGAAGCCCCTGCAGAAAGGCGGCCTGATCGCAGCCGCGCTGGTCGTGCCCCTCGGTGGCGCCTTCGCCGTCGGCGGCGCCTCCTCCGGCGATGACGCGGCGAATCCGGCCTGGCAGAACGGCGAACGCGTGCCCGCGTCGTCGGCGCCGAGCAGCCCGCCGGCGCCGACCGGGGACGGGAAGCGCACGGTCACCGAGACCAAGCCGGTCAAGTTCAAGACCCGCACGATCAAGGACAACTGGCTGGCCGAGGGCGAGAAGGAGCTGCGCTCCGAGGGCATCGACGGCGAGCAGACCCTGACGTACGAGGTCGTCTACGCCGACGGGCGGGAGAAGTCCCGCAAGCTGGTCAAGTCCGAGGTGACCCGCAAGCCGGTCGACCAGGTGACCGCGGTGGGGACGTCCCAGCCCGAGCAGTGAGCGGCGCGGCTGTCGCCTATCCGTCTCGCCCGTGATAACCACATTTTCCCCGAATTCCCGCTCCCATACTGGGCGCGGCACCGACCGGTGCCGGAGCACAGACACGGGGGTCAGTGATGGGGAGCAAGACGCAGACACCGAGACGCCGGCGACGGGCGACCGCCGCCCTGCTCACGGCGGCGGTCGTCGCGCCGCTGGGCGTGAGCGCGATCGCCGCCCCGGCGGGAGCGGCCGCGGCGACGGGAGCGGACACGGCGGCGACGCTGCCGGTCTTCGCCGTACGCTCGAGCGGCCTGACCGCGGCGCAGGCCTCAGGGCTGGGCAAGGCCCTGGGGATCCGCCTCGCGCGCGGCGAGGACGGCAGTGTCCGTTACGCCGCCGAGCAGTCGTTCCTGGCCGTGCCGACCAAGACGGCGGGCCGGCCCGGCAAGGACGAGGACGGGCAGCCGACCACCACCACGGTGCTCGACGTCGCCGCACTCAGGCGCCTGCGCACCATCGGCTCGAGTGACGCGCTGCGGCGGGCGGCCCAGGCCCTGGCGACGGCGAAACTCACGCCGCGAGGCGCGAAGGCGAGCGCACGAAACACCACGATCACCGCGGTCGACCGCCGGGGACAGACGACCGTGTCGGCCGCGCTGGACACCAGCGTCTCCTATTCCTTCACCCTCGCCGGGCTGCCGTACGAGGGACCCGGTGCCAAGATCCGGATCGCGTTCGACGGCAAGGGTAAGGCCACGGCCCTGTCCTACAGCACCCGTACGGTGGCGCAGACGGGCTCGGTCGCGGTCGTCGACGCCGCCGGGGCACAGTCCCGCTGCGCCGAGGCGATGGCCGGCAGGGTACGGATCGCCTCTGCCACCCCGGTCTACTGGGCGCCGGCGCTGTCGGCGGGCGTGCGCACCATCGAGCCGAGCCTGCGCTGCTCCGGCTTCCACGCCGACGGCAGCCGCGCCCAGATCGTCGTCGTGCCGGCCGCGCTGGACGCGCAGCTCCCGGAGATGCCCCCGCCGCCCGCACCGCGCCCCGGTCCCGACCGGGTGACCGCCCGCGCGTACGGCCGGGCCGACGTCGGCAGCGAGGGCACCGGGCCGTGCTCCGGGCTGCCGCACACCGGCACCAACCTCGCCTCGTTCAACGGCCAGTTCTCCTCCCGCGGCATTCCGGTCGAGTTCAGTTGGACCGATCAGAACGCCTGGGAGCAGGACTTCAAGGATCCGGCGTTCGGCGGTGACGACAGCGACTGGACCGACCACGTCGACATGACCTACTGGCAGGGCCACGGGTCGCCCACCGGGTTCAGCTTCTCGGGGTGCAGCAGCAACGACGACACGTTCCTGTCGAACACCGACGCGCGCTGGGGCAACGGCGACGTCGAGTGGATGAGCCTGTTCACCTGTCTGGTGCTCGCCAGTGACTCGGGCGGCCAGCGGTGGTGGCAGCGCTGGGGTCCCGCGTTCGCCGGCCTGCACCAGATCAACAGCTTCCACACGGTGTCGTACCACAGCGCCTCGCACGGCGGCACGTACGCGAACTACATGCTGCGGACGCCGTTCCTGTGGTGGAACAAGCCGATGCCGGTGCGCAGCGCCTGGGCGCAGGCGTCGATCGACGACCAGCCCGCCTCGGTGGTCTGGGCCAGCATGGGCCCGATCGGGCCCGGCGGCGCGGTCAGCATGAACGACTACTTCTGGGGCAAGGGCGCGGTCAGCCCGGACGTGCCCGCCGCGGCGGTGACCGGCTACTGGTACATCTCCGGCGGTTCCTGATCGACGATCGGCCCGTGGGGCCGCGCCCACCGCGGGCGTGGCCCCACGGTCAGGTTTCCCGCAGAGAACGCTCAAGAGAAGATCAAGGCGGCCGATCGTCACGCCATGGACAAGCGGCAGGAGTTCACTCAGCCGGGCACCCGCCAGGTGCACATCGGGCGGCAGCCGATCTTCGACGCGCACGGTGACATCGCGGGCTACGAGCTGCTGTTCCGCGGCAACACCAGCGCCGTCGAGGCCGACCGGCGGGACGCGTACGCGACGAGCCACGTCCTCGTCAACGCGTTCACCGAGTTCGGGCTCGACGAGATCGTCGGCGACCGCATGTGCTTCATCAACATGACGCGCGAGTTCCTCACCGGCGAGCTCATCCTCCCGTTCGGCCCGGAGAGCGTCGTCCTCGAGGTGCTCGAGACGATCGAGGTCGACGATGCCGTGGTGGCGGGTGTGTCGAACCTCGTCGCCGCCGGCTACCCCATCGCGCTGGACGACTTCGTCTGGGGATCTGGGCACGAGCGGCTGCTGCCGCTGGCCTCGTACGTGAAGCTGGACCTGCCGAGCTGCGACCCGGAGCGCCTGGAGGAGCAGCTCGCCTTCTTCCGCGGCTTCCCCGGCATCGAGATCGTCGCCGAGGGTCTGGAGACGCTGGACCACCTGGCCCTGTGCGACCGGTACGGCATCGAGCTGCGCCAGGGCTACGTGCTCAGCCGCCCTCAGGTGATGACCGCCGCCTGCATCCCTCCGTTCAAGTCGCGCCGGGTGGAGCTGCTCGCCGCGCTGGACGCGGCCGACGTCGACATCGACCGGATCGTGGAGATCGTCTCGAGCGACCCGGCGCTGACCATGCGGGTGCTGCGGGCCAGCAACAGCGCCGCCGTGGGCTCGATCCGCCGGGTGTCGTCGATCCGCCAGGCCGTGATGCTGCTGGGCCTGGGCCACATCCGCCGCTGGGCGATGCTCATGACGGTCGACGACGTGGCCGAGGAGACCGAGGTCCAACTGACCAACGCGCTGACCCGGGCCCGGCTGTGCCACAACCTGGCGGCGCGGTTCGACACCGACCCGGACGCGGCGTTCGTGGCCGGGCTCATCACCGCGGTCGCCCAGCTCCTCGGCATCACCCCGGCATCGCTGGTGAGCCACCTGCCCTTGACCGCGGACATCGGCGCGGCCCTGACCCGCGGCACCGGCCCGCTCGGCCGGATGCTGCGGGTGGTCGACGCGTACGAGCGCGGCGACATGGTCATGATGGGCTTCAACCGCGGCGGCAACGACCTCACCGGCGCCGTCATGGACGCGATGCGCTGGTCGGCCCAGACCGTCGCCGCCACGCACGACGACACCCGCCACGAGGAACTCACCCGAAGCTTTGCCTTTCGCTGACGGCGGCTTGAGATTGCGTTGAGGGCCGCTGCCGACTGATGCGGCATGACCGTCGCGCAGCTCCCCTCGCCCGCCAACCGGGCCGTTCGCGAAGTGCTCTACCGCAGCGCGGTCGAGACCGCCTTCCAGCCGATCGTGCAGCTGGAAGACGGGATGGTCAACGGCTACGAGGCGCTGGCCCGGTTCGACCGCCGGCACTTCGCGAACCCGGCGGAGGCGTTCGCCGCCGCGGACGCGGCCGGTCTGGGGGTGGAGCTGGAGATCCTGGCGATCGAGCGGTCCCTGCTGCGCCTCGGCGACGTGCCGGACGGCGTGTGGCTCAGCCTGAACGCGTCGGTGGAGGCGCTGCTGACGCCGCGGACCATCACCATGCTGCTGGCGCACGCGCACCGCCGCATCGCGGTGGAGCTGACCGAGCACACCCAGGTCACCGACTACACGGCGCTGCGCGAGGTCATGGACCTGCTCCGGGCGGCCGGGATTTTGATCGCGGTGGACGACGCCGGCGCCGGCTTCGCCAACCTGAGCCAGATCCTGCAGATCCAGCCCGACGTCATCAAGCTCGACATCTCGCTGACCCGCGGCATCGACCAGGACCCGGTCCGGATCGCCCTCGCCCGCGCGCTGGTCACCTTCGCCGAGAGCATCGGCGCCATGCTGGTCGCCGAGGGCATCGAGACGTACGCGGAGCACGCCCAGTTGCTGGAACTGGGCGTACGCCACGGCCAGGGCTACTACATCGCCAAGCCGGGCCCGCTGCCCCGACGCCACATCGAGCCCCTGCTGTAACGCCTCAGAGGCGGCGTACGGTGAGCGCGGCGTCCTGCTCGTGGGGCAGCCGGACGACGGCGACGGTGCCGGTGGGCTCGTTGTCGAGGAGCTGGATGGTGCCGCCGTGCAGGTGGACGATGGTGCGGGCGCGGCTCAGCCCGAGCCCGCTGCCGTTCGTCCCGTGGTGGCGGACGTTGCTCCCACGGTAGAAGCGGTCGAAGACGCGTTCGCGTTCGTCGCGCGGGGTGCCGATGCCCTCGTCGCTGACGCACAGCTCCGCCATCTGCCCGTCGGTCTCGAGGCTGACGTGGACGTCACTGCCGCCGGGGCTGTACTTCGCGGCGTTGTCCAGCAGGTCCTGCACCACCTGCCGCAGCCGGTCGGGATCGCCGTCGATCGTGACGGCGTCCGGCATGTCGGTGTGGAACCGCACGTCGTGGTGGTGGGAAGCCGCCTCGCACTCGGCGATGATCGTGGTGAGGTCGACGCGCCGGATGTTCAGATTGAGATGCCCGGAGTCCAGGCCGGCGAGGTCGAGCAGGGTGGCGACGATCGTCTGCAGCTCGGCGGCGTTGCGCTCGATGCTCTGCACCATGGCGCGGCCTTCGTCGTCCTCGCTGTAGTCGTCGGCGAGCATGCCGGCGTACGCGGTGATCGCGGTCAGCGGCGTGCGCAGCTCGTGGCCGACGAGCGAGATGAAGTCGTCCTGCATCCGGCCGAGCTGCCGGCTCAGCTCCTCGGCCCGGCGGAGCGCGACGAAGATGCCGATCTGCGCGGCGACGCCGTCGAGCAGGACGGTCAGCATGTCCTCGTGGTGTTCGGCGGCCCCGGCATAGCAGGTCAGCACGCCCAGCAGTGACCGGCCGTCACTGACCGGGACGGCGAGGACGCTGTGGATGCCGCTGCGCAGGCAGATCTCGACGCGTTCCCGCTCGAACGGCGAGCGCAGCATGGTGGCCTCGCCGATCTCCCGGATCCAGAAGGGCTGGCCGGTCTTCCAGACCCGGCCGGTGGCACCCGCGCCCTTGACCGGGGTGTGGCCGAAGAAGTCCTCGATGTCCATCGCCGTGCCGTTCCAGTGCCCGACCGTGTGGAGCTGACCGGTGATCTCGTCGACGAGGTAGAGCTCCGCCGCCGACCAGCCGAGGGTGGTCACCACCGCCTGCAGGACGCTCGGGGTGGCGTCGGCGATCGACGCGGCGGACTTCAGCGCGAGCTCGACGGCCTCGTGACAGGCCCGGAAGCGCTCGACCCGGCGCACCGCCGTGACCTCATGGCTCACCGCGACCGCGCCGGTACGCCGGCCGTCGGGAGTGACGATCGGCTGGGCGGTGACGGAGAACGTCCGATTCCGGTGGCCGGGGACGGCGATGAAGATGTCGGTGTCGCGCACGTACTCCCCGGCGCAGGCCCGCATGAGCGGCGCGCTTCGCCAAGGCAGCGGCTTGTTGTCGCTGTCGTAGAGGAAGCGCCCGATCGCGGTGGCGTAGTCGGTGGGCAGGTCGCTCGTGGCCGGCAGGCCGTAGACCTCGCGCAGCGCGCGGTTCATCACCACGAGCCCGCCTGCGGCGTCACAGGCGACCACGCCGACGGAGAGGCTGTCCAGCAGCGCGTTGAGGAAGCTGGCGTTGTGGTCGGCTCGTTCCTCGACGGCCTTGGAACCGGTCAGGTCGGTGATGAGCACGCACGCCAGCGCACCGGCCGAGCCGCGGACGACGGTGAGCGCGACCTCGGTGAGCAGCCGGCGCCCGTCGCGGTGCCGCAGACGTACCTGGCGGCGCACCGGCCGGGTGGGGGCGGCCGCGAACAGCCGGTCGAGCGCGGCGCCGATGGGCTGGTGGTCGTAGTCCGGGTGGATGCAGTCGTCGAGCGAACAGCCGCGGACCTCGGCCGCGGTGAAGCCCAGAAGATCTTCCGCGGCGCGGTTGAAGCCGACGATGATGCCGTTCGCGTCGACGGCCAGCAGCGCCTGGGGGACGCTGTCGAGCAGCGCCGCGCTGTCGAGGCCGTCGACCGCGGCCGGGAGCGCCGTCCAGCCGGCCGGCGGGCGCAGCAGGTGTTCGATCTCCAGCAGCGTGGCGCTGTGCTCGTCGGTCCACCCGCGCACCTCGGTGTCGAGCACCGTCAGCGACCCCACGGGCCGGTCCTCCGTGTCGCGCACCGGCACGCTCAGGAAGGCGCGTACGCCGTACTCCCTGGTCAGCAGGTGCTCGCATAGCTCCGGATCGTCGGAAGCGCGCATGTCCTCGACGCCGAGCAGATGGTCGGAGGAGACGACGTACTTGCACAGCGAGTATTCCAGCGGGAGCCGCTTCCCCCGGCTACCCAGCGTTTCGGGCAGGGCGTAGGTGCCCGCGAAGAACTCCTCCTCGCTGCCGACGAGCGTCACGACCGCCATCGGTGCGCCGGTCAGCCGGGCCGCCAGCCGGGCGATCTCGTCCACCGGCATCGGCAGAACCGGTAACAACCGTTTCGACAGCTCGACCGCCTTCAGCCGGACGGGATCCGCCAGGACTGCCTGATCGACCTTGACCATCACAATTCTCACCGACCGATCGAGAATGCGAAATAATCGGACCGATGGCGACGGCGCGGGTCCGCGTTCATCGTCAAAGACTCGACGTCGCGTGGCTGAGGCATCCTGCGGCCGAGAACGTGTGGCCATGCGGCCCGTTCTCCACGAGCCGCCGAATGGTGGAACGAAGTTCGTCGTTCGGACACGGCTTCAGCAGCAGTGAGCATGCCCCCGACTCCGTCACCCGGGCGTCGCCGGGCTGGAGCTGGCCGGTGAGGATGGCGACCGGCGTGTCGCGCAGGTCAGCGTTGCCTCGGACGGCCCGGATCAGCTCCCAGCCGTCCATGCGCGGCATGCCGAGGTCGGTGAGAATCACGTCGGGACGGTGCTCGACGGCCAGGTCGTACGCCTCCGCCCCGTCCGCGCCGCGCAGTACCGTCATTCCGTCCCGCCGGAACAGTCTGACGAGAATCATCGCGATGTCATCGACATCTTCGGCGATGAGCAACACGCTCATGTGGGCTCCGGCGCATGAAAGAAGGAAGGACCGCCGGACGCCATTATTGTCCCGGGGCAAAGAAATCGGGACCGATGCCGTGTTTCGCTCCCGTAAATCGTCCGGTCGGGTGATGCCGTTAACAAAAAGTCATGCCTTTTCGGCCCGGACCGGCGTCCCACAGGATGGTGAGGCGTGGTGCTTTACATAGATCTAGGTGATTATGGGGGGAGTGGACCGGAGCTGCACGGATCGTGAGGCCTGCGATGGATCAAGACGAGCTTCCCTTTCTCCTGGGCCACCCCACCCCGTCCGGCGAGGGGACGGTGACGGCGATCGCCGACCTGGACTCCACGATCGTCGAGATGACCGTGCGGGGCCGCTGGGACTGCGAGCTGCATCTGGCGGTCGCCACCGCGCTGCGCCAGACCCTGGCCGAACAGCCCGGCGGCTTGATCGTGGACCTGCACGACGTGGGGGACCCGACCGGCGCCAGCGCCCAGCTCTGGCCGACCGCGCACCGCTGGGGCGCCACGATGCAACCACCGGTGCCGATGGTGATGTGCCTGCCGACGCAGGCGCCGCTGGCCGCGATCCTGCGCCGGCGCTGGGCCGGTTACCGCCAGCCGATGTACGCCACGGTGCCGGAGGCACGGGCGGCGCTGCTGCGCCGCCGGACGCGCACCGATCGGCTCACGGCTCATCTGGGCCCCGACCGCTCGGCGGCGGCCGTGGCCCGAGGCCTCGTCACGGAGGGATGCACCGCCTGGAAGCTCCCGAGCGTGCTGCACGCCGCCCGGCAAGTGGTCACCGAGTTCGTGGTCAACGCGGTGCAGCACGCGGGCACCGACATCGACGTCGCCGTCACCCGGCAGCGGACCGGCGTGCATCTGGCCGTCGGCGACGGCGACCCCCGGCTGCCCCGGATGCGCAGCCCCGACCGCCGGACGCGCATCGAGGATCCCGGACTCGGCCTGGAGCTCGTGCACATGCTCGCCGCGGCCTGGGGAGCCCTACCGACCCGCACCGGGAAGGTGGTGTGGGCGACCGTCAAGCCTCGGAGCTGCCGGTGGCTGGCCGATGCGTGACATCGCCGCCGACCGGTCGGACCACTGCAACGGGGATCTTCCCGCCGGCACCTCGATGACGTGGAGCCGCGACGGCGGGCTGCTCACGGTCTTCCTGGCGGGCGACCTCGACGGAGGTGTCTCGACGGCACTGCACGCCCGCCTGTACGACCTGCTGACCGCCGACCCCGCTGACAAGATCGTCCTCGACCTCGCCGGCGTGCCCTTCTGCGACGCCTCCGGCGCCCGGGTGCTGACCGCCGCGCACCACCTCGCCACCTCCCGCGGCGCCGACTGCCGGGCCCGCCGGGCGCAGCCGTCCGTCGCCTGGCTGCTGCGCCTGACCCACGCCGCCCATCTACTGGCGCTCGACGACTGACGCCGTCTCTCGCACCGCAGGGGTGCGCGGTGGTTGCCCGGCCGGAGCGTCTCGGTTGCGCCACCCGGATCATTGCAGCTCGGGTGCTACGTCGGAGCGCTCGGTTGCGAGTCCGACGGGCCGCCGGCGCCGGGCCGAAAGGCACGGTGTGAAGCTCATCTCGACTAAAATCGCCGCTGCGGCAGCCGCCGCCCTTGCTCTGTCCACCCTGACCCCTGCCGAGGCCCAGGCCAGTGCAACCCGCACCGCGACAGCCGTCGTGAGCACCACCGTCGCTCCCACGCTCGGCATCATCGGCAACTACTCCGACGCCGACATGACGAGCCTGCACAACATCGGTGGGGCGACCGACGTCCTGGTCGAGATGTCGTGGGCGCAGGCCGAGCCGGCCAGGGGCGCCTACAACGAGGCATACCTCACCAACATCGCCAAGCGCATCGCCACGCTGAAGTCGCTCGGATACACCATCTCGTTCAACACCGGTGTCCACGAGGCCCCGGCCTGGGTGCTCAGCCGCGCCGGTGCCCGCTACGTCGACCAGTACGGCGACACCTACACCGACTCCCCCGAGCCCAACCTCGTCTTCGGCGTCGCTCACCGCTACCTGGCCGAGCGCTACCTCAAGAAGGTCTTCACCCGCCTCGGCGGTGACTTCTCGATCGTGCGTGTCGGCGGCGGCCACTGGGGCGAGCTCACCTACCCGTCCAAAGTGAACCCGGCGACGGGCAAGCTGCGCAACCTCTACTACGCCTTCGACGTGCAGGCCAAGCGGTCGAACCCCGTGCCGAACTGGAAGCCGGGCCAGCCGAGCCCGAGCGGCCAGGCCGGCAGGTTCCTGCGGTGGTACCTCAACGCCCTGGCGGAGTACCAGAACTGGCAGATCGCCGCACTGCGGGCGGCCGGTTACCGAGGCAACGCCGCCGTGCTGTACCCCTCGTACGGCATGCGCGCCGGCGACTTCGAGAAGGCCGTGGCCACCAACCTCGGCGGCACCTCGAGCCCGGAGATCAACGGCGAGGTGCAGCGCGGCTACGACGCGACCCGTCAGATCGCGGCGCTCACCGACCCGAAGGTGGTCGTCTACGGCACCTGGGCCGAGAACTACAACACGGTGTCCTACCTGGCCGGGCTGGCCAAAGCGAAGCATCTGCGCACGATGGCGGAGACCAGCCACGTCATGACCGCCGCCCAGATGCCGCTCGTGATGGCGCAGGCGCAGCAGGCCAACCTGGCCGCGCTCTACATCGTCCGGCAGAACGCGACCGACATCGTCAACGCGACTTACCTCGCCGCGTCGGCCAGGTAGGTGCCGGTGAGGGAATGACACGCTGAGACCAGCCGCGCGGCAGCGGCATCCCACGTGAAGTGCGAGGCGTGGGCGGCACCGGCGGCCACCAGGCCGTCGCGCAGATCATCGTCGGCGAGCAGCCGGGTGATCGCGGCCGCCCACGCCTCGGCGCATCTCGGCGCCACGTACAGCGCCGCCGAGCCGCCGACCTCGCGCAGGACCGGCACGTCGCTCGCGATCACCGGCGTGCGAGCGACCATGGCCTCCAGCACAGGCAACCCGAAACCCTCGACCAGCGACGGGTACGCGAGCAGCCGCGCTCGCGCGTACAACGTCCCGAGCAGCTCCTCCGGCACGAACGGCAGCCGGGTGACGCGGCCGGCCACCCCGTACCGGTCGATCGCCGGCCCGACCTCGTCGGCGAAGCGTTCGTCGGCCGAGCCGACCAGCACGAGCCGCGCGTCCGGCACCCGCGCGATCGCCTCGACGAGGACGGCGGCGTTCTTGTGCGGGCGCTGGGCGCCGACGTGCAGCACGTACCCGGGCTCCAGGCCGAACTCGAGTTCCAGGCGCCGGGCCGCGAACGGGTCGTCCCGCAGCCGCTGGTCGACCCCGTTGCCGATGACGTGGCCGGGATGGACCCGGCGGCCGTAGAACCGCTCCACCTCCCGCGCGGATGCATGGCTGACCGTCGCGATCGTCGAGGTGCGGGCGACGAGCGCGGTCATCATCCGGTAGGCGAGCCCGACCCGCGACGAGGGGGCGAACGTCGGGTCGGTCTCGAGGATGCAGTCATGCACCAGCGCGACCGCCGGCCGGCCGAGCAGCGGCGCGGCTCCGAGGTGGTACGGGAAGACCATCACGTCGACCATCGCGCCGCGCAGCAGCGGGCGCCAACGCCAGAGCTGCCGCACGTCCACCGCCTTCAGCCGCACCGGCACGACCTCGACGCCCGGCAGCATCGCCAGCAGGTCCAGGTCGAAACGACGGCAGGCACCTTCCCCGCCGGTATCGCCGGTGAAGACGACCAGCTCCACGCCGGAGGTCGCCGACATCGCGAGGATCAGCTCGTGGGTGACCCGCCCGATCCCGTGATAGCGGTCGGTGAGCACCCGTCCGTCGATGCCGATGCGTACCGTCACGTGCGCCTCCGGGGCATGAACTCGGGGAAACTGGCGGCCAGCACGAGCAGCCCGGCCCCGGCGGCGATCGCCGTCCAGAGCAGCGGGTGTCCCGCGACGGCGAGGGCGCCGAAGACCACGACGATCCCGGCGAGGTCATGCAGGCTCCGGCGCGAGCGGAGCAGGATCCTCCACCCCGGGCGTACGGGAGCGAGCAGCGCGAGGGCCGCCACCGCGAGCACCCCCGCGACCGCCGCCCCGACGGCGAGGCCCGCCACGCCGAAGACCGCGCCCGCGACGGTGACCAGCGCGAGGTATCCGGCGGTGACCAGGGTGAGGTGCGCTCCGGTGCCCCGCGAGTCGTCGGCCTGCAGGAACGTCACGCTGAGGTTGACCGCCCCGATGGCCAGGCCCAGCACGGCCGCGTACGGCAGCCACTGTCCGATGGTCGCGAACTCGTCGGGGAACAGCGCCGAGCGGATCTCGCCGGGCAGGGTGACCAGCACCCCGGTCATCAACAGCGCGACCAGCAGGTACGAGCGCAGCGCCCCGGCCTTGCGCTCGGCGCAGGAGTCCCGGCTCAACTGCGGAAACACGGCGGTGGAGACGGCGTTCGAGGCGAACAGCGGCACCCGGCCCAGCGCCGACGCCGCCTGATAGGGCCCGCCACCCGCGCCGCCGAGTCCCAGCGCGGCGACCAGGACGGTGTCCCCGGCGGAGGCGACCGCGACGTTGGCCTGCATGCGGGTCTGCCGGATCGCGGCCCGCAGCAGCGCGGACTCGCCTGCGCGCCACACCGGCGGCCCCAGCAGGCGCTGGAACCGCGGCAGCGGCAGGAGCAGGACCAGGCTGCCCGCGACGAACCCGGCCAACGCGCCGGTGGGTCCGAGGTCGGTCCAGAAGACCAGCCCGATGCCGACCACCGCCTTCACCACCACCTCGGTGGTGAACAGCACCGCGATCGCGTCCATCCGGCCGACGCCCTGCAGGTATCCCATGCCGGTGGAGCCGACGGACATGCACAGCGACGCGCAGGCGACCACGACGGCGTCCCGGGCGGTACCGAAGAGCAGGACGCCACCGGCCACGACCGCGGTGAGGACCAGGCCGATGACCAGGTTGGTCCAGAAGGCGAACGTCGTGACGGCGGCCTGCCGCGCCCGGTCCCCGGGCGCCTTGGCGAGCTCCCGGGCGAGGATCCAGGGGATGCCCGCCGCGGAGATCGCCGCACGGACCATGAGCAGCGCCTGAGCCGCGGCGAAGGCGGCGTACTCGGCCGGGGTGAGGCCGTGGGTGAGCACGAGCGCGTACCCGTAGTTGATGACGCCCGCGGAGGTGGTCGCGATCATCAGCCAGCCCGCGCCGGTGCTGTGCCGCGCCGGGGGCTTCTCCAGGACGGCGGTCACCGCTTCGCCCACTCTCGGACCCACGCGCGGCGGCGGGCAACGGCATGCCACCCGTACGCGCCCGCGCCGATTACCGCCACCGCCGCACCGAGCAGGGCCAGGAAGCGCAACGCCGACGCGTTCGGGGCCACGGGCGGCCGGGCGTTGCCGCACTCCCGGCCCGCGAGCTGGGCACCGGGCACCGACCACAGCTCGATCCGCTCGTAGCGGCGGCTCGGATACTGCTGCACGAGCGTCCCGTACGTGCGCACGAAGGTGTCCAGCTCCGGTGAGCTGTTGCCGTACCGCATCCGGCTGTCCTTGGGCGAGAGGAGGAACAGGCGGAGGCCGGCCTCGACGGCGGCCCCACCGTCGCGGAAGGACTCGACATGGTTGCGCGGCAGCACCGGCGCCCAGCGCAGCGCGTTCCCGGTCGCGTTGACCGGGGCGCACGCGAAGGAGTCGGTCAGGAGGTCCCCCATCCGCGTGGTCGCGTCGTCGCGGGCGAGCGCCACGTTCACCGCCCAGGCCACCCCGCCGACCAGCAGGATCGCGGCGACGCCCGCGACGATCGCCTTCGGCATCCGGTCGCCCCAGGCGAGGACGCTCAGCAGCACCGCGGGTACGGCCGAGTACGCGGTCAACTGCTCGTTGGCCTGCCCGAGCACCACGCAGTACGCCAGGAACCCGTAGCTGAGCACGCCGAACGCGAGCAGGCTCGCCGCTCGGACCCGCAACCGCCTCCGGTGGAACAACCCGCCCCGGTACGCGAGGACGAGCAGCCCGGCGGCACCGAGTCCGAAGGTCAGGTAGCCGCTCACGTACGTGGTGAAGGTGTCGCCGAACACGCCGGTCGACGAGACCCCGGGCCGGTTGAGCCCGCTGACCTGCAGCAGACCGGTGATCCGCTGGAGGCTGGTGTCGTGCTCCGACCACCACCACGCCCCGGCGCCGCCCCACGCGGCCCACAGCGGGAAGGTGCCCCAGACGGCCATCGCGAGAAGCACCGCCGTCGCCGTACGCCGCAGGTAGGCCCCGTCGCGCTCCAGCGCGGCGGCGAGCACCGGCACGAGGACCGTGAAGATCAGCGGTTCCTTGATCAGCAGGGCGAGACCGGAGACCAGCCCGACGACGCCGACGTAGACGGGGCCGGGCGAGCGCCGCAGCCGCAGCGCGAGCAGCACCACCACCAGCCCGGCCAGGATCGCCGTCGGCTCGATCAGCGCCGTACGCCCGAAGCGCACCAGGAAGCCGTTGCCGACGGCCAGGAGCATCGCCGCCGCGACCAGCCATCCGTTGCGCGTGTACCGCCGGGCGAGCAGGCCCACCACGGCGACGACGAGGACGCTGCACAGTGCGCCCAGGTAGCGGGCGCCGAACAGCGCGTCCACCACGCTGCCGTGCGCGGTGCCGGTGATCAGCGTCCAGGCGCCGACCAGCAGGAAGTGCACCGGCGGGTGGACGCTCGTCGGCCGGTCGCCCCAGGAGACCGAGTCGGCGCCGGCCACGTTCTGCCCGGCGATCGTGTACATGACCTCGTCGAGGTCGAAGTCGAGCGCACCGCGCAGATTGACCAGGTAAGCGGCGGCGGCGACCGACAGCACGCCGGCGAAGAGCCACCACGGGGCCGGCCGCGGCCGGCGCGGACCTTGCCGTGGCGACGCTTCCAGTTCCAGTACGGCGGTCACGTCTCTTCTCTCTGCTACCTCGCGGCAGCGGCTGGGGTCCGGCTGGTGGCCTGCAGGATCAGATCGGCGACCCGGTCGTGCCCCGCGTCGTTCAGGTGGGCGTGGTCGTCGAGGAAGTCGTCCCAGTAGCGGACGGCGTCGGCGGTGTCGACGAAGCGCACATCGGCGCGCTCGGCGGCGATCGCCCGCAGCAGGCCGTCGTTGTGTCGCAGCACCGGGTTGGAGCGGGGGAACTTGTAGGCGTCGACCCGCCACAGCCCGATCAGCACCTTCGTGGCCGGCCCCAACTCGTCGAGGACCTCCCGCAGCCGCGCCTCGAAGACGTCCGACGGCAGCCGGTGGTAACCGCCGGTGGCCCCGATGATCACGCGTTTCATGAGGACCTTCGTCCCGGAAATCAAGATCTGCCGGGCCCGCTTGGTGCGCGTCCGCGAGAAGTAGGGCCGCGGTTCCATCCCGGCCGGCCCCCGCCAGCTCCGCGGGGCGAACCGGTCGAGCACGGCCTGCAGGAACCGGCTCGGGTGCACGTGTCCCTCGGCAGCGCCGAAGGAGAGGAGCACGACGTCGGGCCGGAAGGCACGGATCCGCTCGAGGGTTTCCGGCGTCACGTCGGCCACGGTCTGCGCCGAGCGGGAAAGCTGGAGAGTCTCCACGTCGGCGCCGAGCTTCTCCGCGTAGCGCACGGCGTACGAGCGGCCCTGCACGCCGAGTCCCAGCGTGCTGCTGCCGCCGAGAAATACGACTTTGATCGTCATGTGATCCCCTATCCGCTGTGCGCCGGCACGGCGCGGTGGTCGGCGAAGAACGGGCGCAGATCGCCCGCGCGGGGCCCAGCGGCGCGCTTCCAACCGAGCAGGTCGGCCGGGCGGGCCAGTCGCACCCAGGTGACGGCCGGGTCGGTGTCGACGCCGAGCCGGTGCAGCAGCGCGGTCGCGTCGGTCTCGTCGAAGCCGGCCAGCAGGATCCGGACCCGGCCGGATTCGGGATCACCCGGGTCGCCGGTCTCCCAGTCGACCTGGTCCACGCCGCGCAGCCCGGTGAAGTCGATCCGGGCGGCGAGGCGTACCGGCAGGTCCACCACGGTGGAGAGGTCGCAGACGGCCCGCCGGTCGGCGTCGACCCGCCGGGCGTCCTCGGCGGCGAGCAGCGCGGTGATCCGGTCGGCGGTGGCGTCCCAGGTGAACCGGCCGGCCCAGGCCCGGCAGCGGCGGGCCCAGAGCGCGGCGGCCGCCGGGTCCTCCAGCTCGATCAGCGCGGAGGTCAACTGCCCGACGAGGTGGGCGGGGCGGGCGACGATCCAGCCGGTGCTGCGGTTGCGCACCGAGTCGCGCAGCCCGGGCGAGGCCAGCACGACCGCGGGGACGCCCAGGCTCATCGCCTCGGTCACGGCCAGCCCCCACCCCTCGACCTCGGAGGTGCAGACGGTCAGCCAGCCGGAGGCCAGGAGGCGGTTCCGCTCGTCGTCGCCGACCCGGCCGTGCAACGTCACCCTCCGCCGCAGGCCGAGCTCGCCGACCAGCGCGGTCAGCTCGGCGCGGCACGGGCCGTCACCGAGCAGGTGCAGCTCGACGTCCGGGATCAGCTCGGCGACCCGCGGCATCGCGCGCAGCAACAGGTCCCAGCGCTTGTGCGCGGCGAGCCGGCCCACGCAGACGATGCGCGGCGCCTCCGCGCGCCGGGCTCCCGGCACGCTCAGCGGCGCCTGGCCGTTGGCGGAGACGAAGACCGGGCCGCGCAGGCCGAGCACCCTGCGGACCTCCGTACGCGACGAGGGCGAGACGACGGCGATGGTGCGCTCGCCGTACACGACACGGTTGCCGACCCGCTCGATCCACCGTCCGATCTGCGCCAGCGGGAAGCGGAAGTGCTGGGCGAACATCGTCTGGTGCACGTGGTGGATGAGCACGACGACGGGCACCCGCCGACCCACGGCCAGCGGGGAGAAGAAGGGGATGCCGTTGCAGGTGTCGACGATCGCGTCGATGCTCCGGCGGTGGCGGAGCAGCCAGAGCAGCGCTCGCAGGTAGACGGTGTAGGCGTTGCCCATCCGCCGTACGGTCGCGCCCCCGATGTTCGCGGTCCTCGCCGCGCCTTTCGGCCGGGAGGTGACGACGGTGACCCGCTGGCCGGCCGCCGCCATCCGCGCGGTGACCTGGTGCATGTATTCCTCGGCGCCGCCGGCGAGCGGGTGCTCACCGTCCTTGAAGTTCAGCCAGACGACGTGCTCGCCGGACCCGCCGCGGAAGCGCCGTCCGCTCACGTCGTCATCCGGGGCAGGATCAGGGTGCTGTCCCATGCGGCGTCGGTGGCGGTACGCCCGTGCGCTGCCATCCGCAGTCCGGCGTGCCGCGGGGTGTCCGGCAGCGCGGGCACGAATCCCGGGCCGTCGGGCAGTTCGTCGCCGAACAGCAGCTCGGCGACGGTCTTGTCCATCACGGTGAGCCGCTGACCCTCGGCGGCGAGGCAGACGATGTGCTTGCCGCCGCGGAGGAGATGCGCGGCGCGGCGCAGGGCGTCGACCGTGCCGCGCCCGAACGGGGTCGGCTCCCCGAAGCCGACCCACCGGGCCCGGCTGGTGCGGGCTCCCCGCAGCGCGCCGGCGCCCCACCCCGGGGTGGAGCAGCCGAGTACCCGGATCGGGATCAGCGAGCCGGCGGCGACCTCGTCGACCGCCTCGACGGTCCGGTCGCTGGATCCGCCGTCGACCACGGCAAGGGACACGGTGAGGCCGAGGCCGAGCAGTGCGCGCGCGGCCTCCGCGAGCCGGGACGGCACGTCGTCCTCGCGGTTGACGACCGGGAAGATCAGTTCCAGGTCGGTGTGCTGCATCAGCCGTCCCGGCGGTCGTGCCGTGCGATCCATCAGCAGGGGCCGGGTCGGCGCCGCCTTCGGCGCGGCGATCCGAGGCGTCCTGCTCCCGGCCGCGGTCTCTTCGTCGATCGTGTCCCTGGTGAGAGCATGTCGCATCTCGTCGGCTCCGCCCCCGTTGCCCGGTTTGTCCACCCATTCTTTCCGCAACCGTGGGGGTGAAGACCCCGAAAACAGGCTCGTAACCACCTATCTGGATAGTCCTAGTCGGAAATGGTGCGATTGGTGACCCCGAACGACCTACCTCCGTTGGGTGCACTTCGGGAGAACGGCTGCGAAAACCGGCCCAACGTGATTAACCCGCAGCGGTTAATCCCCCGATGCGGCCCTTCCCCCCCGTGGTTACCGTCGATGCCGTGGACCTCCCCCTGGCGACAATCCTCTTCACTGCCTGGTCGACCTTCGCCACGACGGCCATCGTGATGGCGGCCCTCTACTGGCACGGCCGCACCCGGCGGCCGGCGACGGACCGGGACGGCCCCCTCGGCCGGGTGTCGCGTTACTGGCACGCCCGCACCTATCGGGTGACCCTCTCGTGGCGGGGCCGGCCCCGCCGGGTGGCGCCGCCGGTGCGGCTCTCCCCGCGCCGGAAGCGCCCCGATGCGGCGGCCCTCGAGCACGCCCACCGGCTCTGGCTCGACGGCCTGGCGGGCAAGAGCAATGGGGAGAACCTGTCGGATACCGGTCGGCACCACCTGCCGCCGGAATTGCTCAAGATGCCGACGTACCGACTGGGGCCGGATCGGGTGGCGCGGGCCAAGCTGCCGGACCAGAACTAAACGCACAGGACTTTTCGGCCAAAAGTATGAGGCTTCACCGGTTCCCGGCGTTTCGCTTTTTCGTGCGGTTCAAGGTGGTTTCGACCGTTCAACCGTACGAGGGGAACAAGCGATGCGAAAACGCTTGGCGATGTGCGCGGCTACGATCCTGGCCGCCGCACTGGCCGGCACGGTCACGTCGACGGCCGCGTCGGCCGCACCGACCGGCTCAAAGGTCATCAGCTACACCGACTTCAGCGCCGGACCTGGCCTGCGCATGGCGGGCAGCGCCGCCGTCGACGGCACCGCGCTCCGCCTGACCGGCGGCAGCAAGCGCGAGGCCGGCGCGGCCTGGTCTCGCGTGAAGATCAACCCCAGGATGTCCTTCGACACGGCGTTCGAGGTCTCGATGACCGGCGCGGTCGGCCACGCCGACGGCATCGCGTTCGTCCTGCAGAACGACGGGCCGACGGCCATCGGCGGGCACGGCGGCAGCATCGGGTACGGCGGGATGACGCACAGCGTCGCCGTCGAGCTCGACACCTTCCGCAACCCGAACGACGTGGACAACAACCACGTCGCCGTGGTGACCGCGGGCGCCGCAGGCGAGGTGCAGCCCGTGGTGGCGCCCTCGCCGATCCAGATGTTCGGCCAGACCGTCCGGGTCCGGACCACCTGGCTCGCGGGGAGCAAGACGCTCAAGGTGCGAGTCAAGGCACTGGGCGGGCAGGAGATGAAGATCCTGGAAAAGAAGATCGACCTGCGGAAGGCGCTGGGCTACAAGAAGGCGTTCGTGGGCTTCACCGGCGGCACGGGTGAGGACGTGTCGGTGCAGAAGATCAATAGCTGGACTTTGAAGGTCATGGACTGACGGTCACCGCCGTTCGCCGTGGGGCCGCCGCGTTCCGCGGGCGGCCCCACGCCGATCGCTTGATCGTTGTCATCTCGGTGGCGGGCTGAGTCCTCCTACCATTCGATCCGATTCTGTGGTTGCTCACGTCCTCGTTCCGAGGAGGTCCTGCACACCTGGAGGAGCCTTGGCCCGAAACAAGCGTGCCGCATATCCGGCGCTCGGCATCCCCGCGACCCGTACGGCCCGGCTCACCGCGCTCGCGAACGTGCTCGTCCTCGGCGCGACCGCGGCGTTCACCATGCCGGACGGCACACGCGCGATCGCGGCCTCGAAGTCGGTGGCCCGGACGGTCAAGAGCGCGCAGGCCACCACCGCCCGCCTGGTGGAGATCGCCACCAACGGCTCGGCGGCCAGGTCCCTGACCGGATGGACTTCCCGGTCCCACTCGGGCGGCGTGGCCGTCAAGCGGGTGACCGGCCTCACAGGCCCGTTCCCGGTCACGACCGGCGTGCGGATCAGCCGCTCGGGCGGCACGGGCACCTGGGCCTACGCCCTCACCGCGCTGAAGAGCCCGCAGACCGCCTTCACGGTGGGCAAGACCTACACGATGAGCGGATGGGTCCGGGACCTGGCCGCCTCCGGCCGGCCGATCGGACTGCTCCTGGGCAATGCCAACTATCAGCACCGGCCCACCACGACCGCGGAGTACCCCAGGTTCATCGACACCGGCTGGCACTACGTCAGCCGTTCCTTCATCTGCACCGCGCCCGGTTTCGCGGACACCGCCTTCTACCTAGGACTGCCGGCCAGCGGCTCGTTCGACTTTCAGCTCACCGGCCTCAGCGTGCGCGCGGCGCCGATGCCCGCACCGGCTCGCATGGCGGTGCCGCCGTCGACCGTGGTCTCCTTCGCCGGAGCGGCCGGGACGGCTCCGGACGCCCGCACCTGGAACTACGAGCTCGGCGGGCACGGCTGGGGCAACGGAGAGGCGCAGACGTACACCTCGCGGGCCACGAACGTGCGGCTCGACGGCACCGGCAAGCTGAGGATCACGGCGCGCCGCGAGACGTTCACCGGTCCGGACGACATCACCCGCACGTTCACCAGCGCCCGGATCACCACCAAGGGCAAGCTCGCCGTCGCACCGGGCTCCTACGTGGAGGCGCCCATCACCGCACCGACCGGCGCCGGCCTGTGGCCCGCGTTCTGGCTGCTCGGCACCGACATCGACAAGGTGGGCTGGCCGGCCTCGGGCGAGCTCGACATCTTCGAGGGTGTCGGCGCCCGGCCGACCATGGCCCACTCGGCGGCACACATGGCCGCCAGCGACAATCCCAAGACCGATTTTCCGTACGGCTGGGGGGAGGCGGGCGGCACCACCGATCTCGGCGAGCCCGTCGACGCACGCGCCCACAAGTACGGCGTCTATTTCGATGCCGGAACGGTGCGCTTCTACATCGACCGGAGGCCGACGATGAGCCTGTGGGCCGCGGACGCACTCGCGACCGGCCGGACGTGGCCGTTCGGCGGCCCGCAGTACATGATCCTCAATGTGGCCGTATCCGGGGAGGTCGACACCACCGCGACCGCTTTCCCCAGGGAGATGGCGGTGGGTCCGATCTCGATCTGGAACACCGGGTTGCCCTTCTGACCGACCGTCCGCGAAGACCTCGACTGCCCGCGTGCGTACGGACGCGGGCGGTTTCGTGTGTGGACATGAATGTCGTTCGACCATTCCGGCGATAAATGCGAGACGGCACAGAACGGTTCTTCGCGGATAATTGTGCGTCGTCACCGAACAGGGTCGTCTGATCGGACCGCCGGAAACTACGGATGTTCGCCGGCATCCGGCGATAATCCGAAACCGGTAGCGGCGGCTTGACGCGCTCCGCGGGGATCCGCGAAGCTTCAGCGGCAAGGAACCGGGCAAAACTGACATTGATTCAGGTACTCAATAGACCGTTCCTTGACCGAATCAATTTCCCCGATTCGCACGCCCTATTCCCGGGAGAAAACCGCATGCCCAAGCCCAGTAAGAGGGACGTTGCAACGCCTGCATCCGTCACCGTTCTGCCGGCCGACTGCCCCCGGGTCTCCGTGGTCATTCCGACGAAGAACGAAGCCCGGAACATTCCGTGGGTGCTCGAGCGTCTTCCCCTCGGCGTCTTCGAGGTGATCGTCGTCGACGGCGCCTCCGTGGACGGCACCGTCGAGGTCGCCCGCAGCATCCGCGACGACATCGTCGTCGTCGACCAGACGCGGTCCGGCAAGGGGAACGCGCTCGCCTGCGGCTTCGCCGCCGCCCGGGGAGAGATCATCGTCATGATCGACGCCGACGGCTCCATGGACCCCGCCGAGATCGTGTCCTTCGTGGACGAGCTGCTCACCGGCGCGGACTACGTCAAGGGCACGCGCTTCTCGCTGGGCGGCGGCTCGTCCGACATCACGCGGATCCGCCGTGCCGGCAACGCGGCCCTGAACGGCCTGGTCAACATGCTCTACAAGGCGTCGTTCACCGACCTCTGCTACGGCTACAACGCCTTCTGGGCACACGCCGTCAAGCACCTCGAACTGCCCACGCCATCAGGGCACGAGCCGCAGACCGGCGACGGCTTCGAGGTCGAGACGATGATGAACATCCGGGCCGCGGTCGCGCCGCTCGTGGTGCAAGAGGTTGCGAGCTACGAATCCGATCGGCTGCACGGCGCGTCGAACCTCCACGCCGTCCGGGACGGCCTGCGCGTACTACGGGTGATCGCCAAGGAGTACCGGACCCCGGCGGCGCGGGCCGTCCGAGCCACGCCCCGGTCGGCCCGACCGGCCACCCGCCCGGCCGCCCGCCACCTGCCCGCGATGCGGCAGGCACCGGCATTCCCGCCCCGGCAGCACGCCGCCGAACCTGGCGACTCCACCATTCTGCCCACCCGCGTCGGCGGTGCCTGGTGACCCTTGCCCACTCACCCCTCACCCCCCGGACGTGCTGCCGCGATGTCTGAATCCGTTGCGGTGACGGTGGCGCTGGCCTGCCACAGCGAGGAACGCCTGCCGGGCATCCGGGCCGCGATCGATTCCGTCCAGCGGCAGAGTCACCGCCCGGCCGGAATCGTCGTGGCGGTCGACCACAACGCCGCCCTCGGCGCCGTGCTGCGCGCGGAGTTCCCCTCGGTCGTGGTGGTCGGCAACGACGGCCCGAACCGTGGGGCGTCGGCCACCCGGAATGTCGCCGCCGCACGGGCCCGTACCCCCTTGATCGCCTTTCTGGACGATGACGAGGTCGCCGCGCCCACGTGGCTGGCAGGACTCGTCGCCCCGTTCGAGGACGCGTACGTGGTGGGCACCGGAGGCCGTTACCGGCCCGTCTGGAATCACCGCCGGCCCTTCTGGTTCCCCGACGAGTTCGGCTGGGTGGTGGGCGCCCACTACAAGGGAATGCCGACCACCACCGCACGAGTACGCAACGTCTGGGCCGGAAGCATGGCGGTTCGTGCCGACGTCTTCCGCGCGGTGGGCGGCTTCCGGACCGGCTTCGGAAAGGTCGGTGACGTCAGCCGGCCCGAGGACACCGACCTGTGCATCCGCATGGCCGCCGAACGGCAGGGTCACTGGGTCTATGTGCCCCGGGCGATCGTGGATCACGAGGTGCCGGCCTACCGAGCTTCCCTGCGCTTCTTCGCCGGCCGGTGCTACGCCGAGGGCGTGGGCAAGATCGAGATGCGTGCCGCGCTGCGCGACCTTCCGGACGCCCTGGGCGACGAGCAGACGTACGTCACGCGGACGGTTCCGCTCGGGCTGGCCCGCAACGTCGCGACGGGTCGCCTCGACCGGGCCGCCGCCATGGCGCTGGGGATCGCCTGCGCCGCCGCGGGGGCCGCGTCGGCCTCCTGGGCGGCCCGGCGAACGGGAGCGCCGCGGCCACGGATAACCGCCGGGAGTGGATCCGCATGACCGACACGGCCGCCGGACCGCTGCCACGGACCGCCGCAACCGCCGCAACCCCGCCTCCGACCGGCAACCGTCGCATGTACGGCGACGCGATGGCGCTCGCCGGCTCCTCGTCGCTGTCGGCCGGCCTGGGCATGCTGTTCTGGCTCGTCGCAGCCCGCGCCGTGGACCCGTCCGAGCTGGGCATCCAGACCGCCCTGCTCTCCGCGATCATCGCACCCGCGATCGTCATCGGCACCGGCGTGGGCGACGCCTTCGTCAGCCTGCTGCCCCGGGCCGGCGCGTCGCGGCTGAAGATCCTTCGGGCCGGTTACCGGCAGCTCGGCCTGACCGCGGCGGCGACCGGTCTCGTCTCCGGCCTCGCCTCGGCCACGTTCCTGCCCGGCCTGCGCGGCTCGGTGAGCACGGTGCTCCTGGTTCTCGCCGGGACCACGTTGTGGAGCTACTTCGTCGTCCAGGACTGCGCGCTCGCCGCGATGGGCCGCGCCCGCTGGCTGCCGATCGAGAACGGCCTGGTCAGTGTCTGCAAGATCGGTTTCCTGCCGGTGCTGGCCCTGTCGAGCGCGTTCGGCCCGGTCGTGGTGACCGCGACCCTCCTGCCGGCCCTGATCGGGGTGCTGGTCATGACGCCCCGCGTCTTCCGGCTGGCGGCCGCCGCAGACGAGACCGCACCGGCTCCCGAACTGGCCGCGGAGGCCAAGGCGCTCGCCTGGCGCCTGATGACCGCCGGAGCCATGACGATCGGCGCGACGACGCTGCTGCCGTTCGTGGTGACCGCCGTCGCCGGCCCGGCCGAGGGAGCGATCTTCGCGCTCTGCCTGGCCATCGTCCAGGGGCTCGACTTCGTCCCCGCCGCGCTCGGCGTCTCGCTGGTCGTCCACCACGCCGGGCTCGACGACGCACCCTTCCCCCGCGTGGCCAGAGTCGTCCTGGCCCGCACGGCGCTCCTGGTCACCGCGGGTGCCGTCGTGCTCAGCCTGACCGCGCCCTTCGCCCTGCCGCTGCTGGGCGAGACGTACGCCGGGCTCGACGGTGTCACGACCCTCGCCATCCTGGCCGGCGCGGCCATACCCCGGACGCTGTTCATCATCTGGGCGGCCCTGCAACGGGCGCGCCGCAACGTCCGTCCGCTGCTGCGCGTGAACGCGATGACCGTGATCGTCCTGTACGTGTCCGTCGGGCTGCTGGCGAATCGCTTCGGAGGCGTCGGCGCCGCCGCGGGCCTCCTGATCGCGCAGGTGTGGATGACCGCCTGCGCAGCACTGCACATCGTCTGGACGCAACGGCAAGGGAACACCGGATCCTCTCGCAGGGAGACCGCATGAGAACAGCGCACATCGACCGGCTGGAACCGGTGTTGCCGGTGGCGGCACCCCTCTGGCCCGGCTCCGTCTGGGTAGGTGAGATCTCCGATGACGTGGTGCCTGCCGCCACCCTCACCCTGGCCGGAGCTACCGGCTTCGGCCGCGCCCGCCTCCTGGTCCGCCACGGCCGGGCACCCCGCGGCTTCGTCGAGCTGCCCGTCGAGGCGGGCCGCGTGGACGGCGCCGAGTTGTGGCGCCGCATCTCCGCCCTGCCGACGGCGACGGCCGCGCAGCCGAACGACGGCCCCGGCATCAGCGTCGTGCTCTGCACCCGGAACCGCCCCGAGCACCTCCGCACCGCCCTCGCCTCGCTGCAACGGCTCGAGTACGGGAGGTTCGAGGTGGTGGTCGTCGACAACGGGTCGGACACCGACGCGACGCACCGGATCGTCGCGGAGCTCGGCGACCCGCGCATCCGCTCCGTGGACGCGCCGGTCGCCGGCCTGTCCCGTGCCCGCAACGTCGGCCTCCGGCACGCCCGGCACGACGTCGTCGCATACACCGACGACGACGTGGTCGTCGATCCGGGCTGGCTGGCGGGGATCGCCGCCGGCTTCCGCTCGGAGCCCGGCGTCGGTTGCGTCTCCGGCATGGTGCCCTCGGTCGAGCTGACGTCGCCGTGCCAGGCGTACTTCGACAAGCGGGTGACCTGGGCGCGCAACTGCGTCCGGGAGTCGTTCTCCCTGCGGCACCCACGGCCGGCCGAGCCGATGTTCCCCTTCGAGGTGGGCCGGTTCGGCACCGGAGCCAATTTCGCCATCCGCCGGGAGACCGTCCTCGCATTGGGCGGCTTCGACGAGGGCTTCGGCGTCGGCTCGCCGACCGGTGGCGGCGAGGACATCGACATGTTCGTCCGGGTGCTGCTGAACGGCCACATTCTGGTCTACGAGCCGTCCGCCATCATCTGGCACCGGCACCGGCCGGACCTGGCGAGCCTGACGAAGCAGATCCGCGACTACGGCACCGGCCTGGGCGCGTGGATCACCCAGCTCGCGCTCCAGCCCCGGACGGCGATGATGATCACCCGGCGGTCGGTGCACGCGCTGGCCCACCTCGGCAGGATCACCCGAGTCGCCCGCGACCAGGACCTCGACCTCGCGGAGATCGGCGGTCTCGGACGTGCCGAGCGTCTGGCCGTCCTACGCGGCCCGCTCGCCCTCCTGCGGGCCCGGCTGCACGGTGCTCGCCGCCGTCCCCTCGCCCACGCCGTCCGGCGCGCCTCATGACCCCCCGGCACTCCCGCGCCGTACGGGTCTTCGACTTCGTGACCGGCTACCCGCTCCTCGTCGTCGCCTGGATCGCCGGCCTCTCCGGCTTCCTCGCCGCCGTCCCGGCGCTGCCCCCGGCGCTGCGGGCCGTGCTCATGCTGCTGTTCATTCTCGGCGGGCCCGGGTCGGCGGTGCTGGCCTGGAGCCGGCGCCCCCTGCCGCCGTCGTTCGTCCTCGCCGCCGTCCCCGTCACGGGCCTTGCACTGTGGATCGTCCTCGTCACGGCGTCCGTCTCCATCCCGTGGTGGCAGCCACGCCCACTGCTGTCGACCGTGGCTTTCCTGACCATCTCGATCGCCCAGTTCGCCGCGCGGCACCGGGTGCCGGGCACCGAGGGAGTCTCGTGACCGACACGCTCGTCCGTACCGGCACCGTGTACGTCGCGCGCTCGGCCGCGGTCACCGGTGCACCCCCTCGGCCCGCTCCCCGTCCCCATCGCCGGGGGCGGCACCACATCTCTCCCGTACGGGTCGCGGCGCCGTGGATCGCCCTCGCCGTCGCGCTGGTCCTGTGGCTCGTCTCCCTGCCCGGCCTGCGTGATGCGCCGGTCTCGCAGTACGGGCTGATCGCGGCCGGCCCGGCGACCTACCCGGCCGCCCTGCTGGCCGTCCTGATCGCCTTCGTGCTCGCGGTGCGGTTCCGCAGCACCGGCGCCGCGGTCACCGCGACCGTCGGCCTGGTCGGCGTGGAGCGGCTCACGACGTCGCTGGTCACCGAGGTCCCGCCGTACTCGTGGACGTACAAGCACATCGGTGTCGCGGACTACATCCAGGACCACGGCAGCCTGGCTCGCGGCGTCGACATCTACAGCGGCTGGCCCGGCCTGTTCGCCGTCACGGCGCACTTCAGCGAGATCACCGGGCTCTCGCCGATCACCGTCGCGCACTGGTTCACCACGGGCGTCCATCTCGCGATCGTCGGCCTGGTGATCGTGGCCGCCCGCTCGTGGGGGCTGGAGCGGCTGCCGGCCGTGACCGCCGCTTTCCTCGTGGAGGCCACCAACTGGGTCGCGCAGGACTACTTCGCACCGCAGGCGGTGGCCTTCATCCTGATGCTCGGCTTCTTCGCCGTCGCGGGGCGCTTCCGGAGCCGGCCGTCGCCGCTGAGCGTCGGCGTCGCCATGGCGCTGTTCGCCGGGATCGTGGTGACGCATCAGCTGACCCCGTACTGGGTCATGCTGGCCACCGGTCTGCTGATCGTGACGCGCCGGCTGCGGCCGTGGTGGATCCTGTTCCCGATGTCGGCCCTCGCCGGGATCTGGCTGCTGCTCAACTGGGAGATGGCCAGCCACTTCCTCTTCTTCTCGGCGGACCCGATCAGCAACGCGAAGTCGAACATCCCGACCCTCGGCGTTCTCGGGCAGCAGGTGACGAGCCTGGTGATTCGGTCGCTGTCGGTCTCGTACCTCATGCTCGCGGGAGTGTGCGCCGTCGTCGGGCGCAGGAGGGGCACGCCGATCCTGGCGCCGTGCATCCTGGCCTTCAGCCCGATCCTCATCCTCGGCGGCCAGAACTACGGTGGCGAGGCGATCTTCCGCGTCTTCCTCTACTCGCTGCTCGGTTGCGCGCTGTTGGTGGCCACTCCCCTGACGGAAGCGCTGCAGGCACGCCTGGTCCGGGCCGGCGCGATGGTGATCGTCTTGGCCTGGCTGGCGGGAGCCTCCGCGCAGGGCTACTACGGTGGCTGGTCGGCGAATCTGATGACCCGGCAGCAGGTGGAATTCGCCGACAAGCTGCTCACCACCGTGCCGCTCCCGTCCTATGTGACCGTGGCGGCACCGGTGTGGCCCGAACGGGTGAACGGCCGGTACGCCGAGTTCGCCCGGTTCAAGCGCGACTACGACTCACCGATGATCTATTCGGCGAACCTCGTCGGTTCGAACTTCGACACCGAGGCCTCGTACGCGACGTTCATGAAGCTGATCGCCGGCCGCACCGGCGGCCACAACTACCTGATCATCAGCGATCAGATGCGCGTGTACGACTGGTACTTCGGCATCCTTCCTCCGCGCGCGCTGGACAACCTGGAAAGGCGGATGCGGCGCGATCCCCGGTGGACGGTCGTGCACGAGGACCAGAAGGTCGTCGTCTTCCGCGCCCGAGAATTCACCCCGCGACGGAATCTGGTGCATTGGCCATGAGCCCTGCGATACCGAACGCTACGCGGCCGATCAGCCGGCTCGACCGGCCCTGGACGTCAGCCTCCACGGCCACCGTGGTCGGTCCGTTGCACGCGCCGACCAGGCAGGCCCTGGTCGAGGCCATCGCCCGGACCGCCGAGCGCTGGCCGGAGAGCCGGCTGGGCTGGTCCATCGACGAGTCCGGGCGCCGGTGGCGCCGGCCCGCGCCGGCGCATCTTGACGCCGTCGCCGACGGCATGGTCACCGACCTGGACGCCGATCCGAGTCTTGACTACGGGCGCTTCCTGACCGGCCTGGTGCACGACAAGCGCGAGGACCGGCCGCTGGCGTTCTCGGTGGGTCACGACCACGTGGCCCTGCGCATGTCGCACGCCATCGGCGACGGCCGGGCGCTGGTGGCGCTGCTCTCGCGCCTCCTGGAGACGGCGGCCACCGGCGAACCGGTGCCATTCCCGCCGCGGCCGGTCATGCCCCCGTTCGTCTCCGCGCTCGGAGACTTCTTCGGCCGCTCGCCGAAACGCGTGCTGGCCGCCGCCCGGGCGATCCGGCACGCGCCGTCTGCGGCGGAGGTCGCCACGCGGCCGTGGTCCCCGCAACGGGTAACCCTCTATCAACGGATCCCCGGCGAGCTCGCCGCCGAGGTCCGGCGCTGGCGCAAGACTAGCGCCTCCGGAGCAACCAGCGCGGCCGTCGGCCTCTCCCTGGTCATGCGGGCCCTCGACCTCAGCGGAGTGCCGATCAGTCCGGAGGTCCGGGTCCTGTACGACGTCCGCCGCTACTTGCCGGCGCAATACCCGGAGCTGCACGGCAACTTCTCGGTGGGCCTGCTGATGGCGATGTCCGCCGCGATGCCGGCGGCGCGGATCGCCGAGCTGATCGCCAGGGCCGGCGCGGTGGGCCGGCCGCTGACCGCGCTCGGCGCCGGGCTGATGTTCGGCCGGCGTCCCCCGGCTTCCCCCGTCACGGCACCGCTGCGTCCGCAGGCGGAACTCGCCTTCACCTATCTGGGGCGTCCTCTGCCCATCGAACGTCTCCCCTGGCGAGCCGGAAGGGTTCCGGTGTGGAGTGGCAGCGTGCAGCCCGCCGGTCCGCAGGGACTGACCTTCGCGGTGACCGAGACCGGCCGAGCCGTACATCTATCCGCGAGCTTCCACGCGGGCGTCCTGGACACCGGACGGATCGGGCACGCGCTGACGCTCATGGCGGCGGATCCCATCGCCGTGCTGAACGGCCGCGACTCGCCCCGCCCCGCGATCGAGAACCTTGGAGTGTGATTCACGGTGCCCCTGCGACTGTTGGTGCTCGACCAGGCGGTGGGTGTATGGGGTGCCCAGGCCTATCTGCTGCGGATGGCACCCCGACTGGCGCGCCACGGTGTCGAGATGACCCTGGCCGGGCCGCCGGAGTTGGACCTTGCGCAGGCGTGGAAGGCCGCGGGACTGCCGCACATCGCGCTGCCGCTGCCGATCGTCCGGTCGGTACGCAGCGACGGCCACCGGGGCAGACTCAGCGCGCGGGCGATGCTGCGTGAGGGCGCGCAGCTCTGGCGTACCCGCGCCCTGATCCGGGACGCGATCACCTCGTCGGGCTGCGACGCGGTGCACGCCAACGGGCACGCGATCCACCTCGACGCGGCGCTGGCCGCTCGGGCCGCCGGCAGGCCCGCCGTATTGCACCTGCACGAGGAGATGCCCCACCGGTTCGGAGCCGTGCTGCGCGCCGCGGCGGTGCGGACGGCGGACGCGAGCGTCGCCGTGAGCAGGGCCGTCGCCGCGGGGCTGTCGCTGCGCACCCGGTCGAGAGTGACGGTCATCGCCAACGGTGTCGACACCGCGATCTTCCGGCCCGGTGCCGCCGACGCCGGCGTCCGCGCAGGCCTGGGAGCCGCACCGGACGACGTCCTCGTCGTGGCGGTCACGCGCATCGACCCGGACAAGCGCATCGAGGACATCATCACCGCGATGACGCCGCATCGTGGCCGGCCCGGCTGGCATCTGGCGATCGTGGGGGTCACCTCGAGCTACCCCGAGTACGCCCGGCAGATGCGCGAGCTCGCCCGGGAGACGCTCGGCTCCCAGGTCACCTTCGCCGGCAGGCGGTCCGACGTGGCGGACATCTTCCGCGCCGCGGACGTGCTCGTGCACGCCGGGTTGGTGGAGGGGATGCCGCTGGGCATGCTCGAGGCGCAGGCCTGCGGAGTCCCGGTGGTCGGATACCGGGTGGCCGGGGTGCCGGAGGCCGTTGTGGACGGTGGGACGGGCCTGCTCGCCCCCGCCGGCGACGTCGCGGCGCTGCGCCGGCACCTCAGCGCCCTGCTTGCCGACTGCGAGCTGCGTACCCGACTGGGTGCAGGGGGAATCGCGCATGTCCAGCGACGCCACACGTTGGACGGGCAGATCGTTTCCTATGTGCGGCTCCTCGACGAGCTACTGGGCCGCACGTCCGGAAGGACGGCGACAGCCCGGCGCCTCGCCGGGCGCCCGAGCTGAACCGATCTCCTGAGCCAAGCGCGAGAGCAAGGCGTGATATTGCGCGGCAATCTCACGCGCAAGACCGAAGGCGTGATGGCCGGCGTCGGCCAGCCGGACGCCTGGTGTGAGTACGGCGCCTTCTCCGCCGCCGGCGCGGCGCCGGTCATCGAGCGACTGCTGCACCCGGACACCCGGCGCGACCTGATCCACCGCTCGCACCGGTATCAGGGAGACCTGGCCGAGATCTCGCAGCGATGGTCCGCACGCCAGGGCCGTCGGTCCGCCACGGTCGGCGTCTGAGCGCCGTGGCCGGGTCCCCGGCATCACTCTCCCGGGCTCATCCGACCGGACGCAGGGTAATGATCAAAACCCGGAATTCACCGCACGAAGGCCCGATCTCCGGCCGCGTCTCCGTAGCGTTTTCTTTACGAGACGCCGTCCTACCTGCGAAGAGGCGGCGTCTCCCCAACGGAGACGCCGCGCCGGGCGATCGGGAGACATCATGCACCGCCGATTCACCGCCGGTCGACCGGCATCGTGCGACTGCCGTCTACGAACCCGGCAGGCAGCGACGGAGCGTGATCGACACCGATTTGAAGATCGACCGAGGAAGGTGGTAGCCGCATGTCGTCGCTGGTGACGGGATTGTGCAGTGTGGAACGCCGGCGGCCGCGCATCGACGGCCGATGCCGCACGTGCGGCGCCGTACCTCGAACGGGGCAAACCGGTGAGCGCAGAAGCGGGATTTCATCCGGCGGGAATGCCGCACGGACATCCGATCACGTTTCTGCCCTTCGTCCGGGAATGTTGTGCCGCGCCCGTTCCGCCTCCACCGGAGGGCGCCCGGCAATTCATTCCCCGTGGCTCCGGCCGTGTCCCGGCGGCCGGAGCCACATCTTCCCGTTCGCACGAGGACAAGCGCGCATGCGTGTGTTCAACAGGCGGTCCACCACCGTTGTCGTCACCACCGTCGTCGCGCTCGGTGCGGCCGGCGCGGCCTGGGCCGCTTGGAGGCTCGGCGGAGCGGGCACTGGCGTCGACGTCGCCGGCTCCGCCGTGGAGCTCGAACTGCAGGGCCGCTCAGACACCAGCGAGCCGCTGTATCCGGGTGCGTCGGCCGGCTGACCGTGACGGTGACCAACCGCAACGACTTCCCGGTGCGGATCACCTCCATCAGCCCCGGCGGTGGGAGAGTGACGGCCGACCCGGCGCACCGCGACGCCGGTTGCCTGCAGACCGGGGTGCTCGTCAGCGCCGACGTGCTGGCCGTGTCGTGGAAGGTGCCGAAGAACTCCATCGGCGTCCGCCCGCGGCCCTGCGACGTCGGCGTGAGCATGTCAGGAGTCAGGGCTGTGTATCGCTTCCTGCGGTACCGGCTGCCGATCGCCGGTGCGGCGCTCGTGGAGGCGCCGGCCGCGACGCTGCCCGGGGGCGAGCCGCGGAGCACCGCGGACGGTCTGCTCGTGCGGGGACCACGGATCGAGTGGGACCGGGTCGAGATCGCCGCGGATACGCCGGTGCAGCGGTATCTCGTGAGTCGCCACCTCGGACCGGTCACGCAGCTCGCCTGCGACATACCGGTCGATCGCCATAGCTGTGTCGACGAGCATCCGCGGGCCGGCTGTCTCGTGACGTACTCCGTCGTGGCGGCCCACGGTGCTTTCTGGACCGGACCGGCCGGCCGGCACAGCCCGCCGATCCCGCTTCCGGGCGAGCCCGCGCCGGTGGTGGTCGACGGCGTGGTCGTCCTGCCGGGTGCCGGGGATGGCCGGGTGCCGCCCCCGCTCGGTTCCGGCGCGGCCGCGCCGGCGGGTGCCGGTGCGGCCGACGACGCCGGGGCGGTGGCCGGGCCGGCGACTCCGGCGCCGGTGCCGGTGCCGACGGATTCGGAGCCGGCCCCCGCGATCGTGCCGCCGGCACCGCCGGAGCCCGAGCAGGGTACGACGGCGGCGCCGGTGGAGCCGCCGACGGATCACCAGCCGTCCCCTTCGGAGATGCCGGTGGCCGAGGAGGAGACGGCTGACCAGAAGTCCGTCGAAGTTCATAAAAGCCTGGTCGTGTCACGCGAAACACCGTGAACAAACAGTCAATTCGCGGCGCCTGGGCGTATGCCCGTACTGCCGTTACAGACGGCTTACTTTCCCTGCAGCAACTAATAACATCTGAAACATGACACCAGCCGGTTCCATCGCCCTCCAGCTCGCCCTCTCGGTTGCCACGGTCATCTTCACCGCGTACGTGGCCCGGCGGGTGCACCAGTGGTACCGGCATGGCTTCAACCGCGATCTGGCGTACCGGAAGGGCTGCAACCAGGCGTCGCGCACGCTGTTCCAACTCGCCGTCCGCAACCACCCGGTGGGGTCCGCGCCTGCCGCGGCCTCGGCCGCGCCGACCGCAGCGGCGAGCCCAGCGCCCGCTCAGGTCCGCGCCGTCGTCCCGCGGCACCACCTGCCCGCCCGCACCGCCACCGACGTCCACGCCGAGCGCCGCGAGACCGCCCGCCTGCTGCACCACCAGGTCTGACACCACGGAAGGAAGCAGAGTCACGACAGTGCCTGGCAACAGCATCATCCAAGCGCTGTTCGCGCTCGCCTTCGTCGTCGCCAGCAGGTACGCGACCGGACGCATCCACCAGTGGTACAAGCAGGGACTGGACCGGGAGGAGGACTACCGCACCGGCTACGACCAAGCGTCCAACTCCATGTTCGACCTGGCCATCCGCAGGCGCCAGCACACCCCCGGCGGGTGCGACCTGGACCGGCAGCACGTCGTCGGCCACGCGCGCCGCCGTATCCAGACCGAGCCGGCGCCTCTGCCGGGCGGCCGGCGCCGGCGCCGCTCCGGCAGCCGCTGAGCGGGCCGGCGCCGACGTCGCTCCGGGAGCCGCTGAGCGGGCCGGCGCCGACGTCGCTCCGGGAGCCGCTGAGCGGGCCGGCCCGGTCGCGGGAGGGTCGCCGCGAGACGAGCCACGTTCGCCACCGGGGCTCACGTTTGCCCGCCCCGATTCTTGGTGTTAACAGCCATGTAACCGCTGGTCAATCGTCATCGCCGGGCATAGCGGCGCACCTTGCGAAGATCGGCGCGACGACCGCCGCTCCCCCGGAGGAATTAGCCCGTACCGGCTGTCCTGACTGAGTCATGCGCGGGCAACGCGAGACGGAACGCCGATCTCGGCGAGCCCCCGAATCGGGCACTGTAGGTGTCACCACGCGGCGTCCCGGACGCCGCGAGGCGACCGGCTGGAACACCCGCAACCTCGCAGAAGGAAGCCCCGTATGCGTACGTCCCGCAGACGGCTCGCCCCGACCGCGACGCCCCGCTCCGTGAGCACCGCCCCCGAGGCCGGTGTGGACTCGTGAGGCGAGCCGTGCTGAGCAGCGAGAAGCCCGGGGACACCCGGGCGGAGGACACCACCGCACCCCCGGCCGCGAGCGAACCCGAGCTCGACGAGCCCGCCTTCCGGGCGATACCGCGCCGGCGGGGACTGGACCCGCGGACCCGGGGCATCCTGGTGGCCGCCGCGGTGGCGGCCGTCATCGTCAACGCCGGGGCCATGTGGGCGTACTGGAAGATCACCGGCTCGGGAAGCGACTCGACCGGGGCGGGTGCCTCGGTGGAGATGGGACTGAGGGGACGCTCCAGCCTCGACGTGCCGCTGGCGCCCGGCTCCACCGGCGACCTGACCGTGACGGTCTTGAACGACAACGACTTCGCCATCCGGGTCTCCTCGGTCGCGGCGGGCACCGGAAACGTCATCGCCGACGACGAACACCGCGAGAACGGCTGCGAGCGGCACGGCGTCAGCATCGCGCGGCCGGACCTGGCGGTGCGCTGGGAGGTCGCCCGCAACGACGTGGCCGTCTTCACCGTGCCCGGCGCGCTCCGGATGGCGGCCGACGCCGACGAGGCCTGCCGCGGCGCCGTCTTCACCGTGCCGGTCCGCATCACCGGCGAGGCCCGCCGCCCCTGACCGGGGTCGCCGGTCAGCCCGTCGAGCTCCAACCGGCGTCCCGGCAGGCCTGGGTGAAGGCGGTGGCGTCCGCCTTCCACGCGGTGGCGGTCTCGTTCGCGCTGCGGCCCAGCGCGGTGGCCCGCTCCGCGATCCGCGCGTTCCCGCTGTCGGCCGCCCGCTTGCCGACCTCGTCGGCGAGGGACAGGCGGGCCGTCTTGGTGCCGGCATCTGCGTAGCCTGCGGCAAAGGCGGTGCAGGCCCTCTCCGCGCCGTCGTCGAGCCGGCCCGGGCCCGCGTCCTGAGCGGAGCGGCCGATGGCGAGTCCGACGAGAACCACGACGGCCACCGCGACGCCGATGACGATCCGGCGGTCCTTCAGATCTACCTTCACCGTCTCCGCTCCAGGTCGGCGAGTGCAAATTGCACCCTATCCGACGAATCAGCACTCGACGACGGTGACCGCCAGTCCGCCGCGGGACGTCTCCTTGTACTTGCTCGACATGTCGCGCCCGGTGTCGCGCATCGTGCGGATCGCGGTGTCGAGGCTGACCCGGTGATCGCCGTCGCCGTTGAGGGCGAGCCGCGCCGCGTTGATCGCCTTGACGCTGGCGATCGCGTTGCGCTCGATGCACGGGATCTGCACCAGCCCGCCGACCGGGTCGCAGGTGAGCCCGAGGTTGTGCTCCAGAGCGATCTCGGCCGCGTTCTCCACCTGCTCCGGGGTGCCGCCGAGCACCTCGCACAGCGCGCCGGCCGCCATCGCCGCGGCGGAGCCGACCTCGCCCTGGCAGCCGACCTCGGCCCCGGAGAGCGACGCGTTGCCCTTGATGAGGATGCCGATCGCGGCGGCGGTGAGCAGGAAGCGGACCACACCCTCGTCGTCGGCGCCGGCCACGAACCGGGTGAAGTAGTGCAGCACCGCCGGGACGATGCCGGCCGCGCCGTTGGTCGGCGCGGTGACCACCCGCCCGCCGGCCGCGTTCTCCTCGTTGACGGCGAGGGCGAAGAGGTTCACCCAGTCCATGACGTGCAGAGGGTCGGAGTCCTGGCGCCGGATCAGCTCGGCGTGCAGGGCCGGGGCGCGCCGGCGTACCCGCAGGCCACCCGGCAGGACGCCGTCCGTCCGCAGGCCGCGCGCGACGCAGCCGCGCATGACCTCCCAGATGTGCAGCAGGCCGTCGTGGATCTCGTCGGTGGTGCGCCAGGCGCGCTCGTTGGCGAGCATCACGCCGGAGACCGAGGTGCCCTCCCGCCGGCAGATCTCCAGCAGCTCGTCGCCGGTGGCGAAGGGATGCGGCAGCACGGTCGCGTCCGGATCGGTGCTCGCCCCCTCCTCGACCACGAACCCACCGCCGACCGAGTAGTAGGTCACCTCGGGGCCGTCGTCGGCGCTGAACCGCAGGGCGTTGGGGTGGTAGGGCAGGCTGCGCCGGTGCCGGACGAACTCGACGGAGACCGGCCGGGCGCCGTTGAGCAGCAGCTTGCCGTCGGTACGGATCTCCTCGACGCGCACAGCGGCCCGGTCGGGGTCGACGACGGCGGGATCCTCACCCTCGAGGCCCAACAGGATCGCGCCGTCGGTGCCGTGACCGCGGCCGGTCGCGGTGAGCGAGCCGAACAGTTCGACCCGCACGAGGGACGCGCCGGGGTGTGCGGCCGCGAAGAGTCGCGCAGCCCGCATCGGGCCGACCGTGTGTGAGGACGACGGACCGATCCCGATGGAATAGAGGTCGAAGGCGCTGACCGCCATGAAGGCTCCCTGGTCGCAGATGACCCTCCCCGCTCTGTCATCTATACCTGAGAGCTTCACCGCCGCGAGGCGGTTTGCACCGTGGGTGCGGGTCCTAGGGTGGTCCCGGCTTTCCAGAGTCGCCTCGCCGTTGGCGGTATCTGTGCCTGAGAGATTCTCGGGGAGGGGTTGCTCCTTCGGCGTCCCGACCGGGTCGGGTGCTCTCCCGCCAGGGCTCGAGCAGCGCGATCTTCAGTTGTGGGCCGACCGTAGAAGCCTTACCGCGAGCCGTCAAGTCCGTCGGGCGTCGCCCGGCGGGCCGGTCGCAGAACGAGGGCGACCGCGCCGAGCACGGCGACCGTCTGGGCCACGAACATCGCGGGGTCGCCCTCCCGCATGTCCAGCGTCGCCAGGGCGACCCCGGGGATCAGCAGGCGACCGATGCCTTTGACCTGGTCGGGTGCCGTACGGAAGCTGTCGTCGCTGCCGTTGGCGTCGCCGCGGGTGATCAGCAGGCCGTTCTCGTCGATGCCGGAGATGCGGTGGATGCGGGTCTGGCCCGGGTGCTGGGGGTCGGGAACGACCACGACCTGGCCGACGATCGGCGTCCAGTTCTCCGGCGGGGCCGAGGTGACGGCGACGTCACCGCGGTGCAGGGACGGGCTCATCGACTCGCTGACGACCGCGACCGGGGTCCAGCCCCAGATCGCCGGCACCGAGCTCCACGCCACGAGCGCGCCCACGGCCGCCAGGATGGCGATGGCGACGAACCGGAGCAGCAGCGACGGCAGGCCCGGCGGGACGGTGCGGCGTCCGCTCGACCGGCGGCGTCCGGCCGGCTGGTGGGTTCCGGCCCATCCGGCCGGTGCGGACAGGGTGGTCATGGTCAGCTCGCCGCTTCCCACGTGAAGGTCGCCGCCGCGGAGGTACCCTGCTTGATGTCCGGCGTGGACGCGTTCAACGTGTACGTGATGTGGTAGGTCTTGTTGTCGGCCGATGCCGGGGCGAACGTGCCGACGCCGTTCGCGAAGTTGTTCTTGGTGGCGCCGAAGTTTTCCAGCGTGCCGGTGTAGGCGGTGCCCGACGGGGTGAAGCCGGTGCAGGTGCCGTAGCCGCCGCCGCTGCCCTCCTCGATCACCAGGTCGATGTGCGGGGCGAGATCGCCGGAGACGGCGGTGCCGTACAGCTTCACCGTGGCCGCGAGGCTGCCGGTGTACGAGACGTTGATGCACTTCTCGCCGGTCGAACCGGGCCGCAGGTTGGTGGGCGAGAACATCGCCGAGCCGTTGTCGTCGTCGCTGAGTTCGACCGTACCCGCATTCCAGGTGTTCGCGCTGTTGCCGGTGTTCGCCGTGAAAGCCGCGCTGGAGGCCTGCCACATGACGCCGGAGCTGATCGCGATTCCGCCGGTCACCGTGAGCGCCACCGCCAGCATCTTCGTTCCGCGGAACTGCATCTTGTGTTCCTCTCACCGACCGGCGCACCGGCCATCTCTCGCTGTCAGAGGAGTAGTTCGGCCCGCTCCCTCAACCGGGACTCAAGCCGCCGTCAAATCCGCGGCAAGGCTGGAGGAACTTCTGCGAGCGGTGAGACGGCGAGGCCGCCGGGCGGACTCGCGTCCACCCGGCGGCCTCCGGTCGCACTGTCAGCCGTCACTCATCGGGGTCGGGCAGCAGGTAGCCGGCCGCCCGTATGGCCGCCACGAGCGTCATCGCGGCCGGTGGGGATGCCGTGGCTGCCGAGGCGGCTGCGTCGAACGGGACGCCCGGGGCCTCCGACATGCCGTACGGCGCCCACTGCGGGACCAGCCCGACCGCGACGGCCGCGTCCGGAAGCCCGGCGCCGCAGCGGTACGGGTCCGCACCCGGCAGCGGCCGGCAGCTCGACTTGATCAACTGCGTGAGGCGGTGCACCCGGGCCGGTCCGCGCATGCCGAAGCCGTACCGGAAGTCCGGGTGGTGGGCGAGGACCAGCCCCGCCAGCGCGGCGACGTGGGTCGCCGCGATCGGAGTGCCGTCGAAGGCCGCCCGGCCCTCGGGGCCGACCGCGGAGATCACCGCGACGCCCGGCGCGCACACGTCCACCTCACGGCCCGTGCAGCTAGACCGGGCGACGAAGAAGCCCTCCCGGGTCGGCATCCCGCTCTGCTGGGTGGCATGGTGGCTCTCCGGCGGGTACGTGCCCAACTGCCCGACGGCCCCCACGGTGAAGATCGGGGCGAGCGTGCCGGGGAACGTGACCGGTCCGCCGGTGTCACCGGCCGCCGCCACGCAGAGGATGCCGGCCTGCCGGGCCTCCTCCAGCTTGTACGCCACCAGCCCGGCCGCGCCCTCGGTGTAGACGCCGAGGTCGATGACGTCGACCTCCTGGGCGATGCAGTAGTCAAGCGCCTCGATGAGGTCGCTGAGCCGGCCGGGCAGGACCCGGCAGACGTGCACCTCCGCCTCGGGGGCCAGGCCTCCGGCCTGGTCACCGTCGGATCCGGTGATCAGCGCGACGGCGTGCGTGGCGCGTCCGATCGCGTCCTGGTCCCAGGCCTTCTCATCCTGGCCCACGACGTTGATCCCGGACATGACGCCCTCGGCGGCGCCGAGGCGTCCGGCGTCGACGCCCGAACCGATCACCGCGATGCGTACGCCGTGGCCGCGATAGGTCGGTGGGAGCCGGTCGAAGTTCATCGCGCGCCGGGCCCAGCCGTCGGCGGTGAGCTCGCGGGGTGCGGTGTCGAGCCGCCGGCAGACCACGGGGTTCGCCTCGGTGGCCGACAGGGACGGCGACTTCAGCATCGTGCTCCAGCAGTCGGACCGCGGGCGTACGAAGACGCCGCGTACGGCCTCGAGGGACTCGGCCGGCACGGTCAGCTCGACGGCGCCGTCGGCGTCGGTGCGGCCCACGACGGGGTAGAGGCCGCCGTGCACGTAGACCACCGCGTCGCGCAGCGGCTCGTCGCGCTCGTCGCGGACGCGGAACCGCACCGACAGCGACTGGTCCAGAGTGCCCGTGCCCGGGACCGTGGGGGGCACTGGCAGTTGCTCGCCGTGCCGCAGCGGGTGGTCGATGTCGACGTGGAACTCGGGGCGCGCGGCCAGGATCGCCGCCTGCTCCGGGGTGGCCTCGACCACGGCGACCGTCGGGAACCGGATGCCGGTGACGAGGGGGGCCTGGTCGCCGGGGCTCGACTCGCTCGCGGCACTGCGGATGACCCGCAACACGTGCAGGGCGGGGTCGCGCTGCAGCGCCTCGATGAGCTGTTGCCCGGCCGCGGCCGGGTCGGCGGTGCCGGGGAGTCCCGGCATGGTCGCCCAGCCGGTCGGCGCGACCAGATACCGCTCGGGGCGGCGTCGCACGGACTCGGGGCGTCCGCCCGTCTCGTCGCCGGAGTCGCGCGGCCCCTGCCCGCGCGGGGTGTCGTCGGTCCCACCCGGTCGGGTGGCGGCGACGCGGGGCTCGGCCGGCCGATCCGTGGGTTTGTCGGGCCGTCCCTTCGGCCGGCCGGTGCCGGGTGCCTGGCCCTGCTCGGGCATGGCGTGCTCCTTCCACTGAGGTGACGCCGCCGGATCGTCCCGGACCGGCGCGGGAACGCATGACATGGCGCCGCCGGATCGTCCCGGATCGGCGCGGGAACGCATGTGCGTCGGCGGCGACCGGACTGGGTCCGGCCACCGCCGAGGGCTGCCGCGCCGGCCGCGCGGCGATCGGGAGGCCTGCCACCGCGTCACGGCGGCGGTGGCCGCCGGCGGCGCAGGTAGGCGATCGCGGTTGTCCGGCTCGGACCGGTCAGCGGCCGAACTGCCCGGGAGTGAAACTCCCGTACGGGCTCTGCTGCTGGCCGAACTGCGGCTGGCCGAACTGCTGCTGGCCGTACTGCTGCTGCGGCCCGAAGCTCGGGGTCCCGAAGCCCTGCTGGCCGAACTGCTGGCCCATGCCCTGCTGCCCGTAGCCCTGCTGCGGCACCGTCTGCTGGATCAGCTGCTGCTGCACGAGTTGCTGGGCCACCTGGTGCGCGACCTGCAGCATGCCCGACTGCGTGAGCTGCTGGATGGTCTGCTGCGCGATCTGCTGCACGAGCGGCTGCTGGGCGAGGACCTGCACCAGCGGGTGCGACTGCGTCTGCACCTGGATGAGCTGCATGTGCTCGAGCTGCTGGATGATTCCCGGCTGCTGCGCCAGCACCTGGGTGACCTGCTGCCGGATGAGCTGCTGAGCGATGCGGAGTGCGAGCTGCTGCTGCGCGAAGTGCTGCTGCAGCGGCTGCTGACCCATCGTCTGGCCGCTCTGCTGCTGCGGACCGTACGCGCTGTCGCCCCAGCCGCCGAACATCTGGCCCTGGCTCGTCCCCGACATGGTGGGTGCGTACGTCATGGCTGACATCGTGCCTCCCAACGTCCAACCTCGATGGACAGGTTGTCCATCGACATCGGACGCTACGCTCGACGATGGTGCCGGACAAGGGGTTGAACTGGTTCGATATATTTGCGCGGTAAATTATGAACTTCTCTGAACTAGAGCACCCGAGACAACCCACAGCGAACGACACATGACGACGACCGGGATGCCGATGAACCCTCTCCAGCAGCTCATCCGGGACCGGATGGCGGAGCAGGGCTGGTCGTATGCCGACGTCGCGCGGCGTGGCGGCATCCCGCGTTCCACCGTCCACCACCTCGCCACGGCCGAGCATCTGCGGCGCCCGCCGCATCCCGCAACCCTGGAGGGACTGGCCGAGGGACTCGCCGTGCCCCTCGACGCCGTCCGCGCCGCGGCCGCATCGGCCGCCGGGCTCGCCACCTGGCAGGAGCCGGTCACCGACCCCGAGATCACCATCCTGGTCGCGGCACTGTCCCGGCTCAGCCCCGACGACCGGCGGCACGTCCTCGCGCTGGTCCAGTCCCTGCTGAGCGCCGATCGATCGGCGTGATCCGGGCCGCGGCCGTTTCGTCCCGTTTTCGGATCGCAAGAAATCTGCGCTGCACGCATCGATCATGCCGAATGCTTCATAGAGTGTGGGCGGATACACATTCAGTAGCCGTGGCCGCACCGCGCCTCGATCGCGACCGCCGCAATCAGCGAATCCCAGGAGGAACCATGCGCGTCTGCATGACCGAACTGCCGATCGCGGTCCGTGTGAAGACGCCGCACGGAGTCGTCGTGGCTCTTCCGCGGTGCAGATCCCGGCGGGAGGCGCTGGACATGGCGAGCGTCATCCTGTCCAGCGACGAGTTCGAACAGCTCCGGCTCGCGCTGGGAACCTCGTCGACCCGCGCGCGCTACGCCGCGCGGCTTGCGGCGCCGGTGATGCGGCCGGTCCCGCATCGGGCGATCCGCGTCGTGGGCTGCGAACCCCGGCCCCGGACCAGCGCCACCGGCGGGCCGACCCCGCCGCGGTGACCGCGGCGCCCGCCGCGCCTTCCCGCCGCCGCCCTCCGGCCGCTGCAATCTCCAGCCGCTGCAGCCCCGCGGCCGTGGCAATCTCCGGCAGCGCCGCAAATCTCCAGCCGCCGCCTGGACGGGCCACGGCGGCGACGGCGATCGCTCGCCGCCTCCGCCGCTCCTCGAACCCGGCGCCACCGCCGAAAACAGAGCGTGGGCTGGCGGTGTACCGGAGTGAAATCGTAGCCCCCCTCCTGCAATTTGCACTACGCCCTGATGCTGTCCACATCAATGCTGTCCACATCGTGGAGCGTCGGAGGCGGGCCGTGCGGTGGGCTCGGCGCCGGGTGATGGTCGATCAGCGGCACGGACGACACCGGCGGGATCGGCATGCCCGCCACGCTGTCGTACAGGTGTGCCCGGGCCCGTTCCATCGCCATGTCGGCCAGCTCCTCGTCGTGCGAGGCCTTGCCTATGCTCTCCGCCATCACCCGGGAGGCCGCCTCGGCATACCGGCGGGCGTCCTTCAGGCCCTGCTCGTAGCCGATCGCCGCCTCGTGCTCGCGGCCGCGGGCCAGCCGCGCCTCGGTGCGCTCGTACGCGTTGCCGTGGGAGACGATCTTGAGTCCCACCGCGGCGCAGTCCAGCGCGACCAGCAGGAGCGCGATGCCGACGTAGAAGAGGCCGATGCCCCAGAAGTCGGTGCTCACCAGGAACCACATGGCCTTGGTGCGGGCGCCGAAGCCGGCGTCGGCCGCGATCGCCTCGGCGTTCTTCGTCCGCTGCGCCTTGATCTTGTTGGTCAGGTCCGTCTCCTCGGCGGCGCGCGACTCCCGGGCCGCCTTCTGGCTCTCCTGCAGCCGCGCGGCCTGCGCGTCGAGCTGGGCCGCCTCGGCGTCGAGGCCCCGCGACCGCTTGACCAGCGTGTCGCAGAAGCCACCGGGCGGGCAGCCGGCCTTGCGGGACGCACCCTCGCCTTCGGAGTCGGCCACCGCCTGGGCGTAGAGCTGGCGGGCATCGCGGCGCTTCTCGGCCGCCCGCGTGTTCAGCGCCTGCACCGCCTTGTTCTCGGCGGCGGTCACCTTCTTGAGCTCCGCCAGGCGGGCATCGTACGCGGCGATCGCCCCGCCCTTCTCGATCTCGCTGATCTCCGCGTTGTGCACGTCGTTGAGGTGGGCGTCGATCTCGCCCTTGTAGCGCTCCAGCATCAGCGGCTCGGTGATGATCACCGCGAAGAGCAGGGCGAGGCAGACCCGGCCGAAGTAGAGGCCCAGCGTGGGCTTGCGCAGCAGCTCGTTAGGGTCGGGCGAGTCCAGGTTCTCGAAGTTGATCGCCACCCGGCCGACCACCGCCCGGTCGTACGCGACCACGCCCGTCGCCACCAGCGGGCCGACCAGCCACTGATACCAGGGGTTGGTGTAGTTGGCGCTGGCATCGACGAAAGCGGCGCCGCCCACCGTCGCGTACCCGAAATAGAGCACGATGAAGACGCCGATGGAGCAGTAGAGGACGCGGTCCGAGTGCGTGGTCACGCTCTCCGGGTTCACGTTGGCGATCCGGAGCAACAATCGACGCATGGTGCGAGTCTCGCCGATCGCGGCGGCTCGCGCGGTCGAAACGGGTGGATCGGCCGGACCGCTACGAGCCGGCGCCATGGCGGAGAAGCCGGTGCAGTTCGGCGAGGAGCATGTCCTTACCGAACGGCTTGCGCAGCAGCGGGGCGTCCGGCGGAAGCTCCTGCCCGCCGGGCGCAATGCCGTTGGTGTAGCCGGACATGAAGAGCACCGGCAGGTCCGGCCGGTTGCGCCGCAATTCCGCCGCGAGCTGGGTGCCCGACATGCCGGGCATGATGACATCGGTGAGCAGGACGTCGATTTTTACCCGGTCCTCGAGGCACAGCTTGAGCGCCTCGTGCGGCGTCGCGGTTCGGTGGATCCGGTATCCGGCCTTTGTCAGGATCCGGCAGACGATGTCGCGGACGGCGTCCTCGTCCTCGACGACCAGCACGATCTGGCCGGTGTCGCCGGAGGGCGGGGGTGGGGCGTCGTCGGCGGCGCCGGAGGCGGGAGCGGTGGTCGCGGGCAGGCAGACCCGCAAAGTGGTGCCCTGGCCCGGCCGGGACTCCAGCTCGATGGTGCCGGCCGCCTCGGTCACCGCCCCGTACGCGGTGGCCAGGCCGAGACCGGTGCCCTGACCGCGCCCCTTGGTGGTGAAGAAGGGCTCGAAGGCACGCGCGGCGACCTCCGGGGACATTCCGCAGCCCGTGTCGGTGATGGTCAGCGTCACGGCCGACCCTCCGCCGACCGGGGTGTCGCCCGCGTCGCCGGTGGCGATGGTCAGCCGGCCGCCCGTGGGCATCGCGGCGCGCGCGTTGACGACGGCGTTCATCAGCACCTGTTCGAGCTTGCTGCGGTCCATCGTCACCGGCGGCAGGCCGGGCTGCAGCATCGTGGTCATCTCGATGTCCTCGCCGAGCGTACGGCCGAACAGCTTCTGCATCTCCTGCACGACGGCGTTGAGGTCGAGGACCTCCGGCTGGGACGGCTCCAGGCGGCTGAAGATGAGCAACTGGCGGATCAGGGCCGTACCCCGCGCGGCGGCCTGCTGGATGCCGTTGACGTCGGACTGGACGGGATCGTCCGGCGCAAGATCCTCGGCGATCATGGCCGCGTAGCCCGAGATCACCGCCAGCAGGTTGTTGAAGTCGTGTGCGACCCCGCCGGCGAGCTGGCCGAGGGAGTCGAGGCGCTCGGCCTGGCGCAACTGCCGTTCCAACTCGGCGCGTTGCTGCTCGGCGAGCACCTGTTCCGTGGTGTCGCGCAGAATGCCCTCGACCGCGACGACCCGGCCGGCGTCGTCGGCGATCGCGACCGCCCGCTGTTCGGTCCAGACGGTCTCGCCGCTGGGCCCGCGCCACCGGACGGTGACCGTGCCCGGCCGCGGCGACCGCCAGGACCGCTCCAGGGCCGACCGGTCCTCCGGCTCGACCAGGCGGAAGATGAGGTCCGGGTCGCCGTAGAAGTCGTCGGGCGCCCGCCCGATGATCGAGGCGATGGCCGGGCTCAGGTATTCGACGGCGGGCTCCGGGAGCAGGCGGTACCGGAAGATGATGTCCTGGGCGTGCTCGGCGAGCAGCCGGAAGCGTTCCTCGCTGTCGCGCAGGGCCGACTCGGCCCGGCGGCGCTGCCGGCGCTCCGCGGCCTCGCGGAGCTCGCGCTGCACGGCGGGCGCCAGGCGGGCCAGCTTGCTCTTGAGCACGAAGTCCTGCGCGCCGGCGCGCATCACCGCCGCCGCGGTCTCCTCGCCGACCTCGCCGGAGACGAGGATGAACGGGATGTCCGGGTCCTGCCGGCGGATCTGCTCGAGGGCTTCCTCGGCCCGCAGCGCCGGCATGTTGTAGTCGCAGATGACCACGTCGGGCGATCGCTCGCGCAGGGCCGCCGACACGTCCGCGGCCGTGTCCACGCGGGTGTGCTCGACCGTCAGCCCGGCGCGGACGAGGTGCCGCGCGATCAGGAAGGCGTCGTCGTCGTTGTCGTCGATGACGAGCAGGTGACACGGGTCCACGCCGTCCTCACCGGCCCAGCCCGGGCGGGAGCGGTTCGTTGACGAGCAGCCAGTACACGCCCAGCACCTTGGCCGCGGCCAGGAACTCGTCGAAGACCACCGGCTTGCGGACATAACTGTTCGCGCCGAGTCGGTAGCTCTGCACGATGTCGCGTTCCTCGTTGGAGGTGGTCAGCACCACGACGGGCAGGCCCATGGTGCGTTCGTCGTCGCGGATGTGGCGCAGCACCTCCAGCCCGTTGACCTTCGGCAGGTTGACGTCGAGCAGGATCAGCGCCGGTTTCAGCGGCGGGCTGCCGTCCTCGGGCAGCAGCAGCCGCAGCGCCTCCTCGCCGTCGCTCGCGACGATGACCTCGTTCTTGATGTGGTTCTTGGCGAACGCGCGCACCGTGAACATCACGTCGTCGGGGTTGTCCTCGACCAGCAGGATGGGTCCGTCGGTCATCGGATCTCCCAGTCGCCGGGTGCGGGGGTGAGACTGAACCGGAACGTCGCGCCGTTGCCGGGCGAGCTGTCGGCGACGATCTGCCCGCCGTGCCGGGTGATGATCCGCTGCACGATCGCCAGACCGATGCCGGTGCCCTCGTACTCGGCGGCCGAGTGCAGCCGCTGGAACGGGTCGAAGAGCTTGTGCGAATAGCGCATGTCGAAGCCCGCCCCGTTGTCGGTCACGGCGAACACCTCGATGCCGTGGCAGGGCGCGGAGTCCATCGTGATGGTGGCGTCGGCCCGGTTCGCGGTGAACTTCCAGGCGTTGCCCAGCAGGTTCTGCAGCACCAGGCGGATGAGGTGCGGGTCCGCCTGTGCCACCAGCCCCTCGGCCACGCCGACCTCCACCTCACGGCCGGGGTCGGCGTTGCGTAGCTCGGCGATCACCTCGCGGGCCAGCGCCGAGAGGTCGGTGTGCTCACGGTGCAGCTCGGTGCGGGTCGCGCGGGACAGGCCCAGCAGGTCGTCGATCATCTGCGCCATGCGGCCGACGTTGGCCTGGATCCGGCGCAGGTACTGCTGTCCCTGCTCGTCCAGGACGTCGGCGTAGTCCTCCTGCAGGACCTGGCTGAAGCCCTCCAGGCTGCGCAGCGGCGCGCGCAGGTCGTGGGAGACCGAGTAGGCGAACGCGTCGAGCTCACGGGTGGACGCTTCGAGTTCGGCGGTGCGCTCGCGGACGCGCAGTTCCAGGTTCGCGTTGAGCTGGCGTACCTGTTCCTCGGCACGCTTGCGGTCGGTGATGTCGGTGGAGATGCCGCACACGGCGTACGGGTGCCCGGTCGCGTCGATGAGCGGGAACTTGACGGTGATGTAGGTGCGTACCTCGCCGTCGCCGGGGACTTCCTCCTCCATCTGCACGGGTACGCCCCGGGCGAAGGCCTGCAAGTCGTTGGCGCGGAAGGCGTCGGCCGTGTCCTTGGGAAACAGGTCGTGGTCGGTCAGGCCCACGATGTTCTCCCGGCGCAACTGGAACAGCCGCTCGTACTCGCGGTTGACCAGCATGTAACGGCCGTCGGCGTCACGCATGTAGATAACGGCCGACGTGTGGTCGAGCAGCGCCATCAACTGCTCGTGGCCGACCTGCGCCGGTGGCCGCACTTCGGCCGCCGGGTTGCCGTTCACCTTCGTGCCCACCATCCGCTCCCGGCTACCGCCTAGCCCGCGGCGGGCGCGGCTGTCCCTAGGACACCAACCGCACCTCGACCGGTGCAATCTCCATCAAACCCGACCGTACCGCACTTATCGGCGCGCCTTCCCGGACTTCCGGATCGAGGGCCGGGCGCAGCTCCGCCAGCACGTGCTGACGGCGGGCCCGGGTCAGCCGCTCCAGGTAGGTCTCGGTCATGCCGGTCGTGCCGGACCGGTTCGACACCAGGGGCCGGTCGCCGAGACCCTCGGCGTCGCGCTTGCGCTGCGGCTTGAACAGGAACTTCTTGCTCAGCATGAGATGCGAACCGGCGGCGCGGGCGTGCGCGGTCAGCAGGTCGTACCAGTCGTTCAGCACCGGGTGGTGGTGGCCGATCAGTCCCCGGAGCTCGCCGAGGCCGGCGGCCGGCAGCCGGTCGAGGTCGATGCCGAGGTCGGCGGCCATCCGCCGGGGCAGGGTGGGCCGCGCCATCAGGTTCTCCAGCGCCTGCCGTTCCTCGGTCAGCAGTCCCGGGAACAACCGGCGCACGTGCTTGTCGTAGTCGGGGATCGCGATGCCGAGCAGGAAGTCGCGCTTGAGTCCCTCGATGTCCAGGGCACCGCTCGGCGGGATGTCGCCCGGCGTCCAGTGCACGGCGAACTGGCGGAACACGTCCATGAAGTGCTCGGGAGGCATGCTGTGCTCCGGCGGCAGCGCCGCGAACTCCAGGAAGAGCTGGCGCAGGGCGTCCACCAGCACCGTCGCGGTACGCACCCGCGACGCCGTCTCCGGGCAGTCCCACCGGGTCTCCGGGCCGGTCAGCGGCTCGAGCAGGTCGTTCACCGCGCGCTCGACCGCCTCGCCCTTCTTGACCAGCGCGAAGAAGTTCTCCTCACCGCTGGTGCCGGTGTACGTCCGCGTACGACCGTCGTCGAACACCCCCGGCAGCACCGCCACGGTCCGTTCGCCCAGGCGGACCTCGACCGTGCCCACGTTCCACCGCACCAGCGAGGCATAGCTGTCGCGATGGTCGTGACCGGTGCCCGTCCGGTCGGCGAGTCCGGCGAAGTACCGCTGAAAGGGAATCCGCTCGGCACCGGCCTCGAGCCCCTCGAACGCCCGCTCCGGCGTTTCCTTACCGCCGGGCGTGCGCTCCTGGTAGTGCCTCGCCACGGAGGCACCCACGAAGCCGAGGTTGACCACCAGTTGCTGCGCCTCCGCCGCGGACAATCGCTCGGGGAGGGGCAGCTCGGGCAGGACCATCTCGTCCAGCGCCTCGGTCAGCGCCCGCGGGGCCAGGACGTCGCGCAGGATTGCCAGGTTGAGCTTCGGCAGCTCTTCCAACACCCAGGCGCCGAGCTGCGGCAAAGCCATCGCACTCACACCCTTCAGGACCGGGAAATACACCCATCGGCGTGGAGAGCCCGATCTGAAGAGTTCCCTTATATCTTTTTGTCACACATTTCCGACAAAGCCGAAGGCTCAGTAATAGACACCCGTACCACCACTGCGGCGTGCACGGTCTGCGGCTGAGGATCGACTTCGAGCTCCAGCTCGGCGGATTCCAGACCGAAGGCGGCCGCGCGCATCATGCCGCCGCCACCGCCACCGCCGGCGCCCTCGTCGGAGATCTCGATCAGCCGGTCCACCTCCGCGCCGACGGCTTGCGCGTATTCCCGGGCGCGGCCCAGCGCGTCGGCGATCGCCTCCCGCCGTACGTCGGCGCCCGCCCGGCTGCCGGAGCGCAAGTGCCACCAGGGACCGGAGATGGCCGTCTGCTCGGCGTCGGCCAGCCGCAGCAGCATCTCGCCGAGCGTGCCGAAGTCGGTCACCGTGACCGTGGTGCTGACGCTGCCCACGTACGCCGAGACGCGCTCGCCGCCGCGCTTGAGCTCGGGACGCACCTGGATCCCGCCGGTGTCGCGCCGCTCGATCGCGTCGGCGTAGCCGTCGAGCGTGGCACGCAGGGCGGCGGCCCGCTCGGCCAGCCGGGAGAGGGCGACCTGCCGATCCTTGTCGCGCGCGGACACGGTGACGGAGAACTGCGCGATCTCCGGTGGCACCTCGCGGACGGCCTCGCCGCGGACCACGATCATGGGTTGCTCAGCCATCCGAGAAACCTACGCCCGCACGAGCGAAATGCGCACTCCCCGGGTACGGGCCGAGTCCCGCAGCACGATCGACGTCAGCCGCGTGCGGCGCGGGATATCGAACACCAGCGTGCCGCGCACCCGCGCACCCGCGTCGATGCGCTCGAGGATGCCCGGGGACCGGCCGCCCACGGCCACGGCGACCGGGCAAGGCGCCGGAGGTTCGGCATGGGCTCTCCCATGGCACCGGTCCGGACGTGCAGCGTGGCCGGATCAACCACCCGAGGACCCGGCCACGCTCCCTGAGAAACCGGCGCCCGAGCGTCCGGGAAGTGGCCCGAACAGCCAACCTCCGCCATCCGGTCGGCTCACCGGCCATCGCGGCCCGGCGGAGCGAGAACCCGACACGGCGAGTCATGTCTCACTGCCGCGCCGAAGGGTGGCCCTCACCCGTTATCAGTCCTGCGACGAGAAGTCCGCCCACGACCCCAGGGGAGATCGCCGTGACCGTGACCGAGCACCAGATCAAGGACCGCATCAAGGCCGTCCTCGCCGGATCCTCTCCGGACACCGCGACCTCGGAGCATCCGTTGATCGTGCCGGGCACCATGCATCCGAACCAGGCCCTCCAGGTGCTCACGCTGGCCCAGCGGACGGCCGAGGAACACATCGCCATCGCCAACCGCCAGGCGGAGAAGATCCGTACGGACGCCCAGGCGGCGGCCGACAAGATCGCGGCGGATGCGGAGGCCCACTCGCAGAACATCCGGCGGGAGGCCGACAAGGTCCTGGCCGAGGCGAGGGCGACCGCCGAGAAGGCGGCCCGCGAGACGCGCGCCCAGGCCGAGGAGGCGCGGCGTAGCGCGGACCAGATCGTCTCGGAGGCGCGGGCACAGGCGCAGGCCGTCGCCAAGAAGGCCGAAGAGCAGGCGGATCAGCTCAAGCTCCAGGCGCACCAGCGGTACGAGGACACGGTCGGCAGCCTCGGCGCCAAGCGGGAGGCGTTGCAGCGGCAGATCGAGTCGCTGGAGCACTTCGACCGGGAGTACCGGGCACGGCTGACGGCGTTCATGCAGAACCAGCTCCGCGCCCTCTGGGTCGACGCACCGGTGGTCGGCGACGAGCTGGAGGACGCGGACCCCGAGGGTTCCGACGAATCCGTCGAGGACGACTCACAGGAAGACGACGAGTAGCCCGCCGTTCGGCCATCAGCTCCCGGCGGGCAAGCCGAGCTGCGCCATGGTGGACGCCGGGGCCGCGTCCACATCGCCCGGAGCAGCATCACGGTCGCGGACAATGCCTGGCACACCCTGGAGTGCCGCCGCCGGGGCACCTGGCTCTCCATCCGGGGTCGACGGCCGCTGCCGGGGCAGCACCACCGTTCCGGCCACCCTGTCGGTCTCCAACACCATCCCGCTCAGCATCGGCGGCAAGGGCGCCTACCGCGACAACGACCAGTTCCCGGGCGCCCTCGACGACGTCTGGGTCGCTATCGGGTAGCTCAGTCCTATTCGCTGGATCATGGGGGCATGTCACGGTGACAGTCCTCGCCATCCGCATCGTGCGACGGCGCATCCGCTGCACCGCCTGACCGGTAGGGTCATCGCCGATGCGGACGAAGCAGCAGCTCAGTGCGGACATCCACGGCGAGCGACGGGCGGCCCTGGTGGTCAACGCCCATTCCCGGCGCGGCGGGAGGCTCTATGCCGACGCCCGGTCCCGGCTCCTCGCCGCCGGGTTCAGGCTGCTCGGCGACTTTCCCGTCCACCGGCCCGGCGAGCTGGAGGCGAGCCTCACGGCCGCCGCCGCGCTGAGTCCGGACCTGCTGGCCGTGGGCGGCGGCGACGGGACGATCAGCACGGCGGCCCGGGTGCTCGCCCATCGCGACATCGCACTCGGACTGTTGCCGTTGGGCACGACCAACAACTTCGCCCGTACGGTGGGCGTGCCGCTCGATCTCGGCGAGGCCGTCGACACGCTGACGCACGGCACGGTGGTCGACGTCGACCTGGGCCTCGTCGGGGACCTGCTGTTCACCAACCACGTCGGCGTCGGACTCTCCGCGGACGTCATGATCAAGGCGCCCCGGCGGCTGAAGCGGGTCGTGGGGCGGCTCGCGTACCCGATGACCGCCCTGGCCCTGCTGGCCCGGCACCGGCCGCTGCGGGCCCGGGTCCGGGCCGGGGGCCGGCAGCACGAGTTCCGCACCCATCAGTTGTACGTGGCCAACGGCGGCTTCCACGCCGGACGGCCGATCACCGAGGACGCGGACGCCGACGACCGGCTGCTGGTGGCCTACCCGGTGGGCGGCGCTAGCCGGCGGGGGCTGCTGCGCGAGACCGCCCGCAACGCCGCCACCGGGCACCGCCGCACGCTGCGCGAGGAACCGTTCCTGGCGGTGGGTGAGCTGTGGCTGGAGACCGACCGGCCGACCCGGGTGGAGGTCGACGGCGAACCGTGCGGGCGGACCCCCGTCCGGATCGGCGTCGACCCCAACGCCCTGCGGATCATGGCGCCACCGGGCACTGTGGACCGCTGACGTCCTGCACGCACGGCGGGCTCGGACGACCCGGACCCATGACGGCCCCCGGCTCGGACCGGCTCAGACGGCGAGCTCCAGGTGGCCGCGCAGCTTGGCGAGGGCCTTGGTGAGCAGCCGGGAGACGTGCATCTGCGAGATGCCCACCTGCTCGGCGATCTGCGACTGGGTCAGGTTGCCGTAGAACCGCAGCGCGATGATCTTCTGCTCGCGCTCGTCCAGCCGGGCCAGCGCCGGGCCGAGGGCGAGACGCGTCTCGGCAAGCTCGAAGGCGACGTCCTCGCCGCCGAGGGTGTCGCCGAGCTCCGCGCTGCCGTCGGCGTTGATCGGGGTGGACAGGCTGGTCGCGCTGTAGGCGCGCGCGCCTTCCAGGCCCTCGAGCACGTCCTCCTCGGTGACACCGAGGTGGTCGGCCACGTCCGCGACCGTCGGCGACCGGCCCAGCGTGTGGCTGAGCGTGTTGTTCGCCGCGGTGATCGCCAGACGGAGCTCCTGCAGGCGCCGCGGGACCCGGATGGACCAGGTGCGGTCGCGGAAGTGACGCTTCAGCTCGCCGACGATGGTCGGGATCGCGAATCCGGCGAACTCGACACCGCGGTCCGCCTCGAACCTGTCGACCGCCTTGATCAGGCCCATCACGGCCACCTGGATGAGGTCGTCGAGCGGCTCGCCGCGGCCCGTGTACCGGTTGGCCAGGTGCCGCGCCAGGGGCATCCACGCCTCGATCGCGCGGTCCCGCACCGCGGCCCGGGACGGATGTCCGACGGGCAGGGCGGCGACCGCGGCGATCAGCTCGCTCGCGCGGTCCGTCGTCGCCGAGGCATCAGCAGCGAGGTCGGCGCTGTCGACAGGGGCGGCGATAACGGTCATGGAGACTCCTTCGAATCCAGCCACCGAGTGTCGGCGGCCCTGTTCCCACACCGACGGGCGACGACCGGAAATGCCGGAATCGATCGCACGTCGCCCGAACGTTTGCCCCACAGCAAGGGACGGCCAAACTCATCCGAACAGCCAGAAGAACCACACCGAAAGGTTGATGTAGAAGCCGTAGCCCCCAAGGCCCACCCGGCAGGGGGGCCTCGTGGGTGCACGGGTCAGGCGACCGTGGCCGGGAACCGCTCCCACACCCGGTGGGCGGCCAGCAGTCGCTGCACGGCGGCGAGGGCCTCCGTACCCGATTCGGCGGTCACGACGCCGGGCGTGCCGGCCACGCCCGACTGGCCCAGCACGGTGACGCCGGCGCCCCAGGCCCCGATGGCCTTGGCGTGCCGCCAGGCCTCCTCGACCAGCAGCGCCACCCGCGGGTCCACGGTGACCGTGTCCGCGGCGCCGGCCTTGGCGTCGCGGGCCGGCAGCGCATCCGGCGCCGGCGCGGGCGCCGCGGCGAGCAGGAGGGCGTCGAACTCGATCGACCGGGCGGTGGCGAAGGTGCGCTGCACGCTCATGTGACCCACCATGCCGCCGTGCGCGGCGATCAGCAGCGGCACCATGCCCGCGCCGAACACCGCCCGGCGCACCGCGTCCACGCCGTCCAGGTCGCCGTCGTCGACGACGATGCCGATGATCCGGCCGTCGGCCGGCCATTCCCGGCCGATCTGCGACAGCGCCGGGCTCGCGGTGACGTCGGCCGGTGGGACGGTCGGCTCGGGTACGGGCAGACCCAGCCCCACGGCGACCTGCTCGCACAACACCGGGTCGACGTTGGCCAGGCACCGCAACTGCCGTTCCTTGATCGCCTGCTCGTAGCACTTGCCCAGCTCGAAGGTGTACGCGCGAATGATGTGCTCCTTCTCCACCGGCGACATGCTCAGCCAGAACAGGCGGACCTGGCTGTAGTGGTCGTCGAAGGAGACCGGGTTCGCCCGTACCTTCGGAGCCTCGGCGACCCGCACCGGCACGTCGACGAACGCGTTCTCCTCGGCCCCGGCGGGGAACGGGTTGCCGCCGTCGAGCGAGTTCGGCCGGTACGGCGCCACCCCGGCATGCACGGCATGCTGGTGGAAACCGTCCCGCAGCATGTCGTTGACCGGAGCGTGCGGGCGATTGATCGGGATCTGCGGGTAGTTCGGGCCGCCCAGCCGGGTGAGCTGCGTGTCGACGTACGAGAAGAGCCGGCCCTGCAGCAGCGGGTCGTTGGTGACGTCGATGCCCGGGGGCAGGTGACCGAGGTGGAAGGCGACCTGTTCGGTCTCGGCGAAGAAGTTGCGGGGCGTGCGGTTGAGGACCAGCTTGCCGATCGGCTGTACGGCGGCGAGTTCCTCCGGCACGATCTTCGTCGGGTCGAGCAGGTCGATGCCGGCGAAGGTCTCCTCGGGCGTGTCCGGGAAGACCTGGATGCCCAGCTCCCACTCGGGGAAGGCACCGGACTCGATCGCGTCGTACAGGTCGCGGCGGTGGTAGTCGGGGTCCACGCCGGCCGCGATCTGCGCCTCCTCCCAGTCCAGGGAGTGCACGCCCAGCTTGGGCTTCCAGTGGAACTTGACCAGCGACGTCTCCCCCGCCGCGTTCACCAGCCGGAAGGTGTGGACGCCGAAGCCCTCCATCGTCCGGTACGAACGCGGGATGCCCCGGTCGGACATGTTCCAGATGGTGTGGTGCTGGGCCTCGGTGTGCAGGGAGACGAAGTCCCAGAACGTGTCGTGCGCGCTCTGCGCCTGCGGGATCTCCCGGTCGGGGTGCGGCTTGCCCGCGTGGATGATGTCCGGGAACTTGATGGCGTCCTGGATGAAGAACACCGGGATGTTGTTGGCGACGAGGTCGAACGTGCCCTCATCGGTGTAGAACTTCGTGGCGAAGCCGCGGGTGTCCCGCACCGTGTCGGCCGAGCCGCGCGACCCGAGGACCGTGGAGAACCGGACGAAGACCGGGGTCTCCTTGCCCTTGGCGAGGAAGCCGGCCCGGGTGACACCCTCGGCCGTGCCGTATCCGGTGAACACGCCGTGCGCCCCGGCGCCGCGCGCGTGCACGACCCGTTCCGGGATCCGCTCGTGGTCGAAGTGTGTGATTTTCTCCCTGAAATGGTGGTCCTGCATCAGGATCGGGCCCCGGGGCCCGGCCTTCAGCGAGTGGTCGGTGTCGGTGAGCCGGGCACCCTGGGAGGTGGTGAGGAACGCTCCCTGCTGCCCCATGGCCTCGGCCGGGGCACCGGTTTCGGCGCCGGTGGGCGTCCGGGTCTCCGGAGCGCCCTGCTCGGCCTTGGCCGGCAGCGGATCGTGCGGCGTGGTGGGTTCCTCGAGGGGCGCGGGGGCGCTGCCGGGCGAGCCGGGCACGTCGGGCGTCAGCGCGTCGGTCACCTTCGCGGTGGCGGCCTCGACGGCATCCTTGACCACCTCGGTGGGCTTGCGTGTCATCGGGTCGGTCCTCCAAGGACGAGTAGCGGGGCTTTCCAGCGGCTACCCGACGATTCCGCCGTCAAACGATCGTGCTTGATCACCCGATAGAGGCGACTCGCGAACTTCAGAGGCTCCTGGGGTCTTCAGTCCCTTTTGGGCGGTACTTTGTCGACCATGATCCGGATTACTCACCTCCTTCGCAAGGCGACTGTGGCCGGCCTCGCCGCCGCAACCGTCATCCTGCCCATCCACGGCGGCGCCGCCTCGGCGGCACCGGCGGCCCCGACCACGGTTCCGGCCACGGTCCAGGCTCCGGCGCTGAGCAGCGCGGCCAAGGCCTACACGGCCAAGTTCAAGGGTGCCGTCTGCGTCAACGCGCACGTGCAGAACATCGGCTGGCAGGGCTGGCGCTGCAACCGCTCCGGCCACCCGGTGATGGCCGGCACCACCGGCCAGTCGCTGCGCATGGAGGCGATCTCCATCCTGACCACCAAGACCGGCGGCATCTGCGCCAAGGCGCACGTGCAGAACATCGGCTGGATGCGCACCCGCTGCGCCGGCAAGAACCGGATCGTCACGGTGGGCACCACGGGTCAGTCGCTGCGCCTGGAGGCCCTGCGCCTCAGCACCGCCAAGCGCGTCTGCGCGGAGGCACACGTCCAGAACATCGGCTGGCAGGGCTGGGACTGCGCCAAGCACTGGAACTGGGTAGAGGTCGGCACCGTCGGCCAGAGCCTGCGCCTGGAGGCGCTGAAGGTGCTGGCCTAGCCGATCCCGGCCGCGGTACCGGCGCGGGCGGAGGCTTCGGCTTCCGCCCGCGATCTCGTCGGGTAGAGGCTTCGGCTTCCGCCCGCGTTCTCGTCGGGTAGAGGCTTCGGCTTCCGCCCGCGATCTCGTCGGATCAGGCGAGGCGGGCGACCGCCGCCGCGACCCGTTCGTCCGTGGCCGTCAGGGCGACGCGCACGTGCTGCGCCGCCGCCGGGCCGTAGAAGGCGCCGGGCGCCGCCAGAATGCCCCGCTCGGCGAGCCAGTCGACCGTCTTCCAGCAGTCCTCGCCGCGGGTCGACCACAGGTAGAGCCCCGCGCCGCTGTGCTCGATCGTGAAACCCGCGCCGGTCAGCGCCGCCCGCAGTGCCGCGCGGCGGGCCGCGTACCGGTCTCGCTGGGCGGCGACGTGCGACTCGTCGCCGAGGGCCGCGATCATCGCCGCCTGTACCGGCGCCGGAACGATCATGCCCGCGTGCTTGCGGACCGCGAGCAACTCCGCCACGACGGCCGGGTCACCGGCGACGAAACCCGCCCGGAACCCCGCCAGGTTGGACCGCTTGGACAGTGAGTGGACGGCCAGCACGCCGGTGTGGTCGCCGCCGCAGACCTCGTCGGACAGGACCGACACCGGGGTCTCTTCCCAGCCCAGCGAGAGGTAGCACTCGTCGGCGGCCACGACCGCGCCGCGCTCCCGGGCCCAGTCGACGACCTTGCGCAGGTGCGCCGGGGGCAGGACCTTGCCAGTCGGGTTCGACGGCGAGTTGATCCAGATCAGCTTGACCCGCGGGTCGGGACCGAGTGCGGTCAGCGAGTCGCTGCGGACCACCTCGGCACCGGCGAGCCGCACCCCCGCCTCGTACGTCGGGTAGCACACCCGGGGAATGACGACGACATCGCCGGGACCGACGCCGAGCAGGGTGGGCAGCCACGCCACCAGCTCCTTGGAACCGATGGTGGGCAGCACCGCGGGGCTACCCGTAGTGCCGCATTCCCGGGCCAGCCAGGCTGTGATCGCCGCGCGCAGCGCCGGGGTCCCCGCGGTCTGCGGGTAGCCCGGCGCATCCGCGGCGGCTGCCAGCGCGTTCTGGACCGGCGCCGGCACCGGGTCGACCGGGGTGCCGACCGACAGGTCGACGATGCCGTCCGGATGGGCGGCCGCCACGGCCTTGGCCGGCTCCAACTGGTCCCAGGGAAAATCGGGCAGCGACGCCGAAAGCACGGTCAGTGCGCGTCCCCGCGCGGCGCCTGCGCCGCCACGAACGTCGCGTCCTTCTCGATCTTGCCCACCTTCGACGCGCCGCCGGGGGAGCCGAGATCCTCGAAGAACTCGTAGTTGGCGTTCGTGTAGTCCTTCCACTGCTCCGGGACGTCGTCCTCGTAGAAGATCGCCTCGACCGGACAGACCGGCTCGCACGCCCCGCAGTCGACGCACTCATCGGGGTGGATGTAGAGCATCCGGTTGCCCTCGTAGATGCAGTCGACCGGGCACTCCTCGATGCATGCCTTGTCCAGCACATCGACGCAGGGCTCAGCGATGATGTAGGTCACGGTCTTTCCCTTCCAGAGCCACGCCGCTCACGTGCGACGGTACGGGCAGAGCCTAGTATCTCGCCGGGAGGAGGTGGGACGTGCTCCGACGGCAGGATGTGGGACACCGGGTGGTAGTTCGTCGAATTGTAGGTGTTTCCCAGGATCGCCCCCTTTTCACGGATGCGCTCGGGGAACTCGTCGAGCTGACGGAGACGGATCTCACTCTCGCGACGGCCAAGGGGACGCTGCGGGTCCCGCTCAAGGACGTGCACCGGGCGAAACGGGTGCCGGCCGCGCGCCGGCCGCCGGCCGCCGAGGTGGCCGCCCTGGAGTTGGCGGCCAACGACGGCTGGCCGGCCCCGGTGCAGGCCCGGCTCGGCGCCTGGATCCTGCGGTCGGCCGGCGGCTGGACCGGCCGGGCCAACTCGGCCCTGGCGGTAGGCGACCCGGACCGCACCCTCGACGCCGCGATCGACGCGGTCGAACGGTGGTACGCGGCCCGCGGCCAGCGCCCCCTCGTCAACGCCCCGATGCCTTTGGCGGCACCGGTCAACGCCGCCCTCGACGCGCGGGGCTGGACGTCCCGCCCGCTGACCCTGGTGCAGACCGCGCGGGTGCCGGGCCTGCTCGAATCCCTGCCGGTCCGCGACGATCTGCCCCCGGTCGAACTCGCCGATTCGCCCACCGACGACTGGTACGCGATGGTCGCCGAGCACAAGGGCACCCTGCCGGCGATGGCGAAACAGGTGCTCACCGGCGTACCCGTGGCGGTCTTCGCTCATGTCCGCGACGAGGACGGCGACCTGCTCGCCGTGGCCCGCGGCGCGGTGAGCGGGCCGGACCGCTGGCTGGGGATGGCGCTGGTGCAGACCGCTCCGGCGGCGCGGCGGCGCGGGCTGGCGGCCCATGTCATGCGTGCCGTGGCGGGGTGGGCGATGCAGCAGGGGTCGGCGCGGGCCTATCTGCAGGTCGAGGAGCGCAATACGGCCGCGGTCGCCCTCTACCGGAAGCTGGGCTTCCGCACCCACCACACCTATCTGACCCGCGAGGCGCCGGTCTGACTCAGGCCGGTGCCGGATCGGAGGCGGGCCGCAGCGGGGTGCCGCGCAGCGCATAGGCGACCAGTCCGGCGACGGCCAGCGCCGCCGCCATGATCGCGGCCGGCCGGTCGCCGATCGGCTGCACCATCCAGGTGAGGGCCCGGGTCGCCGCCCTCTCGGAGGAGCCGCCGCTGGCGCTGAAGTAGAGCGCGGGCAGGGTCCACAACAGCGGCGGGAGCCATGCCCGGTGCGCACCGATCAGCACCGCGCCCAGGGCGGTCAGCCCAAGCAGGCCGCCGGCGTCGCGGGCGACCTCGGCGACGGGCCCGAACCGCCCGGCCGTCACCCGGGTCAGCAGCAGGGGCGCCATCATGACCGCGTAGGCGCTCAGCAGGTGGACCAGCCGCAGCGGTTTCCAGGGCTTCGCCGCGGTGCGGTCCAGCGCGTCGTCGGGCCCGGCCAGGGTTGCGCAGACCGCGGAGACCAGCAGGACCACGACGAGCAGGACCAGGGGGAAGTCCACGTCCCGCGGCCTGGCGAACGCCGACCAGAGCGCGCACACCGTGACGACGAGTCCCACGCCCGTGCCGGCGGAGGCCGGGACACCACGGGAGCGCAGGTAGAGCCACGTCCACCTCATCGCGCGGGCCCCTCGAGGATGCCGGCCAGGCTGCTGCCGGAGCAGCCGGTGGACGCGGTGCGTACCGCCGCGATTCGCTGCAACGCCTGCTCCCGGGGCAACGCCTGCAGCACGTCCCAGAGCTGGCGCTTGCGCTTCAGCTCGCCGTCGTCGAACGACTCGTTCGGATCGAGTGCCTGCCCGGCCAGCCAGAAGCCGATGACCTCGGCGGCCGCCGCGTCCTCGGCGAACCGCTCGTCGGACGCTTCGGCGCAGTCGCGGAAGACGAGCTGCTCGAGTGTCATCGGGACGAAGCTTCGCGGGCGCGATAATTCGCCCCTGCCGTCGACGTGGACGGTGAACTCCAGCGTGTCCGGGCCGGCGGCCTTGACCGGCGCGTCCCGGTCGTCGCGGTAGTTCAGCGTCCAGTCCTCCACGGCGGTGTGCGGCGCCCCGGGGAGATCCTTGACCTTGGACAGCGCCTCCCGGGCCAGCGGGGCCACCTCCGGCAGCAGCTCGGTGTGCACCCGGGTGACGCAGACCCGAGGGGCGTCGTCGGTGCAGACCAGCTCGGCGGCGACGAGGTCACGGACCCACGGGGTGCTGTGATTGTCCACCCGGGGGGCGAGCGCCACGGCCACGCCCAGGCCGAGCACCACCGGCAGCACCGCCGCCGTCCGGGACAGCCGGGTGGCGGCGCCGAGCAGGAGCAGCCCGGACCCGGCGAGGCCGGTAAGCCAGACCGCCTGGCCCAGGTTGAACCGGGCCGGCAGGGTGAAGTAGGCGTCCCAGGGCCGGGTCATGAACGGCGACAGCAGGTTGGCGAGCCAGTCGCTGTCGCGGAAGATGACCGGCAGGGAGAGCTGCAGCGCGAAGCCGACCACGGCCAGCGCGGGTGCGGTCACCAGATGTGGCAACAGGCGTCCGACACCCATGCCGGCGCATACGGCCGCCACCATCGACAGCGCACCGACCGCCACCATCGCGGGCACCGCGCCGGGCAGGTGGGTCGCGGAGCCGGCCATCCATCCGGCGGCCACCGCGAATGTCAGCGCGTAGGCCACCGTCACGGCGACGGCCAGGGCCGCCGCCGTGACGGTGACCCGCTGCCACCGGGGTTTCGCCGTGCCGGCGAAGAGCTCGTCCACCCCGGCGCGGTGCTCCTGACGCATCTGCCAGGCGCCCAGCGCCAGGGCGAGCGGCCACAGGAAGACGAGATAGGTCCGCTGGCCGGTGCCGAGGAACAGCCATCCTTCGATCCACACCCCGGGGGAGGCGAAGAGGGAGGTCAGACCCAGGACGAGCAGTAACAGCAGGCAGAAGGGCGCCGCCGAGCGGCGCAACTGGATGCCGAACGCCCGGGTCATCGGCCCTTCTCCTGCCGGTACGCGCGCAGCAGCGCCGAATACCCGCGCTCGGCGGGACTGTCGCCGGCGTCGCCCGCACCGCCTCGCGCGGCGAGATCCTCCGGCGTCCCCTGATAGACCAGGCGCCCCGCGTCGACGAGCACGACGTCGGAGCAGGCGGCCACGACGTCCTCGACGAGGTGGGTCGAGACCAGCACACAGCAGTCCACGCCGATGTCCCGCAGCAGCTCCCGGAAGTCGAGGCGCTGTTCCGGGTCCAGCCCCACGGTCGGCTCGTCGAGCAGCAGGATCTCCGGGTCGTTGACGATCGCCTGGGCGATGCCCGCGCGCCGCAGCATGCCACCGGACAGGGTCTTGAGCTTCGAGTCGGCGCGGCTGGTCAGCCCGACCCGGTCGATGGCCCGCTGGACCGCCGCGGCGATGTTCGCCTTGGGCATCTCCTTGAGCCAGGCCATGTACTCGACGAACTCCCGCACGGTGAAGCGCGGATAGAAGCCGAAGTGCTGCGGCAGATAGCCGAGGGCGCGGCGGACCCGGCGCAGGTCGGCCCGGGCGGAGACGTCCTGGCCGAGCAGGGCCAGCGCCCCACCGGCCGGATCGATCACCGTGGCCAGGGCGCGCATCAGCGTGGTCTTGCCGGCGCCGTTGGGGCCGAGCAGGCCGTGCACGCCGGTGCCGAGCGCCAGGTCGAGCCCGTCGACGGCGAGGTGCCGCCCGGCGCGGACCTTGAGGCCCGAGGCGTGCACCGCCCAGGCATAGGTGGTCGGTGCCGTCTCGGCCGCGCTGACGACGCGCATCATCGTCTCTCCGTTCGTCGTGCGATGTGTCGTTGAGTCGTGCGAGGTGGGAGGTGCCGGCGGCCCGGCCGGCTCAGCTCCCGCCGGCGCCGAACCGGCGATGGTCGGAGGCCCGGACCAGCACCAGGGCCGCGAGGAGCACGGTGGCCGCCGTCCAGGCCGGCCAGTTGCCGCCGGCCAGCACGACCGGCAGCCGGTCGGTGACCATGCTCGGCACCACGACCGCGCCGGACCAGGCGACGGCGAGCGCGAGGGCCGCCCGGTCGATGCCGATCAGTCCGCCGAGGGCCAGACTCCCGGCGGTGAAGGCCAGGCATGGCAGCAGCCAGAGCGCGGGCGAGTGGCCGGTCCCCCACGCCGCCGCCGCCAGCACGGGGATGACCGCCGCGAGCACGGCCAGCGTGCGGCGCAGCAGGAGGGCCAGCCCGGTGCGGGGCATGGTGGCTATCAGTTCCCAGGCCGGATCGGTACGCCGGCTCCAGGCGGCGGCGATCGGCAACAGCGGCGCCACCGGCGCGAGCAGCAGCACCAGGGAGGGCGCGTCCGGGAAGGCCTGCTCGAAGAGGGCCGCGGCCAGCATCAGGAAGACCGCCGTGGCCAGCCACGGCAGCACCCGGGCGGCCACGCCGGTACGCCGCAGCCGACGCCGGCGCCGCACCGGCGGGGGCCCGGCGGCGATGCCGGCGGAGATGCCCTCGGACACCCGAGCCAGCAGATCGCTGGTGCCGGGGTCGACGGCGTCCGTCAGCAGTCCCCGGCAGACCGCGCAGGACTCCAAGTGGGCCTCCACCGCCCAGACCGTCGCGTCGTCGACGCCGGCGTCGTCCGAGGCGTACCGGGAGATCAGCTCGGGGGTCGGGTGAGTGGTCATGACAGCGCCTCCCGCAGCGCGATCCGGGCCCGCCGCGCGCGGGTCTTCACGGTTCCTTCCGGCATGCCGAGCAGCAGCGAGGTCTCCCGTACGGTCAGACCGTCGAGCACCATCGCCCGCAGCACCTGGCGCAGCTCCGGCGGCAGGGCCAGCAGGGCGCGCTCGAGGTCGGCGTCGATCCGGCCGGCCATCACCTCTTCCTCGGCCGCCGGCGCCACGGACTCGACGGTCTCCACCACCGGGACGCGGGACCGGCGCGCCCTGCTGCGGAACGCGTCGACGAGCCGGTGCGCCGCGATGGTCCACAGCCAGCCCAGGGCGCTGCCCTGCGCGGAGCTGTGCGCCTGGCCGCCCGCGGAGCGCCAGACCGCCAGATAGGTCTCCTGGAGCACATCGGCGACGACGTCCTCGTCGGCGCAGCGCCGGCGCAACCGCACCGCGAGCCACGGCGCGGTTCGCCGGTACAGCTCGTCGAAGGCACGCCGGTCGCCACGCGCGGTCAGGCGCAGCAACTCCCCCTCGTCGAGTGACTCCAAGGTTCGTCTCACACCCGGACAGACGACGGGTGACCTGGAGGCGGTTCTCCCTGACGAGTGGCCTGCGTCACATCTTTATTGTGTCACCGCCGTACGACGCGCCGAGGCTTGGTCGTCTTCGCCACGGTGAACGCCCGCAACGACTTCGAGCGGTAGTCGCGGCCGAGCATCGTGGCGATCCAGTAGCCGAGCAGGGTGCCGACGATCGCGAAGCCGCCGTAGAGCCAGACCTGGGAGAAGAAATTGCCGGCGCCGCCGGAGAACGGGTAGTCGCCGCTGACGAACGGGCCCACGAGGATGGTGAGCAGCATGCCGCCGATCGCCGCCGCGGCCAGGTCGGGCAGCCAGATGCCGGGCGGAACCCGCTGCGCGCGCACGAACGTCACGGTCGCCAGCACCAGGCCGATGGCCGCGAACATGGCGATGGAGATGCGGTTCTCGGCGGCGTCATCGCCGGAGAAGCCGAAATGCGCCACCAGCCGCGCCACCACGTTGATCCCGAACAGCGCCGCGGCCAGCACCGCGATCCTCACCCCACGCTGCTTCATGACGTTCCTCCAGAACCGGCCTCACGGCTCCTCGCCGCACACGAATCGTGGCTCGGGATCGTAGCGCCAGGTGAACCTCTCGCGCGCGACCTCCTCGCCATCCTTGCGGATGACGCGCCAAGCATCCTGGGTGAAACCTGGAAGTCCGCTGGAGGCGACGCACCTCGGGCCCGGCTCGCGGTACACCGTCGTGGGAGACGTGAAGTTGCGCCGCGGGCTGCGTACGGTCTTGACGCTGTCGTAGACCTTCGTGCTCCACATCGCGACGGTCACCGAGCTGCGCGTGTACGAGGTGTCGATGAAGATCCCGTACGGCGTGGTGTTGCGGAACTTGAGATCGAGGGTCGGATAGAAGATCGTCGACTCGATCACCGAGGGATAGCGGGAGAAGTAGAACGAGTGCGGTTTGTGCTCGACGTCCTCCAGCCCCGCGTAATAGGCGGCGTTGAACAGCGTCGTGGTGAACTGCGACGCCCCGCCGCCGACGCCGAGCTCCAGCTTGCCGCCGACGATGACCGGTGCGTCCCGGTAGCCGGCCGCGTAGTCGCGCTCGCCGGTGTGCCCGTTGAGCGAGAAGGTCTCGCCGGGCGCGACGATCGCACCGTCGACCGCCCGGGCGATGGTCATGATGTTCTGGCTGCGGGGCGAGCCGGAGCCACCGGTGAAGTGGGTGGTGAAGGTGGAGACCTTCTCCTTGATGCCGAACCTCTTCACGCCGGCCGCGGTCAGATCGGGCTCCCGCTCGGTGAGGACGGCCTCGACCGCGCGCGGCGCCGGATCACGCAGGACGTCGAGCAGGGCCGGACCCAACGCGTCGAGGTCGACCATGTCGCCGGGCGTACCCGCGACGATCCGCGGCTTGCCCCGGGAGATGGTGACCCGTGCGTCCTTGGGCGCCTTCTCCACCTTGGCGAACCCCTTGGCCGCGGCGGCATGCAGCTTCCGGCCGTCGATCGCCGGGGTGAGCTGGCCGTCGTCGGCTGCGCGGAAGACCAGGCCGCGGGCGATCGCGGCCGGCGACAGCGTGAACGACCGGCTGCCGACGCGGACGGTCACCGGCGCCGCGACCGCGGGAACGGCCAGCTCGCGGATCAACGCGTCGACCTGCTCCCCGCTGGTCGCCGGGTCCCGGTGGACCAGCGGCACCCGGGCCGTCCCGCCGGTCAGCCAGGCCCTGCGGACCTCCCTCGCGGCCAGCGCCGGGTCCAGATTGCGGCCCGCCGCCGGATACGTCGGCCGCGGGGTCCGTCCCGCGTACGCGATCGCGGGCTTCTTGAGCGTGATCCGCCTCGGGTCGAGCTCTTTGCGCAGCACCGCCTCGAGCCTCGCCTCGTCCAGCTCGATGACGGGCGCAACGGTGCGCTCACCGAAGGGCGCCGGCCCGCCCTTCATGGCCCGGCCGACGCTGAGGTCGACGTGGAGGGTCATCGCGATGTCCGCCGGTGCGACGGTGACGAGCTCGCCGTCCAGGTCGACCCGGACCGGATCGCCGGTGCGCGGCCCGACGGCCTCGGCCAGGGCGCGCTCCGCCTCGGTGCGCGATCGGCCACCGAGGTCCACACCGAGGACGCGGGTGCCGCGCGGGACGTCACCGCCGTACGCCCACGCGACCACGCCGGCACCGGCGATCAGGACGGTGGCGACCGTTCCCACCACCACGATCCGCTTGCGGCTGACCGGACCGGGCGCGGGATCAGGCGCGGGATCCGGTCCGCCGGGCTCCGGGAAGGAGGCGGCCGGCGGGGCGGTGTCTTCGGATAGGGAGGTCAACGATGTCACCTTCGGCGGCGGCGGCGGAGTTCGCGCCAGTCTGCCGCCCGTCGATCGCGGCGGACGAAACGCCACGTCCGTTTGTCATAGCTTTGTGACGATTGGTCCTCGCAGAATGGCCCGGTAGGTGAACACCGCGAAGGCCAGGCTGCCCACCAGGATCGTCACGAGGGCGACCAAGTCCTCGGCACCGATGAGATAGTCCCCCTCGGGCGTACGGACACCCGCGGCGAAGAACATGACCGCGGTCCACAGCCCCCACGGCGGCGCGACGGCCCAGCGCCGCCCGACGGTCGTCACGGCGAACCAGGCGATGCCGTAGTTGGCGGCCGCCGCCAGCAGGACGGCCACGAAGATCGGCACACCGCCGATGTGCAGCGGCGTCAAGAAGAGCTCCAGCAGCGCCGTGACGACGGCGGCGAGCAGGGAGACCACGACGCCGCCGACCCTGATCAGCAGATCGAGACCCGGGCGCGGCGGGGACGGGAGGTCGGCCGGGGGCGCGGATGCCGGGGCCTCCAGCGTCATCGCCCCACCACGTTGCTGAACAGGTCGCTCTCCCACTTGTGCGGGCCCGAGACCTCGCCGCGCTCGCCCCTGGCGAGGGTGAAGTACTCCACGCCCATGAACTCGCCGCCGAAGTCGCCGGCGATGCCGTACAGCCAGGAGTTGTCCGGGATCTGGGTCGCGTGCGCGCGCATCGCGGCGACCTTGCGCTCGTAGAAGTCGGTGCCGTCGATGCGGGCGGCGATCTCGTCGTCGGGGTGGCCGAACGGCAGGTCGTCGACGTTCTCCACCTCGGCGAACGGGTTGTCGTCCAGCGCCTTGAACGCCTCCATGCCGCCCTCGAGCACGCTGCGCGGCATCGCCGTGAAGTAGATCTTCTCGGGGCCGAAGCCCTCCGCCTCGGCGAGCTCCGCGGCGCGCATCGCGACCCGGTGCGCCTGGATGTGGTCCGGGTGGCCGTAGAAGCCGTTCTCGTCGTACGTGATCAGCACCTGCGGGCGTACCTCCCGCATGATCTCCAGGCAGTGGGCCGCTGCCTCGTCCAGATCGGCCCGCCAGAAAGCCCGCGGATGGTTGTTGGTCTCCAGACCCATCATCCCGGAGTCGCGGTAGCGACCCGCGCCGCCGAGGAAACGGTGGTCGGTGACGCCGAGCGCGGCGCAGGCGCGCTGCAGCTCACCGATGCGCCATCCGCCGAGCTGGTCGGCCTGCCGCGCCTCGAGCCCGGCCAGCTCCGGCACATGGATCTCGCCCTCCTCGCCCAGCGTGCAGGTCACCAGAGTCACGTGGGCGCCCTCGGAGGCGTAGCGAGCCATGGTGGCGCCGGTGCCGGTGACCTCGTCGTCCGGGTGGGCGTGCACGAGCATGAGGCGGCGGGCGGGCAGGGTGTCGGTCACCCGCGCCACTTTACGCGCGCCCCGCCCCAGCGCCGCGTCTGCTGTTTGCGCCCCATGAGGGGTGTCCGATCAGCGATGCTGGTCGGCGTGGAGTATCCCGAGCTCGCCGAGCGCACCGGCCGGTTCCGCTTCGGCGCGCCGCACGCCGTGACGGTCGGCGACGACGGCGCCCGGGTGGCGTTCCTGCGCTCCGAGGGACCCTACGACCCCGCGGCGGCGCTGTGGGTTCTCACCGTTTCCTCCGGCACGATCACCAAGATCGCCGACGGGCCCGTCGACTCGTACGCCGGATCGGCCGACCTGTCCGTGCTGGCCTGGGCCCGCGACGGGCGGCTGTTCCGCTCCGGCGGCGAACCCTCCACTGCGGCACCCGTCGTCGAGCCGCGCCCCGATCCGACCGGCCGCGCCATCGGATACACCACCCCCGACGGCACGCTGCGGGTCATCGGCCCCGACGGCGACGACGAACTCCTCGCCGGCGAGCCCGGCAGCGGCGTGTCCTGGGGGATCGCCGAGCCGGCCGCCGCCGAGTTCGGGCGTGCCCGCGGCTGGTGGTGGTCCCCGGACGGAAGCCGGATCCTCGCCGTCCGCAGCGCCGCCGCGGTCAGCCTCCACCTGCTCGACCTGCACGGCGGCTGGGTCGACGTGCACTGGGACCGGGAGACGTACCCGTACCTTGTCGACGTCCGCTGGACCGCCGGAAACCCCCTGATCACGGTCCTGCGCCGCAGCCAGCAGCACGGGCTGGTGCTGTCCGTGGACCCGCGCACCGGCGAGACGCAGGTCCACGCCGAGCTCGCCGACCCGCGCTGGGTCGAACCCGTGCCCGGGACCCCGCTGCTGCTCGGCGACGGCCGCGTCCTCGTCGGCGGCGAGCTGGCCCACGACGGGTTCGACGCCCGCTGCCTGTTCGCCGACGGCAGCCTTCTCACCCCGCCCGACCTCTACGTTCGCCGGGTCGTCGGGCTGCTCGCCGGCACCAGCGAGCTGATCGTCGAGGCCACCGAGGGCGAGCCGGCCGAGCAGCACGTGTTCGCCGTTCGCACCGCCCTGGGCGGAGCGGGCACCAAGGCCCGCCGCCTCACCACCGAACCCGGTTGGCACCGCGCCCACCTCGGCGGCGACGTCCTGGTGATCGACGACACCGTGCGGCGCGGCGCGGCCGTCCTGGCGCTGCCCTCGGACGCGCATCCGCTGCCGTACCGGCCGCAGCCGGCCCTGACCAAAGTCACCGACCGCCGCCTGCCCACCGGCGTGCTCTACCCGGCCGGGCACGTCACCGGCACCCGCCTGCCGGTGCTGCTCGACCTCGGCGACGGCCCCGGCCACCAGCACGTCGTCGCCGACCCGGTGCGGTGGCAGGAACGGCAATGGTGGGCCGACGCCGGCTTCGTCGTGGTCAGCGTCGACTCCCGGGGTACGCCCGGAGTGGCGCCCAGCTACGAGAAGGTGGTCCACCGGCGCCTGGCCGACGTGGCCCTCACCGACCAGATCGACGCCCTGCACGGGCTCACCGGCAAACACCCCGACCTGGATCTGGGCCGCGTCGCCGTCCGCGGCACCGGCCTCGGCGGCTGGCTCGCGGCATGCGCGGTACAGCGCCGCCCCGACGTCTTCCGCTGCGGCGTGGCGATCGACCCGATCACCGACTGGACCCGGCTCTCCGCCGCGTACGCCGAGCGCTACCTCGGCCGGCAAGCCGACAACCCCGAGATCTACACCCACCACGCGCTCGCACCCGTCGACCGGGCGTCGCTGTTGATCTCCCCCGCCGGGGGTCTGTCCGAAGAACGTGAATTCGTCATCCGGGAGTGTGCATGACGTCAGCCCTGATCGGCCGCAGCCTGCCCATGGAAGCCCTGCCGACGACCGAGGTCGACTACCTCCAGCTCGGCGAGACCTCGGCGATCTCGGAGCTCTGGGACGGCAACGTCCTCACCTGTCCCAGAGACACGCCCCGGCACCAGATGATCCTGAACGCCCTGGGAAATGCGCTCCGCGCCGGCCGCACCGACCTGAACGTCATCACCGGCATCCCGGTACGCCTCGGCCCGGGCCGCATCGCCGTACCGGACCTGATCATCACGGGCGCGATCGACCCGGACGTGCCCCTGGTGGAGGCGGGCTCGGTCCGCCTGGTCTGCGAGATCACCTCGGCGGCGAGCGCCACCGTGGACTGGACGCTGAAGATGCACGCGTACGCCCAAGCCCGCATCCCCTGCTACCTCGTGGCGGAACCGGAGCGAGGCCTCCTGCACAGCCACATGCTCACGGCACAGGGCTACGTCGAGCAGTCGGTGATGCAACTCGTCCGCGTCACCGGCCTCAACCTCTGACCTGTCGGACAGGCTCTAGTCACAGGACAATCGCCGCCATGACGTCCGCCATCTTCGGCCGGGGTTCGCCCATCACGGAGGAGGACTACCTCGCGCTCGCCGGAGACGCCCGAGCGCGTCGAGCTCTTCGACGGAGCCTGCACGTGACCCCTGCCCCGACCCCCCGCTGCCAGCACATATCCAGCGAGCTCGAGTTCGCTCTGCGGCAGGCTGCAGGGATTCCCTGGTATCTGCTCGTCGAGCAGCAGACCGGGGCGCTGCATCTCTACGAGTTGGTCGCCGGCAGGTACAAGGAGCGGTCCGTCACCAAGGCCGGCGAGGTGTCGCACCTGACGGAGCCCGTCGTCGCCGCCATTTCGCCGGAGGATCTGCTGCCGCCGGGCTGAGGTAGGCGCGTATTTGTCGTACCGGTCCCATAGGGTCGGTGCATGAGTGTGGATCACTTCGATGAGGCCGGCGCGGCGGTCGAGGCCGCCCTGGATGCCGGGGCGCGCTATGCCGATGCCCGGGTCATGCTGCGCCGCACCGAGATCATGAGCGCCCGTGACGGCGAGATCGAGGATCTGAGCTCGGACGAGAGTGCGGGCATCGGGGTGCGGGCGCTGGTCGGTTCGAGCTGGGGCTTCTACGCCGTGCCGGACCTCTCCGCCGCCGCGGCACGGGCCGCCGGGCGCCGGGCTGCCGAGATCGCCGCCGCCAGCGCGCGGGTGCCCGGGCCCGCCATCGACCTGGTGCCGGCCCGCGCGCAGACGGCGAGCTGGGCGAGTCCCTGCGAGGTGGACCCGCTCTCCGTGCCGCTGTCCACGAAGGGCGACCTGCTGGTCGCCGCCACGGCCGCGGCCCGCGACGCCGGCGCCGACCTGGCCGAGGGCCTCTACCAGATCTGGGACACCCGTAAGTGGTTCGTCTCCAGCGAGGGCCACCGCATCGACCAGCACGTCCGCGAATGCGGGGCAGGCATCACCGCCAGCGCCTACGGCGACAGCGAGATCCAGCGCCGGTCCTGGCCCTCCCACCGCGGGCAGTACGCCAGCCGCGGCTGGGAGCTCGTCGACGAGCTGGCGCTGACCGACCACGCGGCCCGCATGGCCGACGAGGCCCGCGCGCTGCTCACCGCGCCGCTGTGCCCCTCGGAGGAGACCACGCTCATCCTCGGAGGCGAGCAGTTGGCCCTGCAGATCCACGAGTCCGTCGGGCACGCCATCGAGCTCGACCGCATCCTCGGCTGGGAGGCCGCGTTCGCCGGCACGTCGTGGCTCGACCTCGGCCGGCTCGGCAGCCTGCGCTACGGCTCCGAGCTGATGAACATCACGATCGACCCGACGATCCCCGGCGCGCTCGGCAGCTTCGGCTATGACGACGAGGGTTCCCCGGCCGTCAAGCGCGACGCCGTCCGCGACGGCATCTGGGTCGGCGTGCTCGCCGGGCGCGACTCGGCGGCGGTGGCCGGGCTCGACTACGCCGGCAGCGTCCGCTCCGACGGCTGGGCCCGGCTGCCGATGGTCCGCATGACCAACGTCGGCCTGGAGCCGGGCCCGCACACGCTCGACGAGATGATCGCCGCCACCGACGACGGCGTTTTCATGGACATCAACCGCTCCTGGTCGATCGACGACCGCCGGCTCAACTTCCAGTTCGGCTGCGAGATCGGCTACGAGATCAAGAATGGCAAGCGCGGGCGGATGCTGCGCAACCCCACCTACACGGGCATCGGGCCGAAGTTCTGGCAGTCGATGGACATGCTGTCCTCCGAGACCGTGGCGTGGGGCACGCCCAACTGCGGCAAGGGCCAGCCCGGCCAGGTCGGCCATACCGGCCATCCCGCCGCACCGGCCCGCTTCACCGGCGTACGGGTAGGAGTCCGCGGATGAGCGCCGAGCTGGACCTGGCGGCACGTGTCGTCGAACTGACCCGGCGGCTCGCCGGTGCCGCGGCCGAGGCCGAGGTGGTCGCCGCGCACTCGGCCGAGGCGCTGACCCGGTTCGCCAACTCGGCGATCCACCAGAACGTCGCCGAGGCCACCACGACCGTACGGTTGCGGCTGCACCTCGACGGGCGTACGGCCGGCGGTTCCACCACGGTGACGGATGCCGACGGCCTGCGCTCGCTGGTGGAGCGCACCATCGCCGCCGCCCGGCTGTCACCGCCCGACACCGCCTGGCCGGGGCTCACCCCGCCCACACCGCTGCTTGCGGCCCCCGGCTTCGACGAGGCGACCGCGGCCGCCGGGCCCGAGGAACGCGCCACGCGGGTCCGCGAGTTCGTCCGGGCCGCGGGCGGGCTGGAGACGGCCGGATACTGCCGCACCGCGTACGCGTCGGGCGGATTCGCCAACACGCTCGGTCAGGCGGTGAAGGGCCGGTCCGCCGACGCGGCGATGGACGGCATCGCCCGGCTCGCCGGCGCCGACGGCGTGGCACGCCGCGCCGGCGGGCGCCTCACCGACCTCGACGGCGCCGAGCTCGGCGCCATCGCCGCGGCCAAGGCCCGGGCCGGCGCGCAGCCGATCGAGCTGCCGCCGGGCCGCTACGAGGTCGTCCTCGAACCGACCGCGGTGGCCGACCTGCTCGACAACCTGGCCGGCTTCGGCTTCAACGGCAAGGCGTTCGCCCAGCACCAGTCGTTCGCCGAGCTGGGCGCACAGCAGTTCGACGAGAGCATCACCATCGCCGACGAGCCGCTGGGCGCCACCCTGCCCTTCGACGCGGAGGGCACCCCCCGCGACACCCTCATCCTGGTCGAGGCCGGCGTGACCCGAGCGGTGAGCCACGACCGCACCTCGGCGGCCGAGGCGGGCACGGTCTCCACCGGTCACGCCTCCCCGGCGTCCCGCTCCTGGGGCCCGATCGCCGCCGACCTCCGCCTCGCTCCCGCACCGGCACCCGCGGGCGCCTCGGGCCGTCCCCCTGGCTCGGCGCCCGGAGGCGTGCCGGATCGCTCTTCCGGCTCGGCGCCGGGAGGCGGTGGGCAGACGGGCACGGGACCCGTCGCGGCAACGGCGCGCGCCCTGATGGCGGGCATGCACCGTGGGCTGCTCGTCACGGATCTCTGGTACACCCGGGTGCTCGACCAGAAGAGCCTCGTGGTCACGGGTCTCACCCGCAACGGCGTCTGGCTGGTCGAGAACGGCGAAGTGACGGCGGCAGTGGGCAACCTGCGGTTCACCCAGTCCTACCCCCAGGCCCTGGGCCCGGGCTCGGTTCTGGGCATCGGAACCGAGACGGTCGCCCTCCCGGATCGCTGGTCCGGCGTCCGCTACACGGCACCGGCCCTCCACCTGGCCTCCTGGAACTTCACCGGCAATGCCTCCGGCTGACCGGGTCTCCAGGCGAGGGATTCAAGCGCGCCTGTCTATGGCGAGCGCTCGCGGTTCTCGTTCTGCCGGAGGGCTTCCTCGAGCTGGTCTTCCAGGATGATGATCCGGCAGGCCGCTTCCAGGGCGGTGCCCTGGTCGACCATCTCCCGGGCTCGCGCGGCAAGGCGCAGCTGGTAGCGGGAGTAGCGGCGGTGCCCGCCGGCCGATCGGAACGGGGTGATCAATTTCGCCTCATCGAGCCGGCGCAGGAAGTCCTGCGAGGCGCCGACGATTTCCGCGGCGCGACCCATCGTGTAGGCGGGGTAGTCATCGTCGCCGAACATGTCGTCGGGTTGGGCCATTTACACCTCCATGACGAGGGCCCCGGCGCGGGAGCGCCGGGGCCCAGGGTTACGGGTTGGAAACACCATCTACCGACAGGTTCGTCGGGTTGTCGTATCCGCACCGGCCGCCGTCGGCGGATTCGGGTGCGAGGATCGCATAAGCGTGACCGGAGACCACCTCTCGCTCGATGGAAACTGCGGTGTCCGCCCCCGGCACAGGAACTACGCCTGGCGGCGGGCGATCCAGAACGGTGTTCAGCCCTCCCTTTCCTCTGCTTCCCATATCTGCGGTGCTGTCCACCGGTGCCGAAGCCCACGCAACTTCATGGCCTCACGCACGTGCGGCGGACGTCTTGCCAGGCCGGGACCCGATCAGCGTCGGGCCCCGGCCTGTTCGCCCTGACCTGGAATTTCGCCAGGGACTTCACCTTCCACATACTTTGCCTTGCCACGTGCGGTGATGTGTTCCTCCACCGCTGTGCCGAGCGAGCCACGGAACGTGTCCGGGCCCTGCGTGACGCTCGGCCTCACTCGTCTGCGTCTTTGGCAGATCTCTGTCGTCAACGAGAAGAACGTTAGCCGGGTCCGGCCAGAAAATCTAGCTTCCAGGGCAGAGAATTTCTCGACCGTCACCCGAGTTCGGGCAACGCGCCACAGACGCCGACGTGCCGGCCCGCCCGGGAGCGCTGCGCTCCCGGGAGCCGGATTGACCGGCGTGCTTCACTGAGGCGGTGAGCGACAGCCCGCGCGACCGGGATCCGGACCCGCCCCGAGCCACGACCGCGGCCACCGGTGTCGAACGCGCCGACGCCACGACGATCGGCCCGCCCGCCGTGGGCGCCGGCGAGGCCGGTGCTCACGGCGAGACACCCCGCCCGGACTCCGCGGGTGGCAACGCATCCGGCGAGGGTTCGGGGCGGACCAGAACCGCTCGCCTCGCACCCGCCGGACCCGAGGACGACCCGCGCCGACGACGCCGGCGCCGGTGGTTCATCGGGGGTATCGCCGCGGGCGCGGCCCTGGTCGTCGTCGCGCTCTGCGCCGGTGGGCTCGCCGTCGTCTCCGCCGTCGCCGACTTCCGAGGCGACACCGGCGAGGCGCGGGTGGAGCGTCACGTGCGGGACACCGCGTGCCTCGAGCTGGAGCAGCGGCTCAACCGGCTCGTTCCGCCCGGCGCGACCGCGACCCCGGCGGCCCGGGCCGTCGCGGTGCGCGACGAGAACGCCGCCGTGCGGCTCTACGTGGCCCAGTTGCAGGGCGAGCGGACCGAGGACATGTGGCGTCAGTTGCTCGACGCCCGTACCTCGTTCAGCGAGGCTCTCGACGCTCAGACCAAGTCCCGTACCCCGGCATTTTTCGTCGCTCCCCGGACCGGCGGCGGCGGTGCCGTGGCCGACGAGCTGGTGCGCCTCTCTCCGGCGGCATGTTCCGGACTTATCCGCCGACTTGCCGCTCCGGAGCTGTAGCGTGCAGTAAGCCCTCCCTTACGCAGCATTCCGCTGACCTTCGCTGTAACGTGTGCCACACATTGCGGACGCACACCCCCGTCTGGCAGACAGGTTCAGGCGCGCCCGCCGGCAGAGCACGTCATCGCAGCACTGTCAGGGAGAGACGTCAATGACGACGACGGCAACGAGGTCGGATGCGGGGCGTTCGCGCGCCGCCATCGCGGCGAAGACGTTGCGTACGGATCGGTGGTGGCTTCCGCCGCTGATCACCTTCGTGGGACTGAGCGCGTGGGTGATCTACGCCACTGTCCGGGTGTTCATGCACAAGTGGTTCTTCGTCGAGCAGTATCACTATCTGACGCCGTTCTATTCGCCGTGTCTCACCGACCGGTGCATCGACGGGTCGGCCATGTTCGGCACGCCGTTGCCCAACTTCTGGCTGATCCCGGAGGCGGCGCTCACGTTGCCGTTCCTCCTACTGTTCCGGATGACCTGCTACTACTACCGCAAGGCGTACTACCGGGCGTTCTGGTTGTCGCCACCGGCCTGCGCCGTGCCGGACGCGCACGAGAAATACACGGGTGAGACGCGCTTCCCGCTGGTCTTCCAGAACCTGCACCGGTACGCGTTCTACGCCGCCGGGATCATCTCGGTGATCAACACGTGGGACGCGGTCGTCGCGTTCCGCTCCGGTGACGAGTTCGGGTTCGGGCTGGGGAACGTGATCCTGGTGGTCAACGTGGTGATGCTGTGGGCGTACACGTTGTCGTGCCACTCGTGCCGGCACATCGCGGGCGGGCGGCTGAAGCACTTCTCGAAGCACCCGGTGCGGTACCGGTTCTGGACGTTCGTGTCGAAGCTCAACGCCCGGCACATGATGCTCGCCTGGGTCACCCTCGGCACCCTCGCGCTGACCGACTTCTACATCATGGCGCTCGCGGCCGGCTGGTGGCCCGACCTGCGCTTCATCAACTAGAGGGCCCCCACACACAATGACTACGCGAATCGAACGACACCACTACGACGTCGTCGTCATCGGCGCGGGCGGGGCCGGTCTGCGCGCCGCCATCGAGGCCCGGCTCGCCGGCAAGAAGACCGCCATCATCTCGAAGTCGCTGTTCGGCAAGGCCCACACGGTCATGGCCGAGGGCGGCGCCGCCGCGGCGATGGGGAACGTGAACAGCCGCGACAACTGGATGGTGCACTTCGGTGACACCATGCGCGGCGGCAAGTTCCTCAACAACTTCCGGATGGCGGAGCTGCACGCGAAGGAGGCCCCGGAGCGGATCTGGGAGCTGGAGACGTACGGCGCACTCTTCGACCGTACGAAGGACGGCAAGATCTCCCAGCGGAACTTCGGCGGCCACGAGTATCCCCGCCTCGCGCACGTCGGCGACCGCACCGGCCTGGAGCTCATCCGTACGCTGCAGCAGAAGATCGTCTCGCTGCAGCAGGAGGACTTCGCGGAGACCGGCAACTACGACTCCAGGATCCGGGTCTTCGCCGAGACGACCATCACCGAGCTGCTGCTCGACGGCGACCGCATCGCCGGGGCGTTCGGCTACTACCGCGAGTCCGGCGAGTTCATCCTGCTGGAGGCGCCCGCGGTCGTGCTGGCCACGGGCGGCGTCGGCCGCTCGTACAAGGTGACCTCGAACTCCTGGGAGTACACGGGCGACGGCCACGCGCTCGCTCTGCGGGCCGGCGCGACGCTGATCAACATGGAGTTCCTGCAATTCCACCCGACCGGCATGGTCTGGCCGCCCAGCGTCAAGGGCATCCTGGTCACCGAGTCGGTCCGCGGCGACGGCGGCGTGTTGCGCAACTCCGACGGCAAGCGGTTCATGTTCGACTACGTCCCCGACGTGTTCCGCCACCAGTACGCGGACACCGAGGAGGAGGCCGACCGCTGGTACACCGACCCGGACAACAACCGGCGCCCGCCGGAGCTGCTGCCCCGTGACGAGGTGGCCCGCGCCATCAACAGCGAGGTCAAGGCGGGCCGGGGCACCAAGTCGGGCGGCGTCTTCCTCGACGTCTCCACCCGGATGCCCGCCGAGACGATCATCCGGCGGCTGCCGTCGATGCACCACCAGTTCAAGGAGCTGGCGGACGTCGACATCACCAAGGAGCCGATGGAGGTCGGGCCGACCTGTCACTACGTGATGGGCGGCGTCGAGGTCGACCCCGACTCCGGCGCGGCGCACGGCCATGTCGAGGGGCTGTTCGCGGCGGGTGAGGTGTCCGGCGGCATGCACGGCTCCAACCGGCTCGGCGGCAACTCGCTCTCCGACCTGCTGGTGTTCGGCAAGCGGGCGGGCGAGCACGCGGCCGCGTACGCGGATGCCCTCGGCAAGCGGCCGAAGGTGTCGACCGCGGACGTGGAACGGGCGGTGGACACCGCGCTCGCCCCGCTGAACCGCAGCGGCGGCGAGAATCCGTACACCTTGCAGCAGGATCTTCAGGCCGTCATGGGCGACCTGGTCGGCATCATCCGGCGCGAGGGTGAGCTGTCCGACGCCCTCAAGCGGCTGCAGGAGCTGAAGGTGCGGGTGGCGAACGTCGGCGCGACGGGCGGCCGCCGGTACAACCCGGGCTGGCACCTCGCCCTGGACCTGCGCAACATGCTGGTCGTCTCGGAGTGCACGGCGAAGGCGGCGCTGGAGCGGGAGGAGTCGCGCGGAGGGCACACCCGGGAGGACTTCCCGAAGATGAGTCCGGAATGGCGCAAGGTCAACCTGGTCTGCTCGCTCGACGACGCCGGCGACGTGCACCTGGAACGCAAGCCGCTGCCGAAGATGCGCGAGGAACTGCTGCGGCTCTTCAAGCGCACGGAGCTCAGCAAGTACCTGACGGACCAGGAGCTCGCCGAATTCGACGCAATCGCGACGGAGGCCAACTGATGAAGCGCCATTTCCGGGTCTGGCGAGGCGACGAGTCCGGCGGCGAGATCCAGGACTTCCAGGTCGAGGTCAACGACGGCGAGGTCGTCCTCGACATCATTCACCGGCTCCAGGCGACTGAGACCCCCGACCTGGCCTGCCGCTGGAACTGCAAGGCGGGCAAGTGCGGCTCCTGCTCGATGGAGATCAACGGCAAGCCGCGACTGGGCTGCATGACGCGGATGTCCACGTTCGAGGAGAACGAGACCGTCACCATCACGCCGCTGCGCACCTTCCCGGTGATCCGCGACCTGGTGACGGACGTGTCCTTCAACTACGAGAAGGCCCGTGAGACACCCGCGTTCGCCCCGCCGCCCGGGGTCAGGCCGGGCGACTACCGGATGAAGCAGATCGACGTCGAACGCTCGCAAGAGTTCCGCAAGTGCATCGAATGCTTCCTGTGCCAGAACACCTGCCACGTCGTGCGCGACCACGAGGAGAACAAGAAGGCGTTCAGCGGGCCGCGCTACTTCATCCGGGCGGCCGAGCTGGACATGCACCCGCTCGACGACCGTACGGACCGCAAGGAGTACGCGCAGGCGAGCCAGGGCCTCGGCTACTGCAACATCACCAAGTGCTGCACCGAGGTCTGCCCCGAACACATCAAGATCACTGACAACGCCATCATCCCGATGAAGGAACGGGTGGTGGACCGCCGCTACGACCCCCTGGTCTGGCTGGGCCGCAAGATCTTCCGCCGCGACCAGCTCGAGGACGCCTCGATCGGCCACGGCGGCATCCCGACCCGCAGCCGCAGCGGCGAGAGCATGGCCCCGAGCACCTCCGAGGGCGTCACCGGCGTGGCGGCGGGCCTGTCCGGGGCCGGCGCCCGCTTGCCGCAAGGCCCGCCGGTGGGTCCGGACGGCAAGATGGACGTCGCCGAGCTGCTGTCGCAGAACGCGGGCGGCCCGTCACCGTTCGGCGACGATCAGGAATTCCCCCTCCGCAAGATCACCTACAACCACCCCGAGCCGAACAAGGACTGACGGAAAGGACCCGCTCTCGGGCGGGTCCTTCGCCCTTTTCCGTACGGGTCCACCCGCAGCCGACCGCAACACCCACTCCCGGCTACACGGGGACACTCGTCACTTCCGCTTGGCGGCCACCTCGCGCTCACATTCGGGGGCCAGTTCCATGCCCTTGCTGATGGACTGGCTGTCGTTGTTCGGCCCGCCCAACGCGTACCCGCTCTCGTCGGCTTCGACGTACTTGACGCCCTTGCCCTTGAGGCACTTGACCACATCGCGGGCGAAGTCCCTGGACTCCGGGTTCGCCGGATCCTTCTCCCACGGCGGCAACGGATAGAACTTCGGATTGCACACCTTGTCGGCCTTGATGAGCTTCTCGAGCTCGGCCGCCGGAGCCCGGTCCCCGAACTTGTCGCCCATGTCCTTCTTGGGTGTGGCGCCCTGCTCCCGGATGCACTTGTAGTACGGCTCGAGCATCACCTCCAGCTCCGCCTCGGTGGTGTCGAGGCGCTCCCGGGGCCGAGCGTCCGCCGGCTTCGCCGACGCGGCCGGGGTGCTTCCCGCACTCTCCAGCGTCGCCACCTGCGCCCTACCGTCCTCCGCGCCGCCCTCCGAGGACGAACACGCCGACGCACCCGCCACCGCCGCGGCCGCCACCAGCACGACCAGCACCCGCTTGTGTCCGCGCACCCTAGCCATCGTCCCGCCCTTCGATCGATTCGTCTGCGAGGGGAGAGCATCGCGGCCCGATGTGTGAAACCTGTCAGGATTGCCGTGATCGAACAGGCGTACTATTGCGCGGTGAGTTCCTACCAGCCGTCGATGCTCGACCTGATGGGCGACGCCGGGCCCGCGATCGAGCCCCTTCCCGGCCGCCTGACCCGTCACCACCTCACCGCGGGCGCGTGGGTCGACGTGCTGCCGGGCTGGGTCAGCGGCTCCGACGACATCTTCGAAACCCTCCTCACCGAGGTCCCCTGGCGCGCCGAACGCCGCCCGATGTATGACGGCGTCGTCGACGTCCCCCGCCTCCTGCGCTGGTATGGGCGCGATGAGCAACTCCCGCACCCGGCCCTGACCGAGGCCCGCGACCGCCTGTCGGCGCACTACCGCGCCGAGCTGGGCGAGCCCTTCGCCACCGCGGGCATGTGCCTCTACCGCGACGGCCGCGACAGCGTCGCCTGGCACGGCGACACCCTCGGCCGCTCCTCCCGGGCGGACACCATGGTCGCGATCGTGTCATTCGGCTCGCCCCGCAACCTGATGCTGCGCCCCCGAGCCGGCGGCGCGGAGACGCTGCGTTTCCCCCAGGGCCATGGAGACCTCATCGTGATGGGCGGCTCATGCCAGCGCACTTGGGAGCACGCGATCCCCAAGACCGCCAGGCCGGTGGGCCCCCGCGTCAGCGTCCAGTTCCGCCCGATCAATGTGGCCTGACGTGGTCGCCGAACGGGCTAGACCGGCCGCACTCCGAGCCGGCAAGCACTGATCCGACCAGTCCCGCCCCGCCGGGCCAGCACCACCGGGCCAGCCCCGCCGGGCCAGCCCCGCCGGGCCCACCCTCAACCTGCCGGGCCGCTCCAAGCCACCGCCCTTGTGCCTTGTGCCGGGCCCGCCCCACCTGCCACCGCCGCGTCAGACCCCGCCGGGCTCCGCCCCGTCCGGTCCGCCCCGCCGGACCCGCCTCGCCAAGCCGGTCTCACCGGACCCGCCAGGTCAGCGATCCCCCAAGCCGGCATGCAACTCCACCCGGCCGGCCTCGTCCGACCGCCTCACCCGCCGGAATCCTGTGTGGACGAACGGAATTGCCGCAGCGGCCCAGCGGAGACCCCCCGGAAACGGCGCTCTGCGGGCGGCCGACTGCCGCGATCCGCCGGAAGGGGCGCGACGTGCCGGAATTCATGGTCGGCGATGTTTCTGGACATTGACACCCACCACCGGGAAATTACACTCCTAGTGTATTTAGTTGATCTCCGAACTACCTCCATTCAGGACCGCCACGCCCTTGATGCCGAGGTGACAATGACCATTTCCCCATCCGAGAGCGCCGGACTCACCCTCGACCGGATCAGCGTCCGTTTCGGTGGGCTCGTCGCCCTCGACGGCGTCTCCCTGCGCGTCCCTCCCGGCCGCACCGTCGGGGTCATCGGCCCCAACGGCGCCGGGAAGACGACCCTTTTCAACGTTGTCTGCGGCTTCGTCGCGCCGACGGGCGGCTCGCTGGCTCTGGACGGACGCCCGCTGCGACCCCGGCCGCACCGGCTCGCCCGGCTCGGCATCTCCCGCACCTTGCAAGGCGTCGGCCTCTTCGGCGGCCTGACGGTCCTGGAGAACGTGCTGGTCGCCGTCCCGGGAAGGCCGGCGCGGGCGCTGGCGGCGCTCGATCGGTGCAAAGTCGGGCATTGCGCCGGGGATCTGCCCGGGCTCCTGCCGTACGCGCTGCGCAAGCGGGTCGCCCTGGCCCGGGCTCTGGTCAGCGAGCCGAGGCTCCTTCTGCTGGACGAGCCGGCGGGCGGGCTCGGCGCCGGGGAGATCGACGAGCTGCGCGAGTTGATCGAGGGCCTGTCCTGCGCGGTGCTGCTCGTCGAGCATCACATGGACTTGGTCATGGCGGTCTGCGACGAGATCCTCGTGCTGGACTTCGGCAGGCCGGTCGCGCACGGCACCCCGGCCGAGATCCGGACCGACGAGGCCGTCGCGGACGCCTACCTGGGTGCCGCCGCGTGAGCGCGCTGCTGCAGATCGAGCGGCTAACCGCCGGGTACGGCGCCGCCCCGGTGCTGCACGACGTCGACCTGACCGTCGCGACCGGTTCGATCACCGCCGTCCTCGGGGCCAACGGGGCGGGAAAGACGACGCTGCTGCGTGCCCTGTCGGGATTGTTGCCGGCCGCCCGCGGACGGGTCCTTCTCGACGGCCGCGACCTGCGCGGGGTCCGGGTGGAGGAGATGGTGCGCCGCGGCGTGGCGCACGTGCCGGAGGGCCGCGGGGTGGTCACCGAGCTGACCGTGGACGAGAACCTGCGGCTGGGCGGCCTGTGGCGCAAGGACCGCGCGGACGCCAAGCGCGCCCTGGACGAGGTGTACGAGCTCTTCGAACCGTTGGCCCGCCGCCGCGGGTCTCCCGGGCATCAGCTTTCCGGCGGCGAGCGGCAACTGCTCGCACTGGGTCGCGCGCTGGTCGGGCGGCCGCGGCTCCTGCTGCTCGACGAGCCGTCGCTGGGGCTGGCGCCGAAGATCACCGCTCAGATTCTGCGGCTGCTGCGGACGTTGCGGGATCGCAGCGGGTTGACCGTGCTGCTGGTGGAGCAGAACGTGCGCGGCGCACTGGCCATCGCGGACGAGGCCGTCGTGCTGGCGCTGGGCCGCGTCGTCAGCCGCGGTACGTCCGTCGACGACGAACTACGGCACGCCTATCTCGGCTTCTAGGAGGACCGTTGGACCGGTTCGTGTTCCTCACGTTCGACGGCCTGAGCCGGGGCGCGGTGTACGCCGCGTTCGCCCTCGCCCTGGTCCTGATCTGGCGGTCGACCCGGATCGTCAACTTCGCCCAGGGCGCGATGGCGGTGGCCACCGCGTACGCGGGCTACTCCGTCTCGGCCGCGACCGGCTCCTACTGGCTGGGCTTCGCCACGGCGATCCTCGGCGGCCTCGTCCTGGGCGCGGTGACCGAGCGGGTGGTGATGCGCTTCGTCGACCATGCCTCGCCGCTCAACGGGGTGGTGGTCGCGCTGGGCCTGGTGCTCGTCATCCAGGGCGTGCTCGGCATGATCTACGGCAACGAGTTCCGGCCGGCCGGCGCGCCGTTCGGGCGCGACGCCTTCACGGTGGGCGGGGTCGCCCTGCTGTCCCGCTTCGACCTCTTCGTCTTTGCGGCGGTGGCCACGGTGGTCGGTCTGCTCGCGCTGCTGTTCCGGCGTACGGCGACCGGCCTGCGGATGCGCGCCTCGGCGTTCGCCCCGGACGTCTCCCGGCTGCTCGGCGTCAACGTCGGCGGCATGCTGACGCTGGGCTGGGCACTGGCCGCGGCGGTCGGCTCGCTCGCCGGCATGCTGGTCATCCCCACCGAGCTGGGGCTGCATCCGAACGCGATGGACGTCGTCTTCGTCTCCTCGTTCACCGCGGCGGTGGTCGGGGGCCTGGACAGCGCGATCGGCGCGGTGCTCGGCGGGCTGATCGTGGGGCTGCTGCTGTCGTATGTGAGCGGCTACCTCGGCGCCACGGTGGCGCCGATCGCCGTCTTGCTGCTGCTCGTCACGGTGCTGCTGGGCCGCCCCGGTGGGCTGTTCTCCCGAGCGGCGGCGAGGACGGCATGAGCGCCGGCGGTGGTGAGGATGCCAGGAGCGCCCTGCGCGAGCGGGTCCCGCCCGAAACCCCCGTCACCGCGCCGCCGCGGCGGCCGGGGAACGCGTGGTATCTGAGCGGCATTGCCGGCGCCGCCCTGCTGATCGTCGCACTCACCTACCTGCTGCCGCCGTTCCGCACCTATCAGCTCGCCACCGTGGGGGCGTACCTCTGCGTCACCGCCGGGCTGACGGTCCTCACCGGACTCAACGGGCAGCTTTCGCTGGGGCACGGGGCACTGATGGCGACCGGCGCCTACACGGTCGCCCTGCTCCAGCAGGCGACGGCCGGGCGGGGTCCGTGGACGTTGCCGGTGTCGGTCGCCGCAGCGATCGTGGTGACCACCGCGGTCGGCGCCGTGGTCGGTCTGGCCGCCGCACGGTTGCGCGGCCCCTATCTGGCCGGGTTGACGCTCGCCGTCGCGGTGGTGGTTCCGGCGACCACCAGCACCTTCGACGGGACGTTCAACAGCGACCAGGGCCTGTCCGTGGTCCTCGACCCGCCGCCCGGCACCATCGCGGTCGAGCGGTGGCAGGCATGGCTGGCCTGGACCGGCGCCCTGGTGACCATGCTCGCACTGGCGGTGCTCGTGCGGGGCTCATTCGGCCTGCGGATGCGGGCCGTCCGGGACGACGAGACCGCCGCGCGGCTCGCCGGGGTCAGCGTCGCCCGTACCCAGGTCCTGGCCTTCGTGGTGAGCGCGGCGTGCGCCGGTCTAGGCGGCGCGCTCTTCGCCGTGCTGGCCCAGAGCGTCTCGCCGGGTGCGTTCCCGCTGTCGCTGTCGCTCTTTCTGGTCATGGCCATCGTCATCGGCGGGCTGGGCAGCCTCGCCGGCGCCGTCTGGGGTGCGGTCCTGCTCGTCGCGCTGCCGGCTCTGGCGCACACCGTCACCGAGGACATCGAGGTGCAGCGGCTGGAGGGCAACCTGCCGCTGGCGCTGTTCGGCATCACTTTGATCGCCGTCATGCTCGCCGCCCCCGGCGGCATCGCTTCCCTGAGGCCCTTGCGACACCTCCGGCGCGCGGAACGAGAGAGACGCGCGATGCGAAAGACCTGAGAGGAGAAGAAATGAGGCGATTCGGCACCGCTCTCGCCGTCCTTGCCCTGGCCGCCGCGACGACCGCCTGCGACGGCGGCGGGGGCGAGGGCGGGGGCGGGGGCGGAAACACCCCCGGCGTGACCGACACCGAGATTCTCGTCGGCACGCACATGCCCCTCACCGGCCCCGCGGCCGCCGGCTATTCGAAGATCGCACCAGCGACCAAGGCCTACTTCGCCTACGTCAACGCCAACGGCGGCGTGCACGGCCGGTCCATCACCTACAAGATCATGGACGACACCTACAACCCGGCGACCACCCAGCAGGTGGTGCGCGAGCTGGTGCTGCAGGACCGGGTCTTCGCGATCCTCAATGGCCTGGGCACGCCCACCCACACCGGCGTCCTGGATTTCCTCAAGACCAACAGGGTCCCGGACCTCTTCGTGGCCTCAGGCAGCCGTAGTTGGGACCAGCCGGACAAGTACCCCGGGACGTTCGGGTTCAATGTGGACTATACTGTGGAGGGCAAGATCCTCGCCACCCACGTGAAGCAGTCCCAGTCCGGCCGGAAGGTCTGCTTCCTCGGCCAGGACGACGACTTCGGCCGCGACAGCCTCGCCGGCATCGAGAAGGTCCTCGGCCCGGTCGCGGCGAAGCAGTCGTACGTCACCAGCAACCCCAACGTCGGCCCGCAGTTGGGCGCGCTGAAGCAGGCCGGTTGCCAGGTCGTCATGCTCGCGACGGTGCCCGGCTTCACCGCACTGACCCTCGGCACCGCCGCGAAGATCGGCTTCAAGCCGCAGTTCGTGGCCTCGCAGGTCGGCGCCGACCTGACCACCCTGTCGAAGCAGCTCGGCCCGGCCGCCCGACTGACCGAGGGCATGATCTCGGCCAACTACCTGCCGTTGAGCACCGATGACGCCGACCCGTGGATCCAGCTCTTCAAACGGGTCAACGCACAGCACAACAACAACGCGGAATTCGACAACAACATCGTCTACGGCATGTCGGTGGGGTACCTGTTCACGCAGACGCTGCAGGCCGCCGGCAGGAACCTCACCCGCGAGGGGCTGATCGCCGCGGTGGAGAAGGGTGGCTTCCAGGGGCCGGGATTCGCCCCGCTGCGGTTCTCCGCCGAGGACCATTCCGGGTACGGCGGGCAGCGGCTGAGCCGGGTCCAGGGCGGCAAGCAGGCCTATTTCGGCACCGTCCAGGAAACCGACGACGGCGACGGCCCGGTGCGGGCGTACGCGGCCGCCCCGGCGGTCCCGCCGCAGAACGGCATCCCGGCGGCACCCTAAATAGCACATCGGCAAGGAAAGCGAAACGGTTGCGGCCCGCCGCCGGCCGATGCAGGGTTGGCGGCGGGACGGTTACTCACTAGTATTCAGCACTAAACGTGCAAGATCTTTGGGGGTTCTGCCGGATGTCGAAGCTCTCAGGCGCCGTCGCGATCGTGACGGGCGCCAGCCGGGGAATCGGGTTCGCGATAGCGCAGCGCTTCGTCGCCGAGGGCGCCCGGGTATGCATCACCGGGCGCGACGGGGAGGCCCTGGAGACCGCGGTCAAGGAGCTGGGCGGTCCCGACGTCGCCATCGGCGTGCCCGGTAGGGCCGACGACGCCGACCACCGCGCCGCCGCTGTCGACACCGTGTCGGCCGCCTTCGGGCCCGTCTCGGTCCTGGTCAACAACGTGGGCATCAACCCCGCGTACGGCCCGCTCGGCGGCCTCGACCTCAGCGCCGCGCGCAAAATGCTCGACGTCAACCTGCTCGGCACACTCGGATGGGTGCAGGAGGCACTGCGCGGCGGCCTGCAGGGCGGCTCGATCGTCAACATCTCGTCGGTCTCCGGCGTACGTCCGGCGCCCGGCATCGCGTTCTACGGCGTCACCAAGGCCGCGCTCATCCACCTCACCGAGGAGCTGGCCGTCGAGCTGGCCCCGGCGGTCCGGGTCAACGCCGTCGCGCCGGCCGTGGTCAAGACCAGGTTCGCGACCGCTCTCTACGAGGGCCGCGAGGAGAAAGTCGCCGCCACCTATCCCCTGAAGCGCCTCGGTGTGCCGGAGGACATCGCCGGCGCGGTCGCCTTCCTCTGCTCGCCGGACGCCGCCTGGATCACCGGCCAGACCCTCGTCGTCGACGGCGGCCTCACCCTGACCGGAGCGGTCGAATGATCCGGCGGGTGATCGTCACCGGGGCGGGCGGCGGCATCGGTGCGGCCATGGCGCGGCGGTTCGCGGCCGACGGCGCCCAGGTCATCGTCAACGACCTCGACGAGGCGGCCGCGGCGGTCGTCGCCGCCGAGATCGGGGGTATCGCCGTCCCGGGTGACGCCGGCGACGAGGCCGACGTGCGGCGGCTCGTCGACACCGCCTGGCAGGAGCTCGGCGGCTGCGACCTGTTCTGCGCCAACGCCGGCATCCTCACCGGCGGATCGGCCGACGCACCCGACGCCGAGTGGGCGAAGGCGTGGCAGGTCAACGTCATGTCCCACGTGTACGTGGCCCGCGCGCTGCTTCCCCGCTGGCTGGATTCGGACGGCGGGCGGCTGCTGTTCACGGTCTCCGCCGCCGGGCTGCTCACGCTGCTCGGTTCGGCGCCGTACTCGGTGACCAAGCATGCCGCTCTCGGCTTCGCGGAATGGCTGCGGGCGACGTACGCCCACCGCGGCATCACCGTGCAGGCGCTGTGCCCGCAGGGCGTCAACACCGCCATGATGACCGACGGCGGGGAGAGCGCCAGTCGGGCGATCCTCGCCGCCGGTGCGCTGGAGCCCGAGCAGGTGGCGGCGGTGGTGGCCGAGGCGGTGCGCGGCGACAGCTTCCTGATCCTGCCGCACGCGGAGGTGGCCGACTTCTACCAGCTCCGGGCCACCGACACCGACCGCTGGCTGGGCGGCATGAACAAGGTCCAGCGCGGCTTCGACGCGGCGGCGCACCCGTGAGCGGGCCGCCCGGACTCGACCTGGAGCGCCTGCGGGAGTACCTGGGCTCGCCGCCGCTGAGCGCGACGATGTTCGCGGGTGGCCGGTCCAACCTCACCTATGCGGTGACCGACGGCACTCACCGCTGGGTGCTGCGCAGGCCACCGCTCGGGCACGTGCTGCCGACCGCGCATGACATGACGCGCGAGCACCGGGTGCTGGACGCGCTTTCCCGTGCCGGGTTCCCCGCGCCGCGGCCGGTCCGGCTCTGCACCGACCCCGACGTCATCGGCGCTCCGTTCTACCTGATGGACCATGCCGACGGCACGATCTACCGTGACGCCGGCGCCCTGGAGAAGATGGGCCCGGAGGCGACGCGACGGCTCGTTCTGTCTCTCGTGGACACCCTGGCCGACCTGCACGCCCTCGACCCTGCCGCCATCGGGCTCGGCGACTTCGGCCGGCCCGAGGGCTTCAACGAGCGCCAGGTCCGCCGCTGGAAGAAGCAGCTCGACGCCTCCCGCAGCCGCGACGTGCCGGGCATCGAGGAGCTGCACGCCCGGCTCGCCGTGGACATTCCGGCGGGTGGTCCGGGCGCGGTCGTGCACGGCGACTACCGCCTCGACAACGTGCTGATCGGCGAGAAACTCCAGGTCAACGCGGTCCTCGACTGGGAGATGTCCACTCTGGGCGATCCGCTCGGCGACGTGGCCCTGATGCTGGTCTACGCCGGCCGGCCGCTGCTCATCGGCGACGGCGAGGCCCGTACCCCGCTCTCGCTGCCGGGTCACCCCGGGCTGACGGAGCTGGCCGACCACTATGCCGGGCGCTCCGGGCGCGACGTCTCGGACCTCCATTGGTACGTGGCGTTCGCCGCATTCAAGCTCGCCGTGATCCTCGAGGGGGTCCACTACCGATACGTTCAAGGGCAGACGGTCGGTGAGGGCTTCGACACTGTCGGCGCGATGGTGGCACCGCTCGTCGCGCAGGGACACTGGTCGCTGGATGGAACGCTGGAGGCAAGCTGATGGACTTCGCGTTCGACGAGAAGACCGAGGACTACCGCAAGCGGCTGCTCGCCTTCATGGACGAGTGGGTCTACCCCGCCGAGGAGGACTTCCACGCCTCGTACGCGGGCGACTGGGCCCCGCCGCCGGCCGTCGCGCGCCTGCAGGAGAAGGCGAAGCTCGCGGGCCTGTGGAATCTGTTCCTGCCCGGCGAGCACGGCGCCGGCCTGACCAACCTGCAGTACGCGCCGCTGGCCGAGCTGACCGGCCGCAGCCCCTCCATCGCCCCGGCCGCGCTGAACTGCTCGGCGCCGGACACCGGCAACATGGAGGTCCTCGCGCAGTTCGGCAGCCCGGAGCAGCAGGAGCGCTGGCTGCGGCCGCTGCTCGACGGCACCATCCGCTCGGCGTTCGCGATGACCGAGCCGCAGGTCGCCTCCTCGGACGCCACCAACATCGGCACCCGCATCGCCCGCGAGGGCGACGAGTACGTCATCACCGGGCGCAAGTTCTACATCTCCGGCGCGATGAACCCGAACTGCCAGATCTTCATCGTCATGGGCAAGACCGACCCCGGCGCCGCCCGTCACGTGCAGCAGAGCATGATCCTCGTGCCCCGGGACACACCCGGCCTGACGATCGAGCGGGGCATGGAAGTCTTCGGCTACGACGACGGCGACCACGGCGGCCACGCCGAGATGATCTTCGACGGGGTACGGGTGCCGGCGGGCAATCTCATCGGCGAGGAGGGCTCGGGCTTCGCGATCTCCCAGGCCCGCCTCGGCCCGGGCCGGATCCACCACTGCATGCGGCTCATCGGCATGGCCGAGCGGGCGCTCGAGCTGATGTGCACGCGGTCGCTGAGCCGTACGCCGTTCGGCAAGCCCCTCGCCGACCAGGGCGTGGTGCAGGAGTGGATCGCCGAATCCCGGGTCCGGATCGAACAGGCCCGGCTGCTGGTGCTCAAGGCGGCCTGGCTGATGGACACCGTCGGCAACAAGGGCGCGCACACCGAGATCCAGGCCATCAAGATCGCCGTACCGGCCACCACCGAGTGGGTGGTCGACAAGGCCATCCAGACGTACGGCGCGGCGGGCGTCGGCCAGGACACCCCGCTCGCCCGCCTCTGGGCCGCCGCCCGCACCCTGCGCCTCGCCGACGGCCCGGACGAGGTGCACAAGCGCTCCCTGGCCCGCCGTGAGCTCGCCGCCTACCGAACCCCCTGAACTCCCAGCACCGCGCCACCCCACCCCTGTCCGTCAGATCACCGGAGCGTTTGATGCCGGCCGCCTCACCCCAACCACCGCAGCGCATCGACGGGCGCACCGCCCGCGCGGAGCGCACCCGGGCCGCGATCGTCGAAGCCCACTTGATGCTGCTCCGCGAGGGCGAACTGCGCCCGACCGCGGACCGCATCGCCAAACGGGCGGGCGTCTCTCTGCGCGCCCTCTGGAGCCACTTCGCCGACATGGAGGCGCTCTTCGCCGCCAGCGGCCAGCTCACCCTGGATCAGCGCGACGACATCCACGAGCCGATCCCGAGGGATCTGCCGCTCGAGCGCCGCATCGAGCTGTGGTGCCACCAGCGCGCCCGCCAACTGGAGCAGATCGCCCCGGTCGCCCGGGCGTCGTCGCTCAAGGAGCCGTTCTCCCCGGCCCTGCAGAGCTACCGCCGCATCCACATCCAGCGCGTCCGCGACGAGCTGAAGTCCCTCTTCGCCGGTGAGATCGGCGGCGACGAGGACACGCTCAACGCCCTGACGGCCGCCGCCATGTGGCCGACCTGGGGCACCCTGCGCGACGCGATGGGCCTCGACCCGGCCGCGGCCCGCACCGCCCTCGCCCGGATCGTGCGGTCGCAGTTGAGCCGCTGAGAGACAGATCACTGGAGGCGGATGCGGCGCCTTTCCTGAAGACCCGTGCGCGCCCGCCGATAGCAGGGCGATGCGCGACTTCGAGCGGAATCCGGCAGGCGGCGTCGGCGAGCCCGATCCCGCAGACCTGGCGCGCCTGGTCGCCGCCGGGCAGAAGCTGGTGCACGCCCAGTTCAGGACGCTGCGCGACCTGGGCATCGCCCGGCCGGAGCCGGACCTGGCGGCCGGGGTCCTGCTGCGGCAGCTCGACCAGGTCGAGACCCATCTCGACCGCCTGCGCCACACCCTGGGAGCCTCCGACGCCGATCCGGGCAACCCGCCGGCGGCGGCCCGTCCCGGCAGATGACCGGCGAGACGGGCCGGCCAGACGCCGGGGCGAGGATGGTCAGGCGGCGGTGACGGCCTGGGCCAGGGAGACGCCGAACAGGCCCTCGGGGTCGGTCCACCAGTGCCGCAGCGCGAACCCGGTCCGCGCCAGCTCCGCCTCCAGCCCCGCGCGCCGGAACTTCGCCGAGATCTCCGTACGCATCTCCTCACCCGCGGCGAACTCCACCGTCAGTCCGAGCTCGCCGACCCGCACCCGCTGCGCCGACGTCGCCCGCAGCCGCATCTCGATCCACTCCCGGTCGGCGTCCCAGAGCGCCACGTGCGCGAAGGCCGAGACGTCGAAGTCCGCGGCCAGCCGGCGGTTGATGACGTGCAGCACGTTGCGGTTGAACTCGGCCGTCACTCCCGCCGCGTCGTCGTACGCCGGCACCACCACAGCCGGGTCCTTGACCAGGTCGGTGCCGAGCAGCAGCCACTCGCCCTCGTGCAGCACCCCGCGCAGCGTGGTCAGGAACTTCGCGCGCTCCGCCGGATCCAGATTGCCGATGGTGCCGCCGAGGAAGGCCACGACCCGGTTGTCGCCGTCCGGGATGTGGTGCAGGTGGCGGGTCATGTCGCCGACCACCCCGCGTACGGCCAGACCGGGATAGTCGGCCGACAGCCCTTCGACCGCGTCGGCGAGGGCGGAGTCCGAGACGTCCAGCGGCACGAAGGCACCCAGGGTGCCGCGCCGCAGCAGCGCGTCCAGCAGCAGCCGGGTCTTCTCCGAGGAGCCGGAGCCGAGCTCGACCAGCGTCTTCGCCTCGGTGAGGCGGGCGAACTCGGGCGCGCGGGCCGCCAGGATGGACCGCTCGGTCCGCGTCGGGTAGTACTCCGGAAGGCGGGTGATCTGCTCGAAGAGCTCGCTGCCGCGGGCGTCGTAGAACCACTTGGGCGGCAGCCACTTCGGTGCGGCGGTCAGTCCGGTGGTCACGTCGGCGCGCAGCTCGCGGTCGATGTCGCTCTCGTCGAGGTGGATCTCGAGCATGGTCACGATCTCCCTAGCGGAGTGAGGTTCACGGTGGACGGGGTGGCGACGAGGAGCCGACCCTCCGGCACGGGCTCCCACTCCGGGCCGGGATCGAGCGGTTCGGAGCTGACGAGGACGGCGCCCGCGCCCGCGCGCACGGACAGCGCGTGCCCGGCGGTGGTGGCGACGATCTGCCGGCCGTCGGTGAGCAGCAGGTTGAGCCGGGATCCGGGCGCGGCCGCCGAGACCTCGGCGACCACGTCGGCGACGGCCTCCGCCGCCGGCTTCCCGGCCCTCAGCAGGTTCCGGACCAGCGCCCACAACAACGCGGCATCGGTCGGGGCGTCGAGCGTGAGAAGGTCGGCCACGGGCAGCGTGCCGGCCAGCCGGGAGACGGTGTGCGGCCAGCCGCGGACGACACCGTTGTGGCTGAACGCCCACGGGCCCTCGGTGAACGGGGCTGCCGCGGTCTCGACGACGGGCATGCCCTCGGTCGCAGAACGGACCGCGGCGAGGAACGCCGACGCCACGGTCGTGACAGCGAGCGCCGGGAGTGCTGTGTCCGACCACAAAGGATGCGCGCCCCGATAACGAACGGGATCGCCTCCGCCCGATGGGTACCACGCGACGCCGAACCCGTCGGCGTTGATGGTGCCGCCGCCGCGCATGTCCCGCGGCGCCCAGGCCTGCCGAGCCAGCGCGTGCGGCGCGTCGAACAACGGAGGGGCCAGCGGCTGCGGCGGGCCCACGTACGCGACGTGACGGCACATCAGACGGCCTCCAGGCCGTCGGTCGCGGCGAGAGGGCCGGCGTCGCGGGCGCAGCGGAAGCCGCTGAAGATCTGCCGCCGGATCGGATGGTCCCAGTTGCGGAAGGTGCCGCGGCACGCCGCCGCATCGGTGCCGAAGGAGCCGCCACGCAGCACCTTGTAGTCCCCGCCGAAGAACACCTGCGAGTACTCCGCGTACGGGAACACCTCGAAGCCGGGGTAGCCGTGGAAGCCGGAGTCGGTCCACTCCCAGACGTCGCCGATGAGCTGGTGCACACCCAGCGGCGAGGCACCCTCGGGGTATGCGCCCACCCGGGCGGGCGCCAGATGCCGCTGGCCGAGGTTGGCGTGCTCCGGCCCGGGCGCGTCGTCGCCCCACGGATAGCGGCGCGAGCGGCCGGTGGCGGGATCGTGCCGCGCGGCCTTCTCCCACTCGGCCTCGGTCGGCAGCCGCCGCCCGGCCCAGGACGCGTACGCCTCGGCCTCGAAGAAGCAGACGTGCACCACCGGCTCGTCGGCGACGACCCGCTCGGTACGCCCGAACCGCGTGTACGCCCACCCGTCGCCGTCCCGCCGCCAGTGCATCGGCGCGCTCAGCCCCGCCTCCTGCCGGTGCGCCCAGCCCCGCCGGCTCCACCACCGCGGATCGTCATAGCCGCCGTCGGCGATGAAGGCCGCGTACTCGGCGTTGGTGACCGGGGCGACGTCGATGAAGAACGCCGGGACGTCGACCGGGTGCGCGGGGCGCTCGTTGTCCAGCGCCCACGGCTCGGTGTCGGTGCCCATCGTGAACGGCCCGCCGGGGATCAGCACCTCGCCGGAGGCGCTCACCCGGGCCGGCGGCGGTGCCGGCGCCTGCAGCACGGGTGCGCCGGCGCGGAGCTGGTGCGTGGCCAGCATCGTCTCGGCGTGCTGCTGCTCGTGCTGGACGATCATCCCGAACGCGAATCCGCCGGCGACCAGTTTCCGGTCGGTCAGCCGTACCCGGTCGAGGACGTCGAGGGCCTTGTCACGCACCTGGCCGACGTACGCGCGGGCCTCGGCCGGGTCGAGCAGCGGCAGCGCCGGGCGGTTCGGCCGGGGGTGTTTGAAGGCGTCGTAAAGCTCGTCGATGTCGCGGCGCACCGGCTCGCGCCCGCCGACGTCACGCACCAGCCACAGCTCCTCCTGGTTGCCGACGTGGGCGAGGTCCCAGACGAGCGGCGACATCAGGGGCGAGTGCTGGCGGACGAGGTCGCCGTCGTCGACGGCGTCGGTGAGCAGGGTGGTCCGCGCTCGCGCGCGCTCCAGCTCGGCGGCGACGGTGAGCCGCAGGTCCTGGGTCATCGGAACTGGTCCTTCCTGGGTGAACCGGCGTGGACGGCGTCGCCGCCGTGCAGGCGCCGGTCGACGATGCCGGCCACCAGGTCGCGGGCCGGGCCGGGCAGGCCGGTCCGGTCGAGACCGCGGCAGGCGAGGTCGAGGAGGTCGGCCGCGCACGCCCCGACCACGGGGTCGGCGAGGCCGTCGCGGGCCGCCTCCCGCCAGCGTCCGGCGGCGGGCCCGGCGAGGTCGCGGGCCGTGTCGGTGACGGCGTCGTCGGCGAGCAAGGCGCACAGCACGGCGACCGGGGCGATCCACTCGGGGCCGGGTTGCGCGTCGAGGTACCGGACCTCCAGGTAGCCGCGCGGGCGTACCGGGGGGAAGAGCGTGCTGATGTGGTAGTCGAGATCGTCCACGGTGGGCTGCCGGTGCAGCGCCCCGGCGATCCAGTCGGCGAAGGTGATCCCGTCCGGGGTGTCCCAGCGACCGTGGGCGCGCCGTACGCACAGCACCGGAGCGGCGAGGACGTAGCGGACCCAGCCGTCGGTGGGATCGGCGGACGCAGGCACCGGGCCGCTGCGGCGGCGGTCGATGCCGTACCAGGCCGCCATCCGGCCGCTGGCCCAGCCGGTGTCGCGGCCGGCGTGCATCCGGGAGGTGGCGAAGGCGGCCAGCAGGGGTGGGCCGAGGTCGTGCACGGCACCCCACCGGGCCGGCATCCGGGCCTCGGTCCCGGCGTCCAGGCAGACCTGCAACCCGGCGGTGCTGCACATCATCGTGCGCCCGTACGGGGTGCCGACGCGGTCGAAGGCGTGCTGCATGGCCGCGTAGCGGGGGGTGTCGAGAATACGTACCGGCGGCCGGTGGGGGTCGAGACCCCGCTCGCCGAGGACGATGCCGGAGCCGGCGAGGAGGTCGGCCAGCGCTTGCCGGTCGGCGGCGACGGCGGAATGCAGGGCGGCGAGGGAACCGGCCGGCGCGGAGGAGATCTCGAGCTGGCCACCGGGTTCGACGGTGACGGTGCCGCCGGCGGGAAGCGGCAGGGGCTCGGTATTGCCGAGGGCTGCGGGTGCGTGGGGTCCGAGTGCCCCGTTCAGGTCGGCGGCCCGCAGGTGCGCCGCGGGAAGGGCGGCGCGGTGGGTGGTCCATTCCAGTTCGACGCCGACGCGACGGGGTGGACCGGTCTTGAAGCAGATGCCGGAGACGTGTTCTGCGGCGTCGGAGAGACGCCGCAGAATGTTCTCCGCCGGATCGTCGTCACTACTTTCGGTAGTCACAGCTCTCCTTTGAGTGGTAATTCCTTCGAGACCATACACATATGTTTCGATGGGACGCAGCGCGTGACGGTAGGTTTTGTGCCATACCGCGGACCAGGGAGTTGCCATCGCCACCGTCGACGTCGACCGCGCCCGCCGGGAAACCCCGGGCTGCGCCACGGTCACCCACCTCAACAACGCCGGCGCCGCCCTGCCGCCGGCCGTGGTCACCGACACCGTCATCGCCCACCTGCAGCGGGAGAGCCGGATCGGCGGCTACGAGGCCGCGGCGGAGGCCGCCGAGCGGGTCGAGGACGTCTACCGCTCGCTCGCCCGCCTGATCGGCGCCGACCCGGACGAGATCGCCGTGGTGGAGAACGCGACCCGCGCCTGGGACATGGCGTTCTACGGGTTCGGTTTTCGGCCGGGCGACCGCATCCTGACCACCCGGGCCGAGTACGCGAGCAACGTCATCGCCCTGCTCCAGGTGGCCCGCCGCACCGGCGCGGTCGTCGAGCTGGTCGACGACGACGAGCACGGCCAGATCGACGTGTCCGACCTGGGCAGACGCCTGGACGAGACGGTGAAGCTGGTCGCGCTGACCCACGTACCCTCCTCCGGTGGCCTGGTGAACCCTGCGGCAGAGGTCGGCAAGCTTACCCGCGCCGCCGGAGTGCCGTTCCTGCTCGACGCCTGCCAGTCCGTCGGCCAGATCCCGATCGACGTCCGGGAGATCGGCTGCGACCTGCTCTCGGCGACCGGGCGCAAGTTCCTGCGCGCCCCACGGGGCACCGGATTCCTCTATGCCCGCCGCGAGCTCGCCCAGCGCCTCGAACCACCGCTGCTCGACCTGCACGCGGCGAGCTGGCCGGCGCCGGACCGGTACGAGATCCGCCCGGACGCCCGCCGCTTCGAGACCTGGGAGACCAACTACGCGACGAAGCTCGGCCTGGGCGCGGCGGCCGACTACGCGCTGTCCTGGGACGTCGAGGCGACCACCGGCCGCATCGCCATGCTGGGGGAGGCTCTGCGGCAGCGGCTGCGCGACCTGCCCGGCGTCTCGGTGCACGACCGCGGCGCCAGGCTGGGCGGCATCGTGACGTTCACCGTCGCCGGCGTCGACGCGGCCGAGGTGAAGCGCACGCTCGGTGCCGCCGGGATCAACACCAGCACGAGCTCTGCAGATTACGCCCAGTGGCACCTCAAGGGACGCGGCCTGGATGACGTGGTACGAGCATCCGTACATTACTACAATACCGAGGAGGAGCTGGACCGGCTCTGCCGCCATCTCCCCCGCTGAGGATCACCCGTACCGGTGATCGGCAGGAGGGCTCGCGCGGGCTCCCCGATGCGGCGGCCCGGCCACCATGGACAAGATCAACGAGTGGCCGGGCTCCGGGGTTCCCCGCCGCGCGCGCCACCTTGACGCGGGCTCCCGGCTGTGCGGATTGACCGGTGAAGACAGTGCCGAGTTACGGTCCGCCAGTCAGACATTCCGCCCGGATTCGGCCCATGCCCCGGGCCGACCGAGGAGCCGCACTGTCCACGAGCCCGCTGCGCCTGGCCGCCTGCGCCGGTGCGCTCTCCTTCCTGCTGCTGCCCGCGCCCACGAAGGCAGCACCCGCCAGGCCGCTGGAGGCTCCCGTCGTCTCGGCTGAGAAGCGCCTGCTCCGGCCGCAGGCATTGGCGCCGCGGCTGACGGCACGGCAACTGGCCCAGCGGCACGCCCGCGCGCGGGTCCGGGTCGTCGCGTACGCCCGGGCACAGCGCGGCGACCGGTACGCCTACGGCGCCAGCGGCCCGCACCGGTGGGACTGCTCGGGACTGACCGCCCGCACCTACCGGGTGGTGGGCATCCGCCTCCCGCACTCGTCGAGGGCCCAGGCCCGGCGCGGCAAGCGGGTCACGCCCCGGGCGGCCCGGGTCGGCGACCTGGTCGCCATGCGCGGCCACGTCGGCATCCTGGTGGGCCGGTGGCGCATGGTGGACGCGCCGGGTTCGGGACGCCGGGTGACGGAACGGCTCATCTACCGCACGTCGACGCTGCAGTTCCGGCGGCTGATCGGCTGAGGGGTCGCGAGCCGGATCAGAAGGTGACCACGGAGCGGGCGCCCTCGCCGCACGCCATCCGCTCGAACGCCGCCGGCACGTCCGCCAGTGTGATGCGGTCCGTGACGAGATGGTCCAGCTTCAGCGCTCCCGACAGCACCTCACGGGCGAGCAGCGGCACCTCGACGTCCGGATCGGACGATCCGTACACCGAGGCCCGCAGGCTCCGCGCCGACGTGAAGATGTCCAGCGCGCTCAGCTCGACCATGTCGTCGGCCCGGCCCATGCCGACCACCGTCACCTGACCGCCGCGGCGGGTGGCGCGCCAGGCCGCGCGGATCGTCGCCGCCCGGCCGACGCACTCGAATGCGTGGTCCGCGCCGCGCCCCTGCGTGCGGGCCCGGATGTCCTTCGACAGCGTCTCGCCCGACACCACGAAGTCGGTCGCGCCCGCCGCCTCGGCCAGGGCCTTCTTGCCCTCCGACACGTCCACGGCGATCACCGTCGCCGCTCCGGCGGCGCGCGCGGCCGAGACCACCGACAGACCGACGCCGCCCAGGCCGAGCACCACCACCGCGTCGCCCGCGCCGACCTTGGCTGTGTTGCGGACCGCGCCGGTGCCGGTCAGCACCGCGCAGCCGAGCAGGGCCGCGCTCTCCCAACCGAGTTCCGACGGTACGGCGATCACGGCGCGTTCCGGCACCACGACCTGCTCGGCGAAGGCGCCCAGCCCCAGCATCACGTGCACCGGCGCGCCGTCGAGCGTCATGCCGTTCTCCAGCGCCGCCACGTTCGCCGCCGCACACAGCCACGGTTCGCCGTGGGTGCAGTGCCAGCAGTCGCGGCACGGGGGCGACCAGTCGAGGACGACGTGCGTACCCGGGGAGACGCGGGTGACGCCCGCGCCCACCTCGACCACCTCGCCGGCCGCCTCGTGTCCGAGGATCAGCGGGTGCGGCGGTCTCAACGTGCCGTTCACCATCGACAGGTCGGAGTGGCACACGCCGGCCGCGCGGATGCGGACCCGGACCTGACCGGGACCGATCTCGGGAAGATGGATCTCCTCGACCGTGGGCGCCATGCCCTGGTCGCGCGCCACGAGGGCACGGATGTGAGCCGTCACTGCTGGATCGCCTTCGTCTGCTGGAACTCGTTGAGACCGTGAACACCGAACTCACGGCCGAAGCCTGACTGCTTGTAGCCACCGAACGGCGCGAGCGGGTTGAACGCGCCGCCGTTGATGTCGACCGCCCCGGTGCGCATCCGGCTGGCCACCGCGCGAGCCCGGCCGGGCTCGCCCCAGACGCCGCCGGCGAGGCCGTAGCGGGAGTTGTTCGCGATGCGCACCGCCTCATCGTCGTCGGAGAACGCAATGATCGACAGGACCGGCCCGAAGATCTCTTCCTGGGCCAGCTCACTGTCCGGGTCCACGTCCGCGAAGATGGTGGGCGCCACGAAATACCCCTTCTCCGGCACGGGCGCGCCACCGGCGACGAGCCGGGCCTCCGCACGCGCGATGAAGCCGCGTACCCGGTCGCGCTGCGCCGCCGAGACCAGCGGGCCGAGCCGGGTGGTCTCGTCGAACGGGTCGCCGGCGAGGTAGCCGGCCGCCGCGGACGCGGCCAGTTCGACCGCGGCGTCGTAGTGGGCGCGGTGGACCAGCATGCGGGTCCACGCCGCGCAGGTCTGACCGGAGTTGAGGAACGCGTTGGCGACGCCGACCTTCACCGCCTTCGTCACGTCCGCGTCCTCGAGGATCACGTTGGCGGACTTGCCGCCCAGCTCCAGCGCGACCCGGGCGATGCGGTCTGCGGCCGCGTGCGAGATCGCCCGGCCGGTGGCGGTGGAGCCGGTGAAGGACACCATGTCGACGTGCGGGTGGGCGGCGATCGCGGCGCCGACGACCGGGCCGGTGCCGGGCACGAGGTTCAGGACCCCGGCGGGCAGGCCGATCTCGTCGGCGGCGTCGACGAGAAGGTACGCGACCAGCGGCGTGAGCTCGCTCGGCTTGAGCACCACGGTGCAACCGGCGGCGAGGGCGGCGGCCACCTTGGCGACCACCTGGTGCAGCGGATAGTTCCACGGCGTGATCGCACCGACCACGCCCACGGGCTCGCGGACCACCAGCGAGTTGTTGATCGTCTCCTCCGCGGCGGGCTGGGCGGCCAGGTCCGCGTACCCCCGCAGCACGGTGAGCGGAAGTCCGGTCTGGACCGCCCTCGCGATCTTGAGCGGCGTGCCGAGCTCGAGCCCGACGGTGCGGGCGATGTCGCCCGCCCGGGCGGCGAGCGCCTCGTGCAGCCTGCCGAGGAAGGCGCCGCGCTCGGCCATGGGAGTGGCGGCCCACCCGTCGAAGGCGGCGCGCGCGGCGGCGACGGCCCGGTCCACGTCCTCGGCGGTGCCGGCGGGCACGCGGCCGAGGATCTCCTCGGTCGCCGGGTTCTCCACCGCGATCGTCTCCGCCGACGACGATGCGACCCAGCGGCCGCCGAGGTAGATCATGTCCCGGTTCATCGCTGCACTCCGTTCCGCATGGCCTCGAGGCCGGTGATCACGGTGTCCAGGCCGAGCGCGAACGCCCCTTCGTCGACGCTGCGGCGGTGCTCGGCGAGCAGGTGGGCGTCGCGCAGGTGGGGGTAGCGCTCGGCGTACAACTTCGGGTCCTCGTCGAAGCCCTGGGCGAAGGAGCCGAGCGCCGAACCCTGCACCAGATAGCGCATCAGCGCGCCGATGTGGGTGGCGCGCGCCGGCGGCCAGCCCGCGTCGATGAGGCCGCCGTAGACGGTGTCGGCCATGGCGAGGGCCGCCGGGCGGCGCCCGGGGCCCTGGGCCAGCACCGGAACGATGTTCGGGTGGGCGCACAGCACCGCGTGGTACGAGTTCGCCCAGTGCCGCAGCGCGTCCGCCCACCCGTGCGTGGCGAAGGAAGAGACGTCCACCTGGGCGACCACCGCGTCGGCGACCGCGTCCAGAATCTCGTTCTTGGTGGCGAAATGGTGGTAGAGGGACGGCCCGGCGACGCCGAGCTCCGTGGCGAGTCGGCGCACGGAGACGGCCTCGAGCCCCTCGGCGTCCACGAGAGCGGCCGCCACCTCGACGATCCGCTGCCGGGTGAGCACCGGCTGGCGGGGGCGGGCCATTTCACGCTCCTGCGGCTCTGGACTCCGGAAAACTTACGCCGCTAGTTTTAGCACGTGGACTTTTCACTCAGCGACGAAGAGCGGGCGGTCCGCGACACCGCCCGCCAGTTCATCACCCGCGAGGTCATGCCGCTCGAGCAGGAGGCGCTGCGCCGCGAGCGGGAGCACCGGCCCGGCCTGGACCGCAGCGAGCTGCGCGAGCTCCGACTCAAGGCGAAGAAGTTCGGTTTCTGGGGACTGTCCACTCCGGAGGAGTACGGCGGCATGAACCTGCCCGCCGTCATGCAGTCCCTGATCTGGACCGAGGCCGGCCGCTCGTTCGTCCAGTTCTCGTTCGGCGGCGAGGCGGACAACATCCTTTATCACGCCAACCCCGAGCAGAAGCGGGAGTACCTGATCCCCACCATCGAGGGCGAACGGATTTCCTGCTTCGCGATCACCGAGCCGGGCGCCGGCTCGGACGCCGCGAACATCAAGCTCAGCGCGCGGCAGGACGGCGACGACTGGATCCTCAACGGCGAAAAGACCTTCATCACCAACGGCAACGACGCCGACTTCGTCATCGTGGTCGCGGTGACCGACCGGGAGAAGGGCGTCCGCGGCGGCGGCACCACCGCCTTCCTGGTCGACCGCGACATGGGGTGGCGTTCGGAGTTCATCCAGACCATGGGCGAGGGCGGCCCGGCCGCGCTGGTCTTCGACGACGTCCGGGTGCCTTCGCGCAACATCCTCGGCGAGATCGGTCAGGGCTTCGAGCTCGGCATGAAGTGGATCGGCAAGGGCCGCTACCTGATCCCGTCGCACGCGCTGGGCATCGCCGAGCGGGCGCTCGGCATGGCGATCGACTACGCCAACACCCGCGAGACCTTCGGCCGCCGGATCGGCGAGAACCAGGCCATCCAGTGGATGATCGCGGACTCCGAGGTCGAGCTGGAGGCGGCCCGCTGGCTGACCCTGCGCGCGGCCTGGACGGTCGACCAGGGCGGAGACCCGCGGCACTCGTCCTCGATGGCGAAGCTCTACGGCGCGAACATGGTCAACCACGTGGTGGACCGGGTCCTGCAGATCCACGGCGGCATGGGCTACACCCGCGAGCTGCCCATCGAGCGCTGGTACCGCCAGGTCCGCCTGATGCGCATCTACGAAGGCACCGACGAGATGCAACGCCTGATCATCTCCCGCGATCTGCTGCGGGGATACACCAAAATCGGAGGACACCTGGCATGACCGCTCTGTCGTTGGCCACCATCCTCGCCGAGTCCGCCCGCCGATATCCTGACAAGGTCGCCGTGGTCGACGGCGACACCCGCACCACCTACCGGGACCTCTGGGCGGAATCCCTCGCCTACGCGGCGGGCCTGCAAGAGCTGGGCGTACGGCCCGACGACGCCGTGGCCGTGCTGATTCCCAACATCACCGACTTCCCCCGGGTCTACTACGGCGCGCTCGCCGCCGGCGCGCGCGTCGTGCCGGTGCACCTGCTGCTGACCCCCGAGGAGATGGCCTATGTCCTTCGCGACAGCGGCGCGAGCATTCTCGTGGCGCACTCCAGCCAGCTCCCGACGGCGGCCGCAGCCGCGTTGAAGGCCGGCGTCCGGCTCGTCTCCGTGGGTCCGCTGCCGCCCGATCTGCCGGAGGCCCCGCCACGCCTGGAGAAGGCCGTCGTGGCGGTCCCCAGACTGCCGACCTACGTGTCCCGCGAAGCCGAGGACGTCGCGGTGGTGTTCTACACGAGCGGCACGACCGGGAAACCGAAGGGCGCCCTGCTGACCCACCTCAACCTGGTGATGAACGCGACCGTCAACGTCTTCGACGTCAACGACGTGCGCCACGAGGACGTGGTCCTGGGCTGCCTGCCGCTGTTCCACACCTTCGGCCAGTCCGTGAGCATGAACGGCGCGTTCCGCGTCGGCAACACGCTCGTGCTGCTGCCCCGCTTCACCGGTGAGGCCGCGATCGAGCTGATGGTCAGCGAGCGCGTGACCGCCTTCCACGGCGTACCGACGATGTATGTCGCCCTGCTGGAGGCGGCCGCCAAGGCCGACCGCCTGCCCGATCTGAGGCTCTGCGTCTCCGGCGGCGCCTCCCTCCCGATCGCCGTCCTGGAACGGTTCACCGAGACCTTCGGGGCCACCATCTTCGAGGGGTACGGGCTCTCCGAGACCTCCCCGACCGCGACCGCCAACCAGCCGGCGTTCGGCGCCCGGCCCGGCACCATCGGGCATCCGATCTGGGGCGTCGAGGTGGAGATCGCCCGGGCCAAGGTCGACGACCGCGTCGAGCTGCTGCCCGCCGGGGAGTTGGGCGAGATCGTGGTCCGCGGCCACAACGTCTTCGCCGGCTACCTCAACCGGCCGGAGGAGACCGCCCAGGCCCTGGTCGACGGCTGGTTCCGCAGCGGCGACCTGGGCACCAAGGACGCCGACGGCCGCATCACCATCGTCGACCGCAAGAAGGACCTGGTCATCCGCGGCGGTTTCAACGTCTACCCGCGTGAGGTCGAGGAGGTGCTGGCTCGCCACCCCGCGGTCGTGCAGGTCGCGGTGATCGGGGTGCCGGATGCGGTGCACGGCGAGGAGATCTGCGCGGTCGTGGTGCCGGACCCGGGCGGAGTGACCGCCGAGGAGCTCATCGAGTGGTCCAAGGAGCGGCTGGGCCGGCACAAGTATCCGCGTCAGGTCCGCTTCGTCGAGCAGTTGCCGATGGGCCCGAGCTTCAAGGTGCTCAAACGGGAGCTACGCAAGACGTTCGGCGGCCAGTAGCGCGGGAAGCTCCGCCACGATCGGCTTGTCGGCGGGCAGCCACGGCACGCTGCCGAGCTCGTCGACGGCGAGCCAGCGCATCGCGGTGTGCTCCAGGGCGCGCGGCACGTCGCCGTCCCGGAGCGTGACGGCGAAGACGCGCAGCACGGCGCGGCCGTGCGCCAGCGACACGTCCGGACCGACCCGGGCGCCGACCTCCACGTGGACGCCCAGCTCCTCCACGCATTCGCGGGCGAGGGCCTGGGCGTCGCTCTCCCCGGGCTCGACCTTGCCGCCGGGGAATTCCCAGCGTCCCGCGACCTCGGCGGGCGCGGACCGTTCGCAGGCCAACACCCGGCCGTCCTTGACGATGGCGGCCGCAACGATCACTCTGCGTGACGGCGAGACGCTGACGTGCTGTCCAGGGGGCATGAGCCTAGAGCGTGCCACAAATCTTGACCGAACAGGTTGAACGATGCGTCCCGATCGTCACGAGAACACGGATATGTGGGCGTGGACATCGTTGACGGTGCGGACCACACTGTGGGCACTGACATGACGACATGGCGACAGTTTGGCCACAAGCCGGCAACGACGCCTGGGAGGTGGGCCATGCGGGGCAGGAAGACACGGGGCGCCCGCCCCGATTACCTGACCGACGCACTCGCGGTGCTGGGCGGCTGGACCCGGGACGGAGTCCAGCTCAAACGGGTTCTGCCCTGCGACGACAGTCAGCACGCCGCCCTGACCGAGCGGATAAAGGTCGCCGCCGACACCCTGCGCCTGCGGCCGCGCATACAGCGCGCGGATGGTCACACCCAGATCCTGCTCGGCGCGTCGGACGGCGGCGCCATCACCGACGGTGAGGTCACCCTGGCCGCCCGGATCGAGGACGCCTACCGCACGGTCGTCGGGCCACGGTAGCGCCGGCTCGCTAGCCTCGGCAGCATGACGGCTCCGGTCTACGACAGCAAGGGTCAGTACCAGCAGGTCGCGTCCGGCCTCCTCGAGGGTGAACAGATCATCGCGGTCTACGACGCGGTCGGCGTCGGCACCGGCTTCATCGGCCTGACCGACCGTCGAGTGATCATCCAGGACAAGTCCTTCGTCGGCAAGCGCTTCGCGATCACGAGCATTCCGTATTCGAAGATCAGCAGCGTGAGCGTGGTCAGCAACAAGAGCTGGGCCGGGCAGTACTTCTCCACCGGCACCATCGCGATCACCGTCGGCCAGCATGTGTACGAGGTCGAGTTCCGCGGCTCGGACAAGACCCACCACGTCCACAACGTAATCCTGCATTACGCCGCCTGAGCGCCACTTTTGTCGCCATGAACGAAAGTTCATCCGTGGTGACCTAAAGCGTGGACAGCACTGTGAGAAGTGTTTAGCGTGCCCCCATGCCCGCAAGACATTCATACATTCAAGACTTCGATCGGTCGCCGTGGTGGCCGTGACGGCGGCGGCCCTGCTCACCGCCGTGTCGGCCCCCGCGCGGGCCCACGACATCGACCCCGACGACTACCAGCAAGTGACCCTCGCCAAGGGCGTCGCCGAGGTCGGCGAGCCGATGGCGATCGCCGTCCTGCCCGACCGCTCCGTGCTGCACACCGCACGCAACGGGACGCTGCGGCGTACGGACGCGAACGGCACCACGACCGTCGTCGGCACGGTCGCCGTCTACAGCCACGACGAGGAAGGGCTGCAGGGCGTCGGCGTCGACCCGGGCTTCGGCACCAACCGGCACATCTACCTCTACTACGCGCCGCCGCTCGCCACGCCCTCCGGCGACGCCCCGGCCACCGGCACCACCTGGACTTCCTGGCACGGCGTCAACCGGCTGTCGCGGTTCACGCTCAACGCCGACTTCAGCCTCAACCCGGCCAGCAAGGTGGACGTCCTCGACGTGCCGGCCGACCGCGGCCTCTGCTGCCACGTCGGCGGCGACATCGACTTCGACGCGGCGGGCAACCTCTACCTGTCCACCGGCGACGACGCCAACCCGTTCGACTCCGCCGGCTACTCGCCGCTCGACGAACGGACCAACCGCAATCCCGGCTACGACGCACAGCGCAGCGCCGGCAACACCAACGATCTGCGCGGCAAGGTACTGCGGATCAAGGTGAACGGCAACGGGTCGTACTCGATCCCTGCCGGCAACCTGTTCCCGCCAGGCACCCCGCTGACCCGCCCCGAGATCTACGCGATGGGCTTCCGCAACCCGTTCCGGATGAGCGTCGACCGGGCGACCGGCATCGTCTACCTCGGCGACTACGGCCCGGACGCGGGCGCCACCAATCCCGCGCGAGGTCCGGGCGGCCAGGTGGAGTTCAACCGGATCACCAGTCCGGGCAACTACGGCTGGCCGTACTGCACCGGCACCAACACCCCCACCGAGACCTACAACGAGTGGAACTTCGCCACCAACAGCACCGGACCGAAGTACGACTGCGCCGCCGGGCCGGTCAACAACTCGTTCCGCAACACCGGCCAGAGCAAGCTGCCGCCGGCCCGTCCGGCCTGGATCAGATACGGCGGCGACGCCGGCTCCCCGCCCGAGTTCGGCAGCGGCTCCGAGTCCCCGATGGGCGGCCCGGTCTACCGCTTCGATGCGAACCTCGCCTCGCCGACGAAGTTCCCGGCCTCCCTCGACGGGCACTTCTTCGCCGGCGAACTGGGCCGCGGCTGGATCAAGCCGATCCACGTCGGCGCGGACGGCTCGGTGGGCGAGATCGCCGCGTTCCCCTGGGTGGGCAAGCAGGTCATGGACATGGCCTTCGGCCCGGAGGGCGCGCTGTACGTCCTCGACTACGGCACCGGCTACTTCGCCGGCGACGAGAACTCCGCGCTCTACCGCTTCGACTACCTCACCGGGGCCAACCGGGCACCGACCGCGGTGGCCGGCGCCGATCGGACCTCCGGGCAGCCACCGCTGACCGTCACGTTCTCCTCGGCGGGCTCCTCGGATCCGGAGGGCGGGGCGCTGACGTACTCCTGGGCCTTCGGCGACGGCACCACCTCGACCGCGGCCAACCCGACGAAGACGTACACCCGCACCGGCACCTTCGCCGCGACGCTGACGGTGACCGACGCCGAGGGCCTCACCGGCACCGCGACCGTGACGGTCACGGTCGGCAACACCGCCCCGACGGTACGCATCATCGACCCGCCCGCCGGTTCCCTGTTCGCCTACGGCGACTCGGTCCCGTTCACCGTTGCGGTCACCGACCCGGAGGACCCGTCGATCGATTGCGCGAAGGTCACGATGACCTACGTCCTGGGCCACGACAACCACGGCCACCAGATCACCTCGCGCACCGGCTGTACCGGCGCGATCCCGATTCCGGTCGACGGTGAACACGACTCCGCGGCGAACATCTTCGCGGTCTTCGACGCCGGGTACACCGACGGCGGCGGCCTGACCACGCACACCCAGCACATCCTCCAGCCCCGGCATCGCCAGGCCGAGCACTACAAGGCGGCCTCGGGCATCACCCCGATCACCAAGACGCAGGCCGAGGGCGGCAAGACCGTCGGCAACATCCACAACGGCGACTGGATCGCGTTCGAGCCGTACCGGCTGGACAAGGCCGTCTCCTTCACCGCCCGGGTCTCCTCCGGCGGCGCCGGCGGCATCCTGCAACTTCGGATGGGCTCGCCGACCGGCACCGTGCTCGGCTCGGCGGCGATCCCGGTGACCGGGAGCTGGGAAACGTTCACCGAGGTGACCGGGGCGATCAGCGGCGCACCGCCGGCGGGTGGCACGCTCTACCTGACCTTCTCCGGCGGCGCCGGCGCCTTGTTCGACGTGGACGCCTTCACCCTCGACGGCGCCGGCACGGCACGCACGGGAGCGATCCGGGGCCTGGCCGGCAAGTGCCTGGACGTGGCGGGCGGCTCCCCGGCCGACGGCACGAAGATCCAGCTCTACACGTGCAACGGCACCGCGGCGCAGACCTGGACGGTCAGCCCGGAGAGCACGATCAAGGCCCTCGGCAAGTGCCTCGACGTCGCCGGAGGCGGCACCGCGAACGGCACCAGGGCCCAACTCCACACGTGCAACGGCACCGGCGCCCAGGCCTGGTCGGCGCGGACCGACGGCACGATCCGCAACCCGCAGTCGGGGCGCTGCCTCGACGTCTCCGCGAACAATCCCGCCGACGGCCAGCAGATCCACATCTGGGACTGCCACGGCGCGGCCAACCAGAAGTGGGTGCTGCCATGATCGGCAAACTGCTCGCCGCCCTGCTCCTGATCCCGGCACCGGTGGTGGCCGCCGACGATCCGTACGACGTGCTGGTCTTCTCCCGGACGACCGGCTTCCGGCACGACTCCATCGCAGCCGGCACCCAGGCCGTCCGCGACCTCGGCGCCCAGCACGGCTTCTCGGTCACCGCGACCGAGGACCCGGCCGTTTTCACCACAGCCGGCCTCGCCGGGTACGAGGCGGTCGTCTTCCTCAACACCACCGGCGACGTCCTCGACGCCGGGCAGCAGGCCGCCTTCGAGAGCTACATCCGCGGCGGAGGCGGGTACGCGGGCGTGCACGCCGCCGCCGACACGGAGTACGACTGGCCCTTCTACGGCGAGCTCGTCGGCGCCTGGTTCGCCTCCCACCCGGCGATCCAATCCGCCACCGTGGTGCTCGAGGACCGGGCGCACGCGGCGACCGCCCACCTGCCGCAGCGCTGGAACCGCACCGACGAGTGGTACGACTACCGCACCAACGCCCGCTCGACCGCGCACGTGCTGGCCACGCTCGACGAGAGCACGTACTCCGGCGGCCGGATGGGCGCCGACCACCCGCACGCGTGGTGCAAGACGCTCGACGCCGGCCGCTCCTTCTACACCGGCGGCGGGCACACGCGAGAGTCGTACGCCGATCCCGCCTTCCGCGCCCACCTGCTCGGCGGCATCCGGTACGCGGCCGGACAGGCTCACGCCGACTGCCGCCCCGAGACGGGCTACTCGAAGCTCTACGACGGCGCGACGACCGGCTGGTCCCAGGCCGGCCCGGGCGGCTTCACCAACGCGGACGCGACCCTGACCTCCACCGGCGGCATGGGCCTGTTCTGGTACAGCGCCGCGCAGTTCACGAGCTACTCGCTCAAGCTCGACTGGAAGACGGCCGGCGACGACAACTCCGGCGTCTTCCTCGGCTTCCCGCCGTCGAACGACCCGTGGTCCGCGGTGAACAACGGCTATGAGGTGCAGATCGACGCCACCGACGCACCCGACCGCACCACCGGCGCGGTCTACGGTTTCAAGTCGGCCGACCTCGCCGCCCGCGACGCCGCACTGAACCCGTCCGGCGAGTGGAACACCTTCGAGCTCCTGGTCGAGGGCGAACGCCTGCAAATCTTCCTCAACGGCCGAAAGATCAACGACTTCACCAACACCGACCCGGCGCGCTCCCTGGCCGGACACATCGGCCTGCAGAACCACGGTGCGGGCGACGACGTGTCCTTCCGCAACGTCCGCGTCAGGGAGCTCGGCGGCCCGAACCCCCCGCGCACCGGACCCGTCGTCGGCCTGGCCGGCAAGTGCCTCGACGTCGCCGGCGCGGGTACGGCCGACGGCACGAAGGTCCAGCTCTACACGTGCAACCAGACCAACGCGCAGAATTGGACCGTCACGTCCGGCGGAGACATCAAGGCGCTGGGCAAGTGCCTGGACGTCGCCGGCGGCGGCACGGCCAACGGCACCCGGGCGCAACTGTGGACGTGCAACGGCACCGGCGCCCAGACCTGGGCGCCGCAGCCGGACGGCACGATCCGCAACCCGCAGTCCGGCCGCTGCCTCGACGTCAGCGCCAACCGCCCGGTCAACGGTCAGCAGATCCACATCTGGGACTGCCACGGCGGCGCCAACCAGCGGTGGACGCTCCCCTAGCTAGTACTTCAGCACGCGGGTGGGCAGCGGCGTCTCGACGACCGAGCCGTCCGCTGCCCGCTTCAGCTCGTAGCCCAGCGGACCCTCCTTGTCGGCCACCACCTCGGCGAGCCGGGTGCCGCGATAGACAAGGCCGGCGCCGTCGTCGGTCGCGTACCCGTCGGGCAGCGTCCCGTCGCCGATCAGCTTGTGCATCATCGGGCGGCGCTGCTCCTCGGCGTCGTAGTGCACCCCGTTGCTGTACGGCAGCCAGCCCAGCCCGTCGGTGAACCCGCGCAGCTTCAGCCCATAGCTGTCCGTGCTGCCGCCGGCATGCCAGCAGATCGAGCCCGCCGAGACGCCACCGAGCACCACACCCGCCTGCCACGCCTCGTGCAGGATCTCCTCGAGGCCGTGCACCCGCCAGACTGCGCAGAGGTTGGCGACGCTGCCGCCGTTGACCCAGATGACGTCCTGGTCCAGCAGGTGCGCGCGGATGTCCTCGTGGTTGGGCATCGGGAAGAGCTGCAGATGCGACGCCCGGTAACCGGTCTTCGCGAAGGCCGCATACGTGGCACCGATCCAGTTCTCCGGGTCGCCGATGGCCTGGTGCAGGAAACAGAACCTGGCGTCCGGACCGGCGTTCGCCAGCTCGGCGGCGAAGTGATGGATCGGGCCGGGGCGCAGGTCGAAGAGTCCGTGCGCGCCCCGCTCGAAGCCGGCGCTGGTGGCGAGAATGGTGGGTTCATCGGCGGTCATCGCGACATCATGGCGCACGCGTCGGCGGTCTCCAGAATGAGGTCCGTGGCCGCGTCGAGGGCCGCCGACAACTGCAGCGGATCGGCGGCCACCCGGGCGAAGAGCGCGTCGACCCGCTCCCGGAACCGCTCGGGCGCGCCGGGCAGCGCCGCCGCCGCGGCCACCGCGCCCTTCTCGTTGACGAGCCACCGCCCGGCCGCGCCGTGCAGGGCGTGGGCGCAGACGCCGACGATGCGGAAGAGGCAGCCGGCGACGTAGGCCGAGTCGCCACGCGACACCGCCTTGCGCGCCACGCCGATCAGGAAGTCGGCCTCCCAGAGGCCCTTCACCAGCGCTTCGCGCAGCGCCGGCGGGACGGTCCGGGTGCGCGCCCGCAGCGCGGCCAGCTCGCCGGACGGGTCGGCCAGGATCACACCCAGGGCCACTTCCCCGGCGTACGCGAAATCCGCGACGCCGAGCGGGTGCCCGGCCTGGGTGTGGAACGCGTACCGACCGCGCTCGGCCTCCTCCGCCGCCCGGGCGACCCGGTCGAGGTCGCGGTAGATCCAGTCCACGGCGGCGCCGTCCACGGTGAGCCACCCGCCGCCGTCCACCCACGGCCCCCACTCACCGGGCGCGGTGACCTTGGCGTGGGGGCCGGCCACCTCGCGGGCGAGGGCGTTGAGCGCGGCGACGTCGAGCGGAGGACGGTAGTAGAGCCCGAGGTCCGTATCGGAGTCGGGAGTGTGCGTGCCCCGCGCGCGGCTGCCGCCGAGCAGGACGCCGGCGACTCCCGGCACCGCCACCAGACGCTCCGCCAGCTCGTACAGTCGCGCATCGCTCAAGGCCACGCCGCCATCCTCCCGTCGTCAGGTCCTCCCCGGGCTCTCGGCCTCCGGCTTCTCGGCCGGCGCGGGCCCCTCGTCGCAGGGCAGCGTCAGGTCCAGGGCGTTCAGGTCCTCCGCACTGAGCAGACCCAGATGCTGATCGAGGAGATTCTCCTCCTCGGGCATCGTCTCGTCGCTGCACACGGCGGCGCGTCCGGCCGGCGTGCATTCACCCCGGTCGTCCCCGCACCAGCGGTCCCGATCCCGGTCCCGGTCGCGGTCACGGCCGTCGTGGCCGTCCCCGGGGGCCTGCCGGTTGCCGAACGCGATCACCCGATGCTGGGGTTCGCGGGTGACGGTCGAGGCGACCAGCCGCCGCGCGGTCTCCTTCGTGCCGGTGTAGGTCACCTCGTAGTGCAGCACCCGCTCCCCCGGCACGCCCCGGGTCTGCACCCGCTTGCTGCCGCGCGGCAACGACGGGTCCCGGACCAGCATGGTCTGGAACGGGATGGTGTGCGTCTCCGAGACCCGCTCGGTGCGGACCACCGGCCCGGCCGCCGCCGTGCGAGCGGCGTGCTTCGCCGGGGACTTCGCGACCGGCGCGTGGGCTGCCCGGCGTGGGGCGCGCGTGGCCGTACGGTCCGCCTCGCCCGGAGCGGACCGGTCGTCGCCGACGGCCGCCTTGTCGCCGGCCTGCCCGGCGAGGCCGGCCGGCACGGCCGGCGGCTGGGCCGGCGGCTTCGGCGGTGCGGCGGCCACGGCCTCCTGCTTGACGGCGGTGACCGCGCGGGCCTGCTCATCGCCGGTCATGGCGGCCACTCCACCTGCCGTGCCGGCGACCAGGGCGAGCACGCCCAGGCCGGCCGAGGTCATCCGGACGCCGAACGGCAGGCGCGCCCAGAATGACTTTCGCGGCATTTCAAGTAGATGCTGCCAGGAATCACTAGATGTCTGGTTTAGCACCCCAGCATTGTGCGGCCGACGACGCGCCGCGCCAGCGTCACCGCCGCACCCGAAAGGATGACCGCCCGCCGCACCGACGGGTATGCGACACCGAGCCGCCGCTCGTCGCCTTCCCCTCGACGACGAGCGGAGGAGACGATGCGACATCACCTCACCCATGAGGCACCGACGTCCCGAGTGGTCGGGCGATCGCAGGATCGCCCGACCACTCGCCGTCTGAGGCGGGCTCCGGCTGGAGGCCACGGGCCGTGGGCGCGTGCTCGTCCGCGGCCCCGCCGGAGCCCTGGCGGGGCGGCCATGACGGACCTGACACCCGTGCAGCGCCCGGTGGCGCTCGTGGACCTCAACCTCGACCTGGGCCCGGTCGGCACCCTGCTGGCCGACGAATAGACCGAGTGCCGGCCTTCCCACCGGGAAGGGCTGGAGCCGTCCCGCCGAGGCTGCTAGCAGTTGGGCACGATCTTGAAGGTGTAGCCCATGCTCTTCAGCTTCGGGAGGATCCGCTTCAGTGCCGCCAGGGAGTCGCGCTGGGAGTCTCCGCCGTCGTGCATCAGGACGTTCGAGCCGTTGTGCACGTTCCGGATGACCCGCTGGTAGATGGCGGTCGAGGTCTGAGAGTTCTCCCAGTCGCGGCTGTCCACGTCCCACAGCACCGTCTTGAGGCCGACCTCCTTCGTCCAGCGCCGCACCGACGTGTTGGTGGCACCGTACGGCGGGCGCATGCAGGCGCTCTTGTATCGACCGAGGGCGCTCTGGGTGCGCGTGAGCTGGCTCTTCACCGAGGACTTGCTGAGCTTGGTCAGGTTGGCGTGGCTCCACGTGTGGTTGGCGAGCAGGTGCCCCTCGCGGTGGATGCGAGCGCTGAGCTTCGCGTGCGCCTTGGCGTTCTGGCCGGTGGTGAAGAACGTCGCCTTGGCGTTGTACTTCTTGAGCACGTCGAGATACCGGGGCGTCCAGGTGCTGGACGGTCCGTCGTCGAAGGTGAGATAGACCGTGCGGGGCGCGGCTGCCGCCCGCGCGGACGGCGCCGGGGCGGACGATGCCGGGGCGCCTTGCGCGGGAGAAGCGACGACCAGGAGCCCGCAGGCGAGCGACATCGTGCTCAGCATGGCGGCGATACGGCGCATTCTTGCTCCTCGTTCTCCGAGCCGGTCGAACCCAGCCTCGGGAACGCTACGTAATGATTTGCCCTTTCCATAGCGGAGCGTGACTGCAATGACCGTTCGGCCAGGCACCTATACCGAGAGAACTCAGGCGGTCATTACTTTAGGTAGTGGCACCGATGCACGGAACGCAACGGTCACGGTCACCACACCCAGCGCGGTGGCGAACGTGAACGGCCCGGCGAAGGGTGCGATCGCGAACAGCAATCCCGCCACCGCCAGCGAGGCGCTCCCGCCCACCGCGTCCGCGATGCTCTTCGCCGCCGTGTTGAAGCCCGCCTCGTCCGGCGCCGAGCCGGCCAGGACCAGCTCGCTGATCCGCGGATAGAGCGTGCCCATCCCGGCGCCCGCCGCGAACCAGCCCAGCGCCGCGACAGCAGGGTGCAGACGCCACAGCACCGTCGCCAGCTCGACCGATGCGCCGCTCGCCAGCAGCAGGGCACCCACGCGCAGGGCCGTGGCCGCGGCGGCACGTTCGCCGAGCCGGGCCTGGACGGCCGACGCCAGCGCCCAGGCCACCGCCCCGCTGGTCAGGGTGATGCCGGAGAGCCAGGTCGGCAGGCCGTACCGGTCGTGCAGCAGCAGCGGCAGGTAGACCTCCGTACCGAAGAAGACGCCTCCCGCGGTCGCGCAGAGAGCGACCGCCGCGGGCAGGCCCGGGCGCAGCCGATAGGTGCCCGAGGGCACCAGGCGGCGCAGCGCGAGCGCCATCACCGCGAGGACCGCCGGAGCGACCAGCCAGGCGACATGCCGGTCGATCCCGTCGAGCGAGCTGAGGGCGACCACGGTGGCGGCCACGACCGCGGCCTGGGCGATGCGGCGGATGTCCCCCGGTGAGACCGGGAGCCGGTCCGCGGGTGGGCGGTCGCGCCCGCGCAGGGCCGGCACCATCAGAGCGGTCGCCGCCGCGACCAGAAGGACCACGCCGAGGAAGACCCAGTGCCAGCTCCACACGTCGGTCACGAGACCGGCCGCGAAGGGTCCGATCATCGACGGTACGACCCACGCCGACGCGAACGCACCGAAGAGCTTGATGTGCAGGGCGGGCGGGTAGACCTGGGCGACCAGGACGTAGAGCGCGACCGTCTCACCGCCGGCGCCCACGCCCTGCAGGAAGCGGCCGGCGGCGAAGGCCGGCATGGTGGTGGCCGTGCCCGCGACCAGCAGGCCCGCCACGAAGAGCGACGTCGCGACGAGCAGCGGCACGGCGGGCCCGCGCCGGTCGGCCCACGAGCCGATCGCGACCATGCCGACCACGCCGGCGGCCAGAGTGGACGAGAAGGCGAGCGCGTACAGGCTGCGCCCGTTCAGGTCGGCGGTGACCGCCGGCATGATCGTCGTGACGGCCAGGGATTCGAAGGCGGCGAGGAAGACCGAGCTCCAGGCGCCGACGGTGGTCAGGGCGTAGGGCCGCCGCAGGATTCCTGTCACCGTCGCAACCTAGGACCTCCACCATGGTTGAGGTCAACGGCTTCGGCGGGCCTCCCGAGCGCGGATCAGGTCGGGGGCCAGGGCCACTCCGAACGAGATCAATCCCATGCGGACGGCCAAGGCACGGTACGGATGCGCGTGGCCGTCACGGATCAGGGCGGCGAGCCAGCGCTTCTCCAGCCGGTGCCCGGCCACCATCACCGCGACGGATACGGCGACGCCGGCGCCGATGCCGATCAGCTTGGCCTTGCTGATCACCTCCGGCGAGACCGGTTCCTCCTCGGTGTCGCTGTCATCGGCGCCGGGGAGGGCGGGGGCCGGAAACACCCTTTCCCGGATCGCGTAGGCGCCGGCCGCCGTCGCCACCGTGCCCACCCGGGCCAGTCGCCGTTTCGCCGGTGACAGCTCGCCGGCGGCGACCCACACGCCGGTCATGAGTCCTTGCAGTGCCGCCGAGCCCGTGGCTTCTCCGTAGGAATTCATGGTCCGACCGTACAAATCGTGATCTACCTCAGACGGCCCGGAGCGCCGGGAAGACCGTGCCGGCGATGGCGGCGCCGACGATCGCGCCGGCTATCACCTGAGGGGTGGTGTGGGCCGCGAGACGCACCCGGGCCCAGCATGCCAGCAGGGCGAAGGGCACGGTGAGCAACGCCGCCGGGCCGTAGACGGCGGTCAGCGTCGCCGCCGTGCCCGCGGCCACTCCGGCGTGGATGGACATCTTCCACCAGTGGGTCACCGCGGTGAACACGAGCAGGCCGGTGCCGCCCGCCGCCATCAGGGCGAGCACATCCCGGGGCGCGCCGAGCAGGACGAGGGCCACCAGGCCGACCGCCACCGAGGCGATGCCGAACAGCAGAGGAACCCGGCGGTGTTCCCGTTCCGGGATGTGGTGGTTGGTCAGGCGGCCGGTGCGTACGCCGCGGAGCACGTACGCCAGGGGGATGCCCGCCGCGAACAGCGCGCCGGGCAGGCCCCACCAGCGGGAGACGCCGGCGGTCTCGCCGGCGTGCCAGCCGACCACCAGCAGCAGACCGGCCACCAGGACCGCCGGGGCGAAGATCTCGGAGGCGATCCGGGCGGCGCGGTCGGCGGTCACCCGTTGATCATCGCAAGCGCCTTCGACAGGTCCGTCCACAGGTCGTCCACATCCTCGAGACCCACGGACATGCGCAGCAACTGGTCGCTGATGCCGCCGTCGGCCCGGGACTCGGGGTCGACCACCTGGTGGGTCAGCGAGGCCGGGTGCTGGATGAGGCTGTCGACGCTGCCCAGGCTCACCGCGGGAGTGATCAGCCGGACCGCGCCGACCACCTCGTGCGGGTCGCCGGTGACCTCGAAGGAGACGAGCGCCCCGAAGCCGGGGTAGTGCACCTTCGTCACGGCCGGGTGGTCGGCGAGCCGCTCGGCGAGCGCCGCGGCCGTCCGGGAGGACGCCTGCATCCGTACGGGAAGGGTCGACAGCCCCCGCAGCAGCAGGTAGCCGGCGAGCGGGTGCAGAATCCCTCCGGTCGCGAAGCGGATCTGGCGCAGGCGCCGCGCGAAGTCGTCCGACGTCGCGATCACGCCGCCGAGCACGTCGCCGTGGCCGCCGAGGAACTTGGTCGCGCTGTGCAGCACGATGCTGGCGCCGGACTCGGCCGGCCGCTGCAGCACCGGCGTCGCGAACGTGTTGTCGACCAGCAGGGGGACGTCGCCGCAGGCGTCGGCCAGCTTGCGCAGGTCCACCGTGGCGAGCGTCGGGTTGGCCGGGGTCTCGACGATGACCAGGCCGGTGTCCTCGCGCAGCGACTCGCGCACCGTGTCCGGCGTCGCCCAGGTGACGGACGTGCCGAGCAGACCGGTGGTGAGCACGTGGTCCGAGCCGCCGTACAGCGGTCGGACGGCCACCACGTGCGGGGTGCCCGCCGCGGCGACGGCGAGCAGGCACGCGGAGAGCGCGGCCATGCCGCTGGCGAAGGCGACGCCGGCCGCGCAGCCTTCGAGCTCGGCCAGGGCCTGCTCGAAGCGCGCCACGGTCGGGTTGCCGATCCGGCCGTAGACCGGCAGACCGGGGATGTCGGCGCCGGTGCCGAGCTCGTGGAGGCGCTCCGCCTCCGCACGGGTGTCGCGGGCCGGGTAGGTCGTGGACAGATCCAGGGGTACGGCGTGCAGCCCCTGCGCGACCAGGTCGTCGCGTCCGGCATGCACCGCGCGGGTGGTGAGCTCCATGCGCTGAGTGTCGGGCCGAGTGCGAGACATCGGTCAAAGTACCGAATAATCTTCGGAGGATGAGCACCGATCTGCAATTCGATCCGGTTGACGTCGCGATTCTGCGCCTGTTGCAGAACGACGGCCGGATCGCCAACAAGGACCTCGCCGCGGCCGTCGGCGTAGCGCCGTCCACCTGCCTGGACCGGGTGGCACGGCTGCGGCGGGCCGGGGTGATCACCGGCTACGCCGCTCAGGTCGATCCGGCGGCGGTCGGCCGCGATCTGGAGGCGTTGCTGATGGTCCAGGTGCAGCCGCACGCGCGCGGCGTGGTGGACCCGTTCGTCGCGCACGTGCTGTCGCTGGCGGAGACCCGCGCCCTGCACCACGTGACCGGGGCCGACGACTTCATCGTGCACGTCGCCTGCGGCAGCACCGCCGACCTCCAGCGGCTGGTGCTCGACGAGTTCACCGCGCGGCGGGAGGTCGGGCGGGTCCAGACGCATCTGATCTTCTCGACGTGGTCCGGCCCGCCGGTCCTCCCGTACACGTCAGTCCAGTGAGATGGCGACCAGTTCGAGGGCGTCCATGCCCTCCTGCATGCCGCCCTCCATGCCGGAGTCGATGACGGCGTCCCGGCCGGCCTTGTCTCGGAGCTCGCTCAGCATCTCCATGTAGGTGCGGCCGTCCTTCTCGGTGAAGGTGGTGGTGACCAGGGCCGCGTTCCCGTCCGGGTCCGGGACGCCCTCGTACGCCTCGGTGTTCACCAGGCGCACCGGCTCCTGGATCTCGCGGTACTCGCCGTGGAAGGCGACCTCGAACCCGCCGTCCGCCTCCATCACGTAGCGCCACCTGCCGCCGACCCGCAGGTCGACCTCGGCGCTGACGACCGTGCCGCGTTCGCCGCTCCACCACCGCTTGATCAGCTCCGGCGTGGTGTACGCCTTCCACACCAGCCGCGCCGGGGCATCGAACTCGCGGGTGATGAGGATCTGGTTGTCGGCAGGGAGGGTGACCTTCGCCGTGCCTTTAGTGCTCGCCATCGTGTGCCTCCGCTTCCTTGAGCTCGTCTTCCCTGAGCTCGTCGAGGACGTCGTCCATGAGGTCGAACCGCGCGTTCCAGGCCTGCTCGTACTTGCGCAGCCAGTCGTGGATGGATTTCAGCGGGGCGGCGTTGATCCGGTACATCCGCTGCCGCCCCTCGTCGCGGACGTGCACCAGGTCGACCTCGCGCAGGACGCGCAGGTGCTTGGAGACCTGGGGCTGGGCGAGGCCGAGCAGCTCGACGATGTCGTTGACGGGCCGCTCACCCGCCGCCAGGAGGTCGAGGATCTGCCGTCGCCGAGGCTCGGCCACCGCGTTGAACGCGTCCGTCGTCGTTGCCGCGCGTGCCATGCGACAATCATATGCCCGTAAGGGAATATGTCAATCGTCGCCGGTCATGCCCTCCAACGCGGCCGCAAGCAGGTTCAGGTCGAGGTCACCGAGGTGCGCGAAGATGTGCCGCCGGACGCTGGTCAGGTGGCTCGGCCAGGCCTCGCGCAGCCGGGCGAGCCCGGCCTCGGTGAGCACGGCGTTCTGCCCGCGGCCGTCGCTCTCGCACCGGATCCGCCGCAGATGACCCTGGGACTCCAGCTTCGCGGCGAGCCGCGTCATCCCGCTCAGCGACATGTCGGCGGCCGCGGCGAGCTCGCTCATGCGCAGGATCCGGCCCGGCGACTCGGAGAGGTGGCGCAGCACGGCGTACTCGCTGAGGGACATGCGCTGCTCGCGCTCGAGATCCGCGTCCAGCATGCGAGGCAGTACCAGCATGAGCCGCCCGAGCGCGCGCATGACCGCCTCCTCCTCGGCGCTGAGCGGCGCAGGCGGCGGCGTGGCGGACACGATCCCGATCGTACGGTCCCGACGACCGACGTCCGGTCGACGAGCCGCTCCGGCACTCCTCAGTCGGCGAATTCCGGGGGAAACACCACACTGAACCGCTCGAACAGAACCTCTTCGTTCTCGCTCCAGGCCCTGCCCACCGCGGCCGAGCGCCGCTGCCAGTAGCCGCGGTGCTCGCGCATCCAGCTCTCCCGGGTCCGGTCGTCCTCGCCCTCGTCGTAGGCGAACGCCTCGTCGACGCTGAGGAAGGAGCCGATTCTCAGCTCGGTGGTGCGCAGCACCATGCGGGGCGCCCCGGCACCGTCGCAGACGATCCAGTGCGCGCCGATCCGGGGCAGCGATTCACCCTCGGCCAGGTATTCGCCGACCCACGAGGAGGTGGCCCGCTTCTGGCCGTCCGCGACCAGGCGGAGCAGTTCGTCGGCGAGCTCGGCCGAGTCGCCGAACCGTTCGACGGTGTAGTCCGGGCTCGCCTGGGCCGCACCGGGCCGCGCCGCCGCATACCGCCCCCAGAACTCCGCCGCGGCCGAGGCATCCAACGGCGCGGGAGTGGTACGGGCCTGCGACATAGCGCCATGCTGCCACCCGCCGCCGACAATCAGGCGGCAGGCCCCACCGTCACACGTTGAAGCGGAACTCCACCACGTCGCCGTCCTTCATGGTGTAGTCCTTGCCCTCCATGCGGACCTTGCCCGCCGACTTCGCCGCGGACATCGAGCCTGCCTCGATCAGGTCGTCGTAGCTGACGATTTCGGCCTTGATGAAGCCTCGCTGGAAGTCGGAGTGGATGACTCCGGCCGCCTCCGGTGCCGTTGCGCCGATCGGGATGACCCAGGCTCGGGCTTCCTTCGGGCCGGCCGTCAGGTAGGTCTGCAGGCCGAGGGTCTGGAAGCCGACCCGGATGAGCTGGTTGAGGCCCGGCTCGGTCTGGCCCGTCGATTCGAGGAGCTCCATCGCCTCGTCCTCGGGGAGGTCGATCAGCTCCGACTCGATCTTCGCGTCCATGAAGATGGCCTCGGCCGGTGCCACCAGGGCCCGGAGCTCGTCGAGGAAGGCGGCGTTGCCCAGTTCGGCCTCGTCGACGTTGAAGACGTAGAGGAAGGGCTTGACCGTCAGCAGGTGCAGCTCGGCGAGCAGCTCGAGGTCGATGCCGGCCGCCTGGGCCCCGGCGTACAACGTCGTGCCGTCGTTGAGGAGCTTGAAGGCCGCCTCGGCCGCGGCCACCGCCGGGGCGCGATCCTTCTTGAGCTTGGCTTCCTTCTGGAGCCTCGGCAGGGCCTTCTCGACCGTCTGGAGGTCGGCCAGGATCAGCTCGGTGTTGATCGTCTCGATGTCGTCCGCGGGCGAGACCTTGCCGTCGACGTGCAGGACGTTGGGGTCCGAGAAGGCGCGGACGACCTGGCAGATGGCCGAGGCGTCGCGGATGTTGGCGAGGAACGCGTTGCCGCGGCCCTGGCCCTTCGAGGCGCCGCGGACCAGGCCGGCGATGTCGACGAAGGAGACGGGCGCCGGGATGATCTTCTCGCTGCCGAAGACCTCGGCAAGCTTGGTCAGCCGCTCGTCGGGCAGCCCCACGACGCCGACGTTCGGCTCGATCGTCGCGAACGGGTAGTTCGCGGCGAGCACGTCGTTCTTGGTCAGGGCGTTGAAGAGGGTGCTCTTGCCGACGTTGGGCAGGCCGACGATCCCGATGGTAAGGCTCACGACAGGCCAGTCTACGGTGCCCGCAGCCGGAGGGGATCGTCCGCCATCGCGCGCAACTGCGCCGCCACCGGCGAGCCCGGGCGGATGGCGTCCGCGAGCGCTCGCAGCTCGGCCTCGGGGAGCTGGGGGCTACCGATGCCGCGCAGCGGGACGGTCACGTTCCGCCCGCCGGGCTCCCGCGCGACGAGCTGCGGCACGCGTTCGACGGTCTCGGCGGCGGTGTCGGCGTTGCGCTTCAGGAAGTAGGCGCCGACCGAGATCTCGGCCGCCGCCAGGTCGACCGTCCGGGTACGCAGGGCGCCGCGCACCGACACCCGCGTGCCGTCGAGCCAGGCCGCGGTACGCAGGGACTTGAGCGCGAGATAGATACCCAGCAGGAACACCGGGATCCCGACGAGGCCGAGGAGATGCAGAGGGCCGAGACCGGCGAACAGCCACTCACCCTCGGCGACGCAGTCGCGAACCTCCGGCGGCAGCAGCGACGGCGGGATGCCGGACACCTCGTCGGGCGACGGGCACGACGGATCACCACCACCCGGCAGGAAGCCGAGCGGTAGCAGTGCGAATCCTGCCCCGGCGGCGGCGAACACCAGGCCGAAGCCGACGCCGAACGCCTTGGCCACGGGCGGGGCGCCGATGGAGAGCCTCATGGCGGCAGCATAGAGCGCCCACGCCCATGTCCGAATCCCGCCAGCCGGGTGGGTGCCGACGGAGGCAGACTCGTCGGCATGGAACTGGACTTCGAGCGGTGCTACCGGGCCGTCGACAGCCGTGACCAGCGCTTCGACGGCTGGTTCTACACGGCCGTCCGCAGCACCGGCATCTACTGCCGCCCGTCCTGCCCCGCCGTCACACCGAAACGGGAGAACGTCACCTTCCTGCCCAGCGCCGCCGCCGCGCAGCGCGGCGGGTTCCGGGCCTGCCGCCGCTGCCGGCCGGACGCCGCGCCCGGTTCGCCCGAGTGGGACGTCCGCGCGGACGTCGTGGGACGGGCGATGCGGCTCATCGGCGACGGCGTCGTCGACCGCGAGGGGGTGCCCGGCCTCGCCGGGCGGCTCGGCTACACCGAACGGCACCTGCACCGCATGCTCACCGCCGAGCTGGGTGCCGGGCCGCTCGCGCTGGCCCGCGCCCAGCGCGCCCAGACCGCGCGCATCCTCATCGAGACGACCGACCTCGGTCTCGCCGAGATCGCGTTCGCGGCCGGGTTCGGCAGCGTCCGGCAGTTCAACGACACCATCCGTCAGGTGTACGCGCGTTCGCCGAGCGGCCTGCGGGAACGCCGGGCAGCGCGGCGGTCCGAGCCCGGCACGATCTCGTTGCGGCTGGCGTACCGGGCACCGCTGCACGCCGGGGCGCTGCTGGAGTTCCTGGGTGCCCGGACACTACCCGGGGTCGAGGAGCGCGACGGGCCGACGTACCGTCGCGGTCTGCATCTGCCGCACGGGAGTGCGACCGTCGCGCTGACCCCGGCCGACCGCTTCGTCTCCGCGACGCTGCGGCTCGCGGACGTGCGCGATCTGGCGCCCGCGGTGGCCCGCTGCCGCCGGCTGTTCGACCTGGACGCGGATCCGGTCGCCGTCGACGGCACGCTGGCCGCCGATCCCGCGCTCACCGAAAAGATCAACACCGAGCCGGGGATACGGGTGCCGCGCACGGTCGACGGCTTCGAGATGACCGTACGGGCGATCGTCGGCCAGCAGGTCTCGGTCGCCGGCGCCCGCACCACGCTCGGCCGCCTGCTCGGTCGCGCAACCCCCGGCGAGCCGCGCGGCTTCCCCACCCCCGGCGAGCCGCGCGGCTTCCCCACCCCCGGCGAACTGCGCGGCTTCCCCACCGCCGAGGCCGTCGCAGCGCTGCCCGACGAGGCGTTCCGGATGCCGGCCGCCCGCCGGCAGAGCATCCGGGCGCTGGCCGAGGCGGTCGCCGACGGCAAGCTCGACCTGGAACCCGGCGCCGACCGGGAGGAGGCCGTCGCCCGGCTGCGCGAACTTCCCGGCATCGGCGCGTGGACCGCCGGATACGTGGCGATGCGCGCCATCGGCGACCCCGACGTCTTCCTTCCCGCCGACGTGGCGGTGCAGCGCGGCGCCCGGGCGCTCGGCCTGCCCTCCGACCCCCCGGCGCTGGCCGCGCACGCCGAGAGGTGGCGGCCCTGGCGCTCCTACGCCCTGATGCGACTTTGGAGATCAGCATGATGGAGTACACGACCCTCGAGACCCCGGCCGGCCCGTTCACCTATGTCGTCAGCGACGCGGGGGCGGTGCGGGCCGCCGGATTCACCGCGGATGCCGGTGAGCTGCTTCCCCTCGTACACGAAAGGCTGCGGGAGGAGACGCGGCCCGCAGCGTCACCGGGGCCGGTGGGTGACGCGGTTCGGTCCTATCTCGACGGTGATCTCACCGCGATCGACGAGGTCGTGGTCGATCAGCACACCGGCGGGCCGTTCCTCGCCCAGGCCTGGCGGGTGATGCGCGAGATCAAGCCGGGCGCGCCGCTGACCTACGCCGGCTTCGCGGAGTTGACCGGCCGGCCCGCCGCGATCCGCGCGGCGGCCACTGCCTGCGCGCGCAACGCGGCGGCGCTGTTCGTGCCCTGCCACCGGGTGCTGGGCACGGACGGGACGCTGCGCGGATACCGCTGGGGGCTCGGCGTGAAAACGTGGCTGCTGGAGCACGAGCAGGCCCGTAGCCTGACCGCATGACTGATACGGCAGGTACCGCGCGCGCCGGTCTGCCCGAGCGGCCGTCACTGGACGGGCTCGAGGACAAGTGGGCGCGCCGCTGGCAGGAGGAGGGCACGTACGCGTTCGACCGCTCGAAGGAGCGCGCCGACGTGTACGCGATCGACACGCCTCCGCCGACCGTATCGGGCGAGTTGCACATGGGGCACGTCTTCTCGTACACGCACACCGACGTCGTCGCGCGGTTCCAGCGGATGCGCGGCAAGACCGTCTTCTATCCGATGGGATGGGACGACAACGGGCTGCCGACCGAGCGGCGGGTCCAGAACGTCTACGGGGTCCACTGCGACCCGTCGCTGCCGTACGACCCGGCGTGGCAGCCGCCCGCGACGCCACCGAAGCCGGCCGCCGCGGTGTCGCGGCGCAATTTCGTCGAGCTGTGCGGCCGGCTGACCGTCGAGGACGAGAAGGTGTTCGAGGCGTTGTGGCGGCGGCTGGGGCTGTCCGTCGACTGGGCGATGACGTACACGACCATCGGAGCGAGGGCGCAGGCGGTCTCGCAGCGGGCGTTCCTGGACAACCTCGCGCGCGGCGAGGCGTACACGTCCGAGGCCCCGACGCTGTGGGACGTCGGCTTCCGGACGGCCGTCGCGCAGGCCGAGATCGAGGACAGGGAGCGGCCCGGCGCGTTCCACCGGCTGCGCTTCCACGGCAGGCGCGGGCCGGTCGAGGTCGACACCACCCGGCCGGAGCTCCTGCCGGCCTGCGTCGCGCTGGTCTGCCCGCCGGACCACCCGCTGGTGGGCACGACCGTCCGCACGCCGTTCTTCGACGTCGAAGTCCCCGTGTACGGACACGCGCTCGCCGACCCGGACAAGGGCACCGGCGTCGCGATGGTCTGCACCTTCGGCGACCTGACCGACGTCATCTGGTGGCGTGACCTGAGTCTGCCCACCCGCGTCGCGCTCGGCCGCGACGGGCGCTTCCTGCCGGACCGCCCGGCCGGTGTTCCCGAGGCGGCGTACGCGCACTTCGCCGGGCTGACGGTCAACGCCGCCCGGCGCGAGATCGTCCGGATCCTCGCCGAGACCGGCGATCTGCTGGGCGAGCCCCGCCCGGTCACCCACCCGGTGAAGTACTACGAGCGGGGCGACTCGCCGCTGGAGATCGTCACCAGCCGCCAATGGTTCATCCGCAACGGCGGACGCGACCAGGACCTGCGCGAGGTGCTGCTGGCCCGGGGCCGGGAGCTGCGCTGGACGCCGGAGCACATGCGACACCGATACGAGCACTGGGTCGGCGGTCTCACCGGCGACTGGCTGATCAGCCGGCAACGCTTCTTCGGCGTGCCCATCCCGGTGTGGTACCGGCTCGACGACGCTGGCGAGCCGGACTACGGCCAGCCTCTCATACCGGACGTTTCGGCGTTGCCGGTCGACCCTTCCTCGGACTGCCCGCCCGGTTTCGACGAGTCCCGGCGCGACACCCCGGGCGGCTTCACCGCCGATCCCGACGTCATGGACACCTGGGCCACCTCGTCGCTTACCCCGCAGATCGCCGGCGGGCTCGGCAGCGACGACGACCTCTTCCGGCGTGTCTTCCCGATGGACCTGCGCCCCCAGGGCCAGGAGATCATCCGAACCTGGCTGTTCTACTCGGTGGTCCGGGCACAGTTCGCGCACGGCACTCTGCCGTGGACGACCACGGTGCAGTCCGGCTGGATCCTCGACCCGGACCGCAAGAAGATGTCGAAGCACAAGGGCAATGTGGTCACGCCGACGGACCTGCTCGAACAGCACGGCTCCGACGCGGTCCGCTACTGGGCGGCGAACGGGCGGCCCGGCGCCGACCTGGCGTTCGACCCGGCGCAGATCAAGGTGGGCCGGCGGCTGGCGACGAAACTGCTCAACGCCTCGCGCTTCGCGCTCGGACTGGGCGCCGCCGACGCCCTGCGCCGTCCGGTCACCGCCGACCTCGACCGGGCCGTTCTCGCCCGGCTCGCCACGGTGGTCGACCAGGCAACCGCGGCCCTCGACGCGTACGACCACACGACGGCACTGACCACCGCCGAAGCGTTCTTCTGGACGTTCTGCGACGACTACATCGAGCTGGTGAAGGACCGGGCGTACGCGTCCGGCCCGGCCGGCGACTCGGCGCGAGCCGCCCTCGCGAGCGGGTTGTCGGTGCTGGTGCGGCTGTTCGCGCCGTTCCTGCCGTACGCGACCGAGGAGATCTGGTCGTGGTGGCGCTACGGCTCGGTGCACCGCGCCACCTGGCCGACCCGCTACGAGCTGCTGCGCGTCGCCCCCGACGGCGACGCGGAGCTGCTGGATCTGGCGGGCGATGCTCTGCGGCAGGTGCGGCGGGCCAAGTCGGACCGCAAGCTGTCGATGAAGGCGGAGGTGCCGCTGGCCGAGGCGCTCGGGCCGGCGTCGCTGCTGCAGCGGCTGTCGCTGGTCGAGCCGGATCTGCGTGCGGCGGGCCGGATCGGCAAGCTCGACATGCTCCCGGACCGCACTCCCGAGCTCGTCATCGCCTGCGCCTTCTGACCACTGCCGGTGCGCCGGGCCGGATCCGGCCCGGCGCACCACTCGGCCCCGACACACCACTCGGCCCGACACATCACCCCGCCCGGCGCTCCCCCGCCCGACACATCACCCCGCCCGGCGCTCCCCCGCCCGACACATCACCCCGCCCGGCGCTCCCCCGCCCGGCACACCGCACCGCACGCCGCACCACTATTGCCGGGCTCGGTGCCGGCCGGGTGCTCGTGGGGCCGGGACTTCGCCGAAGCCGGACCTGCGGACGGCCGGAACACGGCAGCATGGTGGGCATGTCCCTACCGCCCGAGGAGGTCGAGCCGCCCGCCGCGGACGCCGTGCTGTTCCGGTCCTCACCGGGGCGGACGTTCGTGATCATGGCCGCGGTGCTGCTGGTCGCCTACGTGGCCGTGTCACCCCTGGTCGCCTTCCTGCTGGGCGCCCCGCAGGACCCGTGGTGGGTGACCGCCGCCCAGGGCGCGGTGATCGGCGCGCTGGTGGGGGGCGGCTATGCGCTGTCGTCCCGCTCCGCGATGCGCACCTGGGTGCGGGCCTCGTCCGCGGGCCTGGAGCTGGCCGCCGAGGGCAGCGACCCGGTGCTGCTGGCCTGGCCGGACATCGACCGCGCGGTGGTGCACCGCCGGGGCCTGCGAACCGTGCTGGACGTGACACCGATCGACCTCGACCGGGTCCACCCGGTCGCCGACGGCGACGACGGCTGGCCCACCCTGCACGACGAGGCGGACGGCGCCCCGGCCTTCACCGCCGACCTCACCCAGGTCTGGCCCGGACCGCGAGCCCTGCGCCGCGAGCTTTCCCGCCACCTCCACTGATCGCCGCAGAGGTCAAGAAAACCATCTGTGATGATCAACTCATCCCGTCCGGCGCGACGAGCCGGCCTGCCCGATACCGCTGGTCACGTCTGACTAGACGCCGATGATTCGTCGGCGCACAGTGCCTCTGACCTTTATAAACAACTCTGTTTCCGCGAAGATCTTGTGATTCGAAAGCCCATGCTTGGATCGACTCCACGAGGCCACGAGCCTCGACCATCCTCCACCGATGCTCGGGAGAGATCCTTGCGCGCAACCAGAATCGCCATGTCCGCCCTCGCGGCCGTCGCCCTATCGGCACTCGTCGCACCGACGGCCGCTTCGGCCGGTCCGGCCCGCACGACGTCGACGCCGACCACCGTCGCCCCGGCGCCGAAGACCTACTCATACAGCTTCGCCGGCACCGCGCAGGGCTGGCAGGCCGACTTCGCCGACTACTCGCCGGAGCAGGGCGAGGAGAGCATGGAGTTGAAGTCGGGCATCGCCCCGCTGCCCGCGGGAACCGAGCACGGCAACGGGTTCTTCATCCAAGGCCACAACCGCAGCGACGATCTCTTCATGTTCTTCAAGAAGCGCCTCGGACCGGCGGACGGCATCCTCCCCGGGCAGCGATACTCGGTGCAGAGCTCGGTGTCCTTCTGGTCCAAGGAGCCCACCGGATGCCTCGGCAGCGGAGGATCCGCGGGCGGCTCGGTCCACGTCAAGGCGGGCGCCTCCACCGCGGAACCGCGCGTCTACCTCGATGCGGCGAACCACTACCGGGTCACCCTGGGCAAGGGCCAGCAGAAGAACGGCGGCCCGGAGTCCGCCTACCTGGGCAACATCGAGAACGGCCAGGAGTGCGGTCAGGCCAAGAAGTGGACCAAGGTCACTCGTACCAGCCCCAGCCACACCGCGCTCACGGTGCAGGCCGACGCCCAGGGCTACCTCTGGCTCAACGCCGGCACGGACTCCGGCTACGAGGGCCTGACCCAGCTCTACTACTCCAACATCACGACCACCCTCACCCCTCGCTCAGGGTGAAGGTCACCGCTCGCCAAGGCATCTGAGCGCTGCCGGCGAACGGACGACGAGCCGGGCCCGGCCCGCACACCCACGTGGTCCGCGGGCCGGGTCGAAACTCGGGTCAGTCGTCACTCGGCTCAGTCGTCACTCGGCTCAGTCGTCGAACTCGACGCCATGGGACTTCGCCAGCTCCACAAGTTCGCGCAGGCGGCCTTCGTCTGTCGCGACCGTGCGGAGCCGACCGGCGAGATCATCGGGCACGTCTCGATGACGGCTGGTGGCGACGTAGGCGCCACCTTCCGGATCCGGCTCGTAACGACCCTCGAGAGTGGAGGCGTCGGTCATGACCATCAGTTCGACGATCCCTTCCAAAGAAATAGCCGTGGGGCTCGTGGCCGAATTCGGCGATCACGTCCTCCACGTCGGTCGCGCCCGCCTCCAACCACAGGGCGTACTCGCCCGGCGCCGTCTCCACCACGCTCAGCGGAACATCGCGGAGCCGGGCTCTTCGAACAGCTCGGGGGCCTGCGGCTGGCGCGGGGTCAGCTCGACCTGGGCGGGCACGGCCAGTTCCTCGTCGGAGACGCCCATTTCGGCGAGTTTGCGGGCGCTGACCAGCACACGGGACTCCAGGGAGCCGACCGCGCGGTTGTAGGCCGTCACTGCGCCGCCGAGGGAGGCGCCCAGCTTGCCCACGTGGTCGCCGAGGGTGGCGAGGCGGCCGTACAGCTCGCGGGCCAGGCCGTGCACCGCTAGCGCGTTGCGGGCCAACGCCTCTTGGCGCCACGAATATGCCACTGTCCGCAGCAGCGCCACCAGCGTCGCCGGCGTCGCCAGCACGACGTTGCGGGCGAACGCGTGCTCCATCAGCGTCGGGTCCCGTTGCAGGGCGGCGTCGAGGAACGGGTCGGCCGGCACGAAGAGGACCACGAAGTCGGGGGTCTGGTCGAACGCAGTCCAGTACGCCTTGCCGGCCAGCGCGTCCACATGGCCTCGCAGCACCCTCGCGTGCTGGTCCAGGTGGGTGTCGCGGGTGCGCTCGTCACGCGCCTCCATGGCCGACAGGTACGCGTCGAAGGGCGCCTTCGCATCCACCACCACCGACCGCCCACCGTGCAGACGTACCACCATGTCGGGGCGTACGCCCTGGTGATCGGTGCGGGACGAAACCTGCTCGGCGAAGTCGCAGTGTTCGAGCAGGCCGGCGGCCTCCACGATGCGGCGCAGTTGGTGCTCGCCCCATCGGCCCCGGACCTGGGGCGCGCGCAGCGCCGCGACGAGTTGTCTGGTCTCGGTGCGCAGCTCGCCGGAAACCAATCCCATGGCTCGCACCTGCTCGCGCAGCTCGGCGTAGGCGTCGATCCGCTCGCGCTCGAGGTCGGCGACGCGCTCCTCGTAGCGGCGCAGCGTCTCGTGCAGGGGCGCCACGGCGCGCGCGACGGCCTCCTGCGACTGGGCGGTGGACTCATAGGACAGCGCTCGCAGCGACTGCTCGAGGCGTTCCTCGCCGTCGCGTCCGGCCTGGACCGTCGCCTCCAGCCGGGCGATGTCGGCCGCGGCCCGCAGCCGCGCGGCCAGCCAGCCGAGCGCGGCCCCGACCGCCAGGCAGATGACCACCACGGCCAGCGTCGAGAAGCTCACCCCGCGAGCTTGCCAGAGGGGTACGACGTTTCCCCCTCCGGCGTACCGTCGAGCCATGAAGGTGTTTCTGCTGTTGATCCTGGTCCTGGTCGTGGTGGCGGCCGTCGTGGCCTGGCGCCGCGGCAGCGCGGCCCGTGAGCGGCGGCAGCTCGACGACGCCCGCGCCGAGGCTCAGCGCTGGTACGAGCGCCTCGGCGGGCAGGTGATGAACCTGCACGGAGACGACCCGGCGGCGCGCCAGGCGCTGGCCGACGCCGGCGAGCGCTACAACGCGGCCGGGGGCCAGCTCCAGCAGGCGAAGACCGTCAGGCAGTGCGAACTGGCTCGGGAGTCGGCGCTGGAGGGACTCGCGTACGTACGGGCGGCCCGCACCGCCATGGGCATCGACCCGGGCCCGGAGCTGCCGCCGTTACACGGTGCGCAGGGTGCCGGACGGCTGACCCGCGAGCGCGAGGTCACCGTGCAGGGGCAGCACTACCGGGCGGGGCCCCAGCCCGGCCCGGAGACCCCTCACTACTACCCCGGTGGCCGCATCCAGGGCCGCCCGGTCCCGTCCGGCTGGTATTCGACACCGGTGTGGAAGACCGCCCTCGGTGCGGGCGCCGGGGCCCTCGGCGGCATGTTGATCTTCGATGCGCTTCTGTCGCCGGGCTTCGGCGACATGGGCTTCACCGAGGGCTACGAGGAAGGCTTCCAGGACGCCGCCGGCGACTTCGGCCAAGGCGACTGGGACGGCCAAGGCGACTGGGGCGGCGGAGACTTCGGCGGAGACATCTGAAGAGGTGTGACGAACGAAGCGGTCACGAACCCAGCGGTCACGAACGAAGCGGTGACGGGTGAGGCGGTTACGAGCGGGCGGCGGCCGCGGCCTTCATGTCGCGACGCAGCTCCTGGGGCAGCGAGAACGTGAGCCGCTCCTCGGCCGTGGTGTACTCGGTCACCTCGCCGAAGCCCCGCTCCGCGAGATGGGCGAGCACCTCCATGACCAGATCCTCCGGGACGCTGGCGCCCGAGCTGACGCCGACCGTGGTGGCGCCCTCCAGCCACTCGTCCTGGATCTCGGTGGCGTAGTCGACCAGGTGCCCGGCCTTGGCGCCGGCACCCAGGGCCACCTCGACCAGGCGTACGGAATTGGAGGAGTTGGCCGAGCCGACCACGATGACCACGTCACACTCCGGCGCGATCTCCTTGACCACGTGCTGGCGGTTGGAGGTGGCGTAGCAGATGTCGTCGCTGGGCGGCGACTGCAGCAGCGGCAGACGGGTCTTGAGCCGGGCCACGGTCTCCATGGTCTCGTCGACCGACAGCGTCGTCTGGGACAGCCAGACGACCTTGGCGGGGTCGCGGACCACCACGTTGTCGACGTCGTCGGGGCCGTCGACTAGCTGGATGTGCTGCGGCGCCTCGCCCGCCGTACCGATGACCTCCTCGTGGCCCTCGTGGCCGATGAGCAGGATGTCGTAGTCGTCCGCGGCGAAGCGCCTGGCCTCGTGGTGCACCTTCGTGACCAGCGGGCAGGTGGCGTCGATGGCCTTGAGGTTGCGCTCGCGGGCCTGCTCGTGGACCTCGGGGGCCACGCCGTGCGCCGAGAAGACGACGGTGGAGCCCTCGGGCACCTCCTCGTTCTCCTCCACGAAGATCGCGCCGCGGGCCTCGAGCGTGCTCACCACGTGCTTGTTGTGCACGATCTGCTTGCGCACGTAGACCGGGGCGCCGTAGAGCTTGAGCGCCTCCTCCACCGTCTGCACCGCGCGGTCGACACCGGCGCAGTAACCCCGCGGCTTGGCGAGGAGCACACGCTTGCGGACTGGGGTGCTGGCTTCGGAGGTCACCCGGCCATGGTACGTGCCCACCGCCGGGAACTCGCGGCCTGCGATACGCACCACAGCGGCCCGATCATGATCGTCGTGGCGGCCTGCCCCAGGGACGTTTCGCCGCGGGCGCGGCATACTCGGCCGGTGAGCGACACTGACGTGGCCGCCGGCAGGACCGGCACCGGACCCCGTATCGGGGCCTTGACCAGGGGTTTTGCCGGTGCTGTCACGTTGGTCGGTGCGCTGACCTGGATCCTGCTCAACCTCCAGGCGCCCGGCCGGCAGGCCGATCTGGTGGTGGGCGCGGTCCTCGCCGTCGGCGGGCTGGTGCTGCTGATGCCGCACCGGGTGCCGCTGCCGGCGCTACCGACGGCGGGCGCCTCCGTCGCGGCGGCCGTCGGGGGCGCGCTCGCCGGGCTGCTCACGGAAACCACGCGGACGGGCGGAATGTGGGCGTACGTGGCCCGCCGGGGCTGGCCGTACGAGTGGCTGAACCGGGGCGCGGTGGCGGACGATCCGCAGACCGCCCGGGCCCTCGCCGAGCAGGCGAGCTGGCAGGTGGACGCGGTGAACCTGACCGCGACCGCCGTGTTCTGGGGTTTCCTCGGCCTGCTGCTGGCCGCGGCCGTCACCAGGACGAGACGCGTTTCCGCACTCTGACGGACCGCCCGGCGGGATACTCGGGCCATGAGCGCCACCGGCGCCGTGGGCGCGCCCGGCCTGTGGGAGTCCGTCGGTACGGCCCTGCGCCTGCTTCTCGGCTGGTCCTCGGTCCTGATCGGCGTGCTCGACCTCGTCGTCGAACTGGACCGCCGGCAGGGTACGCCGGACAGCGCGTACCTGCTCTTCCACGGCATGCTGGTGGTCGGCGGCGTGCTGCTGATCTCGCTGGCGTCGATCGCCTACCGACCGAGTCCCGCCGTGTCGCTCGTCGGCGGCCTCGTCCTCGGCGCCGGCCTGCTGGTCAGCGCGGTGCCCGCCGACACCGCGACATGCTGCCTGGACACCTTCGCTCAGCGGCACGGCTACCCGTTCGCGATCATGGCCCGCAACCCGGGCGGCGACTGGCACGTCGACGGCCTCCATCTCGCCGCCAACGTGCTCTTCTGGGGATACGCGGGCCTGATCGCCCTCCTGCTGTCGTGCCTCGCGCGGCGCCTCGGCCGCCCGCACGAGGGAACCGGCTGCAGCCGCCCGTAGGCTAGGCCGGGTGACCCAGCCGGAGCCGAAGCCGACCGCCGACGAGCCCTGGCCGGTCCGCGTCGTCAGCCAGAAGCTCGGCGCCTGGGTCGCCAAGCTCGGCTGGGTGTGGATCGACGGCCAGGTCGCCCAGATCAGCCGCCGCCCGGGTGCGGCCGTGGTCTTCCTGACCCTGCGCGACCCGTCGGCCGACCTGAGCCTGACGGTGACCGCCCACCGCGACGTGCTCGACGCCGGCGCGCCGGAGCTCGCCGAGGGTGCCCGGGTCACCCTGCACGCCAAACCCGAGTTCTATCCGGCCCGCGGCTCGCTCAGCCTGCGCGCCGATGAGATCCGCCAGGTCGGGCTCGGCGAGCTGCTCGCCCGCCTGGAGCGGCTCAAGAAGCTGCTCGCCGCCGAAGGGTTGTTCGCCCGCGAGCGCAAGCGCCGGCTACCGTTCCTGCCGCGGCGGATCGGTCTGATCACCGGGCGCGCCTCGGCCGCCGAGCGAGACGTGCTGATGAACACCCGCCGCCGGTGGCCGGGCATCGACTTCCGCGTGATCAATGTGCCGGTGCAGGGCCCGAACGCGGTGCCGCAGATCCTCGATGCGCTCAAGGTGCTGGAGCACGACGACACCGTCGACGTCATCGTCATCGCGCGCGGCGGCGGAAGCGTCGAGGACCTGCTGCCCTTCTCCGACGAGGCGCTGTGCCGGGCGGTCTTCGGCTGCCGGACGCCGGTGGTCAGCGCCATCGGCCACGAGACCGACGCGCCGCTGCTGGACTACGTCGCCGATCTGCGCGCTTCCACGCCGACCGACGCCGCCAAGCGGATCGTGCCCGACCTGGCGGAGGAGACGCTGCTGATCGGGCAGGCCCGGCGCCGCCTGGACCGGGCGGTGCTGACCCTCATCGAGCGGGAGGCGCACCGGCTCGAGGCCTGGCGGTCGCGTCCGTCGCTGGCTCGCCCCGAGACGCTGGTCGAGCAGCGCGCAACGGAGGTGACCGGGCTGCGCGACCGGGCCGGCCGAAGCCTCGAACACCGGATCCGCCGGGCCGACGACGACCTGCGGCACACCCTCGCGCGGCTGCGGGCGCTGTCGCCCGCGGCCACCCTCGAACGCGGGTACGCCATCGTGCAACGCGCCGACGGCCACGTGGTCCGGGCGGCGGGCGAGGTCGCGACCGGAGATGTTCTACGCGTACGGCTGGCCGACGGCGAGCTGCGCACGGAAGTACAGGAGAGCACCACATGACCGACGAGAAACTCAGCTACGAGCAGGCCCGGGGCGAGCTGGCGGCGGTCGTGGAAAAGTTGGAGCAGGGTGGCGCCTCGCTGGAGGAGTCACTGGCGCTCTGGGAGCGGGGCGAGAAGCTGGCCGATGTCTGCCAGCGCTGGCTGGACGGGGCCCGGGACCGCATCGAGGCGGCCCGGGCGGCCCGCGGAGACCGGTGACGCTCAGTTCTTACCGTTGATCATCTCGTACGCGGACTCCGGCATCTCCTTGGTCTCGGCGGCCGGAGGCGCGTCCTGCTTGGCGGCGGCGCCGTAGCCGCTGACCTCCATGGTCAGCTTGCCGGCCGGGGCGTCGGTGGTCTTCGGCACGTCGAGCACGAGCTTGGTGAGCCGGCCGTCGACGTCGAGCGTGGCCTCGTACGGAATCGCCTTGGCCTGGGCCGGCTCGGCGCCCTTGAAGACGGACGTGCCGAGAAGATGGGCGTCGTCCTTGACCACCGTGGCGTCGAGAGTGCCGGTGATGACCGGGCCCTTGCGCTCCGCGGTGGTGACTCCGCCGAAGAGGCCGGCCGCTCCGGTCAGATCGGGGTCCTCGATACCGATCTTGAAGTCGTCGTTCGTCACCTTGGCCATGTCCAGCTTGAGCCACTGCTTGCCGCTGAACAGCTCGATCATCGCCTTGAGGCCCTCGATGACCTTGGCGCTCTGCGGATCGTCACCGAGCGCCGCCAGGCTCTCCGCCTGCTTCACGGCCTCACTCATGTCGATCGTCATCTTGACGTAGCGGTCGGGGTCGGTGATCCGGAACTGCATCTTCGCCTTGGCGCCCTCCTCGACCGAGTCGAAGTCGAGAGAGGCCGTCTTCGAGGGAGTGTGCACGGTCCCCTTCGCTACCGAGTCGCCCGGAAGCGAGGCCGTGAAGCTGTAGTCGCCGCCCTTGAGCCCGGACGTGGAGGCCACCAGGGCAGCCTTGGGGTCGGCCGGCTTGTCGTCGTCGCCGGTGCAGGCGGCGAGCGAGAGGGCGAGAAGGGGCACGAGAACGGCGGCGAACCGACGGTTCATGAGGGGGCACTCCGAATGCAGGACGGGTGGACTGCGGGAGCCTAGACGATCCCCCCGTTCTCGCGCAGCCCCAGCTCAGGACAGAGATGAGGCAAGCTTCTCGAGGTTCGCCGACTCGGCCTTGCCGACCACGATGATCGTGCGGCCCTTCTCCAGAAGCACGAGCGCGTTCTCACCCGGCCGGGCGTCGTAGCGCTGCCAGGTGCGCGCCCCAGCCCGGTACGTGCCCACCGCCTCGGGCTCCTTGCCCAGCTCCGCGGGGATCAGAGTGGCGGTCGCGACGCTGCTCTCCACGAGCTGGAGCGGCTCGCCGTCCGGATCGGCGTAACCGAGGCGCAGGGTCGCGCCGCCCTGTTCCTGCTTGAACGTGGCGGTCTGCACATGCCAGTCCGCACCGAGCCGAGGCTCGCTGACGGGGAAGACCTTGGCCGCGCGGGCCTGCTGGAGCGTGGGTTCGGCGTCCACGCTGATCGGTTTGTCACCGTCCAGTACGAGCCGGTAGAAGATCAGCAGCAGCGCGATCGGAACGAGCAGGACGGCGAGGGACATAACCATGTCCCTCGGCCGGCGCTCGGCACGCTTGCCGACGGTGGGGGTATCGGGGCTGGACACCCCACCATTGTTAACCATGTCGCTGGAGCGGGACTTTGCACATGCCCCGTGTGAGGATCGGGTAACGACCACACCCCGCACCGTCGCGAGGAGGCCCTGTCATGCCCGTTTCCGCCAATCCGCAGGATCTGGACCGCAACATCGCCCTCGATCTTGTCCGTGTCACCGAGGCCGCCGCGATGGCGGCCGGCCGTTGGGTGGGCCGCGGCGACAAGAACGGCGGCGACGGCGCGGCCGTGGACGCCATGCGCACGCTCATCAACTCGATCCAGATGCGCGGCGTCGTGGTGATCGGCGAGGGTGAGAAGGACGAAGCGCCCATGCTCTTCAACGGGGAGCAGGTCGGCGACGGCACCGGTCCCGAGGTCGACGTGGCGGTGGACCCGATCGACGGCACGACGCTGATGAGCAAGGGCATGCCGGGCGCGGTGGCCGTGCTGGCCGTGGCCGAGCGCGGCGCGATGTTCGACCCGAGCGCCGTCTTCTACATGGAGAAGATCGCGGTCGGCCCGGACTGCGCCGACGTCATCGACATCAACGCCGGCACGGCCGAGAACCTGCGCCGCATCGCCAGGGCCAAGCGCGGCGCGGTCTCCGACGTCACCGTCTGCATCCTCGACCGCCCCCGGCACCAGAAGCTGGTCGAGGAGGTCCGCGCGGCCGGCGCCAACATCAAGTTCATCTCCGACGGCGACATCGCCGGCGCCATCTCGGCGGCCCGTACGGAGTCGGAGGTCGACGTGCTCATGGGCATCGGCGGCACCCCGGAGGGCATCACCGCGGCGTGCGCGCTCAAGTGCCTCGGCGGCGAGATTCAGGCCAAATTGTGGCCGCGGGACGACGCGGAGCGAGAGAAGGCGATCGCCAGCGGCCACGACCTCGACCGGGTCCTGACCACCAACGACCTCGTCACCGGCGACAACTGCTTCTTCGTGGCCACCGGCGTGACCTCCGGAGACCTGCTCAAGGGCGTGCGGTACCGCTCCGGCGGGGCGCACACCCAGTCGATCGTCATGCGGTCCAAGAGCGGCACGATCCGGGTCATCGACTCGTACCACCGGCTGGAGAAGCTCAAGCTCTACTCGGCGGTCGACTTCGACGGCCACCTGCCGACGGTGCGTGAGTGACACAGACCCTCAAGGCGCCGCCCGCGGTGACCACCGGGCGGCGTGCGGCCGGCGTGGTGCTCGCGGTGCTCTCGGGCGTCGCGCTGGCCGTCCAGTCGAGGATCAACGGCGAGCTCGCCGTACGCCTCGACGACGCGATCGGCGCCGCGCTGATCTCCTTCGGTTCCGGCCTGCTGGTGCTGGCGGTGTGCGTGCCGCTGCTGCCGGCGGGCCGGTCCGGTCTCCGCCACCTGGCCAGCGGCCTGCGGGAGCGCAGGATCCGCCCCTGGCAGTGCGTGGGCGGCATGTGCGGCGGCTTCCTCGTCGCCACCCAGGGCCTGACCGTGCCGACGGTGGGCGTGGCCGTCTTCATCGTGGCGCTGGTCGCGGGTCAGTCCTCGAGCAGCCTGATGGTGGACCGGGCGGGCGCGGGTCCCTCCGGCCCGCAGCCGGTGACCGTGCCACGGCTCGCCGGAGCGGTGCTGACCGTGATCGCGGTGCTGATCTCGGTGGCCGACCGGATCGGGCACCCGAGCGCGCTGGCGCTGGCCGTGCTGCCCCTGCTCGCCGGCATCGGCATCGCCTGGCAGCAGGCGGTCAACGGGCACGTCCGGGTGGTCTCGGGCAGCGCCCTGGTCGCCGGCCTGGTCAACTTCTTCATGGGTACGGTCGTGCTCGCCCTAGCCTTCGTCGTCTCGGCGCTGCTCCGCGGCGTCCCGGCGCACCTGCCGGCCGGCCCGTGGTGGCTCTATGCGGGCGGCACGCTCGGCATCGTCTTCATCGCGGTGGGCGCCGCGGTGGTGCGCTACACCGGCGTGCTGCTGCTCGGCCTCGGCATGATCGCGGGGCAGGTCACCGGCGCCCTGCTGCTCGACGGCATCGTCCCGGGCGCCGCGGGCCCGCCCGGGACGAACACGGTGCTCGGGGCCGCCCTGACGCTCGTCGCGGTCGCGGTGGCCGTCGCACCCGGCTGGTCGCGCGCTCGCCGGAAATCGGCCCGCTGAGCGGCGTTCAGATGTCGGTCAGCGTCGCGTCGGGGTTGTAGAGGCTCGGCGCCGGCCGCGGCTTGCGACGCCGGAACGCGATCGCGGCGATCACCCCGGCCAACAGCCCGAGCAGATGTCCCTGCCAGGACACCGGCTGGTCGGTGGGGAGGATGTTGTAGAGCTGGTACCAGTAGAGCAACCCGATGAAGGCGGCCACGCCCAGGTTCCACCAACTGCGCTCGACGAAGCCGCGGGCGAAGAGCAGGCCGAGGTAGCCGAAGACGACGCCGCTGGCGCCGACGACGACGCTGCTCGGGTCGCCGACGAGCCAGACGCCGAAGCCGCTGACCAGCACGATGACCAGGGTCGACCAGAGGAAGCGCCGGGTGCCGCCGGCCAGCGCGAACGTGCCGACCAGGATGAGCGGCACGCTGTTGCCGTAGAGGTGGTCCCACCCGGCGTGCAGGAACGGGCTGAAGACGATGCCGTCGAGGCCGTCGAGGCGGCGCGGGATGATGCCGCCCGCCAGGTCGAGGGAGCCCGCACCGAGGCCCCGGTCGATCGCCTCGATGAGGAACAGCACCGGGATGACCGCGCACATGGCCACGAACGCGCGGCCGATCGCGGCGAAGAACGCCTCCGAACCGACCTTCGCCGCGGCGTCGTCCTGCGCACTCGGGTAACCCATTCCCCGATGGTTACCGATGGCCGCCAGTCACGCCAACCAAGCGTGTCGAATCCGGCACGTTCAGCTTAGCTTGCGGGTGGCCGTACGGATCTCGGCACGGAACGCCGAGACCTGGGTATAGACGCCCGGATAGCCCTTGCGCGCACACCCGAGTCCCCAACTGACGATGCCGATCTGGATCCATCTGTCGCCGGCCTTGCGCACCATCGGACCGCCGGAGTCGCCCTGGCAGGTGTCGACCCCGCGTTTGCCGGCGCAGATCGACTCGTCTTTCACCAGATCGACGCCGACCTTGTCGTACGCCTTCGCGCACTCTTCGTCGGCCACCACCGGCACCGACGCGAAGCGCAGCCGCTTCTCCTGGCGCAGGGCTTTCTCACTGGTCTTACCCCAGCCCAACACGGTCACCGGGCCCTTCTCGTCGTAGCCGCCGCGGGACAGCTCCAGGGTGGGAAGGTCGAGATCCCGGTCCAGCTCGATCAGCGCCCAGTCGTCGCCGTGGGTCTCACCGCGGAACCCCTCGGCGCGGATCACCGACACCGACCTCGCCTCGATCGCCTCGGTGGACTTGAGGTCGGTCACGCCGGCCACGACGCCGATGGTGTCGTCCTCGCCGGTGCCGCCGACGCAGTGGCCCGCGGTCAGCACGACGCGCGGTGCGGTCAGGGTGCCGCCGCAGCCCATGGAGAGTCGCACCATCCAGGGAAAGCGTCCCGTGGGCGCCAGGTCGCCGCCCACGACCTCGCGCAGCGGCGGCGCGCCGCCGGTCGGGGACGCGGCGTCGCCGGCTCGGGCGGCTATCTGGCTCGAGGTGAGCACCGAGGCGAGTACACCGAGGACGACCAACGAAGCGACTTTCCGGACCATGTGGACATTTGATCACTGCCGGAGATACGACAAAGGGGTACGCGCCGAAGCGCGCACCCCTTTGTCGTGAGGTTCTAGTACCAGCCGACGCTCTGCGAGTGTCCCCAGGCGTCGCACGGCGTGTCGTAACGGCCCTTGATGTAGCCGAGCCCCCACTTGATCTGGGTCGCCGGGTTGCTCTGCCAGTCGTCGCCCTTCGAGGCCATCTTGTCGCCCGGCAGGGACTGCGGGATGCCGTACGCGCCGGAGCTGGGGTTGCGGGCGCGATGGTTCCAGCCGCTCTCCTTGTCCCACAGCTTGTTCAGGCACGGGAACTGGTCGATCTCGTAGCCGGCGTCCAGCATCAGCGCACAGCCGATGGCGCGGTTGCCGCTGAACTCCTCGCACGAGGCGGGAATCTCTCCGGTGAACGGCACGGAGGGACCCGAACCGCCGGAATCCCTGCTCTCGGCCGCCTTCTTCTCTGCAGCCTTGGCGATCGCCTTCTTCTCGAGCTTGTGCGCCCTGCCTGCGGCCGCCCTGGCCTCGACCGCGGCCTTGGAGGCGGCTTCGCCCTCCGCCCGGCGCTGGTAGGCGCGAACGGCGGCGTGCTCGTTGTGCCGCTCCTTGAGGAGCGCCATCTCGTCGTTGTTCGCCTGGACCACGAGCTGAGCCTGGGCGCTCCGCGCCTGGACTTCCCGGTCCTGTCCGAGGTAGACCCCGCCGATCACGCCCGCGACGAGCAGACCCACGGAGGCCGCACGGATGCCGACCCGGCTCCAGAGCCGATTCACGAAGATTTCCCTTCGTAGGGGGCAATGACGCGGAGCGGATCCGCCGGCTTCCCCGACCGGCGACGTCCCGCACCGCAAGCACCGACGGCCCGCAGGCCGCGTGGACCGGCCTTGCTTCCCGGTCCGCCGGCGGCCACCGATCGATCTCCGTTCGTGCGGCCACCCGAAGGATGCTCGCCAGCCACCATGGCGCACCGTGAAGGCGATGTGAAATGACGACGCCCACCTGTGAAATGAATCACAGGATGTTTAGGCGCTATTCCGGGCAAACAGGGGCTATTTCTTTCACTCTTGCGATATCGCGATAGTCACAATTTGTAGTCATCCCTAAACAAGGCGTGAGGCGGAAGTCCGAATGGACTCCCGCCTCACGATGACTGTGCGTCAGAGCGGAATCTCCTCCAACAGATCGGTGACGACCTCCGCGATGGGTGACCGCTCGGACCTCGTCAGAGTGACATGCGCGAAGATCGGATGTCCCTTGAGCGCCTCGATGACGGCGGTCACGCCGTCATGCCGGCCTACCCGCAGGTTGTCGCGCTGGGCGACGTCGTGGGTGAGCACGACGCGCGACCCCTGCCCGATGCGGGAAAGCACGGTCAGCAGCACGTTGCGCTCCAGCGACTGGGCCTCGTCGACGATGACGAAGGCGTCGTGGAGGCTGCGGCCGCGGATGTGGGTCAACGGCAGCACCTCGAGCATCCCGCGGGCCAGAACCTCGTCCATCACGTTCGCGTGGACGACGGCCCCGAGCGTGTCGAACACCGCCTGCGCCCAGGGCGACATCTTCTCGGACTCGCTGCCCGGCAGATAGCCGAGCTCCTGGCCGCCGACGGCGTACAGCGGGCGGAACACGACCACCTTCTTGTGGCGGCTGCGCTCCATCGTCGCCTCGAGGCCCGCGCAGAGCGCCAGCGCGGACTTCCCGGTGCCGGCGCGCCCGCCCAGCGACACGATGCCGATCGACTCGTCGAGCAGCAGATCGAGCGCCACCCGCTGTTCCGCCGAGCGGCCCCGCAGGCCGAACGCCTCCCGGTCGCCCCGGACCAGCTTCACGGTCTTGTCCGGGGTGACCCGTCCCAGCGCCGATCCGCGCGACGAGTGGATCACCAGGCCGGTGTGGCAGGGCAGGTGCGCCGTCTCCTCCGGCTCGAGCTCGTCGCCCGCGTACAGGCGGTTGACGTCCTCGTCGTCCAGGCTGAGGTCGGCCATGCCGGTCCATGTCGGGTCGCTGGCCTGGCCGTGCAGATACTCGTCGGCCGTGATGCCCACCGAGGCCGCCTTGACGCGCAGCGGCATGTCCTTGCTGACCAGCGTGACCTCGCGACCCTCGGCGGACAGCCCCAGCGCCACGGACAGGATCCGGGTGTCGTTGGAGTCGTTGCGGAAGCCGTGGGGGAGCTCGCTCTGGTCTGCGTGGTTCAGCTCCACGCGCAGCGTGCCGCCCTCGTCGTTGCAGAGGACCGGATGATCCAGCCGGCCGTGCTTGATCCGCAGCTCGTCCAGCATGCGCAGCGCCTGACGGGCGAACCAGCCAAGCTCGGGATGGTGCCGCTTGCCCTCCAACTCGGAGATGACCACGAGGGGGATGACCACCTCGTGGTCGGTGAACCGGCGGAAGGCCGCCGGATCGGACAGCAGGACCGAGGTGTCCAGCACGAAGACCCGGCCTGCAGGCGCGGGCTCCGCGTCGGCGTGCCGATCCCGGGACGCTCGGCGTCCCGTGGAGGCGCGGCTGCTGGAGACGTTGGCGGCCGGATCGGTGTGGGCGACCCCGGCGTCGGTTCGGCGAGATGTCACAGGCCTGCTCCAGCGGGCGTGCAACCCGGTCCGCCCGCGGTCCGCCACGTCCGGCGCCCGTCACTTGCACGGGGTCGGGATGCGGGCCCCGTGGCGCATTCGTCGCAGGTCCGGGCCGGCCGGCTGGCTCGGGAAAACCCCGTGCCATGCATAAACGCTAGCGGTCAAGAGCCACCTGCGGTAGTACCCGCGACATACGCCAAATCGGGGCCGTTCCGCCGGAGTGCGATGAGCCGAACGGCGGGTACGCTGGGGTGCGTGCCTGAGTCTCCGCCGAGCAACGCTCGCCCCACGCACCCCCTGAGCGTCGCCGAGGCCCTGCGGTTCACCGCCGCGCGGGCCCGGGAGACCACCTTCTTCTTCGACTTCGACGGGGTCCTCTCGCCCGTCACGGACGACCCCGACGCCTCGCAGCCGGTCCCGTCCGTGCTCGGCGTCCTCGAGCAGCTCGCCGCGCGGGTCGCCCGCGTCGCGATCGTCTCGGCGCGGCCCGTCAGCTTCCTGCGCTCCCGGTTCGAGTCGCTCGAGCACGTCGACCTCTACGGCCTGTACGGCCTCGAGGTGTGGCACGACGGGGACGTCGTCACCGAGCCGGCCGCTCTGCCCTGGGTCCCCGCGATGGCCGACCTGGCCGAGCGCGCCAAGGCTGAGCTGCCCGAGGCGATCCTGGTGGAGTACAAGCGCCTCTCGGTCGCCCTGCACTACCGCACCGCACCCCAGCTCGCCCCGCAGGTGGAGCGCTGGGGCCACGAGCAGGCCGAGCGGCTGGGCCTGCGCATCCAGGGCGGCCGCATGGTGGTGGAGCTCAAGCCGCCGGTCGACCAGGACAAGGGCATGGTGATCAGCGAGGGCGTGCTGAACGCCGGATGCGCCTGGTATTTCGGCGACGACATGTCGGACATCAAGGCCTTCGACGCGCTGCGCGCCCGCGAGGCGGTCGACCCGCGCTTCTTCGGCATGTGCGTGGCGGTCGCCAACCCGGAGACCGGCGCGGAAGTCTCCAGCGCCGCCGACCTCACCCTCGAGTCACCCGAGGCGGTCGCCGGCTTCCTCGCCGACGCCCTCCCCGCCTTCGCCCCCTGACCAGCAGCGGAAAGCGGACGTGTCCTCCGCGGCGATGACACGTGCCGCTGCGGCGTCCGCGACGCCTGCCGATGCGCGCCATCTCGTCGAGGCGACGACGCCGATGACGGGCGCCCCGCGGGGCGAGACGCAGCCGCGGCGCGGCGCAGGCTTCGGAGCGGCTTCAAGCTCCGCCCGTCGCGAACGCCGCGGCGCGGCGCAGGGTCAACGGCGGCGCAGCGCGAGGTGAACGACGGGGCGGCTCAACCTCCGCCCGACGCGAACGCCGCGGCGCGGCGACTCCGGCCCCGTACCGTGCAGCGCGGCGTGGGCGGCGGTTCAGGCTCCGTAGCGGCGCTGGCGGGTTGCGTATGAGCGCAGCGCCCGCAGGAAGTCGGTGCGCCGGAAGTCGGGCCAGTTTGCGTCGTGGAAGTAGAACTCCGAGTGCGCCGACTGCCACAGCAGGAAGCCCGACAGGCGCTGCTCGCCGCTGGTGCGGATGACCAGGTCGGGGTCGGGCTGGCCGCGGGTGTACAGGTGCTCGGCGATGTGCTCGACGTCGAGGATCTCGGCGAGCTCCTCCAGGGTGCGCCCGGCCGCGGCGTGCTCGTGCAGCAGGGACCGGACCGCGTCGGTGATCTCGCGGCGGCCGCCGTAGCCCACCGCAAGGTTGACCTCGACGCCCTCGGAGCGGTCGCGGGTCTTCTCCTGTGCCGCCTTGAGAGTGGTCGCCGTGGGGGCGGGCAGGACGTCGAGCGCGCCGACGATGCGCAGCCGCCACGGGTTGCCGTCCTCGGCCAGCTCGGTGGCGAGATCCTCGATGATCTTGACCAGGGGGTCCAGCTCGGCGGCGGGGCGCTGCAGGTTGTCCGTGGCCAGCAGGTAGAGCGTCACGTGCTTGATGCCGGCCTGGTCGCACCAGGTGAGCAGCTCCTTGACCCGGGCCGCACCGACACGGTGGCCGTCGTTGGGGTCGACGTATCCCATCTCCTTGGCCCAGCGCCGGTTGCCGTCGCACATGACCCCGACGTGTTGCGGCACCGGCTTGCCGGCCAGCTTGCCGGCGAGTCGCCGTTCGTACAGGGAGTAGACCAGGGAGCGCAGACTCATCGCGTCCAGCCTATCGAGCCGGGGGCTCCACTCAAGAGGGCATGGCGACGATTCGGGCCATCTCGGCCCCGATGCGCCCGATCGTGCGAAGGTCGAAAACCCCGTCACCGAGCCCGAGGCTCACCATGCGGTCGAAAACCGCACCGTCTCGCCCGGCCGCCCGCACGGCCGCGTCGACGACCCGTGGCTGCCGGGTGAGCAGCGCGGCGAGACCGGAGTGGCGCAGGTGGCGGCCGAGCCGTGCCCGCAGCGCCCGCGTGTAGCGCGCCGCGGCCCGCTCGGGGCCGCCCGCGGCCGCCGTACCGGCCAGGGTGCCGGAGAGCACGGCGTAGAAGATCCCTTCGCCGGTGAACGGATTGATCAGCGACAGCGCATCGCCGGCGAGCAGCACCGGACCGCGGGCCGGCGGCGGACGGTGGGTGGACAACGGCAGATGGTGGGCGCGCAGGCCGGTGGGTGCGGTGCCGGGCAGCAGCTCGACCAGGCGCCCCAGCAGGTACGCCCTGCTCACCGAAGTCCCTCGCAGGACCTCGCCGTACCCGACGTTGGCGGTGCCGTCGCCGAGCGGGAACGACCATGCGTACGCGGGCCAGCGGGCGCGCGTGGTCCGGATCAGTTGCTCCGCGCCGTCGGAAGGCGCGTATCCCCGGATGGCGATGGCGAGGTGCCCGTGGGGGTTCGCCGGGTGGCCGAGCGCGCGCCGCACCACGGAACCCGCGCCGTCGGCGCCGATGACCACGCCCGCCTCGATCCGGTCGTCGAGAACCACGCCGGACGGGACGCGGCGGATCGCGCGGACCGTGTGCCGGCGCAGCTCGGCGCCGGCCCGGACGGCCGCCGCGACCAGGCGCGCGTCGAAGATCCGGCGCGGCACGGTGTATGCGGGGCGCGGCAGGGGCCGGGCCACCTCGGTGCCGCCCGGTGCCACCAGGCGCAGGTCGGCGACGGGCGGGCGCCCGTCGGTCACCCCGGTGACACCGAGGTCCGCGAGCACGTCCAGGGCCTCCGCGGCGATGCCGTCGCCGCATGGTTTGTCGCGGGGGAAGTCCGCCCGGTCGAGCAGCACCACCGACGCGCCGGCCCGCCGGGCGGCGAGCGCGGCGGCGGACCCGGCCGGTCCGGCCCCGACGATCGCGACGTCATAACTCACGTCAGCACCACCGCCACCGAGACGGAGGCACCGCCACCGGGAGGGAAGCGCTGCCACCGAGACGGACGACGGCGCCAGCGCGACGGGAGGCAGCTCATGCCGCCGCTGCCACGGGAGCGGGAGTGCGCGCCACCCTGCGGAGGGAGTAGAGGACGAGCAGGGCGGCGGCCAGGAGGGGAACCCCGTCGCGGATCACGCCGTCCCAGCCCAGCAGCAGGCGGCACAGCGGCAGGTCGACGGCGAGCACGCCGAGAGTGACCCAGACCAGCAGCTTCGGCGCCCAGCGCTTGCCGCGCAGCAGGAAGAAGGTGCTGAGTAGCACCGCGTAGCTCGCGGCGACACCGGCCACGAACCAGAAGCCGACGGCGAACAGCCACTGCGGCCGGCTACCCAGCTCACTCACCGAGATCAGCGCCGGCACCAGCATCAACGGGCTGTAGGTGAACGCCGCGACCCGGGCGGTGAGGGCCCACGCGGCCACCGGCGGGCGCTTCGGCACCGCCTCGCGCCACTCGAACCCAGCCCGGGTGACCGCCAGCTTGTTCGGATGGCGCACCAGATGGGCGCGTACGGCCGGGTGGCGGTAAAGCAGCACGACCACGGCGACACAGAGCGCGGTGAGCGCCACGAAGCCGAGCACGCCGGGGAGCGGTGGGACTCCGGTCCGCGGGACGACGAGCCGCCCCACGGCGAACACGGTGGTGACGGCGAGGATCAGACCGAGCGGCCGGGCCGCGGCACGGCCACGGCCCACGTGCCAGATCAGAATCAGCCATCCGACGGTACGCAGCAACGCCCAGCCCGTGCGGACGGCGAGCCCGAAACCGTGCTCCGGCGCGTACCAGAGATTGAGGAGCTCGACCCCGACGGTAGCCGCCGCCGTCGCGACCAGCAGCCCTCGCAGTGCGCGGATGATGCCCGGCCGGCGAGAGTCGATGGTCACGAATGCGACGGTACCCAGGCCGCGCCCGCCTCGAACGCGAGGCGGGCGCGGGTCGTCACGCGTTGAGGCGGGACTTGAGCGCGTCCAGCTCCGACCAGAGGACGGCCGGCAGCTTGTCGCCGAACTTGGCGAACCACTCCTCGACCTGCGGGATCTCCGCCAGCCACTCGTCGCGGTCGACCGTCAGGACGGCCTCGATGTCGGCCTTGTCGATGTCCAGACCGGTGAGGTCCAGGGCATCGGCGGTCGGCACCTGACCGATCGGGGTGTCGACGGCCTCGGCCTTGCCGTCGAGCCGCTCGACGATCCACTTGAGCACCCGGGAGTTCTCCCCGAAGCCCGGCCACAGGAACCGGCCGTCGTCGCCGCGACGGAACCAGTTGACGTAGAAGACCTTGGGCAGCTTGCTCGCGTCGCCCGACGCGGCCTTGCCCATCTCGATCCAGTGGTTGAAGTAGTCGCCGGCGTGGTAGCCGATGAACGGCAGCATCGCCATCGGGTCCCGGCGCACGACGCCGACCTGCCCGACCGCCGCGGCGGTGGTCTCCGACGACAGCGTCGCGCCGAAGTACACGCCGTGCACCCAGTCACGGGCCTCGGTCACCAGCGGCACGGTCGTCTTGCGGCGGCCGCCGAAGAGGATCGCGTCGATCGGTACGCCGCGCGGGTCGTCGTACTCGGGCGCGAGGATCGGGCACTGGTTGATGGGCGTGCAGAAGCGGCTGTTCGGGTGGCTGGAGACAGCCTCCGACTCCGGCGTCCAGTCGTTGCCCTTCCAGTCGATGAGGTGCGCGGGCGGCTCGCCCATGCCCTCCCACCAGATGTCACCGTCGTCGGTGAGGGCCACGTTGGTGAAGACCGAGTTGCCCCGCGCGAGCGTGCGCATAGCGTTGGGGTTGGTGTGCTGGTCGGTGCCGGGGGCGACGCCGAACAGACCGTACTCGGGGTTGGTCGCCCAGAGGCGGCCGTCCTCGCCGAAGCGCATCCAGGCGATGTCGTCGCCGACCGTCTCGACCTTCCAGCCGGGCAGCGTCGGCTCCAGCATGGCCAGGTTGGTCTTGCCGCAGGCCGAGGGGAACGCGCCGGCGATGTAGCGGACCTGGCCCTCGGGCGAGGTCAGCTTCATGATCAGCATGTGCTCGGCGAGCCAGCCCTCGTCCCGGGCGGCCACACTGGCGATGCGCAGGGCGAAGCACTTCTTGCCGAGCAGCGAGTTGCCGCCGTACCCGGAACCGAACGACCAGATCTCGCGGGTCTCCGGGAAGTGCGAGATGTACTTCGTCTCGTTGCACGGCCAGGCGACGTCTTCCTGACCCGGCTCCAGCGGCGCGCCGACGGAGTGCAGCGCGGGCACGAAGTCGGCCTCGGTACCCATGGCCTCGAGGACCTTGGCACCCATCCGGGTCATGATCTTCATGGAGGCGACGACGTACGCGCTGTCGGTCAGCTCGACACCGAACATCGGGTTCGGCGCGTCGAGCGGGCCCATGCAGAACGGGACGACGTACATGGTGCGTCCGCGCATACAGCCGCGGTACAGCTCCGTCATCGTCGACTTCATCTCGGCCGGCGCCATCCAGTTGTTGGTGGGCCCGGCGTCGGCAGGGTCGGCGGAGCAGATGTAGGTGCGTTCCTCGACCCGGGCGACGTCCCCGGGGTCGGTACGCGCCCAGAACGAGTTGGGGCGGCGCTCGGGGTTGAGGCGAACGAGGGAACCGGCTTCCACCAACGAGTCGGTGAGGCGGGTCCATTCCTCGTCGGAGCCGTCGCACCACACCACCCGGTCGGGCGTGGTGAGAGCGGCTACCTCTTCCACCCAGCTCAGCAGGCGGGCGTGGGAGGTGGGGGGCACAGACATGTGAGTCCCTTCGGTCGGCACTGACCTGTGACGAAGCAGGCCGGCGGTCCGGCCCCATCACGGGAGTCACGTCAGCGTATGCCGAGTGAACGTTCAGTTCATCGGAGAATCTTGTGGACAACCGCACAATCCTCGGAGTTTGTGCGCGATGACGATTGATCCTTTGCCAGACAGCGCAGGAGTGCGCAGAGAGCGCCACGCTGCGCACACAGTGTGGGTGTCAGGCGGTCGTCCGCGGCGCCATTTCACGAAATGGACAAAACACCCTAAGCTTGGCCACAATCGGGCTTTCCTCCCACTCCCGGCTACAGGAGGCAGGAATGTCGATCCCGGCCGGCGAGACCGACGCCGACACGGAGTTGCTGGCCGCCGTGCGGGCCGGCGACACCGCCGCCTACGGCATCCTCTACCAGCGTCATCGTTCCGCCGCCCGAGCCCTCGCGCACGCACTCGTCACCGATCCCGCCGACGCCGACGACCTGGTCGCCGAGACGTTCGCCAAGGTGTTCGCCATGCTGCGGGCCGGGCGGGGGCCGCTCGTGGCCTTCCGGGCGTACCTGAACACCACTCTGCGTCACGTCTGCTACCACCGGGCGCGGCGCGACCGGCGGCTGGAGTTCACCGACGACCTCACCCGCTACGACGAGGGCGAGCCCTTCCTCGACCCGGCCCTCGACAAGCTCGAACGCACGTACGCCGCCCAGGCCTTCCGCGCCCTGCCAGACCGCTGGCGCGACGTGCTCTGGCGCACCGAGGTCGAGGGGGCCAGCCCGGCAGAGCTCGCACCGCAGCTCGGGCTCACGCCGAACGCCGTCGCCGTGCTCGCCCACCGCGCCCGGGAGGGGCTACGCCGCCTCTACCTGCAGCAGCACGTCGCCGTCGCCGACCCGCCCGAGTGCCGGTGGGCCGGGGAGCGCCTGGGCGGGCGTGTCCGGGGGCGGCTCGCCCCGCGCGAGTCCGTACGCCTCGACAGCCACCTGTCGTGGTGCACCGACTGCCGCGCCCAGCTCGACGAGGTGACCGAGATGAACCAGCGTCGCCACCGTCCGTACAGACAGCGGAACCGTGCGACCCCGCCCGGTTAAGAGTCGCTCACGAAACCTATGGAGTAGCTCAGGGACGCCGCGGCAGGTGACGCCCGCCGGTACTCTCGGGTCCGTGCCTGCTGCCGCTCTCCTGCCCGCCCTGCGGGCACGCTTCGGAGCACTGGTGCGCGAGCTGAGCAAGTTCGGCACCGTCGGCGGCATCGCCTTCGCCATCGATCTGCTGATCTTCAACGTGCTGTTGCAGGCGGACGTCGAGACCCTGCTCGCCAAGACCGGCTCCACCCTCGTCGCCACCACGGTCGCCTTCGCGGGCAACCGGTTCTGGACGTGGCGGCACCGCGCGCACAGCCACATGGCGAAGCAGTACACGATGTTCTTCCTGCTCAACGGCGTCGGCCTGGCGATCGGGCTGGCCTGCCTGGCGATCAGCCACTACGGCCTCGGCGCGATCTGGCCCGAGTTCCAGACGCCGCTCGCCGACAACATCTCCGGGCAGCTCGTCGGCACCGCCGCCGGCACGCTGTTCCGATTCTGGTCATACCGTCGCTTCGTTTTCGGCGAGAGCACGGTCCCGGACGTCGCGTCCCCGGCGACTCCGGCGGCCCCTGCCCCGCAGGCGGGCACGGCAGCCCCACAGTCCGCTGAGCCGTCGGCACCCCGAGCCGTCCCGCGGAGATGACGCAGGATCCAGCCGCAAGCTCGGTCCGTCGTCCCTCGTTCCCTCCCCCTAAGGTTGTCGAATGCCATCAGCCCATCCGCTGACGGAACGTCTGCGCCACCTCGCCCCAGAGGCCCTGGCGTTCGGCGTGATCGGCGCAGCGAACACCCTGCTCTACATGGCCATCACCTGGGCGCTTCTGCCCATCGGTGCGGTCAAGGCGAGCGTCGTCGCGACCGTCGTCACCACCACGCTGGCCTACGTCGCCAACCGCTTCTGGACCTACCGCCACCACACCCGCACCGCCCTGCGCCGCGAGTACACGCTGTTCTTCGGGTTCAACCTGGTCGGCATGGTGATCCAGTCGGGCGCGGTGACCATCGGCAAGTACGGCTTCGGCCTCACCGAGGAGAAGGACGCCCTCCTCTTCATGGGCGTCACCATGCTGGGCATCGGCGTCGCGACGCTCTTCCGCTTCTGGGCGTACCGTACGTTCGTCTTCCTGAAGCCGCCGGTGGACGGCCACGAGGCCGCGATCGCCGAGCTCGACGTCGCGGCGGGCCTGGCCGAGCTCAGCGCCGAGGCCGAGGGCCGGCTGGACGAAGAGATCGCCATGGAGATCGACGCCCAGCGCCGCGCTGTCTAGCCACGGGCGGCTCGGGATCCGGCTCCTGCTCTTCCTCGTCCTCCTCCGGCCGTAGCTCGCGGTCGGTCTCGATCAGCTCGTACAGGGTCGTCTGCACCTGCTGCACCTGCGGCACCGACAGCATGACGGCGGACTGCTCGCCGATCGAGTCGACGGTGAGCGTGCCGCACCCCAGCATCCGCTCGAACAGCGACTGGTGGGCCACATGGTCGTTGACCCGGTTGAGCGGCAGATCCCGGCGCTCCCGGGCGACGACACCGTCCTGCAGCAGGATCCGCTCGTCGGTGAAGACGTAATGGGTGGTGCGCCAGACGAGCAACGGCCACACGCCTCGGGTCACCCCGACGAAGACGGCCACCGCGCCGACGACGCAGACGCCGATCAAGCCACCGGTGGTCGGCGGGAGCATCACCCACACCAGGATGACCGCGGCCAGAGCGGCCAGCAGGACCAGGATCGGCCAGACGGCCGCCTTCGCGTGCGGATGCAGGTGGAGGACGACCTCCTCCTCGTCGGTCAGCACGTCGTCCGGGAAAGCCACGGGCTCAGCGTACGTGCAGGACGTCGCCCGCCGAGACGCGATGCTGGACCCCGTCAGCCGTACGGACCACAAGCTGCCCGTCGCCGTCCACGGTGGTCGCGACGCCGACCAGTGCGTCGGCCTCCGGAAGCAGCACGCGTACGTCACGCCCGATCGTCGCGCAGGTCCGGCGGTACGTCTCCAGCAGCCCGCACAACTCCGCGTCGCCGCCGGTCTCGCGCCACCCGCCGTACCATCGGGCGAAGCTCCGCAGCAGCGCGCGCAGCAGCGGATCGCGATCCGCGGAGCCGGAACCGGCGACCCGCAGCGACGTGGCGGGCAGCCCGGTGGTGGGCGGCAGCTCCTCGGCCCGGGTGGTGACGTTCAACCCGATCCCCAGCACCACGGCGTCGCCGGCCACCTCGGCGAGAATCCCGGCGGCCTTGCCCTCGCCGCCGTCGGGACCGGTGACCAGCAGATCGTTGGGCCACTTCAGCGCGGCCTCCCGCTCGGCCACCCGCTGCACGGCCTCGGCCAGCGCCACCCCCGCCAGCAGCGGCAGCCACCCCCACGACCGCTGTGAGGCGGCCTGCCACCCCCGCTCGGCGTCGGCGACCCCGGGCCGCAGCAGCGCGCTCAGCGTGAGACCCGCCCGTGGCGGAGAAACCCACTCCCGGCTCCGCCGTCCGCGCCCGGCAACCTGCCGCTCGGCGACAACGACCAGACCCTCGCCGGCGCCCTGGCGGGCGGCCTGCGCGACATCGGCATTCGTGGACCCGGTCTCGGCGACCACGTCGATCCGGTGCCACATGCCGCCGGGCACGACGAGCGCACGCTGCAGGGCACGCGCGTCCAGCGGCGGGCGATCGAGATCCGCGTACGGCGAGGAGGCCATCGCCACACCCTAGCCAAGCCCGCTTCGGGCGTGGGGTCAGCTCGGTTCCGCGGCGTGCCTGCTCACGTAGACGGTGCTGCGCGCCTCGGACTGACCGGCACCGGGGCGCGGACGCGGCCGAGGACGTGCGCGGGCCGGCTGCTGGGGAGCCCGGTCGTAGCCCCCGGCGTCGACGGCCGGCAGGTTCTGAGTCGGCTCTCCCGCAGCTCCCCGCTGCCGCCTCACCTTGATCGACGCGCGCCGCAAGCGGCCGGACTCGTCCTCGTCCGCAGTGGTGCGAGCCCAGGTGAGCTCGGGCAGGACGGCGTCGGGCAGATCGGGGACCGTCCAGATGGGGCCCTCGGCACTCGCCGGCCGACCGGCGTAGCCGCCACCGCCCGTCCGACCCGGGTGGCCTACGTCGGGCCTGCAGCTCGGGTCGCCGCCCCTGCAGCTCGGGTCGTCGCCCCTGCAGCTCGGGTCGTCGCCCCTGCGGCCCGGGTCGTCGCCCCTGCGGCTGGGGTTGAACCCGAACCGCTGGAACTGCTGGTCCTGCTCGGCCTGCTGATCTCGATCGGACCGCCGGTCCCGGCCATCGGCGGCATCGTGCCCGCCGCCGCGCCAGGGGCGGGGCACGCCGATGCGGTCGTCGGGGCGGGTCGGTGGCCACTGCGGGACCAGGGCGGTCGGTTCCGACTCGACCTCCGGGTCAGGATCGCCGCCCGGCGCCGGCGGGACCTGCGGGATGCGCTCCACCGGCACCGGCCAGCCGTAACCGGCGTCCGGGACAGGCGTCCAGTAGTCACCGGAAACGGGCTCGTCCCGGTACTGCGGACGCACCCACCCCTCGACCCGGTCGCCGAAGCGGCGGGCGGCAGGGCCGGACCACTGCCGGGCTCCGGACAAGGGTTCCACGGCGGATCCTCCGGGCTCCTCCTCGGCTTCGCGGTCGAAGAGGCTCAGGTCGGATCCGACCGGCGCGGCACCGGCCTCGCGATCGAAGAGGCTCAGGTCGGATCCGACCGGCGCGGCACCGGCTTCATGGTCGAACGGGTCGACGTCGAAGGCGCCTCCGGCGAAGGGATCCATGGCGGCCGGGAAGCTGCCGGAGGCGTCGGTGTCGTGCACGGCCTCGAACTCGCCGGACAGGTCGGGATCCTCGAGGCCGGCCTCCTCCCGGCCGACGGGAGTATCCCGCTCACGCCCCAACGGAACATCCTGATCGGAGATCATCGGGGCAGCCAGCCAGCCCCTGTCCTCGTCGACAACGGCCGAAGGCCACTGGTCGCCCTGATCGGCGCCGGCACCCGACCACTCGTCGTCTTCATCGGCGGCCTCGAGGCGGGGTTCCTCGTCGGGGATCGGCTCGCCGAGGCTCACCAGTCGCACGTCCGTCGGCCCGGCGGCCGCAGGAGCGGGCGGGTTCGGCCGGACCTCCTCCGCCGGCCGGAAATGGTGCAACCCGAACCGCCCGTAACGGCCGGCGCCATCCTTGCCATCCGGCCCGGACGTGCCCTCGTCCGAGGACACCGCGTCGTTCGTCGCGACGGAAGGGACGCCCTCGCCCAGGTCGTCGAGGAATGCGTGGACAGGCTCCGGCATCGCGGACACGACCGGCGCGACCACCCCGTCGGAGGGTTCACGGGGCGCGATGGCGGGCCGCAACGCCGTGGTGGCCATACCGGGCGGCAGATCGTCCTGCTCGGCCACCGGACCGGGCGTCGCCGCGCCGATGGTCGAGACCGTCGGCGGAGGAACCGGTGCCGGCTCCCTCGTGGAGTCGCCGGTCCCCGACGTGGGCCAGAAGCGTCGCGAGCTTCGGGGACCCGGTGCCGGCCTCTCCTCGGCGGCCGGACCGGCCTCGGCAGCCGCCAGGCCCCGACGCCGACGAACAGCGCCTCCGCGCTGCGCGCCGATCGGCCCGTTCCGAGCCCGCTCGCCCTCGACCCGCCCGCTCTGAGCCCGCTCGCCCTCGACCCGCCCGCTCTCAGGACTTTCGCCGACGGCCCGCTTGCCCTCGACGGCCCGCTTGCCCTTCACGGCCCGCTTACCCTCGACGGCCCGCTTGGCTTTGCGAGCGCGCTTGCCGGAAGCCGCGGCGCCGTGGTCGACGGCGGTGTCGTTCCCGCCGCCGCTGCCGAAGAGCACCCTGCGGAACACGAGGAGCGTCGCGATGCCACCGACGATCAACGCCACGCCGACGGGGGTCATCCATGTCGTCACGCGGGTTGTAACGAATGGTGCATTAAGAACGAAACGACCCCGGCTCGACGCCGCCCGGGCCCGGCGCTTCGACGCGCTGGATACGATCTCCCACGGCACGGGCGCAGACCGCGCACGAGGCAAGCGAGCGCGGCAGACCACGGCCGCGGAGAAGGCGTGCCCGGCGGCGAGCACCGTCCGGGCGCGGGCGAGTGGAGGCACGGGACAGTGACGACCCAGCAGGACGTGGAGCAGTCCGATATCCACACCACGGCCGGCAAGCTCGCCGACCTGGAGCGGCGGACGGACGAGGCGGTGCACGCCGGTTCGGCGCGAGCCGTCGAGAAGCAGCACGCCCGCGGCAAGAAGACCGCCCGTGAGCGCATCGAGATGCTGCTCGACGAGGGTTCTTTCGTGGAGCTGGACGGGCTGGCCCGGCACCGGTCGACGAACTTCGGCCTGGAGAAGAACCGGCCCTACGGCGACGGCGTCGTCACCGGTCACGGCACCATCGACGGCCGCCAGGTCTGCGTCTTCTCCCAGGACTTCACCGTCTTCGGCGGCTCTCTCGGCGAGGTCTTCGGCGAGAAGATCGTCAAGGTGCTCGACCTGGCCATGAAGATCGGCTGCCCGATCATCGGCATCAACGACTCCGGCGGCGCGCGCATCCAGGAGGGCGTGGTCGCGCTCGGGCTCTACGCCGACATCTTCTTCCGCAACGTACGGGCCAGCGGCGTCATCCCCCAGATCTCGCTGATCATGGGTCCGTGCGCGGGTGGCGCGGTGTACTCCCCCGCGATCACCGACTTCACCGTCATGGTCGACCAGACGTCGCACATGTTCATCACCGGCCCCGACGTGATCAAGACGGTCACCGGCGAAGAGGTCGGCATGGAGGAGCTGGGCGGGGCGCGCACCCACAACAGCCGCAGCGGCAACGCCCACTACCTGGCCAGCGACGAGGACGACGCGATCGACTACGTGCGCGCGCTGCTGTCCTACCTGCCCAGCAACAACCTGGACGAGCCGAGCGTCTTCGAGCTGCCCGCCGACCTCACCCCCGGCGAGACCGACCTGGCGCTGGACACGCTGATCCCCGACTCGGCGAACCAGCCCTACGACATCCACCACGTGATCGAGGCCGTGGTCGAGGATTTCCTCGAGATCCAGCCCCTCTACGCGCAGAACATCGTCGTCGGCTTCGGGCGGGTCGAGGGCCGCCCGGTCGGCGTGGTCGCCAACCAGCCAATGCACTTCGCCGGGACGCTCGACATCGCCGCGTCGGAGAAGGCCGCGCGCTTCGTGCGTACCTGCGATGCCTTCAACATCCCGGTGGTCACGTTCGTCGACGTGCCCGGCTTCCTGCCGGGCACCGGCCAGGAGTGGGACGGCATCATCCGGCGGGGGGCCAAGCTCATCTACGCGTACGCCGAAGCGACCGTCCCCAAGGTCACGGTCATCACCCGCAAGGCCTACGGCGGCGCGTACGACGTCATGGGCTCGAAGCACCTCGGCGCGGACATGAACTTCGCCTGGCCGACCGCCCAGATCGCGGTGATGGGCGCGCAGGGCGCGGTGAACATCCTCTACCGCGGCGAGCTGGCCGCCGCCGAGGACCCCACCGCGCTGCGCGCCGAGCTGATCGAGGAGTACGAGGACACGCTGGCCAACCCGTACGTCGCGGCGGAGCGGGGCTATGTGGACGCGGTCATCGCCCCGTCCGAGACACGCATTCAGGTGACCCGCGCCCTGCGTACGCTGCGCACCAAGCGGGAGACGCTGCCGCCGAAGAAGCACGGCAACATCCCGCTCTAGTGACGTAGGAGCAGGGCGCCGCCGTAGACCAGAGCGCCCAGGGAGAGCAGCCAGAACACGAAGAGCCAGACCACGTCGCCGATGAGGGTGTGCTTCTGCAGCAGACCCGCATCGGTCGACGGGTCGGTGTGCATCGCCCAGAAAAGCTCCGGCACCTGCCGGGCGCCGCCCATGAGCAGGAACCAGACCCACACGTACGCGAAAACGAGCTGCACCGTCGACGTCGAGCGCATGGCGACCACCCACAGGATGGCGCCGACGGCGAGGATGACGAAGACGCCGAACAGGTTCCGCACCATGATCAGTACGCCGGCCAGGAAGGCCAGGCTGAGGAAGAGTACCGATCGCGGATCGAAGTCGTGGATGAGCAGTTGCACGCCGGCGAAGCCGAAGATCGAGGGCCCGAGGTAGCCGGCCACGAGGGACACGAACTTCGAGACCCAGTTCTCGCTCCCGGGCAGCATCTCGCCGGCGCCGCCACGGAAGATCTTGACGTGCTTGACGGCCGAGCCGAACAGCCAGCCGAACACCGCGTGCCCGCCCTCGTGGGCGATCGTGATGGCGTTGGTCGTGTAGCGCCACAGCGGCACGGCACCGACGAACGCCACCACCGCGGTGCTCCAGGCCATGACAGGCTCAGCAGCCATACGGCCGAAGCTATCGTCGGCGATACGTGCCCCACATCACCTATTGCGTAGACAAAGAGTGACCGTTCGGCTACCCGGCGAGCCACTGCCCCGCGAGCATGAAACCACCGATGACCAGGGCCGCGACGTCGACGGCGAGGAAAACTGCGACCCAGAACAGCGCCGGAATGTGGGTGAGGCCGGCGAGCTGGTCGGCGTCCGACTCCGGCATCCGGCCGCGGCTGCGCAACTTCTGCAACTCGAACACCGGCGGCACCCCGCCGATCAGCAGGAACCACACACCGACGTACGCGAAGGCCGCTTGCACCTGCGGCGACGTGTACCAGGAAACGGCGAAGACGATCGCACCGGTGACCACCACGGAGACCGCGCCGAAGACATTCCTGATGTTGATCAGCATGAGCAACAGCAGCGCGACGGCGAGCCAGAGCAGCAGCGTGATGCGGTTCCCACCGAGCAACCAGGCACCGCCCAGCCCGATCAGCGACGGCGCGACGTACCCGGCGAGCAGCGTGAAGATCATGCCGGGCCCGGTGGGCCGCCCCGCGGACAGCGTCAGGCCGGACGTGTCGAACTCCAGGCGAATGCCGCGCAGCTTCCGCCCGGTCAACAGGGCGACGAGCGCATGGCCGCCCTCATGCGCGATGGTGACGGCGTTGCGCGCCACCCGCCACAGCGGGCGGAACGCGACCACCAGGAGCGCGGTTGCCGCCGTGACCAGCACGAGGAATCCAGGCGGGTCGGGCTGGGCGCTGAACAGCGTCTCCCAGATATCAGTCACCGAGTCGATCGACACAGCCCGGGAGCGTAGCGGATCACCGCCCCTCCGGCCGATCCCGACCGCAGCGAAACCGCCCCGCCGTTCTCGGCGGCGTTGTCGAAACCCGCTGGAGCCGCACGTCCCGGCCCCGCAGACCCCGGCCGCAGCTCCCCACGCGCTCTGCCGCTGCGCACCCGCGGATTCAGGCGCGGCGCGCGGTTCAAGCGCGGCGCGGTCGCCTTGTCCTTCTCCGGGCTCCCCGGGAGGTGGCGGCGCGCGGGGTTCAGACGCGGCCCGCACGGTTCAGACGCGGCGGCGTAGGGGTGAGGGTGCCTGCGCTGTTGGGCGGCGTTGCAGTTGGCGGGCGCCGGCGACGGCGCCTGCCACGATCATCGCTCCGGCGGCGACCAGGAGCACGGTCATGACACCCGCGGCCACCACGAGGATGGCGATGTCGGCGAGCGCGACGAGCATCCACAACGCGAGCGTGGGCTTGCTGCCGTGTCGGCGGAACATCGTGCACCTCCTGATTCGGTGCCCGATGAGTACCCATTCATCGATCACCTCATGCACGAGGTCACGGCATCGGCGTGAACCAGTCGTAGATGACCTGCAGATCCTTCATCGAAGCGTCCCAGTCCTCGGGCGAGACATACCAGTTGATGCTGTACGCCTTATCGGAGCCCACCAGGAAGTTCCGCCGCACGACGCGCTGCCGGTATCCGGTGGTCGTCGTGTAGTAGAACTCCCAGTCGACAGCCTTCTGGAAGTACTTGACCGAATCCATCCTGAGCCGCTGGTAGTCGCGGTACTTGCCCCCCGAGCGACTTCTCTCCTGGTCGAGCCAGTCGGCCTTGGGATCCGGCTTCGGCTGGTCCGTCTGCGCGATGAGCAGCAGCCGGTTCTCGAGCTGGATGTAGATTTCGTCCGGGCTGGAGGCGTTCACCGAGGCATTCGGCGGCAGCGGCACGGAGAAGCCGGTCCCGGGGCCACCATAGATCCGCCAGCCTGAGGGCACCGCGACCCGCGGCGGCGACTGGGAAGCAGCGCTCGACGGCGTCGGCCCGGAGGACGGCGTCGGCGCGACGGCCGCCGCGGAGGCCTTCGGCTTGCCGGCAGTCGTCACCGGCCCCGCCCCGGCCCGCTGACCCTGCTCACCATCCCCGCCGTTCACTAAGGCCAGCGGAACAACAAAGGCCAGCAGCAACAGTACGGCGGCCAGCACGCCGATCCCGACCACGGTCTGCCGCCGCGTCAGCGTGACACCCAGGACGGTCAACCCGCGCCGCCCGGCCGACGGCGCCCGCAGGTTCATCGGCTGCCACGCCGGCCGACTCGCGGGCGCCCCGGACGTCGGCGCGAGCGACTCGCTCTGGGTGGACCCGATGACCCGGGTCTGCGAATCCGAGTCGGACATCGCCAGAGACGCGAGCTCAGACACGTCACTCTTGGGCCGCGCGCCCTCGGACTTGCCGCCCTCGGCATCCTTCGTCGCGGCGCCGGAACCGCCCTTCTTGCCTACGGCCGCGACGGCCTCAGCCGATGGCGCTTCGACCTCAGGCTCGGGCGTGACATCCGCGGGCGTTTCGTCCGCATCCGCCGTCGTGCCTTGCTCCGTCGGGCCCTCGGCTGCCTCGTCCTGCGCCATCGGGTCCTGGGCGGTCGCGTCCTGCGCTGCCGGATCCTGGGCCGTCGCGTCCTGCGCCGCCGGATCCTGGGCCGTCGCGTCCAGCTCCGCCGGATCCTGGGCCGTCGCGTCCAGCTCCGCCGGATCCTGGGCCGTCGCGTCCAGCGCCGTCGAATCCTCGGCTGTCGCGTCCTGGGCTGCGGCGTCCTGGGCTGCGGCGTCCTGCGCCGTCGAGTCCTGCGCTGCGGCGAGTTCCGCCTTCGCGTCCTGCGATGTCGCAGGCTGGGCGTTCTCGGCCTGCGCGGAGGTCGATGCTGTTGCCGCCTTCGCCTGGTTCGTGCGGTCGGCGGCAGGCTTGGTGTCAGCCGCCTGCCGGCTGCGGCCCTTCTTTCGGGCGGCTTTGCTTGTGGAGGCCGCTCCTGCCCGGGCGCCTACCGCAGGCTTGGCCGGCGACGGCTCCGGCTTGGCCTCTTCCGTCGAGGACTCGGCGGCCAGGTCGCCAGCCTTGGAGTCCGCGGTCTTGGACTCGGCACCAGGGGTGGCTTTGATTGGCGGCGTCTCCGGCTCGCCACCCTCCTTGGGCGCTCCACTCTCGGGCGCGTCGCCGCCCTTGAGCGCGTCGCCGCCCTTGAGCGCGTCGCCGCCCTTGAGCGCGTCAACCTCGTCCTGTGGCTGCGAGGGCTTATCGCTTGCAGCCTTGTCCGCCGGGGCCTTGGCAGTCGCGGCATTGTCGTCCCCGGCGCCGTCCGTCCCATTGGTGGACTTCGTCGGGCGGGGGCCGAATGGCTCGCGGGAGGATTTCGGTTCCGCTGCGGTGCCGGGCGCGGCCGACGATTCGCCGGCGGTCGATGCCGGTGCATCGGACGTGGCGGTTTCGACCTCGGCGGACGCCGACGGTCCCGGGGCGGCCGGGGTGTCGGCCGGACTCCGCTTCTCGGAACTGGCCGGGGCGTCGGCCGGGTTCGCCTTCTGGGAACCGGCCGTGGCCTCCGAGGGGCTCGGCGTCTCCGGGCGGGACGAGACTGATGCCTCGTCGCGGCTCGGGGTCGAGGGGCGGCTCAAGGTCGAGGCGCTGTTGGGGGTCGAGGCGCTGCTCGAGGTCGAGGTGGTGGTTGCGGTTGAGGGTGGGGGCGGGGGTGCCGGGGTGGGTGTCGACTGTGGGTGCCGGCCTGCTTGGCGCTGGAGGGCTTCGGCGACCTCTTCGGCCGTGAAGGAGCCCAAAGCGGAGCCCGCGCCGCGCATCGTCGCGGTAGGGGTGGTGGGTGGTTCCGCTCCTGATTCCTGCCCTGGGGGCGGCGGCTTCGCTGTGCCCGTACTTGAGAAAACCGCCGACGGGTCCACCCTGGTGGCGTCCAATTCGGGCTTTCGGGGCGCGTCCGCGGGACGCGGCGCGCGGCCGACCGTGGCCTTGCCCGGAGTGAAGATCGTCGGGCGACCCTGGTCCGGCGGCGGGGTCGCGGGCGCGCGGCCCGGCGTGACCGGCGGACGGCCCGGCGGCGTCGCACCCGACGGCCCGGAGGTGACCGGGGGCGCGACGCGACCGTGGGTGACCGGCGGGGTGGCCCGGCCCATCCCGGCGCGCCCCGACACGTTCGGCGGAGTGGCCCGGCCGGGAGGGACCGGCGGCGGCGCGGCCCCCCGGCTCGGAGACACCGGCGCGGAACCGGTGCGGCCGGCGCCGGTCGGCGGAGGCGTCGGCGGCCGGCCGGAGGTGACCGGAGGTCGCGGGCCGGGCACGACGGGCGCGCTGCCCGTGACGCCCGGAACGATCGGTGGACGTTCGCGACCGGCGCCGGGACGCCGCATCGTCGCGCTCATCGGGAAGCTCAGCCGCGACCGGCGCCCGGTCGCGCGCAGCAGCAGACGCTCGGTCTCGTCGGCATTGATGCGGTGCGCGGGATCCTTGCGCAGCAGACCGTTGAGGACCGGCTTGAGCGGACCGGCGTTGCGGGCCGGCGGCGGATTCTCGGTCGCGAGGGCGGCCAGCGTCGCGATCGCCGAGGAACGCGCGAACGGCGACGCGCCCTCGACCGCGGCGTAGAGGGTCGCGCCGAGCGACCACAGATCGGCACCAGGACCGGCAGAGCCGTCGCGGGCACGCTCCGGAGCAATGTACGCGGGCGAGCCCAGCACCAGGCCGGTCCGCGTCACGTTCGGGTCGCCGGGCACCGTGGCGAGGCCGAAGTCGGTGAGCACGACCCGGCCGTCCTCGCCGATCAGCACATTGCCGGGCTTGACGTCGCGGTGCACGACACCGGCGTGGTGAGCGGCCCGCAGCGCGCCGAGGACGCCGAGCCCGATCTCGCCGGCGCGGACCGGGTTGAAGGGTCCGTCGCTGGCCAGAATGTCCTGGAGGGAGCGTGACGGCACGTACTCCATGACGATCCACGGATCCGCATCGGTCCGCAGCACGTCGAAGACGCGCACCACGTTGATGTTGCTGAGCCGCGCGATCGCCCGCGCCTCCCGCAACGAGCGCTCCCGCATCTCCTGCCGCTCGTCGGGAGTGAGGCCCGGAGGAGGAACAAGCTCCTTGATCGCCACTTCCCGGTGCAGGACGACATCGGTCGCCCGCCAGACACGACCCATCCCGCCCTGACCGAGCGGCGCGACGAGCCGGTAGCGGTCAGCGACAACGAGCGGGGGGGAAGTAGACATCACGCAGAAAATACCCGGTCCTGTCGAGCCGCAGCGAATCGATCAGCCGAGTGTGGGATGCGTGTCACCGCACACCGCGGGCCAGACCGTACGCTTGATCAATGAATGAGGAACCGCTGGTCAGCGTGGTCCGTGGCGCACCGACCGCAGAAGAGCTGGCCGCCCTGGTAGGGGCCTTGGTCGGAGCATCCACGGGTACGGATGCCGCAAAGTCCCGCACATCGACGAACCCGTGGCTCCGCAGCGCCCGCCCGGGAGCGGGCCGCGGCTCCTGGCGAGAGTCGAGCCTGCCCCGCTGAGGACCCTCAAGGGATAGACAGCCCTCAGTATGGTGGGAGTGTCCACAGCCCCGGCCACGGGGGGGTCGAACCCCGGGCCGGCACGGACTAGGGTCGCGGAAGATTTCGCACTCCCAGGGGAGGGCACAGGCGCATGCACGAGTTGCCGGACAGCTCCATCACGAGCTTCGCCTCGATCGAAACCGACATCCACGCGATGGAGGAGTTCGCCAGGACACTCGCGAACGAGGTGCAGGCCGGATACGACCCGAACCTGCAACGGGTCACCACGGCGATGATGACCGAGCTTCCCGCGGCCGGCCCGGCCTTCCCCGAACTGCAGAGCTTCCTCACGGTGCACAACGAGGTCCAGAACCAGACCTTCGCCAACACCTTCAACTTCCGCGACGGCACCCACATCTTCGCCACCGCGGCGCGGTCCATCAGCGCCGAATACCGGAACTCGGACGCGTACGCCCACGCCAACGTGGCCGACGTCGAGAAGGCCTTCTCCGACGCCGTACCCGCGCCCGGAGATACGGAGACGCTCTGATGCTCATCGCGGGCGGAGGCGGCGGCTACGGCGGCACCGACTGGAACTCGAAGGACGTCCGCACCATGTGGGCCGCGGTCGCGAATCAGCAGACCGACAGCCACTTCGACGTGGTCTCAGGGTGGAAGCAGACGGCCGAACTGACCCTCACCCATCTGGGCCAGGTCAAGATGTACCGAGACAATCTCGCATCCGTCTGGCCGCCGTCGAAAAGCCCCGCATCGGCGGCCTACCTGGAACGGCTCGACAACCTGATCGCCGACCTCCAAGCCACCCATGAGGCGGCATCCGCCAACTACACGACCTTCTCGACGGTCACGCTGACCCTCAGCCTGGCCCGCCACAAGCTGCAACCCCTGTTCGAGCAGTACGAGGCAAACGAGAGGGCGAACCTCTCCTGGCAGGCCAAGCAGCAGGCCGAGGCGGCCGACCCGGCCGAGCCACCGAAGATCTCATTCCCGCCGGTATCCGCCGCCCAACAAGAGCAACTGAACACCCAGGCGCGCGCCATCATGTACGACCTGAGCAGCACGGTGATCAGCGGACAGGCAGCCCTCCAGAAGCCGAAGCCGTACAACCCCGCAGAATATTCTAGGTACGTGACCGGCGGAGACGATCAAGAATATTCAAATTCAGGACTCGCCGTTCCGCCGGTCATCCCGTCACCTGAGGGCGCCAGCGGACGGTCGGCTTCCAACCCAACGAACAGCTCCATGCCAAGTTCGCCCTCGAACAGTTCACTTCCAGGAGTCACGAATCCAGGAGGAGCTGGAATCATAGGCAGTGGACCCACACTCGGAAGCATGAGCCCGACCACGGCCAACCTCCCTCAATCACCAACGCATGGAACGACAGGTGCGGGAAATCTGATCCCTCCTGCAACAGGCACTTCTGCAAGTTTCCATCCCAGCGCTATCACGGCACCAGGAGCCACCAACCCGTTATTCTCCGGCGGAATACCACCGCGCGGCGAAAGATTAACCGAGCCGGGCGGATCCAGGACAGGTGGCAGCGGGCCCGCTGGGCGTATGACAATGCCACCCGGCGGGATCATCGGTGCCGGCCCGGGCAACGGGGTCATCGGACAGATGCCCGCGAACATCCCCGGATCCCGGACATCGGTCGGAGGTCGAGTCAATCCGGTGGGTGGCGTCATAAGCCCGCAGGGGGCCAGCCCCGTCGGGGGTACGCCAGCAAGACCGGCGAGTACACCACACGCGGTCGGAGGCTTAATTCAACCGTTGACTGGAACACGAGAGCACTCCGAGAGGCCCAGCACAAAGCGGTGGGATCCGGACAACCCGTGGGCTACAGACGAAGGCGTCGATCCCGTACTGCTGCCTCCTGCCGATCCAAGCCCTATCGACCCCGGACCCGCCATCGGCTACAGAGCATGAGGCGGCAACTCCTCGCTCTACTTGGACTGGTAACGCTCGCCATCGGCAGCGGCATACCGATCGGACCGGCTCTCGCCGACGCAACCCGCGACAAGCAGTGGCACCTCGATTTCTTGAAAATTGGCGATGTTCATCAGATAGCAGCAGGAAGTGGCGTCACGGTCGGTGTAATCGACTCCGGAGTAAGCAACCACGCCGATCTCACAGGAAGCATCCTCAGCGGTACCGACTTCATAAACAAGGGACGAGATGGGCGCAGTGACAAAACCGGGCACGGCACTGGCATGGCCGGCCTGATTGCAGCACATGGGAGGTCCGGCAAAGGCGCGCTGGGAATTGCACCCGAAGCAAAGATTCTTCCCGTTCGGATCTTCGAGAACAAGCCGAGAAATGCCGAAATCGGGCCGGCGATCAACTACGCTGTTCAGCACGGCGCGAAGGTCATTAATCTGTCCGTAGGCGGGGGCCTCGACCTGAAGACGATTGAAGCTGTCAAAGCAGCAGCCGAAGCCGACGTTGTCATCGTCGCGTCAGCTGGCAACAGACCACAAGATGCCGGTGTAACCGCGCCGGCGGTTTTGGGGAGTATCGTCGCCGTCGGCGCAGTCGATCGTTCAGGTAAAAAGGCGGACGTCTCCGTTACCGGACCTGCTCTGGACTTGATGGCCCCGGGCGAAGACATTGTGAGCACCAGCAACCAAGGCGGGTATCGCACGGGCACTGGAACATCGGCTTCCGCGGCGATCGTGTCCGGCGCTGCGGCGCTACTTCGAAGCAAGTACCCGAAAATGACCGCCGAGGAGGTCGTGCAGCGACTGCAGGACACCGCTACCGACAAAGGTGCTCCTGGTGTTGATGATGAATACGGACACGGCGTCGTCGATATCGTGGCCGCTCTGAGAGGTGAGGGTGGTTCCGCCTCTGGGACGCAGACCAGTTCTGCGCCCGCCGCCCCTTCCGGGCCCGCCGCGCCGACGCCCGGAGCCGCACCCGGCGACGCACCCACCGGTGACAGCACTCCCCTGGCCGCTGGAGGCGTCCTCGCGGTGCTTGTTGCCGGGCTTGTGGCCGTCCTGTGGGTTCGGCGGCGGCGGTCCTCCGGTGGGGCGCGCTGAGCGGGCCTCCGAAGCTTGTAGCGTGGGTCTTGTGCGGACTGACGACGGCCTCCGGCTGGTTCTTGCCTCTGCCAGCCCTGCCCGGCTGGCCCTGCTCCGGGCCGCTGGCTTCGACCCATCTGTTCAGGTCAGCGGCGTAGACGAGTCCGTCGTCGAGGCGGCCGATGCCTACGATCTCTGCCTTGCGCTGGCGCGGATGAAGGCGCGGGCCGTGGCTTCCACGCTTCCTCCTGACCCCGACGTTCTCGTGCTCGGCTGCGACTCCGTACTGGCCTTCGACGGCCAGATTCTCGGTAAGCCTGCCAACGCCGCGGAGGCTGTTCGGCGGTGGACGGCCATGCGGGGGCGGTCCGGGGTGCTGCACACCGGGCATCATCTGACCGATCTCACCAGCGGCAAGCAGGCGGAGGACGTGGGTGCCACGGTCGTGCACTTCGCCGATGTCAGTGATTCCGAGATCGAAGCGTACGTCGCCAGCCGCGAGCCGCTGCATGTCGCCGGGGCGTTCACCATCGACGGACTTGGTGGTTCCTTCGTCGAGCGGATCGAGGGCGATCACGGCAACGTCATCGGGTTGTCTCTGCCACTTCTTCGCCGGCTTCTTCTGACCTTCGGCGTCGGCGTTCCGGCCCTGTGGAAAAAGGCCGAGGGGCAGGAACAGGGACGATAGGCAGCGAGCCGCACGGACAAGGCCGACATTCGGCACAGGGCACGGCTCTGTCCACAGGTCCGAGCGCGCCGGTGACATCGGACGATAGGCTCAGCCCGTGCGCAAGGTATTGATCGCTAATCGCGGCGAGATCGCCGTCCGTGTCATTCGGGCCTGCAAAGACGCGGGCCTGACCAGTGTCGCCGTCTATGCGGACAGTGACCGGGACGCGCTTCCCGCGCGGCTCGCCGACGAGGCTTGGGCCCTCGACGGCGAGACAGCGGCCGAGACCTATCTGCGCATCGACAAGATCCTCGATGTCGCCGCACGCAGCGGAGCTGACGCGGTGCACCCCGGCTACGGCTTCCTCAGTGAGAACGCCGAGTTCGCTCAGGCCGTACTCGATGCGGGCCTGACCTGGATCGGTCCGACGCCGGCGGCGATCCGCGACCTGGGCGACAAGGTCACCGCGCGGCACATCGCGCAGCGGGCCGGCGCGCCGCTCGTGCCCGGCACGGCCGAGCCGGTCTCCGGGGCGGACGAGATCGTCGCGTTCGCTCGCGAGCACGGCCTTCCCGTCGCCATCAAGGCCGCCTTCGGTGGCGGCGGGCGCGGTCTCAAGGTCGCGCGCACGCTCGAGGAGATTCCTTCGCTGTTCGAGTCGGCCACTCGCGAGGCGGTGGCGGCCTTCGGCCGCGGCGAGTGCTTCGTCGAGCGCTACCTCGACCGGCCGCGTCACGTCGAGGCGCAGGTGCTGGCCGACACGCACGGCAACGTGGTCGTCGTCGGCACGCGCGACTGTTCCCTCCAGCGACGGCACCAGAAGTTGGTCGAGGAGGCGCCGGCTCCCTTCCTCACGTCCGAGCAGCGGGAGCGCATCCACTCCAGCGCCAAGGCGATTTGCCGTGAGGCCGGCTACCACGGCGCCGGCACGGTGGAATATCTCGTCGGGCAGGACGGCACGATCTCGTTCCTCGAGGTCAACACGCGACTCCAGGTGGAGCACCCGGTCAGCGAGGAGACCGCCGGCATCGACCTCGTCCGCGAGCAGTTCCGCATCGCCGATGGTGAGCCGCTGGCGCTGTCCGAGGATCCGGAGCCGCGCGGTCACTCGATCGAGTTCCGGATCAACGGCGAGGATGCCGGCCGCAACTTCCTGCCCGCTCCGGGGACGGTCACCGGCCTGACCTGGCCGTCCGGACCGGGCATCCGGGTCGACGCGGGCGTCGAGGCGGGCAGCGTCATCGGCGGCAACTTCGACTCGATGCTGGCGAAGATCATCGTGACCGGGGCGACCCGGGCCGAGGCACTGCAGCGGGCCCGCCGGGCGCTCGACGAGACGGTCATCGAGGGGATCGCGACCGTCCTTCCGTTCCACCGCCTGGTCGTGCGCGACGAGGCGTTCACCGACGAGCCCTTCTCCGTGCACACGCGCTGGATCGAAACCGAATGGACCGGTGGCGTCCCGGCCTTCACGCCGACCGCCGGTCCGGCGCCGGACGCGCCGGAGCGCGAGACCGTCGTGGTCGAGGTCGGCGGCAAGCGCCTGGAGGTGCGTCTCCCGGCCAATCTCATGACGGGTACGGGCACAGCCCCCGCAGCCCGCCCCACCTCCCGCCGCGCGAGCGCCCGAGCGGCGTCCGCGGCCCCGGGCGGCGCCGCCGCGCTGACCGCACCGATGCAGGGCACCATCGTCAAGGTCGCCGCCGCCAACGGTGACACCGTGGCCGAGGGCGATGTCATCGTGGTCGTCGAGGCGATGAAGATGGAGCAGCCCCTCCAGGCGCACCGCGCGGGCACGGTCAACGGCCTGACCGCCGAGGTCGGCTCCACGGTCACCGCGGGCACGACGATCTGCACGATCGACGACTGAGCCTGGGCGGCAGCCGGGCGATTCACATACCGCGGGCAGCCGCCGGAGGCACGAGGCGCGCCCCGGCGGCGAAGGTCGGGCACGCGGGACACAGCGGCGGAAGGAGCCGTGACCCACGCGCCACGCTGAGCCGGCAACACGAGACACACCCGGCAGCCAGGTCGGGGCGCGGGACACACCGGCAAAGGAAGCCGTGACCCGCGCGCCACGCTGACGGCGAAAGCCGCGGGCGACGGGGACTCACCGATCGGCAACGCCGCGAGCCACCGGGACCCGGCAACAACAAACACCGCGAGCCACAGTGAACCCGCCAACGGCAAGCGCCGCGTGCCAGGGATGTGACGGCGCGGCGTCGGCCGTGGTTCACGTAGATATGACCGCGGCCTTGGCCGTGCGGCCACTGGACATGCCGGCCGGCCTGAGGCGTGGTGATCACCGGAGATACCGGCGGCGAGGTGTTGGTAATGCCGCGACATGCGGCGGCAGGAGTCGGGCCGCCGGTACGGGACCTACCGACGGCCCGAGCGCCTCGCAGCCGGCTGTGGTGGCCGGGCCCTGGGCGCCATTTGTCCGCAACGTCGAGAACGGGAGACTCGGCGTTTCGGACTCCTAACAAAGTACGCTCGTGCGCGCCCCATCAGAAGCGGATGTCCCGCTGTTCACAACTACCCCGTCGGACACTCCGGCCCCTGCGGATGGCGGACACACCCATCAGCATCTCGGGGGGCCACCCCTCCTGAACGGTGCCGGGTATGGCGCTCATTGCCATTCGGTGTCCGGGATGCGGGGTCGGCGGAAAGCCCCCGCGTCGCGTACTACGCGTGCACCGTGGAGGACGTACCGTGTCGGGCATCACCGTTAGCCGGGCCTGATCAGGGCGCATGCTGAGCTCAGCCCATTCTCAGGTGCGCCCACGGACAATGCCGGGGACCCTGGAGCCGTGAGGTGGCCAAGCCGATGACCGACCTGTTGACCATTCTGGCAACGCCGGCGTGGGCCTATCTCGCTCTCTTCGGCTTCCTCGTCGTCGATGCGCTGGTTCCGGTGGTGCCGATTCAGGCCATCATGATCACCTCTGGCGCCCTCACGGTCTACGGCAACCTGAACCTGGCCCTGGTCATCGCCGTCGGCGCGCTGGGCATGTTCACCGGTGATTCCATTGCTTTCGTTCTCGGCCGCACGGCCGGGCATGCCGCCGATCACCGGGGCGGGGGCCGACTCGCCGCCCTCCGCGCCAGGTTCGCGCCGGGCACCGATGGCGCCGAGGACGCCGGGGACCCGCACCGCGGGGGAGCAGCCGGCAGCTACGACGCCACTAGCACGGTCGATGAGGCGAGAGGCTCACACGACCGTGTCACCCATTCGGGGAAAAGTGGGTCCAGGACCCGCCGGGCCGCCCAGCGTTTCACTCGTGGCCTGCGCAAGCCCGGCCCGCTCGTGCTGCTGCTCTGCCGCTTCGTTCCCGGCGGCCGGATGGCGGCCGGTTACCACGCCGGGCGAACCGGCTACCCGATCAAGCTCTTCGTGCTCTACGACGGCGGCGCGGCGCTGGCCTGGGCGACGTACGGGGGGCTGGTCGGCCATGTCGGCGGCACCGCGGTGACCCAGTCGGCGTGGCGGCTCTTCGCCATCGCCGCCACGGCCGCGGTCATCTTCGGCACGGCGGGCTGGATCCTGGCGCTCTTCGGCGGGCGCAAGAGCGAGGACGACCTGCCCGAGGACGCCGCTGGGGAGGACGAACCGGTGCCGAACGCGCCGATCCAGCCCGTTCACCCCGCCTAGGCCGCGCCGCGAGAAGAGAACCGGAGACGAGCCGGATAGGCCGCCACCGACGGAAAGCCGCACGCCACCACCGGGGAAGGACGAGCCGGTGAACCCGGCCCCGCCGGCAGCCGGCAGACGAGAGACGAAAGCCGGCGGCCGGGAGACGGAAGACCGCAGCCGGGCGACGAGAGACGGCAGCCGGGCGACGGGAAGGACGCCTACTCGCGCTCGTGCAGCATCAACTGGCGGGCGGCCTCGGCGATCGACCCGGACAACGACGGATAGATCGTGATCGTATGGGCGAGCTGGTCCACCGTGAGATTGTTCTCGATCGCCATCGTGATCGGCAGGATCAGCTCGCTCGCCTTCGGTGCCACCACGACGCCGCCGACGATCTGGCCGGTTGCCGGGCGGCAGAAGAGCTTGACGAAGCCGTCGCGCAGACCTGCCATCTTGGCGCGGGCGTTGCCGGTGAGCGGCAGCATCACCTGGCGGGCCGGGACCTTGCCGGCGTCCACGTCGTCCTGCGAGACCCCGACGGTCGCCAGTTCCGGGTCGGTGAAGACGTTGGCGGACACGGTACGCAGCCGCAGCGGCGCGACGGCCTCGCCCATGGCGTGCCAGATCGCGATGCGGCCCTGCATGGCGGCGACGCTGGCCAGGGGCAGGACGCCGGTGCAGTCGCCGGCCGCGTAGATGCCGGGCACGTTGGTGCGGGAGACCCGGTCGACCGTGACATAGCCGCCCTGGGCCACGTCCACGCCGTACTCGCGCAGGCCCAGGTCGGCGGTGTTCGGCACGGCGCCGACGGCCATCAGGGCGTGGGAGCCGGCGACGACCCGGCCGTCGGCGAGGGTGACCTCGACGCCGTCGCCCGTGTTGACCACCGAGTCGGCGCGGGACTGGTTGAGGATGGTCATGCCGCGCTCGCGGAAGACCCTCTCGATGGCCATGGCGGCGTCGGCGTCCTCGTGCGGCATGACCCGCTCGCGGCTGGAGACCAGCGTCACCTCGACGCCCATCGCCAGGTAGGCGCTGGCGAACTCGGCGCCGGTCACGCCGGAGCCGATCACCACGAGGTGGGAGGGCAGCTCGGTGAGGTCGTACACCTGCCGCCAGTCGAGGATGCGTTCGCCGTCGGGGACGGCCGTCCGCAGGACGCGCGGGGTCGCGCCGGTGGCCAGCAGCACCGTGGCGGCGTCGACGGTGTACGGGGAACCGCCGTGTGGGGTGATCACCACCTGGTGGGTGTGGCCCAGGGTGTCCTCGCCCAGCCGCGCCCGCCCCTGCACCACGTCGACCCCGGCCTTGACGAGCTTGGTCTGGATGTCCCCGGACTGGGCGAGCGCGAGCTTCTTCACCCGTTCGTTGACCGCCACGGCGTCGACGGTCACCCCCTCGAGGCCCGCGGAGCGGACGCCGAAGCTTTCGTTGTGGCGGTAACCGGTCACGACCTCCGAGCTGGCGATGAACGTCTTGGAGGGGACACAGTCCGAGAGCACGCACGCTCCGCCGGCGCCGTCGGCCTCGACGAGGGTCACGTCCGCGTCGAGCTGCGCGGCGACCAGTGCCGCCTCGTACCCGCCGGGCCCACCGCCGATGATCACGATCCGACTCACGCGCTCTACCTCCATTGTTACGTTTCGTCACTTACGTGACTGAGTTGTGCCGACACGCACGCCTCGTATTCTCCCCCAACGCGGTGCCGGGCTATCGTCATCGCCGTGGGTCATTACGCCGCGTACGGTTCCAACCTTGATCCTGCCCGGATGCGGGCCTATTGTCCGCACTCGCCGATGGTGGGTGTCGGGTGGGTCGAGGGCTGGCGTCTGACCTTCGCCGGGGAGGGCGACCTGGGCTGGGAGGGGGCGGTCACCACGATCGTCGAGTCCCCCGGCGACCGGGTCTTCGTCGCCCTCTACGACGTGCACCCCTGGGACGCGGCTCAGCTCGACGAGGTCGAGGGCGTGACCGCGGGGGCGTACCAGAAGCTCACCGTGCGCGTCTCGACCCTGGAGGGCGACCTGAGCGCCTGGGTCTACGTCTTCGACGGCTACGAGGGCGGCATGCCCACGGCGTGGTATCTCTCGGAGATCGCGAACGCCGCCGAGAAGGCCGGCGCCCCCGACGACTACGTCAACGAGCTGCGCCAGCGTCCCACCCGCACCTCGTCACCCGAGCTCTAGATCTGGCGCTGGTAGATGTTCGCCTCGTACATCGGGTGCATGCCGACGGCGCGGTAGAGACGCGCGGCCCGCGTCGGGTTCGCCAGATCGACACCCAGGCCGGCCCGGGTGAGTCCTTGCGCGGCGTAGGCCGCGAACGCCCGGCGCAGCAGGGCCTCACCCACACCCCTTCTCCGGTACGCCCGGAGCACCGCGAGATTCTTCACCCACCCCGACCCCTCCTCGGCCGCGGAGTCGGACGACTGGAGCACTCCGGCCCATTCGCCGTCCGCGAAGGCGACGAACCAGTCGCTGCGGTCGTCCCCGGCCACTGAACGCCACGCTTCGTATCCGGGGGCCGGGTGGTCACTGTCGGCGAACGCCTCGGCGATGGTGGCGTGGAACCGGCGAAGCTCGTCCGCGTGCACCGGCCGTACGGTGATCCCGGCGGGCGGTTCGGGCGCCACCGGTGACACCCCGTCGAGCGACATGGTCATGCGCGCGTGCTGCTTGAGGAACGTGAACCCGGCGTCGGTCAGCGCCTCGATCCACGGCTTCTCGTTCGGGATCGCGCCCGCGCGCACCATGTAGGCCTCGTGGCCGAACTCCGCACCGCGCTCGGCGGCGCGGGCCAGCAGCAGCGCGAGCAGCGGCCGCTGCGCCGGGACGCCGCGCTCGGGCCAGACGTACACCTCGAGGAAGTCGCGGTCACCGCGGTCGGCGTTGTTCGGATATGCCCATCCGACGACAGCGCCGTCCGCGTCGAGCGCGAGCCAGCAGTCCTTCGCCATGTCGGTGTTCGGACCGGTCAACGCCTCACGGACCTCGTCGACCGTGAAGTCGGGCTCGCCGACCGCCGCGATGTCGCTCGCGTGGGCCAGGGCCAGGAGTTCGGGGATGTCGTCGAGGGTGGGCCGGCGGGTGCGCCAGCCGGCAGGCAGGTGGGTCACCGCGCCAGCCTGCCTCATCTCCCGAGGCGATGCGACAGGGATTCGAGCAGGCCGACCAGTTCGATGCGCTCGGCGCGGTCGAGGGTGGCGTACGCCTGACCGGCCAGCGAGCCCGCGACGGACTCGGCCCACATGAGACGGCGCACGATCGGTCCGGCCGGTGGGTACGGCGGCTGCCAGCCGAACGCCACCGCGCCCGTCTCCCCCTCCGGCCCGGCGATGATCGCCTGCAGCGGGGTGAGGCCGCTGGCGCGGACGGCCACGACGTGCACGCCCAGCCAGTGCTCGTGCATGAGATGCAGCAGGACCGCGGCCTGCGCCCCCGGCGACGTGTCCGGCACCGGCATCGCGCGCCACGCGGCGAACAGCGTGAGTCCGGCGCAGTCCACTGCGGACACGACGCGCTTCGACAGGTCGAGCAGGCGGGTGAGGCGGGGAAATCCGCCGAGCTGGTCGACGCCCCAGCGGCACAGCTCGTGCAGGTGCCAGGTGGCGACCTCGACGGGCGGGGTAGTCTTCGCCGCCGCCTCCCAGCCGTCGGTGACGGCCTCGGGGGCGATGAATCCGATGGCGGCGGCGACGGTCTCCGGCCGTACGTCGCCGAGCACGCCGGCCCGGGCCGAGACGTGGTACGCCCACCCGGACAACCCCATCAGCCGGGCGCGGCGCAGCGTCTGCGGGGACTCGGCGAACGCCCCGACGAGGGACGTGAGTCCCGGCCGGGCATTGGCGGCTGCCTGTTCGGGGGTCACACGAGGAGATTCTGCTACTCCTGACCGGTTCTGGAAAACCGCCGTTAGTCCGGTTCCTCGGCATCGAGATCTTCGAGTGCCGCTTCCACGTCGCCGACCCGCCGGCGCGCGGCCGACGCGTCGCGTTCGGCAGAACGTCGCGCCAGCTTGCGGCGGGAGACCTCGGCCTGGGCGACGATGCGCTGGCGCTCGAGCTCGGCGATCTGTTCCTCCAGCTCGTCGACGGCGTGGCTCGCCGCGCGCTCGGCTTCCTCGGCGTCCTCCAGGATGCTCTTCGCCTTGCGGTCGGCCGCCCGTGCCGCGGTGAGTTCCCGTCGCAGATCCCGGCGCTTGGCCGCGCGCTCGTCCCGGGCCTTCTGCTCGGCGCGACGCCGTCGCTCCTCCAGCGCCGGGACGCGCTTCGGTTCCTCCTCTTCAGGCTCCTCGTCCGGGGTCTCCGGCGCCGGCGCCGCGGCGGGTTCGTCGTCGGCCGTGACCAGGCGCAGCCGGGGCCGGGGCACCTCGCCGAAGCCGGCGTACGTGGCGGCCTTGACCAGGCGGCCGCTGCGCACCTGCTCGGCGACGTCCGGCTCGGCCAGGGCCGCGCCGAGCGTCGCCTCGACCTCGGCCATCGGCAGCTTCGCACCGCGCAGCGCGGGATCGTCCTCGACCGCGAGCTGCTGCGCGGCCCGAACCAGGGCGGAGACCACCTGGCGGCGTTGCAGGGAGAGCTCGCGCAGGTCGTCGCCGCGCAGGCTGCGCTGGGCCTGGCGCAGCGCCGTGGCCAGCTCGACGAGGTCGTCGATGAGCTCGGGCCGGCGCAGGGCGAGCAGGTTGACGAGCCACGCCGCCACGGTGGGTTTTCGCAGGGCGGCGAGGCGCTTGGCCGCTTCCTTGTCGCCGGCCTTGCGGGCGGCGGCGACCGCGGCGGCGCGGCCCGCGACGAAGCCGTCCGGCGGCGCCTCGTACAGCCGCCGGATCAGCTCGTCGGTGCCCGGGGGTGCGGCCACGTCAGGAGATCGTGGTGCCGGGAGCGACCTGTGCGTACGTCGTGCCGCCGAGGCGTTCCAGGTGGCCGTTGGAGATCTGCGCGCCGGTCTCGGTGAGCAGGGCGTCGTGCAGGGCGTACGCCCGCCCCGGCCGCACAGCGCGGACGAAGTCGATCGCCTCGCTGAGCTTCATCCAGGGCGCGTTCAGCGGCACGAACAGGGTGCCGACCTCCTCGTCCGGGACCGTGAAGGAGTCTCCCGGCGTGTACGCCGAGTCGGTGCCGTCGCTGACGAGGTAGCCGAGGTTGGCGATGCGCGGGATGTCCTCGTGGATCACCGCGTGCCGGCCTCCGTACGCCCGGACCGTGAAACCGGCGGCCTGGAACTCGGCGCCCGGCTCCACCGTGATGACCTCGCCCTCAAACCCGCCGAGGGCGGGCAGGACGTCGGCGTGGGCGTAGACGGTGAGCTCCGGCCGGGCGCTGAGGGCCTCGGCGAGGGCCTCGACGTCCACGTGGTCGAAGTGCTCGTGGGTGACGAGGACCGCGTCCGCGCCGGCGAGGGCCGAGCGCTCGCTGAAGGCGCCGGGATCCACGACGAGCACGCCGTCGCCGGAGAACCGTAGGCAGGAATGCGTGAACTTCGTGACGTGCACGGGTCTCCTCCGCTGCCGAATCGTGACCGTCCAACCCGCAGTCTGCCGGAACCGGCGGACGTGCGCCGCACGTCCCAGGCTCCAGACCTCACGGGGACAGGAGAAATCACCATGGCGGGTTCGTCCTCTATCAGACCATCACACGCACGGCACCGGCTGACCTCCGGCCTCTGCGCCGCCGGCATCGCGGCCGCACTCGCGCTGGCCGGATGCAGCGGATACAGCAGTAGTGACTCGCAATCGGCGTCGAGCCGCGGCGGGGACATAGCCGGGCCCGCCCCCGCCGAGCAGGGCGCCGCGCCGCCACAGGCCGGTGCCGGGCCCGACCAGGCCGGCGCCGCGCCGCCGCAGGGCAAGGACACCGCCGCCCAGGCTCCGCACCTCGGCGTGGACCAGCGGTCGATCGTCTATACCGGCTCGATCACCGTACGGGTGGAGGACGTCGGCACCGCCGCGGCGCGGGTCACCGGCATCGTGACGGGCGCGGGCGGGTTCGTCGGCGGAGACAAGCGCAGCAGCTCGGGCAAGGACGAGCCGTCCGACGCCACGCTGACCCTGCGGGTGCCGGCGGCCAAGTTCGCCGCCGTGGTGGACCAGGTCGCGCAGCTCGGCGAGGAGGAACAGCGCGGCATCGACACCGAGGACGTCACCGAGCAGACGGTGGACCTCCAGGCCCGGATCGCGACCCAGCAGGCCCGGGTGGCCAGCGGCCGCAAGCTGCTGGCGCAGGCGAAGTCCTTGGAGGACCTCGTCATGCTGGAGCGCGAGGTGGCTACCCGGGAGTCCGATCTCGCGTCGCTGCAGGCGAAGCAGCGCCGGCTGGCGGATCTCACCGCACTGTCCACCATCACCGTCGTGCTGCTGGACCCCGAGTCGTCGGCGAAGTCCGACGACGAGCCTTCCGGATTCGTCGCCGGGCTGCGCAAGGGCTGGACCGGCCTGCTCGCCTCACTCGGCGTGGTGGCGACGGTGCTGGGGTGGGTGCTGCCATGGCTGCTGATCCTCGGCGTGCCGGCGTGGATCGGCGTCCACTTCGTACGGCGCCGCCGCCGGCTGCGGCCCGCGGTCGCGACGGCCGGCCCGGCCGAGACGCCGTAGCGTCAGAACGCGCCGGTCGCCAGGGCCGCCAGGGCCGTGTGCACCATGACCCGCACGCCGTAGCCGATGCAGCGCTCGTCCACGTCGAAGTTGCTCTGGTGCAGGTCGTACTTCGCCTCGGCTCCCGGCGTGCCGGTGCCCAGCCGGATCATCGCGCCGGGCACGTTCTCCAGGTAGAACGCGAAGTCCTCGCCGCCCATGCTGATCTCGGCCTCGACCACCCGGTCGGCACCGAGCGCGGCACCGGCGGCGCCCGCGATGACCGCGGCGGCCATCCGGTCGTTGATGACGGGCGGGACGCCGCGGTTGTAGGTGACCTCGGCCTCGGCGCCGGTGGCCGCGACCACGTCGTGGATCAGCTTGGTGATGAGCTCCGGTGCCTCGCGCCATGCCTCGCGGTTGAGGATGCGCACGGTGCCCAGCACCTCCCCCTCGCCCGGGATGGCGTTGAACGCCTGTCCGGCCTTCACGGCACCCCAGACCATCGACACCCCGGCGCGCGGGTCGACGCGGCGGTCCAGGAGCGCCGGCACGTCGACGATCACCCGGCCGAGGGCGTGCACGAGGTCGGCGGTGAGGTGCGGCCGGGCGGTGTGGCCACCCGGGCCGGTGAGCCGTACCCGGATGGTGTCGGCGGCCGCGGTGAACGGCCCGGAACGGACGCCGACCAGGCCGGCCGGAAGCTGCGGATAGCAGTGCAACGCGAAGATCGCGGCCACGTCCTTGAGCGCACCGGCCTCGATGACCTCGGGCGCCCCGGACGGCACGAACTCCTCGGCCGGCTGGAAGATCAGGCGCACCCGGCCGGGCAGCTCGCCGTGCTCGTTGAGCTGGGCCAGGGCCAGGCCGAGCCCGAGCAGGACCGTGGTGTGCACGTCGTGGCCGCAGGCGTGCGCCACCTTCTCGACCGTGGAGCGGTAGGGCACGTCCTTGGTGTCCTGCAGCGGCAGCGCGTCCAGGTCGGCGCGGAACGCGATCACCCGGTCGCCCTGACCGATGTCGCAGATCACCCCGTTGCCCTTGGGCAGGAGCTGGGGGCTGAGCCCGGCGACGGCGAGCTCGCGGGCGATGAGCGCGGCGGTCTCGAACTCGGCGTTCGACGGCTCGGGGTGCGCGTGGATGTGACGGCGGATGGCCACCAGCTCGGCACCCCGGGATGCCAGCCAGCGGTCGAGCTGCCCGGGCAGGGGCTCGGCCCCGGGTGGCGGGCCCGGGAAGGGTGCCGTCTCCGCGCCCTCGGGCGCCGTCAATGCACTCGTCACGTCGGTTTCTCTATCGCTCTCGAGGTTTGGGCCACTTTCGGCAACGCGCGATAGCCTAGACCCATTTCCGTGACGCTGTGCAACGCCATTCCCGTACGGGCGGGGTCGCGCAGTGTCACGAAAGCCCTGATAGGCGCGATCTCCGGACGGCATTCGTCCCACCACCTCCTACAACAACGGGTTACGAATGTAGGAGGTGACGCGGTTCAAAATCCGTCACTGTCAGAAGTGTTCCACGGGGTGGTACACCCCCCAGACGCCGCGCAGCGTGTGGCAGACCTCTCCCACCGTCGCACGGCGGCGCAAGGCCTCGCGCATCGGCGGCAGGACGTTGTCCGTACCCTCGGCGGCCTTGCGCAGGTCGGCCAGCGCCGCCTCGACGGCGGCGCCGTCCCGCTCGGCGCGCAGGGTGGCGAGCCGGGCCGCCTGGTCGGCCTCGATCTTCGGGTCGACGCGCAGCGGCTCGTACTTCTCCTCCTCGTCGGCGCCGAAGCGGTTGACGCCCACCACGACCCGCTCGCCGCCGTCGATCTCCTGGGAGATCCGGTACGCCGACGTCTCGATCTCCTGCTTCTGGAAGCCCTGCTCGATCGCGTCGACCGCGGAACCGTGCGAGAAGACCCGCTCGATGAGCGCCGTGGCGGCGGCCTCCACCTCGTCGGTCATGGCCTCGATGACGTACGAGCCGGCGAACGGGTCCACGGTGTCGACCAGCCCGGTCTCGTACGCGAGCACCTGCTGGGTCCGCAGCGCCAGCCGCGCCGACTTCTCGGTGGGCAGCGCGATCGCCTCGTCGTACGCGTTCGTGTGCAGCGACTGGGTGCCGCCGGCGACGGCGCCGAGGGCCTGCACGGCGACGCGTACCAGGTTGACCTCGGGCTGCTGCGCGGTGAGCTGGACCCCGGCGGTCTGGGTGTGGAACCGCAGCATCTGGGACTTGGGGTTCTTCGCGCCGAACTCGTCGCGCATGATCCGGGCCCACATCCGCCGGGCGGCGCGGAACTTGGCGATCTCCTCCAGCAGCGTGGTGCGGGCGACGAAGAAGAACGACAGGCGGGGCGCGAAGTCGTCCACCGCGAGACCGGCGGCGATCGCCGCGCGGACGTACTCGATGCCGTTGGCGAGGGTGAACGCGATCTCCTGCGCGGGCGACGCGCCGGCCTCGGCCATGTGGTAGCCGGAGATCGAGATCGTGTTCCACTTCGGGATCTCGGCACGGCAGTACGCGAAGGTGTCCGCCACCAGCCGCAGCGACGGCTTGGGCGGGAAGATGTAGGTCCCCCGGGCGATGTACTCCTTGAGGATGTCGTTCTGGATCGTGCCCTGCAGGGCCGACCCGGGCACCCCCTGCTCCTCGGCGACGAGCTGGTAGAGCAGGAGCAGGACCGACCCCGGCGCGTTGATCGTCATCGACGTGGACACCTTGTCCAGCGGGATGTCGCGGAAGAGCCGCCGCATGTCGTCGATCGAGTCAATGGCGACGCCGACCTTGCCGACCTCGCCGTGGGCGATCGGCTCGTCGGAGTCGTAGCCCATCTGGGTCGGCAGGTCGAACGCGACGGACAGCCCCATCGTCCCGGCCTTGAGCAACTGGTGGTAGCGGGCGTTGGACTCGGCCGCGGTGCCGAAGCCCGCGTACTGCCGCATGGTCCACGGCCGCTTGGTGTACATCGTCGGATAGACGCCGCGGGTGTACGGATACTCGCCGGGCCGGCCGAGCTTCCCGCCCAGGTCGTCGGGCAGGTCGCCGCTGTCGTAAACCGGCTTGATCTCGAACCCGGATTCTGCGTTCACCCCACGGATCCTAAAGCGTCGTTCAGCCTCCGTCGCGCGTGAGGGATTTTGTACGCACCGTCCCATAAGTTCCACTCTGCGCTACGTCACGACCACGCAGCGTCGAGATCCGGAGAACACCCGTCCATCGGCTTTTCGAAAGGGGGTGCGACCCGGCAAGATAGCGGGGTTGACCGACCGCCCCCTAAACCCCCTTCGGTGGCACCTACGTGACTCAGATCCCCACGTGGAGCAGTGGCAACACGGCTCCGATCAGCGGACGCGCGGCCCCGGGCACGCTCATCGGCGGGCGGTACACGCTGCGCGCAGCGGTCGGTCACGGCGGCATGGGCACCGTCTGGCGTGCCGCCGACACCCTGCTGCGGCGCGACGTGGCCATCAAGGAGGTCATCCTTCCGCCCGGCCTGGCGCCCAGCGACCGCGACGCGATGTACGAGCGCACCATGCGCGAGGCCCGCGCCGCCGCGGCCCTGCAGCACCCGGCCGTCGTGCAGGTCTACGACGTCGTGCACGAGAACGGCCGGCCCTGGATCGTCATGGAGCTGCTGGAGGCGCGCAGCCTCGCCGACATGGTGATCGAGGACGGCCCGGTCTCGGCCCGCGTGGTCGCGAAGATCGGCATCGCCCTGCTCGGCGCCCTCGAGGTCGCGCACGCGCACGGCGTCCTGCACCGTGACGTCAAGCCGGCCAACGTGCTGATCTGCACCGACGGCCGCTGCGTGCTCACCGACTTCGGCGTCGCCCGGATGCCCACCGACGTGCAGCTCACCACGCCCGGCATGGTGCTCGGCTCGCCGCACTTCATCTCGCCCGAGCGGGCCATGGGCAGCGACTTCGGCCCGCCCAGCGACCTGTTCTCGCTCGGCGTGACGCTCTACACCGCGATCGAGGGCCGGCCGCCGTTCGACAAGGGCGACCCGATCGAGACGATGCACGCCGTCGTCGAGGACCCGCCCACCCCGGCGGTGCGCGCCGGCTCGCTGACCCCGGTGCTGATGGGTCTGCTGGAGAAGGACCCGGCCCGCCGCTTCGATGTGCAGACCGCCCGCACCATGCTGCGCCAGCAGCTCGCCGGCCCGTTGGCCAGCAAGGCCCCGCCGCACCTGATGACGGACCCGTACTCGGTGGTCCCGTCGCAGCGCCCGCCGGCCGCCGAGACCCAGCCCATCCCGCCGCAGCCCAAGCCCAGCGGCCAGATCGGCGGCCGGGCCATGCTGGCGCCCGGCGAGTCGCTGTCGGGGCACCTGGCCAAGCTCAAGCGCAACGGCGCCGAGGCCGGCCCGCACCGGGCCGACGGCGGCCCGGACGCCGCCGACCAGCCGACGGGCGCGTATCCGGGGCCGAGGCGCAGCGACGACACCAGCGTGATCCCGCCGACGGCCGGCGGCGACACCACCAGCGTGCTGCCGCCCCGGCAGCAGTGGGACGGCGCCCGCGCGGCCCGGGAGCCGATGGCGGGCGGCACCGTCGTCATGAGCCCCGGTGCCAAGCGCAAGGCCCTCATCGACAAGACCGTCGCCGCCGCCCGCGAGACCACCGGCAAGGCGGTCACCACGGTGCGGGGCTGGCCCCGCAACACCCAGCTCGCGGCCGGCGGCGGCCTGGCGGCGGTGCTCGTGCTCGTGCTAGTCCTGACCCTCTCCTCCTCCGGGGGCGGCGACGACGCCAAGACCCCGACCGCGGGCGGCGGGCCGCAGCCCAGTGCCGCCGCGGTGGCACCTTTCCCCACGGTCTCCTACAAGGGCCGCGGTACCAGCGTGTCGGTGCCCAAGGGCTGGGAGAAGAGGAGCGCCACCAGCTACGTCGACTACGTCGACAAGGGCGCCGACCGCAGGGTCCGGCTCCTGGTCGAGTCGGGCAACGGCACGGCGCAGGGCTTCCTGAAGATCGCGGAGAACAACCTCAAGAGGAAGGGCTCGAGCTGCCCGAAGCCGTACACGCAGGTCAGCCTCACCGACCAGACCATCGCCGGCCAGCCCGGAGCGGTCCTGGAGTACACCTGCAGCGACGAACGGCACGGCCTCTGGGGCGCCGTCATGCGTGACGGCAAGGCTTACTCGTTCTACCTGACCAGCACGGAGGAACAGTTCGCCGAGAGCAGGCCGATCTTCGACGAGTTGGTGAGAACCTTCGCCCTCGGCTGAGCTCGCCTGTCAAGACCGAGGGGTAAAAGCAGGTGAAGGCTGCCGCCGTGCTATCCACATGGCATGGCAACAACTGACGACCTTCGCAAGCTGGCCGAGACCTGGCTGGCCGATGATCCCGACCCGGCCGGCCGCGACGAGATCCGGGCGCTGCTCGACCGGCTTCCGGACAGCGCCGCCGAGCTCGCCGACCGGTTCGCCGGCCCGCTGACCTTCGGGACCGCCGGTCTGCGCGGCAGGCTGCGCGCCGGGCCGAACGGCATGAACCTCGCGGTCGTCACCCGCGCCGCCGCCGGCCTGGTCGGCTGGCTCGCCGCCCAGGGCGGCGAGGGACCCCTGATCATCGGGTACGACGCGCGGCACGGCTCACGGCAGTTCGCCGAACAGACCGCCCGGGTGGCCACCGCCACCGGCCGCGAGGCGCTGGTGCTGCCGCGTCCGCTGCCGACGCCGGTGCTGGCGTACGCGGTGCGCAAGCTCGACGCCGTCGCCGGGGTCATGGTCACCGCCAGCCACAACCCGCCGCAGGACAACGGCTACAAGGTCTACCTGGGAGCGCAGCTCGGCGGCCCGGGCGGCGCCGGGGCCCAGATCGTGCCGCCCGCCGACGCCGGCATCGAGGCCGCCATCCAGGCGGTCGGGACGCTGGCCGAGGTCAAGCTCGGCGACCCCGGCACGGTCCTGGGAGAGGACATCGTCCAGGGATACGTGGACAGCGCGGCGGCCGTGATCCCGGCCGGTGCCCGCGAGCTGAAGGTCGCGTACACGCCGCTGCACGGCGTGGGCGGCAGGGTGCTGGTGGACGCGTTCACCGCCGCCGGATTCGCGGCGCCCGCGGTCGTGGCCGAGCAGTTCGAGCCCGATCCTGAGTTCACCACGGTGGCGTTCCCCAACCCGGAGGAGCCTGGGGCGATGGACCTGCTCCTCGCGCTGGCCACGGCCGAGAACGCGGACCTGGCCATCGCCAACGACCCGGACGCGGACCGCTGTGCGGTGGCGATTCCGGCCGGCGAGGACGGCGGCTGGCGGCCCCTGCGCGGCGACGAGCTGGGTCTGCTGCTGGCCGACCAGCTCATCCGCCGCGGCACGCCGGGCACGTACGCCACCACCATCGTGTCGTCGACCCAGCTCAAGGCGCTGTGCGCGGCCCGGGACGCGCCGTACGCCGAGACCCTGACCGGCTTCAAGTGGATCGTCCGCGGCGCCGAGGAGCTGGCCTTCGGCTACGAGGAGGCGCTCGGCTACTGCGTGGCCCCCGATCTGGTCCGCGACAAGGACGGCATCACCGCAGCCCTGACCGTGGCCGAGCTCGCCGCCGGCCTCAAGGCCGAGGGCAAGTCGCTGCGGGACCGCCTGGATGAGCTGGACACCGAGCTGGGCGTGCACCGTACCGACCAGGTGTCGGTCCGGGTCGACGACCTCACCGAGATCACCCGGGCGATGGCGCATGTCCGGGCGAACCCGCCCGCGACGCTGCTCGGCCAGCCGGTGACCGAGGTCGAGGACCGGGCACCGGCGGCGGACGTGCTGACGCTGCGGACCTCGGGCGTGCGCGTAGTCATCCGGCCCTCGGGCACGGAACCGAAGCTCAAGGCGTACCTGGAGGTGGTCGAGCCGGTCGGGAAGACGGGCAAGCTCGCCAACGCCCAGTTCCGTTCCGGGGTGGGCATGGCCCAGCTCCGCAAAGAAGTCTCGGCCGCCCTGGGCCTCTAGCCGACCGCCGCCGCGCCCTCGGAGCGTTCGCGAGGGGGCGCGGCGACGCGGTGCCTATGGTCTTTCGGGGGGAACGAGCACGGCCGCGGCGACGCGGCTGCCTACGGGGTCTTGGGGGCGCCCAGGGCGGCGGTGATGGCGCGGCTCAGCGTGGCCACCACCAGGGCGACGCTGGGGCGAACGATGGAGTCCTCGAGGTTGGCGCCGCCGGCGAAGCCGGCTCCGTTGGCGATCTCCTCCAGGCGCTCGTGGGCGCGGGCCTGTTCCTCCGGCGGGAGCCGCAGCGCCGGCTCCATCCGCGTCGCGACCAGCAGCGTGGCCAGGGCGGCGGTGCGCTCGTCCGGGATCGCGTCGGTGATCAGCGCCTCGGCGAGCCGCTTGCGGATCTCGGCCTCGCACGCCGGGTCGGTCGTCGGATAGCGGTGCACGTGGATGGCCCCGAGCTGGGTCTCGTCGACATCGCGGATCACGCCCCGCGACACCAGGTCCTCGAGGACCCGCTCCCGGAGGCGGTGGCGCAGGCGCTGGACCCACTGTGCCGGCGTGTGCGGGCTGTCCCCGGCCGCCTTGGCCAGCACGAGGTCGGCGATCGGCTCGCCGGTCGGCGTCGCGTCGGTGACGACGATGTTGCCGTTGACGTAGGCGATCCGCCCGGCCAGCGCGAGGTCGACCAGCACCGCCGCGGCCATGCCGAGGTCGAGTCCGATGCGGGAACCGGTCGCCTTGCCGGTCTGGTCGTCATACGCGAGGAGGAGGAGCTCCTCAGCGAGCGCGATGGAGGTCATGGCAGAACGATAGTGTCCTCAGTCACGCGGCCTCCACCGCCTCTCCCCCTTCGTCCGGCCGCGAGCAGCCAGTCGACCAGTCGCACCGCCGCGCCCTCCCCCGCGGTGGCGTGGCTCTCGGCGAACGCCTCGACGGCGGGCGCATACTTCGCGGCGATCGCGCCGAGCTCCCGCACCGCGGCCATCACCTCCGCGGAGGTCCGCAGCAGTGGCCCGGGCGCGGCCGTGGCGAGGTCGGCGTTGAGGCCGGGAGAGGCCTCGAACTCCGCGAGGTCGGGGACGTAAAGAAGGGCCGGTCGGCCGGTCACCGCGAAGTCGGCGAGCAGCGCCGAGTAGTCGGTGATCAGCGCGTCCGCGGCGAGCAGCAGCTCGGCCGCCCGGGGGTGACCCGAGACGTCCAGCACGCCGTCGACCAGGCCGAGGCCCAGCACGTCGTCGCCGAGCGCCGGGTGGCGGCGGACCAGCAGCGTGTGATCCGGCGGCAGCGCGGCCGCCACGCCCGGCAGGTCCAGCAGCTTGCCGGGGTCGCTCCAGCCGCGTTTGCGCAGGTCCATCGGGCGCCGGGTGGGGGCGTACAGGACGAGGCGGGTGCCGGCATTCAGCCCGAGGCGCTTCAGCACCGCCGTCCGGGCCTCCTCGGCGTCCATGGTGGCCAGCATGTCGTTGGCCGGGCGGCCGTACTCCAGCACCGGGCCGTCGAAGCGCAGCTCCCGACGAAGTACGGGGGTCGCCGAGGCGCCGGGTGACGCGAGCGCCGTCCAGCTCGCCGCGTCGGATTCGATCTGCTCGATCAGCTCCCGGCCGAGCGGGTGCCGCTCGGCGGTGGCGCCGAAGCGGGCGATCGGCCAGCCGCCGGCGAGCCGGAGCACGACCTGACCGTCCTGGGGCGTGAACCAGCGGGGCAGGTCGTCGTTGGTGACGATCCAGCGGCTGGTGGTGAGCGCCGCGTACCAGGCCTCGCTGCCGTGCACGACCGGGCCGGCGCCGGGCGGCACCGGCTGGCCGCGCTCGACCGTCCAGCGGGCCGCCGGGGCGTCCGGCCGCCCGGTCAGCTCCGCCAGGAGCGCGGCAGGGTCGTCGGCGAAGCGGCGGCCCGGCGCGGCGTCGAAGAGCACGACGTCGCACGGTGCGGGCCGGCCCGCCACCGGGGCGTACGCGGCCCGCAGACGCTCCTGCCCGGCCGGGTCCGGGGCGGGCGCCTCGACCACGAGCATGGCCCGCTCGTCCCCGGCCGGACGCAGCACGCTGCGCACACCGTCGCCGGCCGTCGCGCAGGTCGGTAGGCCGGCGAGGACCGTCCCGGCGAAGCCGAGCTCCACGGTGGCCCGCCTGCGCCTGCCGGCGGACCGGAACGAAAGGTCCCAGGTGCCCGCCACCAGCGGCAACGCTCCGGCCAGGCCGGGCACGGCGGACGGGTCGACGACCACCTGCCAGCGGCCGTCCACCACCCGCAGCGGCATGCCGAGGTCTCTGCGGCGCTTGCGCAGGCGCAGCAGCAGTTCGCCCTCGACGTCGCGCGGGCCGTCGCCGCTGAGCACCAGTGCGCCGTCGGGACGCCACTCGGCGGAGGTCACGACCGGGCCGGCCGGGCGGGTGCGGAGCGAGACCTGACCGGTGGCGGAGACGGCCGTGCAGACCTCGTCGGTGCCCTGTACGGTCCGGAACGGCTCGTACCCGTCGTCGGCGATGAGCTGGACCGGCTTGTCCTCGACCACGATGTCGATCCTGAAGCGCTGGGCGTACAGGCCGGTCGCGTGGTTGTCGTCGACGACGTCGAGGCCGATGCCGGTCAGCGGGACGCGCGCGGTGAAGGAGCGGCCGTCCGGGGCCACCTCAACGCTCACCCGGAGCGAGGCGAGCCCGCGGACCCGGCTGAGCTCGATCCGGACCGGACCCTTCGGCCTCCTGCGCAGGATGCCCCGCAGCACCAGGTCGTCGCCGTCGCGGTGGCTCGCGGTGAGCCAGCCGTCCGACTTGCCGACCCGCAGCCGCAGGCGGCCCTTGGTCACGATCGGCGCGACCCAGACACCCGGCTCCATCCGCAGGCGCGGCAGCGGTCCGGTCCAGTCCTCGGCCATCCGTAGCGCGGCCCGCCGCAGCGTGAGACCGCTGGTCGCGGCGACCGCGACGGTCCAGGTGCCGCTGCGCCAGACCTTCCCCTTGCGCAGGGCCAAAGGGTTCACCGAGACGGCGAACCCCGCCGCCTGCTCGGCCGGGGCGGCCGTGCGGTCCCGGTACGCCCGTGTCCGCAGCGGAATCTTGCGCCGTCCGCCCTCGCTGGAGAGCCAGAGCATCCGGAAGCCGAACCGGCGCGGCGGGCGGCCGGGCACGAAGGCGTAGCCGGTCAGCTCCAGCCGGCCGTCTCGCCAGGCGAGGCCGCGGACGGCCGATTCGAGCCTGGGCCGCGACGGCGCCTTGGGCTTGCGGAACCCGTGGTCGATGAGCTCGATCAGGTCGTCGACGCGGCGATCGCGGATCAGCCTCCAGTGCTCGCGCATCCCGGCGGGCTGACGGTCGACGGCGCCGGGATCGAGCTCGGCCAGGTAACCGGTCGCCAGGTCCAGGAACGTCTGGCGGAACTCCGGCGAGGCGGCCGGTAGGAACTTGAGGTAGCCGCTGAGCTTGTCCCAGACCGCCTGCTCCTCGTACACCCGCAGCAGTTCGTCCTGACCCGCCTCTCTGAGCAGCTTGCGGGTCAGGTTGACCGAGTAGAACCGGTCGGTCAGGTTGCGCAGGCCGTTGTCGGACTGGGTGATCGAGCGGACCGCGCCCTCGCGGACCCGCCAGAAGTAGATCGGCTCCCCGACGACGGCGACGCTGGTGGCCAGGGCGTGCGCCGGCACGGTGACCGGCACGTCCTCGAAGAGCCGGCCGACCGGGAACTCGAAGCCGTGTGCGTCGTAGAAGCTGCGGCGGTACAGCTTGTTCCAGATCGTGCGGTCGCGCAGCAGACTCGGGTTGCGCGAGACGTGCGTGTCGAGATCGGTGGGGCCGATCGCCTCGTTGTGCGGGGCGCCGCGATAGGTGCCGCGGGAGGAATACCGGCGGACGCCGCCGGTGGCGAAGTCCGCGCCCCCGGCCATGGCCTGCACCAGCAGCTCGTAGGCATGAGCGGCCAGCACGTCGTCGCTGTCGACGAAGGCCAGATACTCGCCCCGGGCGGCCGGGACGGCGACGTTGCGGGCGGCGCTGAGCCCGGCGTTGGCCTGGCGGATCAGCTCGAATCGGGGGTCGGCCGCGGCGAACTCCGCGGCGATGGCCGCGCAGCCGTCGGTGCTGCCGTCGTCCACCATCAGTACCTGCAGGTCGCGGTAGGTCTGCGCGCGCAGCGAGTCGAGGCAGTCGCGCAGGAACGGTTCCACGTTGTAGATCGGCACGATGACGCTGACGAGACCGGGTACCCGCTCAGACATCGGCTACCCCCGCGCCGGGGAACACTCGGCGGACCACACGTTCGGCGGCGCGGCCGTCCTCCAGGGAGCAGAACCGCGCCTGGAACCGGGCCCGGGCCGCGGCCGCCTCGGCGCCGGTCGCCCGGCCGCTGCGGAACGCTTCGACCAGTTCGTCGAACGTACGGGTGAAGCTGCCGGGATGCTCGGTCTCCAGGTCGAACGTGACGCCACGGACCGCCCGGTAGATCTCCCAGTCCGGCGCGAAGATGATCAGCGGCCGGTCCAGCACGGCGTAGTCGAACATCACCGAGGAGAAGTCGGTGATCAGCGCGTCGGCCGCGAGGTAGAGGGTCTCCACCGCGGGGAAGGACGACACGTCGCTGACCCGCGGGTGCCGGAGCGGGAAGCCGGCGAGGCCGTAGAAGTAGTGACCGCGCAGCAGCACCCGGGTATCCGGGCCGAGCGCCTCGGCGAGCGCGTCGACGTCGAGCACCGGCGTGAAGGCGGCATGCCATTCGCGGTGGGTCGGGGTGTAGAGCACCACCCGCTCCCCCGGGGCGAGGCCCAGCTCGGACCGGGCCGCCGCGACGTCCTCCTCGGTGGCCAGCGCGAGCCGGTCGTTGCGCGGATAGCCGGTCTCCAGCGTCTCTCCCCTGATCGGGAACTGCCGGTCCCAGAGCAGGGTGGTGTGCCGGTTGGCGGTGATGCTGAAGTCCCACTTGGCGATGTTGCGGCGCAGCCGCTCGGCGTCGTATCCGACCGTGGACGCCGGGAACCTGGGCTGGTCGAGGCCCATCGTCTTGAGCGGCGTGCCGTGGTGCGTCTGCACGTGGATGGCGCCGGGGCGCTTCACCACCTCGGGCGGGAAGGTGGCGTTGTTGATCAGGTACTTGGCGCGCGCGATGGTGCGGTAGTAGGCGCGGCTTCCGGACATGACGTAGTCGACGCCCGGGGGCAGTGGCCGGTGGCCGCGCTTGACCACCCAGACGCCCCTGACGCCGGGAGCGAGTTCCCTGGCCTTCTCATAGATGGCGGCCGGGTTGCAGGCGTACCCGCGATACCAGTACGCCGCGTAGACGGCCAAGTTCTCGTCGATCGGCCGACGGAGTTGCCACCGGTAATACCAGCGCAGGCCGCGCTTGCGCAGGCGCGCCTTGGCGGTGCCCGGCGCCCGGCGCACCGAGCGGAGCGCGCCACCGACACCGCGCAGCGCCCGGTAGGCACCGAAGAAGTCGGAGGCGACCAGCTTGAGTCGCAGGCCGGTGGCGCCGCCGGGGCGCGGGGCGGCACCGGCCTCGTGCCTGCGCACCAGCGCGGAGATCGCGGTGAACATCGCCCGGCGGGCGTCGCGAGGCACCCGGGAACCGTCCTCCACGATCTTGAGCAGCTCGGTGACGGCGTGGTCCAGCGCCCGCCGGCGCAGCGTGGCCGAGGCGCCGGCCAGGTGGCGGCTCAGCGCGTGGTCGTACTGCGCGACCGCGTCGGCGTGCCGGGCGGAGCGGGCCGAGCGGATCGAGCCGTCGCGGTCGAACCGCCGGAGATAGCAGGCCGGCGCGAACGTCGCGACGCGGCCTGCCTGGGCGAGCACCGCGTACGCGAAGGACACGTCCTCGTACCAGCCGGGCTCGAAGCGGATGCCCGACTCGACGAGGAACTGCCGGCGCACCACCAGGGCGCCCAGCGGCGGTGTGCGCCGGGTCAGCGCCTCGGCCGCGGTGGGCACGGACGCCGGCGTCCACCAGCCGGACACGGATCTGTTCCACCTCTCGCGGGCGGCGCCGACGACGAGCACGTCCGGCTTTTCCTCGCGCAACCGGGCCTCGACGGCGGCGAGCGCGCCGGGGACGATCCGGTCGTCGCCGTCGACGAACCAGACGTACTCACCGGTGGCCCGCTCGAGACCGGCGTTGCGGGCCGGCCCGGGCCCGCCGTTGGCGCTCAGGTGCAGCACCGTCAACCTCGGGTCCCGGGCGGCCCGGTCGTCGAGGACCTCGCCCGAGTGGTCCGGGGAGGCGTCATCGACGCCGATCACCTCGGCCTGCGCGGTCTGCTGCTCGAGGATCGAATCCAGGCACTCGGCGAGATATCCCTGCACACGCCACGCGGGGACGACGATGCTGATGAAGTTCATATATGTGCGCATACCGTCCGTACGCTGTGTTACCGGGAAAGCGCCCAGGCTACACCGGCAACCGCCCGTAACCGTCTCCCCGATTTCCACCTCAACCCGGTCGGGTATCACACTGCAGGGATGGAACACACCCACAATGGCACCGACGCCGGCAGCGCCAGGCAGCCGTTCGTCCACCCCTCCGCTGACGTGGAGGAGGGCGCCACACTCGGCGCCGGCACCAAGGTCTGGCACCTCGCACACGTCCGCTCGTCCGCCGTCGTCGGCGAGGACTGCGTGATCGGGCGCAACGTCTATCTCGACGCCAACGCCGTCGTCGGCAGCCGCGTCAAGATCCAGAACAACGTCTCGGTGTACCAGGGCGTCACGATCGAGGACGAGGTCTTCGTCGGGCCGTGCGCGGTGTTCACCAACGACCTGCGGCCCCGGGCCCAGAACCCGGACTGGAAGATCACCCCGACGCTGGTCCGCCGCGGCGCCTCGATCGGGGCGAACGCGACACTGGTCTGCGGCATCGAGGTCGGCGAGTACGCGATGATCGCGGCCGGCTCGGTGGTGACCAAGGACGTGCCGCCGTACCAGTTGGTGGCGGGCAACCCGGCCCGGCCCAGGGGCTGGGTGGACGAGCGCGGCGAGATCGTCAGCCGCGACCCCGAGCGGCCCTGACCGCGGCGGCCGGCCATGGCAGTGCTCCCGGGGCGGTGCGACCGCCCCGGGAGCGCACGCCTCAGCCGCCGATGACGATCCGGCGGATGCCTTCGAGCCGCTCCGGGTCGGTGGTGCGCCGGCCGTCGACGATCACCTTGACGCCCGGCAGGTCCGCCGGGGTGAGGCCGCGATACTCCGCGTGGTCCGCCTGCACGACCGCCGCGCCCAGCTCCTCGCCGTTCCAGGCCGGCAGGCCCAGGGCGGTCAGCTCGGCCGCGGAGTACATCGGGTCGGACACGTACGGCTTGGCGCCCCGGCGGCGCAGCTCCTCGACGGCCGGGAAGACGCCCGAGAACGCCGTCTCCTTGACTCCGCCGCGGTAGGCGGCGCCGAGCACCAGCACGCCGACGCCCTCCAGGTCGCCGAGCGCCGCGGCGAGCAGGTCCACCGCGTACGCCGGCATCGCCGCATTGGCCTCGCGGGCCGAGCGGACCACCGTCGCGGCCGGGTCGTTCCACAGGTACAGCCGCGGGTAGACCGGGATGCAGTGCCCGCCGACCGCGATACCCGGCCGGTGGATGTGGCTGTACGGCTGGGTGTTGCACGCGTCGATGACCACGTTCACGTCGACGCCGATGGTGTCGGCGTACCGGGCGAACTGGTTGGCGAGCCCGATGTTGACGTCCCGGTAGGTCGTCTCGGCCAGCTTCGCCAGCTCCGCGGCCTCCGCCGAGCCGAGATCCCAGACGCCGTTCGCCCGGTCCAGGTCGGCACGCTCGTCGAAGTCGAGCACGGCCTCGTAGAACTCGATGCCGCGCTGCGCCGACGCGGCGTCGATGCCGCCCACCAGCTTCGGATACTTGCGCAGGTCGGCGAAGACCCGGCCGGTGAGCACCCGCTCGGGGCTGAAGACCAGGTGGAAGTCGCGGCCGGCGACCAGGCCGGAGCCCTCCTCCAGCAGCGGCGCCCAGCGGGTGCGGGTGGTGCCGACCGGCAGCGTGGTCTCGTAGCTGACCAGGGTGCCCGGCCGCAGGCCGCGGGCGATGTCCCGGGTCGCGGACTCCATCCAGCCGAAGTCCGGCACGCCCTCGCCGTCGACGAAGAGCGGCACGACCACGACCACGGCCTCCGACTCGGCGACCGCGGCCGCGGTGTCGGTGGTGGCCGTCAGCAGGCCGGCGTCGACCGCCTGCTTGAGCTTGACGTCGAGGTCGGCCTCGCCGGGGAACGGCACCAGGCCCTCGTTGACCGTGCGCACCGTCGGCTCGGAGACGTCCGCACCGATCACGGTGTGTCCCTTGGACGCGAACTGGACGGCGAGCGGCAGCCCGATCTTGCCCAGGGCGACGACACAGATCTTCATGCTTGGGTACATCCTCCTTGGCGCGGGTTCAGCCCCTGAGGCGGAGCCAGCGCGCGAGACGGCCGGCGATCCGCCGGGGTGTGACGGTGGTGCTCACGACGTGCAGTCTGGCCTTCTCGTCGAGCTCCACGCCCACGAGGTGCAAACGAAGACCACGCCGATGGAGGATACGCCTCGCCGCCGACAGGTCGAAGGCGGTCACCGGACGACTGCTCGACTCGCCCTGCATGGTCCAGGTGAAACGCACCCGCCGGCGCTGCCGCGGCTTGGTCTGACCGGCGACGATGTCGTCGACCGCCAGGTAACCCAGGACCCGGGTGCCCCCGTCCGCGGGCACCACCTCGGTCAGCGCGGCCGGGCGGTCGCCCGCCGACACCCGCGGCGGCGTCTCGTCGCCGCCGAGATCCAGCAGCGACATGTGCCAGCCGACGAGCAGGGAGCGCCGGCCGTCCGGCGTACGCCCCCAGCGTACGGTCGCCGGCTTGCTCTGGTGGACGAGTTGCCGGAGGTGGGATCCGGCGTCGAACCACTCGTCGGGAAAACCGCGCGCCGGGTCCCGGAAGCCGGGGAAGTCGAGATAGTAGTGATCATCCTCGATCACCACCGGCGTCAGCCCGTGCTGGGCGTGGTGCTTCGCGACCGCCACCAGGTCGTCGACGCTGCCGTGCTGGGCGACGCTCAGCGAGATCCGGTGCGAGACGTCCAGCGCCGCCCGGATGTCTTCGGTGAGGTAGGTGTCGGCGAGCTTGCGGACGCCCTCCTGCACCCGGACCCGCTCGTCGTGGTCGGCGGCCAGGAAGCGTTTGCCGAGCAGCTTGCCGAGCTCCCAGGTGAAGTGCCGGCGCAGGACCGCGGCGCGGGCCTCCGGGTCGGTGATGACGTCGGCGGCGGTGTCCATGATCAGCGCCGTGTCCTGCACGAAGCCGGACAGCGAGGTCCGGTAGGTGATGTTGCTGGAGTCCTTGCGGCGTACGGCGTAGTAGTACTCGTAGTCGGCACGGACGACGATCCGGCGGGCCGCCACCACCGCGCGGATGGTGAACGGCTGGTCACTGCCGGAGCGCAGCTCCTCCGGATACCGGATGTGGTGCTCCTCCAGCAGGGAGCGGCGGAACAGCTTCGTGTTCGACAAGGCCCACGGCAGTGCGGAGTTGACCAGCGTGATGTCGTCACGGTTGCCCGGTTCGAACACGGCCTGGTTGACGACCCGGCCGCCGACGCCGACCAGCCGGCCGAGGACGATGTCCGCATCCAGCTCGTCACCCGCGGTGACCAGGCGCTGCAGCGCCTCCGTGCCGAGGTAGTCGTCGGCGCCGAGGAAGAAGACGTACCGGCCGGTGGTCATGTCGAGGGCACGGTTGCTCGGGCCGGCGGGGCCGCCCGAGTTCTCCTGGTGCACGACCTTGATCGTGCCGGGGTATTCCGCCGCCCAGCGATCGAGCTCGGCGCCGCTGCCGTCGGTGGACCCGTCGTCGATCGCGACGATCTCCAGCCGGTCCACCCCGATGCTCTGGTCGACGAGCGAGCGCAGGCACTCGGTCAGGTAGGGCATCGTGTTGTACACGGCAACCACCACGCTGACGTCGGGTCCACCCACTACGCGCCTCCCCGGCACCTCAAGTCTCGAAGACGACGGGAGTCTATGACATCGCCGCTCGCCGCATCGCTAGATCCACAACGTTCAGGAGGCGTTCGCGATCGATCACCGTCCGGGCCCGGCACCGCCGCGGAGGAGTCGATCCGGCGACGCCACGACGACCAGGTCCGCACGACCGGCGACGAGGCGAGCGGCCAACTCCCGGCCCACCGGCCCCGGCGCCACCACGTAGCGCGTCCGCGTGAGATCCAGGCCGGGCAGAACTGTGCCACGCACTTCGGACCAGAGCGCGTCGGCCCGCCGACGCACCCATCGGCGGCCGGTGAAGACGGCACCCACCTTGCGCACGCCGCGGCGATGCAAGCGGCGCGCCCGGCGCATCACCACCTCCCAGCCCGGCTCCGGCCGCTTTCGGGCGACGGCCAGCAGCCCCTCGATGACCTTTCCGGCCACCTGGCGTACCACGACGTCCTCGGCGTGCCGGACGCGTTCGAGACCGGCCCCGGCGCGGAGCCGGTGCACGGTGATCCCGGGTCCGCCGAAGGAACCGTCCACCGTCGTCAGCACGTCCGCCTGTTGTCCGGCGGCGGCGATCCGGTCGAGGGCCGGGCGAACCTGCGCCGCTGCCGCGGCGTCGGTGACGAGCACGACGACTCGGTCGCCGGACGGCTCGGACGGCTCGGACGGCTCGGCGACGACGCCCTCGATCGGCTCGTCGTACCACCGCCGCAGGCGCTCGGCCACGGCGGCGTTGCCGTACCGCTCGCGCAGGATCTCCCGGGCGGCCTCGAGATCGAGCCTGGGCAGCTCCTCGGCCAGGGCGCGGAACGCCTCGGCCACCTGCGCCGGCGTGCGGTCCACGTCGATCAGCCGGCCGGCGACGCCGTCGAGGCCCGCCAGCGTCTCCCGCGGTCCGTCGCTGCCGGCCACCAGCACCGGCAGACCGGTGCCGACCGCCTCCACCACGGTCATGCCGAACGTCTCCTTGGTACTGAGATGCACGAGGAGATCGTGGTCGTGCATGAGGCCGGCGACCTGGTCCGGGCGTACCGGCGGCAGCAGCCGGACGCGATCGGCCAGCCCCAGTTCGGCGGCCCGGCGCGCCAGGTCGTCCGCCAGTGGCCCCGAGCCCACCAGGGTCAGGGTGCGGGCCGGTTCCTCCGCGGCGGCGACGGCGAAGGCCTCCAGCAGCAGCCGTACGCCCTTGTGCTCGATCAGCCGTCCGACATAGAGCCACCGGTTCAGCTCGGTCACCGGCGACGGCCGGACCGCGAAACCGTCGAAGTCGATCGGGTTCGGCACCACCTCGAACTTGCCCGCGTGGCGCGGGAACTCGGTACGCAGATAGTCGCGCAGGCCCGCACCCACGCACAACACCACGTCGGCCCGGTCGAGCATGGCGGCGTACCGGCGTCGTACGCCCGCCTTGCCCAGCACCCGCGGCAGGAAGGTCGCGTGCTCCGTCACCACGACGCGTGCCTCGGGCCGGGCCAGGGCGGCGGCGACGGCCCCTCCGTAGAGGCCCGTGTGCGCGTGCACCACCGGCGCCTCGATCCGCCCGGTGGGCAGCACGGCCCGTACGGCGCGCACGTGAGCGTCGATCCATTGCGGGTAGCCGCCGGTCGTCAGGCTGGGCACCGCGACCCGGCACAGCTCGCCCTGCGGGGTGTCCCGGACCACGAACAGGCCCGGGCCGGCCGTGAACCGGTCCGAGACCGTGTCGACCGCGTCCGGTGACGCCTCCGCACGGGGATAGAACCAGCCCTCGCTGTGCACCGTGGAGACGGCGCCGCGGCCCGGCCGCACGGCATCGGTGGTGGCCCGCACGAATGCGCCCGCGAAGTCGTCGTTCGGGCCCGGATACCACGGGGTGACGACGACGAGATCGGCCGGCCGCGGCCGGCGACCGGCCGTGGCGTCCGGCTCGATGCCGACGCTGATGTCCGGCCGTCGCCGCGCGACATCCCAGGCCGGCACCAGCGCCGGAGCGTCGCCGGCCACGAGGACGGCGCCGGAGGGCAGGACACCGTCGTCGCGCAGGAGCCCGGCCACGGCGCGCTCGTCCGGAAGCCTTCGAAGATCCACGCCGGCGGGCGCGTCGACGCCGGCCCAGGCCGGCCGGTCGAGCACCACGAGCGTCACCTCGGCGCCGTCGTCCGCCGCCTGGGCGGTCAACCGTAGCGCTGCGTCGATGCGCCGACTGCCGAGCGCGAGGTAGACGACTTTCCGGCGCGACATCCCGTTCCGTTTCTCTGAAGTTGACCACCGCAACCCGCACCGAGGTACTACTCTGCGCAGGTTCGCGTCACCTCCCGCTGCGAAGGTGGATCATGTCATGACGCTTCTGACCGACGCGGAAGCCTCGAAATACTGGAACGAGCGCCACCAGCAGGAGAGCGACCTGCGGTCCGGCGGCGACATCTCGTTCGACGAAGCGACCAACTATATGTTCTACCTGCGGCGCCTCACCATGTTGATGGACCGCGTCGGTCTGCAGAACAACCCCGTGGCGCCGCTGTATCTGCTCGATGCCGGGTGCGGCAAGGGCTACTTCAGCCGGGAGCTGGCCAAGTTCGGCCATCAGGTCGACGGCATCGACGGCAGCGAGGCGGCGATCGCGCATTGCCGGGAGCTCGGCGGCGGCCCGCGCTACCACCAGACGACGCTCTCCGGCTGGCGTACGCCCTGGCTCTACGACGCCGTCTTCACGATCGACGTGCTGTTCCACATCCTGGACGACGCGGAGTGGGCCCGGTCCACCCGCAACCTGGCGTCACTGGTCCGGCTGGGTGGCAAACTCATCATCGGCGACTGGGGCGAGGATGGCGACCGGGTCTACGGCAACTACCAGGTGGTCCGCGGCCGCGACCAGTATCTGCCCCTGCTGGACGCCTGCGGCATGCGTTTCGACGGCTGGGAGCCCTACCGCTTCCGGCGGAGCCCCATCGGTCTCTACACCTTCACCCGCATCGGCTGAGAATCGGCGAGGACATGCTCATTCAGGAACTGCTTCCCCTCGTCGGTGACGCGAAGACCGTCGTGGAAGTGAGCGATAGCGGAGAAACGCTCAAGGAGTTGCTGCGCGCTCCGGCGTCGTCGGCGTACCGGAAGTATGTGCCGGGCGGCGAGAAGATGGATCCCGACACGGTGGTGGTCGCCTTCGTGGGCCCCAGGCCCGAGACGCACGTCGACGCGGAAACGGTCGCTCCGGCCCTGCGGGAGCTGCCCGTCGGCGGCCGGGCGCTGCTACTGCTCGGCTGGGCGGTGCCGGACCTGCCGTACCACCGGCTGCTGGACGAGCTGGTCACCGCGGGATGCCAGGTTCTTCAGGTCGTGCCGCTGGACAAGGTCTCGCGGCACGGAGCGCACTGCGCCGTCCTGGCCGCCCGGGTCGATCGCCTCGCACCGCTGCGTACCCACCTGTCGGACACGCCGGTCGCGCTGGACGAGGAGACCCCCGACCTGCGCGCCCTGCTGCGGCTCACCGGTGAGTACGTGTTCGGCGATCTGCTCAGCCGTCCCCTGCGTCGCAAGCTGGCCGAAACGGCCGACCGGGTGAAGGAACAGGACGAACGCATCCGGCACCTGGAGAAGGAGATCAAGGCTCGCGACGCCGCGGTCACCGCGGCGGAGAGCCGGGTCGCCCGGGCCCGCAAGGAGGCCGCCGACCTGCGCGCCTCCACCTCCTTCAGAGTCGGGGCGACCGTGGTGCAGGGCGCGCGCCGGCCGACCCGGGCCATCGTCAGCGTGCCGGTCGGCCTCGTCCGCATCTGGCGCAAGCGGGATAAGTCCGGCGGCCGTCCGGGGCAGTGATCCCGCCCCTGTATGGTGGCCGTCGAACTCGACCAACCGTCCCGAACCCACGGAGAAGACTGCGATGAAGGTTGTGAGCATCGTCGGCGCCCGGCCGCAGCTGGTGAAGCTGGCGCCCATCGCACAGGCCTTCGCGAACACCGAACACCAACACGTCATCGTCCACACCGGACAGCACTACGACGTGAATCTCTCCGACGTGTTCTTCACCGGTCTCGGCATTCCGGCGCCGGACGTCCACCTGGGCGTGGGTTCCGGCAGCCACGGCGTGCAGACCGGCGCCGTGCTCAGCGCGATGGACCCGGTGCTGGAGCGGGAGCGGCCGGACTGGGTCCTGGTCTACGGCGACACCAACTCGACGCTGGCCGGCGCCGTGTCCGCGGTCAAGATGCACATCCCGGTCGCGCACCTCGAGGCCGGCCTGCGCTCGTTCAACCGCCGCATGCCGGAGGAGCACAACCGCGTGCTCACCGACCACGCGGCCGACCTGCTGCTCGCGCCCACCGAGGAAGCGGTCCGCCACCTGCGCGACGAGGGCCTCGGCGACCGTACCGAGCTGGTCGGCGACGTGATGGTCGACGTCTGCCTGCGGGTCCGCGACGACGTCCTGGCGGGTCGGCACACCGCTCCCGCGCTGCCGGACGGCATCGACCCCGAGCAGCCGTACCTGCTCGCCACGCTGCACCGCGCGGAGAACACCGACGACCCGAAGCGGCTGGCCGAGCTGCTGGGTGCGCTGGCCAAGCTGCCGGTGCCGGTGGCGCTGCTGGCCCACCCGCGGCTCGTGGCCCGGGCCGAGGCCCACGGGCTGAAGCTGCAGCAGGGTGCGGTGCACGTGGGGACGCCGCTGCCGTACGCCTCGATGGTGGCCGGCGTGCTCGGCTCCGTCGGCGTGGTCACCGACTCGGGAGGCCTGCAGAAGGAGGCCTTCCTCCTGGGCCGCCCGTGCACGACCCTGCGCAGCGAGACGGAGTGGGTGGAGACGCTCGAGGACGGCTGGAACCACCTCGTGAACCACCCCGACGAGCTCGGCGACGACTGGACCTCGCTGGCGACCCGCCCCGCGCCACAGGCCGGGCGCGGCACCCCGTACGGGGACGGCGCGGCGGCGAAACGGGTCGTCCAGGTGCTGGCCGAGCGCTTCGCCGCCCGCTGACGGCGGCCCGTTCCTCCTACTTGTCGCCGACGTACGGCTTGCGGTCCAGGGCCGTCGTCGCGCGCACCCCGGGGTAACGCCGCGCCAGCCGCCAGGCCAGGGGCACGGCCGGCTGGTCGGCGGCCACGATCCGGTCCGCCCCCGCCAGGTCCAGTTCCATCGCGGGTCCCCGGCCCCTGCGGGCCAGGATCAGCGGGCGCACTGCACGGAACGTCGGCCAGAACAATTTCTTGTGGATGCCCCTGGAGACCCACGACTGGGTGCGCCGGGTCAGCGCCAGTCCCGCGTCCACCTTCTTCAGCGCCGGCCGGCCGACCGTCATCGACCGAGCCTTGCCGAACGCCTTGGTGGGGAAGGTGAACAGGACGCCGCGGACGATCCGCCGGATCAGGACGTCGTGCACCTCCACGTCGAGCACCCGGTGGACCCGGACCCGGGCATCGAGGTCGGCATCGGCCGTGCTGCCGGTCTCCGCGACCAGCAGGTCGATGTCCACCCCGGCATCGGCCAGGTCCTGTACGTAGGAACGTACCCGCGTGGTGAGCTTGTAGTTCAGGGCGATGACGACGACGCGCGGCGTGGTGCCCGGGACGGCTGACGTGCTCACGACGACTGCTCCTGAACGGTCGACGGTCGGACGAGGGTGCGCATGCGGGCCTCCAGGGGGGCCAGCAGGGTGTCGCGCTTGAAGGTGTCGGCATGCCGGCGGGCCGCCGCGCGTACGTCCGCGGTGGCCTCGCGGGCCGCCTGGCCGGCTTCGATGAAGGACTGCGCCACCTTCTCGGGATCGAGACTGTCCGCGCGGAACCACAGCGGATAGCCCTCGAGGACCTCCCGCGCGGCGATGTCCGGCGCGTGGACCGAGACGATGGGCCGGCCGGTGGCCATGTACTCGAAGATCTTTCCCGAGGTGACGTACCGGCCGCCGGCGGCCAGGAAGACCAGCACGTCGCTGTCGGCGTAGACCGACGACACCTCGGTCTTCGAGACCGGCCCGCGCAACCGCAGCCCGGCGTCCAGCTCGGGGTCGACCTGGCCGGTGGCGTCGAAGCCGAGCCGTGGCAGGAAGCTGGCGTGGCTGTGCTTGAAGAAGCCGAGATGCCCGTAGATGTTGAGTTCGGCGCCGGACAGATCCGGGTGGGCGCGGGCGATCCGGAAGGCCTCCGCCATCTCCTCCACCGGCTGATGGGTGGTGATCGTGCCGAGATAGCCGAACTTGAGCGGGCCCTGCGGCGTCGCCGTCTCCACCGGCTCGGCGGGAGGCAGTTCGAGCAGGTCCGGATCCCATCCGTTCGGCACGACCATCATCCGGTCCGCCGCCCCGGGATACCGCTCGGCGTGCCAGTCACGCAGCGCGTTGTTCACGAAGACGGTCGCCGCGGAGCCGCCGATCACCCGACGTTCCCACTTCCACGTCGGATGCTTCGGTGGGTAGGCCGGCTCGTCCTTGAACAGGTCGAGGGTCCAGGAGTCGCGATAGTCGATCACGTACGGGATCCTCGCCAGCTTGCCGATCGCCCAGCCCGCGGCGAAGGCGGCGAACGGGTTGCCGGTGGCCAGGACCGCGTCGAACTTATCCCGCCGGTGCAGCTTGAGCGCCTTGCCGACCGACGACCGCGCCCAGGACACGTACTGCTCGGGGAACTGCCTGGCCTCGTACCAGTCGAAGAGTTTCTTGGACGCGGTGGGCATCGTGCCGCGGAACCAGCTCATGTTCTGCAGCTCGTGCTCCCACCGGAAGGTGTCGAGCTCGGGGCGTTCGACGGCGATCCGCGGGTCGACGGTTTCGAGCAGCTTCTCGTCGGTCGAGCCGATCACGTCGTACAGGAACCCCAGCGGCGCGGCGAAGACGGTGACGTCCCAGCCGGCGGCGGCGAAGTGGTTCGCCGTCGCGCGGGCCCGGTAGACGCCGCTGGCCCGCGACGGGGGGAAGTAGAAGGCGAGATAGAGCAGGCGAGGACGCCGTTCGCTCGCGGTCATTCCTTGTCCTCACGGTCGGCGGTGGTCAGCTGATCGATGCGGAACGCGACGCGCGGCCGGTGCCGCTCGTCGCCGGCGAGACGCTGTGCCACGGGGAACGACTGCGGGTCCGTCACCACGATCGCGTCGAACCGTCCCCACCGGCGGCGGAACTCGGCCAACGGGCGGTCGGCGGCGTCTCGCCACAGCCGACCGTACAGGGGCAGGAACACGCGGCGGTGCAGTGGGCGACCGATGCGCCGGTCGTACGCCGACGCCAGCCGCTTGCCGCGGCGGCCGCCGACGCGGCGGAGCAGGGCCGCCGGCGCCCGGTGCAGGACGAGGCGCTCGGCGGTCAGCGGCCAGTGCCGCCCGCCCAGTCCGGCCAGCGCGACAACCTGCACGCCGGCGGCGAACTCCTCGTCGGCCCAGGTCTGCGCCTTGTCGACCAGCACGACCGGGCGTTCACCGCGCTCGGTCAGCGTGCGGCTCTCTCCGGTCACCGCCAGCCGCCGGCCGGCGCCCAGGGCAAGAAATAGAACGCGCATGATGCTCCATGATGCTGTCGTCGATCGGTGGCGGAGAAGACTCGCTCAGCTCGGGTCCGCCGACGGCGAGGAGAACCAGGCGTCGTGGTGCTGACGGGCGACGGCCTGATAACCGAACCGGTCGGCCAGGACCCGCCGGGCGCGGTCCAGGTCCATGCCGCCGGGGAAGCGGTCGCGCAACTGCTCGTATCCGGCCACGATGGCGGTGCTGTCCTCCTCCACCTCGATCAGTTGGCCGGCGTCGGACTCGATTCCCGCCAGGGTCTGCTCCGGGCCGCCGCACCGGGTGACGATCACCGGCATACCCGCCGCGGCCGCCTCGACCACCACCACGCCGAAGGTTTCGTACCGGCTCGGATGCACGAGCACGTCGTGCTCACGCATCAGGCCCAGCGCCTCCACGGGCGACAGCGCACCGGCGAAGGTCACGGCGTCGGCGACACCCAGTTCCTCGGCCCGCTCGCCCAGCCGGCCGCGCAGCTCGCCCTCGCCCACCAGGGTCAGGGTCAGGGCGGGCTCCTGCCGGCGGCAGACGGCGAACGCCTCGAGCAGCCAGCCGACGCCCTTGCGCTCGATCAGCCCGCCGACGAACAGCCAGCGGTGCAGCGACTTCACCGGCTCGGCGCGCGGGGTCGCGAAGTCGATCGGGTTGGCGATCGACCGCAGCTTGTCCGCGTGCTCCGGGAACGCCTCCGCAAGCTGCGCGCGCAGGGGATCGCCGACCACGAAGAAGGCCTCACAGGCGGCGAGCACCTCGGCGTAGCCGGCCCGGCCGTCCGGCTCGGCGAGCATCCGGTCCAGGAAGGTGGCGTGCTCGGTCACGAAGAGCCGGCTGTCGGAGCGCATGTTGCGCAGGGCCGGTAGGCCACCCAACAGGCCGACGTGCGCGTGCACGACCGGCGCGGCGATGGGCCGTCCACCGAGAGCCACCTTGAGCGACGCGGCGGCTCGCCGCGCCTGCTCCGCGAACGGCAGCGCCCGGGGCATCGGCACGGGCACGGTCACCAGATCGGCGCCGCCGACCGTACGGCTGGGCGTACCCGCCACGGGCATGAGCGCCCGGACCGCGTCGGCGATCCGGGCGTCCTCGTCAGCCGAGAGCCGGGCTACCCAGCTATCGCAGTGGTACACGGTGAACGACGCCGTGCCCGGCGCGGTCGCCTCCGTCATGGCCTGGACGAACGCACCACGGAACGGCAACTGGGTGCTGGGATACCACGGCGTGACGACGGCGACCGGGCCGGACATCAGGCCTGCTTCGCGGGAATTGCGACCGTGGACCCGCTGCTGGCCGAGCGGAGTACGGCCTCCGCCACCTCGACCGTACGCATGCCCTGGCGGAGGGTGACGATGTCGCTCTCCTTGCCCTCCACGGCGTCCCGGAAGCGTTCGTGCTCGACGAGCAGCGGCTCCCGCTTCGGGATCGCATACCGGACCATGTCGCCCTCGGACACCCCGCGGAACGCGCGCAGCGCCTCCCACTCGGTGCCGATCGCACCGTTGGCGTAGAAGGTCAGGTCGGCGGTGAGCGTGTCCGCGATGAAGCAGCCCTTGGCGCCGGTGATGACCGTCGACCGCTCCTTCATCGGGCTGAGCCAGTTGACCAGGTGGTTGGCCACCAGGCCGTCCTGCATCAAGCCGACCGCGGACACCATGTCCTCGTGCGGGCGCCCGCTGCGCGACACCGTCCGCGCGGAGATGTCCACGTAGCTGCGGCCGGTCACCCAGGCGGTCAGGTCGATGTCGTGGGTGGCCAGGTCCATGACCACGCCGACGTCGGCGATCCGGCCCGGGAACGGGCCCTGCCGGCGCGTGACGATCTGGTACATGTCGCCGAGCTCGCCGGCCTCCAGCCGGGACCGCAGGCTCTGCAGGGCCGGGTTGTACCGCTCGATGTGCCCGACCGCGCCGACGAGCCCGCGGCTCTCGAACGCCTCGACCAGTCGCAGCGACGCCTCCAGCGAGGGCGCCAACGGCTTCTCGATCAGCGCGTTGATGCCGGCCTCCGCCAGCCGCAGGCCGATCTCCTCGTGCAGGCCGGTCGGGCAGGCCACGACCGCGTAGTCCAGCCCCAGGCCGATGAACTGCTCGAGGTCCGCGACCACCGGCACGCCGCCGGGCGCGGCCGCGCCCGGCGCCGGGTCCAGCACGCCGACCAGCTCGACGCCGTCCAGCAGGTTCAGCACCCGGGCGTGGTTGCGCCCCATGGCGCCGAGGCCGATCAGTCCCGCCCGCAGCCCCGCGTTCATGCCTGCACCGCCACGGCGTTCACGGCCTCGGCGATGCGGTCCAGCTCCTCGGTGGTCAGCCCCGGGAAGATCGGCAGCGACACGACCTCCTCGGCGGCCCGGTCGGTCTCCGGCAGCTTCCACGGGCCCGGCGTGCCGTCCTCGTTCAGGTACGGCAGCAGCCGGTGGATCGGCGTCGGGTAGTAGACCGCGTTGCCGATCCCGCGCTCCTTGAGCCCGGCCTGGAACGCGTCACGGTCGCCGGTGAACCGGATCGTGTACTGGTGGTAGACGTGCTTCGCGCCCCCGGCGACCGGCGGCGTGACGACGCCGGTGAGCCGCTCGTCCAGGTAGGCGGCGTTGGCGCGGCGCTGGTCGGTCCAGCCGGCGAGCTGGGTCAACTGCACCCGGCCGATCGCGGCGGCGACGTCGGTCATCCGCATGTTCGCGCCGACGATCTCGTTCTGGTAGCGCGCCTCCATGCCCTGGTTGCGCAGCAGCCGCAGCTTGCGCGCCAGCTCGGCGTCGGCGGTGGTGACCATGCCGCCCTCGAGCGAGTGCATGTTCTTGGTCGGGTAGAAGCTGAAGCACCCGACCGCGCCGAAGGCACCCACCGGCGTGCCGTTCAGGGCGGCGGCGTGAGCCTGCGCGGCGTCTTCCACCACGGCGAGGCCGTGCGCCTCGGCGATCGGCATGATCCGGTCCATCGCGGCGGGGTGGCCGTACAGGTGCACCGGCATGATCGCCACCGTGCGCGGGGTGATCGCCGCGGCGACCGCGTCCGGGTCGATGCAGAACGAGCCGGCCTCGATGTCCACGAAGATCGGGGTGGCCCCGACCAGGCGGACCGCGTTCGCGCTGGCGGCGAACGAGAAGGACGGGACGATGATCTCGTCGCCCGGGCCGAAGCCCAGCGCCATCAGCGAGAGCTGCAGGGCCGAGGTGCCGGAGTTGACGGCGACGCAGTGCCGGCCGGCGACCAGCTCGCCGAACTCACGCTCGAACGCCGCGACCTCGGGGCCTTGCACGACCATGCCGCTGCGCAGCACGCGCACGGCGGCCTCGATCTCGGCGTCGCCGATCACCGGGCGAGCGGGTGGGATGGCGGCGTGGGTTGCCGTCATGAAGGGTCCTCCTGGATACGCACAGCTTCAGATGCGGGGAAGCCTCTGGTCACTTGTCGTGCAGCTTGCGTGACCGGGCCTTCATGCCGCAATAACACCGCGGCGGACGCCACAGTACAGCATGCCCTCGCCCATACTGATTACTCTGCGCAGACGCCGAACGGCTCTGACCAGGCATCGGGAGCCTGAATGACGGCTCCTGAGGGCCCGAGACGTCACTACTGTGAGTCAGAACCGGGGCATGCCGCCGAATTGGCGATCGCCGGCGTCGCCGAGGCCGGGAACGATGTACATCTTCTCGTTCAGTCCCTCGTCGATGCTGGCGGTCACCAGCCGCAGGGGCAGGCCGGAGTCCTTCAGCCGCTGGATGCCTTCCGGCGCCGCCAGCACGCAGCAGATGGTCACGTCCGTGCAACCTCGGTCGACCAGGAGCTGACAGCAGTGCACCAGCGAGCCACCGGTGGCCACCATCGGGTCGAGAACCAGCACCGGCAGGCCGGAGAGGTCACCCGGCAGGGACTCCATGTAGGCGCGCGGCTCGTACGTGTCCTCGTCGCGGGCCAGGCCGACGAAGCCCATGGACGACTCGGGGAGCAGGGCCAGCGCGGAGTCGGCCATGCCCAGCCCCGCACGCAGCACGGGCACGATCAGCGGCGGGTTGGCCAGCCGGGTGCCCTGGGTCGGGGCGACCGGGGTGCTGATCGGGAACTGCTCGACGGCGAAGGCGCGGGCGGCCTCGTAGACGACCATGGTGGTGAGCTCGTGCAGGGCGGCGCGGAACACGCCGGAGTCCGTCCTGGCGTCGCGCATGACGGTGAGTCGGGTCTGGGCCAGCGGGTGATCAACGACAAGTACGTCCACGCCGCTCAACCTACCGGGGTTATTCAAGATCAACTGTTGGTGGGCCGCGTAGACTCCGATTCATGACTGCGACGACGACGTCGAGGCTGTCCGACCTGTCCGATTCCTCCTTCAGCCTCCGGTCCTTCCTGCACGGGCTGCCCGGAGTCGACAAGGTCGGGGTCGAGGCGCGGGCGGCGGCGCTCGGCACCCGGTCGGTGAAGACCAGCGCCAAGGCGGCCGCCATCGACCTCGCGATCCGCATGGTCGACCTGACCACCCTCGAGGGCGCCGACACCCCCGGCAAGGTGCGCGCCCTCTCCGCCAAGGCGGTGCGCCCCGATCCGGCCGACCCGGGCTGCCCCGGCGTCGCCGCGGTCTGCGTCTACCCCGCCATGGTCCCGGTCGCCGCCGAGGTGCTGCGCGGCACCGGCGTGCACCTGGCGAGCGTGGCCACCGCATTCCCCTCCGGCCAGGCGCCGCTCGACGTCAAACTCGCCGACACCCGCGACGCCGTCGCCGGCGGCGCCGACGAGATCGACATGGTGATCAGCCGGGGCGCGTTCCTCGCCGGACGCTACGACCACGTGTTCGACGAGATCGTCGCGGTGAAGGAGGCGTGCGGTTCCGCGCACCTCAAGGTGATCCTCGAGACGGGCGAGCTGGGGACGTACGACAACGTCCGCCGCGCCTCCTGGCTGGCGATGCTGGCCGGCGCCGACTTCATCAAGACCTCCACCGGCAAGGTTCCGGTGGCGGCGACCCTGCCGGTCACGCTCGTGATGCTCGAGGCGGTCCGGGACTTCCGGGCCCGTACGGGACGACAGGTCGGGGTCAAGCCCGCCGGCGGCATCCGCACCACCAAGGACGCCATCAAGTACCTGGTGATGATCAACGAGACCGTCGGCGACGACTGGCTCGATCCCGACTGGTTCCGCTTCGGGGCCTCCTCGCTGCTCAACGACCTGCTGATGCAGCGCACCAAAATCGCCACCGGCCATTACGCCGGCCCTGACTACTTCACGCTGGACTGAGCCCGCCGAGAAGCGGCTTCGCCGCACTGCGAGTAGAAAACCGGTAAGAGATGTTCGAATACGCCCCCGCCCCGGAGTCCCGCTCGGTCGTCGACATCGCACCCTCGTACGGTCTCTTCATCGACGGAGAGTTCGTTTCGCCGGCGTCCTCCGGCGGGGTCTTCAAGACCGTGAACCCGGCCACCGAGGAGGTCCTGGCGGAGGTCTCCACCGCCGGGCCCGAGGACGTCGACCGGGCCGTGGCCGCGGCGCGGCGCGCGGCCGGGCCGTGGTCCGCGCTGCCCGGCGCCGAACGCGCCAAGTACCTCTTCCGCATCGCCCGGATCGTCCAGGAGCGCTCCCGCGAGCTGGCGGTGCTCGAGTCGCTCGACAACGGCAAGCCGATCCGGGAGTCCCGCGACGTCGACCTCCCGCTCGCCGCGGCGCACTTCTTCTACTACGCCGGCTGGGCCGACAAGCTGAGGCACGCGGGCTTCGGCGACAACCCCCGTCCGCTGGGAGTCGCCGCGCAGGTCATCCCGTGGAACTTCCCGATGCTGATGCTCGCCTGGAAGATCGCGCCCGCGCTGGCCACCGGCAACACGGTCGTGCTCAAGCCGGCCGAGACCACGCCGCTGTCGGCGCTGTTCTTCGCCGACGTCTGCCGCCAGGCCGAGCTCCCGCCCGGCGTGGTCAACATCGTCACCGGCGCCGGCGAGACCGGGCGGACCCTGGTCGAGCACGCGGGCGTCGACAAGGTGGCGTTCACCGGCTCCACCGAGGTCGGCCGCCAGATCGCCCGCTCGGTCGCCGGCACCCGCAAGCGCCTCACCCTGGAGCTCGGCGGGAAGGCGGCCAACATCGTCTTCGACGACGCACCGATCGACCAGGCGGTCGAGGGCATCGTCAACGGCATCTTCTTCAACCAGGGCCACGTCTGCTGCGCCGGCTCCCGGCTGCTCATCCAGGAGTCGGTCTACGACGAGGTGATCGAGGCGCTCAAGCGCCGGATGGCCACCCTGCGGGTCGGCGATCCGCTGGACAAGAACACCGACATCGGCGCGATCAACTCGGCGGAGCAACTGGCGCGCATCCGTACGCTCTCCGACATCGGCGCCGAGGAAGGCGCCGAGCGCTGGTCCCCGCCGTGCGAGCTGCCGGCGCAGGGCTTCTGGTTCGCCCCGACGATCTTCACCGGGGTCACCCAGGCGCACCGGATCGCCCGCGAGGAGATCTTCGGGCCGGTGCTGTCGGTGCTCACCTTCCGCACCCCCGCGGAGGCGATCGAGAAGGCCAACAACACGCCGTACGGGCTGTCGGCCGGCATCTGGACCGAGAAGGGCTCGCAGATCCTCGCCGTGGCCGACAAGCTGCGCGCGGGCGTGGTGTGGGCCAACACGTTCAACAAGTTCGACCCGACCTCGCCCTTCGGCGGTTACAAGGAGTCCGGATACGGCCGTGAGGGCGGCCGGCACGGTCTGGAGGCGTACCTTGCCTGAGTCATCCTCTTCCCGCTCGCGCAAGCCCGGCACCGTGGCGGCCGGCAAGGCCGTCGCGGTCCGAAGGTCGTCCGCGGTCAAGGCCGGAGCGACCTCGGCCGTCCCGGCGGCCGTGGCGGACGTTTCCCGCCCCGGCGGCGCCGGACGGCTGGCGGTCCGCAAGACCTACAAGCTCTTCATCGGCGGGGCCTTCCCGCGCAGCGAATCAGGACGGACCTATCTCGTGGACGGCGACAACGTCGTGCTCGCCTCCCGCAAGGACGCGCGGGATGCCGTCGTCGCGGCTCGCGCGGCGCAGCCCAAGTGGGCGGGGGCGACCGCCTACAACCGGGGACAGGTGCTCTACCGGGTCGCGGAGATGCTCGAGGCGCGCCACGCGGAGTTCGTCGCCCGCGGCGTCGCGGCCGCCGAGGTGGACGCCGCCATCGACCGCTGGGTCTGGTACGCCGGTTGGGCCGACAAGATCGCACAGGTGCACGGCGGCGCCAACCCGGTCGCCGGCCCGTTCTTCAACCTCTCCGCCCCGGAGCCCACCGGGGTCGTCGCCGTGGTGGCACCGCCGTCCTTCCTCGGCCTGGTCAGCGTGATCGCCCCGGCGATCGTCACCGGCAACACGGTCGTCGTGCTCGCCGCCGCCCCGCAGGCCGCCGTCACCCTCGCCGAGGTGCTGGCCACCTCCGACGTGCCGGGCGGGGTGGTCAACATCCTCACCGGGCACGCCGCCGAGGTCGCGCCCTGGCTGGCCTCACACGACGACGTGAACGCGCTCGACCTGACCGGGGTCACCGATCCGGCGCTCGCCGCCGACCTGGAACGGTCCGCCGCCGGCAGCCTCAAGCGGGTCGTCCGCCCGAGCGCCGAGGCCGCCGACTTCACCGCGGACCCGGGCCTGGGCGCGATGACGGCACTGCTGGAGACCAAGACCGTCTGGCACCCGAAGGGCTTCTGACCCGCGGGAGGGTGTTTCCGACCGCGGTCGGCCTCCTTCCAGGTTGGACCACTAAGGTGTGTGCCCAGACTCACCCGTCCGAACAGCTCGCGAGAACCAACCCGGAGGTCAGCGTGGCCAGCCAGTCGCCCGAAGAGGCCGCAGAAACCTCGTCGGTCAAGGGAGGCCTATCCGGCCGTGCGCTCTGGGAAGAAGTCCGGGTGTCGCCGGTAGAGATCGCCATGCCGGGCGGCGTGGCGCTGACGCTGCGGGCGCACCGGCAGGCCTCGGAGCTCACTCCCACCGAGATCGAGACCGACGAGGACGACCCGTTCGAGGCGCGCGAGCGCGCCGCGGCCGCGCGGGCCGCCGCGGCGGAGGGCGCGATCGTCGACGACGAGTTCGCCGCGCTCGTCACCGAGGGCGAGGCCGACCCGAAGGACCGCAAGCCCGGCGCCGTCCTGCGCAACGAGGACGGCGAGGTCGTCGAGGAGCCCGACCCCGAGGACTTCAAGGATGACGCCGCGGAGGAGGCGGATGTCCAAGCGGGGGATGAGGAGGTGCCCGTCTTCCTGAGCCACCGCGGCAAACTGCTGGCCTTCAAGACCCCCGAGTCGCTGGTCGCCTTCATTCAATCGGGTGCTCCGCACGACCTCGCACAACTCGACACCTGGGACACAGTGGCCGAGCGGGTACAGTCGTCCGACATCGACCCGCTGCCGGAGGATCGCTACGAGCTGGACCTCGTGGTGGAGAACCTGCGCGGCGGTCACGACACATGGGACCTGCCGCTACTCATCGCCGCGGGCGAGGTGGCCCGCGACCTGGGCCACGCGTTGCGGCTGAAGCCGGTGATCCTGGCGTTGGCACCGGGGTCGCCACTCGACGACCTGGACGAGTCCCTCCGGTCCGCGGAAAGTGGCGGAATGGGCGGTTTCTTCGGTCGCCGCAAGCTCCGTAAAATCGGGGCGCAGCAGGCGAGTCTCGGGTGGCGCTCGGTCATCGGCAAGATCTCTGCCGCTGTGGACTGGCGCGACTGACCCTCACCAGGGACCATCAGTCCTTGGCGAAAACAGCAGCGATGAGCATTGTTCGCGACGGTGGAGATCTCGGCACAGCCGCCAGGCAGCCGTGCAACTCGAGGTAGGTCGCGAACAACCCTCACCTGGGGAGGAGGACGACGCCGTGGCGCTCGTGCGCGTGTACTGCGGTCTGGCGTCGGCTGATGAGACGGTGCGCACGGCCTCGGCCGGATCGGCACTGACCATCGCCGTGGTGGACGACGCGGGCCGGCTGCTCGGCGTCCACGAGATCAGCGACGACCCGGCCGGGTACGCCCAGCTCGGCACGCTGCTCGTGGAGCGGACGAGCGGCTTCGCCGAGGCCGCGGTGGCCGCCGACAGCGACGACCACACGGTCACCTCCCTGCTGACCGCCGCCGGACGCCCCCTCGTGGTGGCCGACGACGACTCCGCCGACGACTTCGCCGAGCGTTTCTCCGACGACGAGTCCCCCGAGGAGATCGCCGCACCGCCCGCCGCCCGCCGCGCCGTGGGCCTCGCCCGCGCACTGCAGGCCGGCGCCATCGCGGCCGTCACCATCCCGGCGCCGCGCGAGCTGGTCAGCTACAAGCCCGTGCTCGCCGCCCACATCGCCATGCTCGACGGCCGGCACGCCGCCGCGATGGCCCTGCGCGAGGTGCTGCGGGAGCTGTATCCGGCGGCGCTGCGGGCGTATCCGGACCCCGCGCACCCGCTGGCCCTGGCCGTCCTGGACGCGCTGCCCGAGCCCGGCCGCCTCACCAGCCGGGGCAAGGACGCCCAGCAGGTCGCCGAGGAGGTCGCCGTCGAGCTGACCCGCGCCGGCGCCGGCACCGAGGACCAGGTCGTCTCGGCGGTCACCGCGCTGGTCGTGGCGATCAGCGAGTCGCCCCGCCGCGGCGGCGTCAACAAGGCGCTCGCCCCGGCCGCCGCCGACGCGATCCGGCACGCCGTCGCCGCGGTCCGGTCGTGCGACTCGGCGTGCGAGGCCCTGGTCGGCACGCTCGCCGCACGGTCCGGTCAGCAGGCCGGCACTGCGCGCCGCCAGGCGGGTTCCCGCCGGGCGACCGAGCCGGACGCCGCGAGCCTGCCCACCCGCACCTCCGCCGCCGCACGCCTCGGCCGCCGCAGCCGGCCGGAGCCCACCGTCTCGGGCAACGGCCCGGTGACGCCCCGCCCGATGACCTCCCCGCCGGTCGCGCCGGAGCCGGTCATGCCGCCGCCGCTGGCGCCCCGCCCGGTGACGCCGCCGCCGGTGGCCCCGGCCGCCGGCCTGCCGAGCCGCACGCCGAACCCCGGCCCCGCCAGCCGCCCGGTCTCCGTGCCGCCGCCCCCGCCGGGAATGACGCCGATCACGCCGGGCACGCGCCCGTCCTCGGTGCCTCCGGCCGACGCCGGGCAACCGTTCCGCCCGACGCTGACCAACGCCGCCATGAGCAGCGCCCGCGCCGAGCGCCAGCGCACGGTCATCCCGCCCAGCACCCGCACCGGCGCGACGGACTTCTCCCTACCCATGCCGGTGCAGCGGTCCGCCTCGGAGACACCCGAGCCCGGCTCGCGCGCCAACTGGCCGCTGCTCAACGGCGACGAGCCGGCCGAGTCCCCGGCCGCGCCGCCGGCCACCCTGCCGGCCGCCACGGTGAGCGGCCCGCCCGCCGACGGCCGCGTCAAGCCGCCGTGGCAGGACATGCCCAAGGAGCCGCCGGCGTTGCGCCTGGTGGAGTCCGGCCTGGCGAACACCTCGGCGGACATCACGGCGATCACCGAGCCGCCGTCCCTGCGCCTGGTCGACGAGCGCGCCGGCCGCAACGGCCGCGCCGCGGCCCGTCGCGCCCCCACGCTGACCGCCCTCGACCGCAGCACCACCCCACCGGTCCCCGCCGAGGGCGACGGCGACCTGCTGATCTTCGCGGCGGCCCGCTCGGCCTGGTTCACCGGTCACGACGAGTCCTCGACGACCTCGGCGGCCGACCTCGACTGGACCAGCCCCATGGACACCGGCTGGCGCGCGGCGGAGAAGGCCTCGGCGCCGGAGGTGGCCGCGGAGACCAAGGCCGGCCTGCCCAAGCGCGTCCCGCAGGCAAACCTGGTGCCGGGCTCCCCCCTGCGCGAGGAGCGGCCGCTGCGCATCGTCCGCGACGCCGCCAGCATCGCGGCACACACCACCGGCTACTTCCGCGGCTGGCGCCGCGGCCAGGAGATCGGCGGCTACGCGATCGGCGGACGCCCCGGACGCGAGTCCGCAGGCGGCTGGGACTTCAGCCGCGACGGTCAAGAGGTCGAGGACTACCGCAACGCGGGCTACCCCAGCCGCTGACTACCCGATCGAGCTCAGCGCAAGTCTCCGAGGCGTAGCCTTCGAGGCCTGGCCTTCTTGACACCCACGGGGCTTTGGTCGCTCAGCATCGCGCTCAGCGGCTCTCGAGGGGCTCCATGCTCTCCGTCCGGGTGCGCGTGCGCTCCGTCCGGGTGCGCGTGCGCTCCGTCCGGGTGCGCGTGCGCTCCGTCCGCGTGCGCTCCGTCCGCGTTCGCTCCGTCCGGGTGCGGCCCTGTCCGCGCACTCCGTCCGGGCATGGCCCCGTCCGCATGCGCCCCTCCGCGTGCGCTCCGTCCGGGTGCACTCCCTCCGTGGCCATGAAGTGGGCGAAGGCCGCCGCCCGCGACACCGGAGGGAATCCCGACTTCGGCGAGCCATACGTCCTTCCTGGACGAGAACGCTCGCTTGATGAACGGCATCCGAGCATGCAAAAGTCCCGCTCTGTCGCACAGAGCGGGACTTCTGACCGGCTGTCAGGCGGGCGCTACCGCGCGCGATCGGCGCATCGTCAGGACGTACTCGACCAGCGAGATGAGTACGTTCTTCGTCGACTCGCGGTTGCGGGCGTCGCAGCTCACCACCGGCACGTCGCTGGAGATCGCGAGGGCGTCGCGAACGTCCTGGGCGTTGTGGTACTGCATGCCGTCGAAGCAGTTGATGGCGACCAGGTACGGCAGCCGCCGGTGCTCGAAGAAGTCGATGGCGGCGAAGCAGTCGGCGAGCCGACGCGTGTCCACCATGACGACGGCGCCGATCGCGCCCCGGACCAGCTCGTCCCACATGAACCAGAAACGCGTCTGGCCAGGCGTGCCGAACAGGTACAGGATCAGGTCGCGATCGATGCTGATGCGGCCGAAGTCCATCGCCACGGTGGTCGTCGTCTTACCCGGCACCTGCCGGTTGTCGTCGACACCCACACCGGCGGAGGTCATGATCGCCTCAGTGGTCAGCGGGGTGATCTCCGAGACGGACCCCACCAGCGTCGTCTTACCGACGCCGAACCCACCGGCGATGACAATCTTCGCCGATGTCACGCGTCCGGCGGTCGGCCGGCGCGCCATGTCAGAGCCTGCGAAGTCCACTCAGCACCCTTTCCAGCAGTTCCGTACCCACCGCATCGGTCTCATCCTCCAGCGATGTCGGCTCGTAGACCGCCACCAGGCCGTCGTGGGCCATGTCGGCGACGATCACTCGAGCCACCCCGAGCGGTAGTTGCATGCGTGCGGCGATCTCGGCCAGCGACTGCACTCTGCCGCCGTCGCACATCGCCGCGATGTACTGGTGTTCGCTCCCGCCCCTGCCGGTACCGGTGGAACGGCCGCGGACGGTGGTCTCGACGAGCGCTTCCAGCGCGATCTCCAGCTTGGGCCGGGTCCTGCCACGGGTTACGGCGTACGGTCTGACCAGTGCGCCGGTCGGCTCATCGCGTTCGGGCATCGTCACCGCTCACCCCATCCCTAGGCCCATAGAAGTGTCTCGTGTTGTCAAGCGTTTGGACAGATACCGGACGGATCCGGAGAACCATCCGTTCAGCCGAGAACCCCGGCCGCTGAGCGCGGAGCCGGCGTCAGAGCCTCGCCCACGCGGTCCACCAGCAGCGCCATCTCGTAGCCCACCTGGCCGACGTCGCAGCTCCGGGCCGCCAGCACGGCGAACGAGGAGCCGTCGGAGATCGACATCAGGAAGAGGAACCCGTTGTCCATCTCCACGACCGTTTGCAGCACCGCGCCGCCCTCGAAGCACCGCGCGGCGCCCTGGGTCAGGCTGACCAGGCCGGAGGCGATGGCCGCCAGTTGGTCGGCACGGTCACGGGGGAGGTCCCGCGAGGCCGCGAGCAGCAGACCGTCGGCGGAGACCGCGATCGCGTGCGCAACCCCGGGAACGCGGTCGGCGAAGTTGGCGAGGAGCCAACCCAGATCCTGCGTACTTGTCATGCCTCATGCTCCTTGCCAGCCTGCGAGGACTGCTGCCCTCCCGGAGTCTCCTCCGGGTTGGTCGATTGATCCTTCGTGCGACCCCGCTGCACCCCGCGGTGGTACGCGGACAGCAGCCCACGCACCGATTCGGGAGTGCGGCGTTGCACCGAGGTCTCGGCCCGGTCGACACCGCCCGGAACGAGCTGCGCCATCGGCGTACGGCGCGGAAGGCCGGCCGTCGTCGTGGTCTCCACCGGCATCTCGGCGGCCTTGCGAGCGGCATGCCACCCCTCGTCGGCCGCGGTCTGCCACGGGTTGACCGGTCCGCCGACGCCGGGTGTGCCGGCCGAGGTGCCGTTGACGGCCGAGCCGTTCGAAGCCGTGCCGTTGACGGCCGAGCCGTTCGAAGCCGTGCCGTTGACGGCCGAGCCGTTCGGAGCCGAGCCGGTGGCGACGGCGCCCACGGGTGCCGGCTCCCGGCCACCGTCGCGTGTCTCCGGCGAGGCGGCCTGCTGCGGCACGGCGGCCGTGCGCGCCGGCTCCCCGGTCGAGAAGCGCTGGGTGCTGACCACGTCGTCCTGCAGCTCGGCCGGAGGCGCGAGCTCGGTGGACCGCGGCTCGGTGACCCGAGACTCGGCCGGACGGGCCGTCGTGAACCAGGCCGACTCGAGCTCCCGGAAAATCGGCAGCTCCATCGTCTCGTCGGAGAACTTCGCCTGGCCGTCACCGGCCCGCTGACGGGCGGCGGCCTGCGCGGCGGCGATCTGCGCGGCGGCGGTCGCCTGGGCGGCCGCGGCCTGCTGGGTCGCCGCCTCGTGCGCCGCCGCGGCGGCCGCGGCGGACCGCTCGGCCTCGCTCTGCGGCGACGACTCTCTCGACGGCGTCGCCTTCTCCGCGCCGGCCGGCCGGGCGACCTGCGGCTGGGCTCCGGAGCCGGCGCGCTCCGCACGGTAGTGCGGGAACTCGGCGGTCAGGTCCAGGGCGGCCGCGAGGCTCTCCGGAACGGGCGGGGTGCCGTGCTCGCGGTCGGCCGACACCGGCGGCCACGCCGGCGGGTTGGCGGCGGCGGGCGGGGCCGACAGCGGCCGGTCCACGCTCGGCGGGGCCGAGAACGGCCGGTTGGTGCTCGGCGGGGCCGAGAACGGCCGGTCCGCGCTCGGCGGGGCCGAGATCGGCGGGCCCGACACGGGCGGCGCCGACACCGGACGGCCACCCGCGTACGGCGGCGCGGACGACACCGGCGGCGCGGAGACAGGCGGCACCGGCGGCGCCGAGACCGGCGGCACGAAGGGCGACCGGCCCTGCGACTCCGGGCTGGGCGGAAGCTGGCGCGGGATGGTGTGCCCGAAGGAACCCGTGTCGTCCGGCCGGAACGTCTCGCCGTTACGGCGCTGCGGAAGCGCCTCGCCACCGGCGAAGCCCTGGGGGCCGGCCTGCGGCAGCGGCGGGATCGGCTCGTTGCTGCGCGGTCCGTGGTAGCCGTTGGCGCCACCGGCACCGTTGGCGAAGCCCTGGGACTGTCCGCCGAAGCCGTTGGAGGAACCACCGAAGCCGTTCGGCGGCTCGAAGCCGTTGGACGACGCGCCGGTCAGGTCGGACCAGGCCGGGGCGGAACGACCGCCACCGGTGCCGAGCATGCCACCGGTGGGAATCGGCGGGTTCGGGTCGAAGGGGCGCCCGCCGGGGTAGCCACCCCTGCCGTTGGTGCCGCTCTCGAGCGCCAGCGGCGGCTCGGCGAACGCGGGACGGGCGTGCTCGGTGCCGCCGAAGGATCCGGCGCCGCTGGTCGCGCCGGCCGCTACCCGGGCGGCCATGGCCGGCGTCACCAGCACGCCGACCGGCAGGCCGACGTCGGCCACGGTGCCACGCTCGGTGTCGGCCGGACGCAGCTCGACCTTGACGCCGTGCCGGTTCGCCAGCCGGGCGACCACGACCAGGCCCATCATGCGGGAGACGGCGACGTCCACCATCGGCGGGTTGGCCAGGCGCTCGTTGAGGTCGCGCAGTTGCTCGCGGCTGATGCCGATGCCGCGGTCCTCGACCGAGAGCACCACACCGTCGCCGAGACGCCGGGCCTCGACCACGACGTGCGAGTTCGGCGGGGAGAACGCGGTCGCGTTGTCGAAGAGCTCGGCGACCAGGTGGACCATGTCGTTGACCGCGTGCGCGGACACCTCGATGTCCCGGTCCATCATGCCGAACTCGATACGGGTGTAGTGCTCGACCTCGGACTGCGCGGCGCGGAGCACGTCGATGAGGGCGGCGGGCTCGCGCTGGACCCGGGTGGAGTCGGCGCCGGCGAGAACGAGGAGGTTCTCGTCGTTGCGGCGCATCCGGGTGGCCAGGTGGTCGAGCTGGAAGAGCTCGGCCAGGCGGTCCGGGTCCTCCTCGCCACGCTCCAGGCGGTCGAGGTGACCGATGAGCCGGTCGACCAGGATCTGCGAGCGGCGGGCGAGGTTGACGAACATCGTCGAGACGGAGGAGCGGAGCGCGGCCTGCTCGGCCGCGGTGCGGACGGCTTCCAGGTGGACGGCGTTGAACGCCTCGGTCACCTGTCCGAACTCGTCCCGGCTGCGCACCGGCAGCGGCTCGGCAACCTGGTCGGCCACCTGGGCCGGGGTGAGCGAGCCGGTCAGCGCGGGGTCACGCAGCCGCTCGACCGCCTGCGGCAGGCCGAACTGGGCGACGTTGAGCGCGCCCTGGCGCAGCTCGCGCAGGGAGCGGGCCATCGACCGGGCGACCAGCCAGGCGAAGACGATGGCGAGCAGGAGCATGCCGAGCAGGATGCTGGTCTCGATGAAGACCCGGCGCTGCACGTCGTCGCGGATGTCGGTGGCCTGGTCGACGATCTGGCCGTCGAGCCGGTTCTCGACGCTGCGGAACAGGTTGTTGTAGCCGGTCATCGAGGTTTCCCACGACTCCCGGTTGAACGAGATCTGCGTGGACTGGTTCAGACCGAGGTTCTTCAGCGGAGTGATGATGTTGTCGGCGGCCCGCTTGGCCGGCCCGGAGACGACGCGGTCGACGAGGGCCTCGTCCTCGGCGGTGGCGACCCGGCGCATCGCATCGTCGGAGATCGCGAAACCGGTGTCGGTCAGCAGGAACTCGCGGCGCAGCGCGGTCGTGAAGTTGGTGTTCTCGAGAATCTTGTGACCGACGTTGCGCTGCTGGGAGACGAAGTCCTTCGACCGGGCGACGCCGGCGACCACTCGCAGCCGGTCGCTCAGCGCGGTGTCCAGCGCTAGCTGGGCCGACGCCTCACGCACGCTGAGCAGACCGCCGATCATCGCGCCGTAGGCCGACTCGATGTCCTCGATGTCGAGGTTGCCGTTGGAGGTCTGGCTGCGGACCGCGGGAAGCCCCTCGAGGTCGCGGTCGAGCTTCACCAGAAGCGTGTTGACCTGCGGGGGAATGTCGTCCAGGGCGGCCTTCTGCTGCGAGTACGGCAGCTTGGCGGCGTCGACCTTCGGGTGCTCGCGCCGGTAGTTGATGTCGGCGGTGTCGCGGTCCTTGGTGCCCTCGTCGGTCGTCGCGATCATCACGGCGTAGGCGCGCTCGTTCTGCAGGTGGTCGACGAGCCCGCCGGCCTCCCGGGAGAGCACGGACAGCGTCCGGGCGCGCTCGGCGTTGGTGGCCTCGTCGATGTGGTCGAGCAGGCCCTGGGTGCCGACGACGATCGTCGCCAGGGTCGGCACGAGCATGATGAGCCCGAGCTTGGACCAGATGGGGAGGTCCCGCAGCCGGCCTGCCGGCCGGCGGAGACGCGACATGACAGCGTTCGCCGTCTTGGGGCGCTTGCTCACGTCACCGTCCTCCTGATTCGGACCCGGTTGTCGGATCACCGGGCACCGCACACGGCCGACTCACCGGTCGGGCCCCCGAGATTCCATCACGACGAGTGTCAAAGAGAAAGAGCAGCCTGACCCGGACCGTTTGTGTGACGCGAAGCGGCGTCCGGAGACGCCGACATCGCCGGCCAGTCATCACTGCTCGTATATGGCAAGTCTCTTAACGTCACTCGATTCAGTCGGCGCGCCCGGGTTCTCGTGCGTGCCGATCTGGCCCGATCTCTTTCGATCGCGCAGCACAGACGATGGCTCGCACGGAAGCCGACGGCAAGGCAAGATGCCGGATTATGCAGTGTTTGTAGACGCCATCTGTCCGAACGGCTGAGCCACCTGACCGAATCGCCAGTTTCATACGACGAAAGTACGCTCGTGTCCCTCATGCCGGTTAAAAGCGGACTTCATGCCAGCAACTTCGCGTACGCCGGCTTGATCTCGTCGTTGATGATGGCCAGTCGCTCGTCGTAGGGGATGAAGGCCGATTTCATCGCGTTGATCGTGAGCCACTGCAGTTCACCCCAGCCCCAACCGAACGCCTCGCACAGCAGCGCCATCTCCTTCGACATCGAGGTGCCGCTCATGAGCCGGTTGTCGGTGTTGACCGTGACCCGGAACCGCAGGTCCTTCAGCAGCCCGATCGGGTGCTCGGCGATCGAGGCGGCCGCGCCGGTCTGCACGTTGGAGGACGGGCAGAGCTCCAGCGGGATGCGCTTGTCGCGCACGTACGACGCCAGCCGGCCCAGGTTTCCGGCGGTGATGTCGTCCACGATCCGGACCCCGTGCCCCAGCCGATCCGCCCCGCACCACTGGATGGCCTGCCAGATCGAGGGCAGACCGAAGGCCTCGCCCGCGTGGATGGTGAAGTGGAAGTTCTCCCGCTGCAGGTACTCGAAGGCGTCCAGATGCCGGGTGGGAGGGAAGCCGGCCTCGGCGCCGGCGATGTCGAAGCCGACCACGCCCTGGTCCCGGTAGCGCACGGCCAGCTCGGCGATCTCCTGCGAGCGGGCCGCGTGCCGCATCGCGGTCAGCAGGGTGCCGACCCGGATCCGCCGGCCCTGGGCCGCCGCCTCGGCGGTGCCGTCCTGGAAGCCCGCGTGCACCGCGTCGACCACCTGGTCGAGGGTCAGGCCGGACTCGAGGTGCTGCTCCGGCGCGTACCGGATCTCGGCGTAGACGACGCCGTCGGCGGCGAGGTCCAGGGCGCATTCCTTGGCGACCCGGTGCAGGCCCTCCTGGGTCTGCATCACCGCGACCGTGTGCGCGAAGGTCTCCAGGTAGCGTTCCAGCGACCCGGAGTCGGCGGCGGCGACGAACCACTCCCCCAGCCGTGCCGGATCGGTCTCGGGCAGTTCGTGCCCGACGGCGTCCGCCAGCTCCACGATCGTCGCGGGTCGCAACCCGCCGTCGAGGTGGTCGTGCAGGAGAGCCTTGGGAGCCTTGACTATGTCGTCGTAGGAGATGGCAGTCATCAGCAGATGTTAGAGGGGCGCGGCAGATGATCGACGGCGCATTGCCATACCTGCGGTGCCCAGTGTGTGGCGGAACACTCGCGCGACCCGGCGAACGGGCGCTGAGCTGCCCGCTCGGGCACTCTTTCGACATCGCCCGGCAGGGGTACGTGAACCTGACGGCGGGCCGATCGCCCCACTCGGGCGACTCGGCCGACATGATCGCGGACCGGGAGGCCTTCCTGGCCGAGGGCCACTACGACTTCATCGCCGAGGCGCTGGCCGCGGCGGCGCTCCCGGACGGCCTGGTGGTCGACGCCGGTACGGGCACCGGCCGCTACCTGGCCGGCGTCCTCGAGGCCCACCCGGCGGCACAGGGCCTGGGGATCGACGTCTCCAAACCGGCCCTGCGCCGCGCCGCCCGGGCGCACTCGCGGGCCGCGGCGGCCCTCGCCGACCTGTGGTGCCCGCTGCCGCTCGCGGACGCCTCGGCGAGCACGGTGCTGAACGTCTTCGCGCCCCGCAACGGCCCGGAGTTCCGCCGCGTCCTGCGGCCCGGCGGAAGGCTGCTGGTGGTCACCCCGGCCCGGGACCATCTCGCCGAGCTCATCGCCGCGTTCGGGCTGATCAAGGTCGACCCGGCCAAGGCGGAGCGGGTCGCCGGGGCACTCGGAGAGGGCTTCACGCCCGAGGACACCACGACCCACCGCCGTACGCTGCGCCTGACCGCGGCGGAGACCCGTACGTTGATCGGTATGACGCCGAGCGCGCGCCATGTCCCGCTCGAGGTCACCGGGACGCACGAGGTCACCGTGGCCGTGGACGTGGTCGCGTACCGCCCGGTCTAGACCGAGAGGTCGACCTCTTCCCATTCCGGCGGGCGGTCGTGATATGGGCCCGAGAAGAGCACCGCCCACTCCAGGGCCCACCGCCGCTGCCCGACGGCGTTGCTGTCGACCTCGCCGGGCGGGCGCACGCCGTTGCGCTCGGCCTCCTGGAACGCCCAGTCGAGGCAGTAGTAGAGGTCGAGCAGGACCGCCGCCTCGACCGCGTCCCGCGGCGCCACCAACGACCGCGACCGCCATTCGTTGAACAGCTCCCCGCCGGGCAGGTCCGGCATCTGCCGCATGAACCTGTCCTCCGGCGGGGCCGTCGGGTCGAGGTGGCGGCTCAGTCCGAGCAGCCACGCCAGGGCGAACACCGCGTCGTGGTGCAGCACGAACGACCGGTGGTCGCCCCGGTCACCGGCGACGAACTGCCACTCCGGCGGGGTGACGAAATCCACGAGCTTCGAGGCGAGCAGCCAGCTCATCGCGGTCTCGGCGGGCATGCCGAAGCACCGGCCCACGACCACGTGCAGCACCGCGGCCCGGGCCTCCAGCTCCGCCGTCGGCCGCAGCTCCACGCCGTCGCCCGGCTCCCAGACCAGCGGGAACGTCGGCGGCGGCAGCGGCAGGCCGAGCCGTTCGAGCTCGTCCAGGCTGGCGTCGCGTACCGCTCGGGGGTCGGGGGCCGCCTTCATGACCGCTCAGGCTATGCGGTCGAGGAGCAGCCGCCCAGGCTCGGGCGCGTCCTGCGCGATGCGGATCGCACCGGCCGCGTCGGCCTGCGCGGCGGGGATCCGGCCGGGTTCGTCGGTACGCAGCTCCAGCAGCACGTCGCCGGCGCTGACCCGGTCGCCGGGGCGCACCTTGAGCACGACGCCGGCGCCGGCGCTCACCGGATCCTCCTTGCGGGCCCGGCCGGCACCCAGCCGCCAGGCCGCCAGGCCGACGCCGAGCGCGTCCACCGACGCCACCACGCCGTCCTCGGTCGCGCGCAGGAACTCGGTCTCGCGGGCGACCGGAAGCGGCGCGTCCGGGTCGCCGTCCTGGGCGCGGATCATCGCCTTCCACGAGTCCATGGCGGCCCCGGAGCGCAGCGCCTCGGCCGGGTCGGCGTCGATGCCCGCCGCGGCGAGCATCTCCCGCGCCAGGGCGAGGGTCAGCTCGACCACGTCGGCCGGTCCGCCGCCGGCCAGGACCTCCACCGACTCCTCGACCTCGATGGCGTTGCCGATGGTGAGGCCGAGGGGCGTGTTCATGTCGGTCAGCAGCGCGACCGTCTTCACGCCGTGCGCCCCGCCCAGCTCCACCATGGTCCGCGCCAGCTCGCGCGCCATGTCGAGGTCCTTCATGAACGCGCCGGTGCCGACCTTCACGTCCAGGACCAGCGCGCCGGTGCCCTCGGCGATCTTCTTGCTCATGATCGAGCTGGCGATCAGCGGGATCGCCTCGACGGTCCCGGTGACGTCGCGCAGGGCGTACAGCTTGCGGTCGGCCGGGGCCAGGCCCTCGCCCGCCGCGCAGATGACCGCGCCCACGTCCTGAAGCTGCCGGACGAACTCGTCGTTGCTGAGCCGGGCACGCCAGCCCGCCACCGACTCGAGCTTGTCGAGGGTGCCTCCGGTGTGGCCGAGGCCCCGGCCGGAGAGCTGCGGCACGGCGGCGCCACAGGCGGCCACCAGCGGGGTCAACGGCAGCGTGATCTTGTCGCCGACGCCGCCGGTGGAGTGCTTGTCGACGGTCGGGCGGGACACCGCGGACAGGTCGAGCCGCTCACCGCTGGCGATCATCGCGGCGGTCCAGCGCGCGATCTCGCCCGGCGCCATGCCGCGCAGCAGGATCGCCATGGCGAGGGCGGACATCTGCTCGTCGGCGACGACACCCTTCGTATACGCGTCGACGACCCAGTCGATCTGCGCGTCGGACAGCGTGTGCCCGTCCCGCTTCGCCCGGATGACATCCACAGCCGCGAATTCCGTCATTGTTGTTGCTCCCACCTAGCGCCGATGCCTTCCGGCGGTTCACCTTCGCCGGCCCATGAGAGCCCGCCTTCCGCGTCCACCACGACCACCCGGGACGTACGGGTGCGACCCCAGGTCACCGCCGCGGCGACGTGGGGGAAGATGGGCCCCTCCTCGAGGATGCCCTTGTCGGCGTCGCTCTCCTCGGGGCTGCCGCCGGAGCGCTCCCAGTATCCGGTCCAGACCTGTGTGCCGCCGGAGAGGTCCGGGTGCACGAAGACCGTGCCGCGGCCGCGCCACCGGGCGAGCTGGGCCGGCACGTCCGGCACGGCCGACGCCCCGGTGACCTTGTCGATGTCGTCGGGACCGAACGCGTTCGGCAGCAGCTCCGCCATCCGCAACGGCCGGGGCAGCGCCTCGACCAGGCACGCCGGGCCGCCGTGCTCGTAGAGGAGCTGGCGGCAGCGTCCGCACGGCATGAGCGGCTGCCCGTTGGCGTCGACGCACGAGACCGCGACCAGCCGGCCTCCACCCGTGGCGTGCAGCGAGCTGACCAGCCCGCACTCGGCGCAGAGGGTGACGCCGTACGACGCGTTCTCCACGTTGCACCCGACGACCACACGGCCGTCGTCCACCAGTGCGGCCACCCCGACGGGAAAGTCGGAGTAGGGCGCGTACGCGTGCCGCATCGCCTCGATGGCCGCGGCCCGCAGCGATCCCCAGTCGATCTCCATGCCGCCGATTCTGCCCCACCCCGTTACGGTGCGGACCGGCTCCCCTTCAAGGACCGGCCCGCACCCTGCGGATCAACTCTTGATGTACGGCTGTCCGTCGGCCGCCGGGGCGCGCACGCGGCCCACCAGGCCCGCTACCGCCACGATCGTCGCCAGGTACGGCAGCATGTTGAGGAACTGGCTCGGCACCGGGCTGCCCACCGCACTCAGGTACGTGGCCAGCTTCTGCGCGAAGCCGAAGAACAGCGCCGCGCCCAGCGCCCCGAACGGCGTCCAGCGGCCGAAGATCAGGGCGGCCAGCGCGATGAAGCCCGCGCCCGCCGTCATGTTCTTGTTGAAGCTGCCGGTCGCCGCCAGGGTGAAGTACGCCCCGCCCGCACCCGCGATCAGGCCGCCGATGAGCACGTTCAGGTAGCGCAGGCCGCGCACCCGGATGCCGACGGTGTCCGCCGCCGTCGGGTGCTCGCCGACCGCCCGGGTCCGCAGACCCCAGCGCGTCCGCGAGAGCCCGAAGTGCACCACGAAGACCAGGATCAGGGCGAGGAAGACCAGCCCGTTGGTCTGGAACAGCACCGGCCCCACCACGGGGATGTCGGCCAGGACCGGGATGCTCCACTCGGGCATCTTCGGCGGCTGGTTGTACGACTGGGCGTCGGGCTGCATCAGCCGCTCGTAGAGGAACCCGGTCAGGCCGAGCGCCAACAGGTTGAGCACGATGCCGACGACGACCTGGTCGACGAGGTACCGGATGGCCAGCACGGCCAGGATCGCCGCGATCAGCACGCCGCCGAGGGCCGCGCTGAGCACGCCGGCCCAGACGCTGGTGGCCATCGTGCCGACCAGGGCGGCGCCGAACGCACCCATGAGGAACTGGCCCTCGATCGCCACGTTGACCACGCCGGAACGCTCACCCAGGACGCCGGCCAGGGCGCCGAGGATCAGCGGCACGGCCAGCTCCAGGGTGCCGCTGGCGGTGTCCACGAGCGGCATGAACTTGCCCGCCACCTGCCAGCACAGGAAGGACAGGACGAAGGTCAGGATGCCGAGGCTGAGCACACCCGTCTGGTACTTGCGGAGCAGGCCGGCCAGGAGCACGGCGCCCGCCGCCAGCGAGACGATGCCGAAGAGGATCGCCCCGAACTGACCGTTGATGGACAGCGCGGCGCCCTCGGCGTCCTCGCTGAGCGTGAACCGGGCGGTCTCCGAGGCCGCGAGGGCGCCGAACACCACCGTCGCCACGAGGCCGATGAACACCACGCCCACGCCGAGGCGCCGCTGCCGGTCCCAGAACCGTGCGGGCGCCGCCGCCGTCGCCGTCTCTTCCACTGTCGCCGTCGACATGCCGGTCACCAGCCCTTCGCCATGGAGGCGCCAAGCCGGGCGGTGCGGGCGGCGCGGAGGTGGAAGATCGCCTTCACCAGCGCCGGTGCGGCGATGAAGATGACGATCAGGGCCTGGACCACGGTCACCAGCTCTACGGAGATGCCGGTGAACGACTGCATGCGGTTCCCACCGGCGCGCAGGGCGCCGAACAGGATCGCCGCGACGAGCGTGCCCCAGGGACGGTTGCGCCCGAGCAGGGCCACGAGCAGGCCGTCGAAGCCGATGTTGCCGGCCACCTGCGGGGTCAGGGCGTGCGCGGTGCCCAGCACCTGGGTCGCGCCGCCGAGGCCGGCGAGGGCGCCGGCGGTGACCATGAGCAGGGTGTACGTCTTGGCGACGCTCATGCCCGCGGTCTTGGCGGCGGCCGGGTTGTGGCCGACCGCCCGCAGCTCGAAGCCGAAGGCGGAGCGGTTGAGCAGCCAGGCGACCCCGGCCGTGGCCAGCACGGCGAGGATGATGCCGAGGTTGGCCCGCAGCTCCGCGCCGAACGACGGAAGCTGCGCCGAGCTGTCGACGGCCTTGCTGATCGCGTCGCTGCGGCCGGGCTGCTGAATGCCCTTCTGCAGGATGAGCCAGCCCAGGAAGAGGTTGGCCGTGTAGTTCAGCATGATCGTCACGATGACCTCGTGGGCCCCGGTGCGGGCCTTGAGGATGCCCGGCACGAAGCCCCAGAGCGCGCCGCCGAGGATGCCGGCCAGCAGCGCCGCGAAGAGGTGGATCACGGGCGGCAGGGGCAGGAAGAAGCCCGCCATCGCCGCGGTGATCGTGCCGATGATCGCCTGACCCTGGCCGCCGATGTTGAACAGGCCGCCGCGGAACGCCAGCGCCACGGAGAGGCCGGTGAAGACCAGCGGCGCGGCGTACGTGAGGGTCTCGGAGATCGGGGCGAAGACCGGTCGCCACGTGCCGGAGCCGTCGATCCAGGCGGTGACGGCGGCCGGGTCGACGATCGCGCCCTTGAACAGGTCGGCGTACGCGGTGCTGACCAGCGTCCAGCTCGCGTTCAGCGCGTCGGCGGGACGCGCGGTGAAGTAGGAGAATGTGCTGAGCACCGCGGGATCCGAGATGACGATCATGATCGCGCCGATGATCATCGCCAGGATGACCGAGAGCAGCGTCACCGTCACGGTGTTGGCCGCCCACAGGTTGTGCATGAAGTGGCTCAGGAAGGAGTCTTCCGGCTTCTTCTGCGGCTCGGCAGGAGTCGCCTCCGTGACGGGAGCGCCCGTGGCGGTCTCCGCGGCCGTCTCGTCGGCGTCTTTCTGCGCGCCGACCGGTCCGTCGGTTGTCACTTCGTCCCCTTCTCTACGGCCTCGTCACCGTCGGTCGCCGGCTCGTTCCTGGCGCCGGTGATGCCGGCCATCAGCAGGCCCAGCTCCTCGCGCGGCGTGTCCGGCGAGACGATCGCCAGGATCCGGCCGCGGTACATCACCGCCACCCGGTCGGCGAGCCCGACGACCTCGTCCAGCTCGCTCGACACCACGATCACGGCCGTGCCCACGTCGCGCTCGTGCACGATGCGGCTGTGGATGAACTCGATGGAGCCGACGTCCACGCCCCGGGTCGGCTGGGCGGCGATGAACAGCCGCAGCGGCCGGGACAGCTCGCGGGCCACCACCACCTTCTGCTGGTTGCCGCCCGACAGCGTGCCCACGGGAGTCTCCGGCGACATCGTGCGGATGTCGAACTGCTCCACCCGCTCGCGCGCCGACTCCGCGACCGCGGCCGGGTTGAGCTGGAAAGCGTTGCCGTACGGCGCCCGGTCGTACTGGTCGAGCACCAGGTTCTCGGCGACGGAGAACTCCTTGACCACGCCGTCCAGGCTGCGGTCCTCGGGAACGTACCCGACGCCCGAGCGCAGGATCTCCTTGGTCGTCATGCCGGTGAGCTCTTCGTTGTCGACCGTGATCGACCCGGCGCGCGGGCGGCGCAGGCCCATCACCGCCTCGACGAGCTCCGTCTGCCCGTTGCCCTGCACGCCCGCGATGCCGAGCACCTCGCCCGCGCGCACGGTCAGGTCGACGGCGTCGACGGCGCGCACGCCGCGGTCGTCGTCGACGATCAGGCCGGAGATGTGCAGGACCTCGCGGCCGGGTTCGGCGGGAGCCTTGTTCACCTCGAGGCTCACCGCGCGCCCGACCATGATCGCGGCCAGCTCGTCCTCGGCGGCGTCCGGGCTGGCGGTGCCCACGGTCCGTCCACGCCGGATCACGGTGATCCGGTCGGCGATGGCCTTGACCTCTTTGAGCTTGTGGGTGATGAAGACGATGGACTTGCCGGCCTCGCAGAGCCCCCGCATGACCGCAAGCAGCTCGTCGGTCTCCTGCGGGGTGAGCACGGCGGTCGGCTCGTCGAGGATGAGCACGTCGACGTCGCGGGTGAGGGCCTTGACGATCTCCACGCGCTGCTGCGCGCCGACCGGCAGGTGCTCGACCAGCGCGTCGGGGTCGACCGGCAGGCCGTACTTCTCGGAGACCTCGAGGACCTCGCGCCGGGCCCGGCGCCGGTCCAGGAAGCCGGCCCGGGTCTTCTCGGCGCCGAGCGCGATGTTCTCGGCCACGGTGAAGACGGGTACCAGCATGAAGTGCTGGTGGACCATGCCGATGCCGGCGGCGATGGCGTCGCGGGGGCTGCGAAAGGTCCGCGCCTCACCGTCGACGAGGATCTCGCCCTCGTCCGGCTGCAGCAGGCCGTAGAGCTGGTTCATGAGGGTGGACTTGCCGGCGCCGTTCTCGCCGAGCAAAGCGTGAACCTCGCCGGGCTCGACGGTCAGGTCGATGTGGTCGTTGGCCACCAGGTCGCCGAAGCGCTTGGTGATGCCGCGCAGCTCGAGTCTCAGCGGAATCTCCTGCAGACGAGGGGCCGGCCGCACGACGTGAGGGACGTGGTGACGGCCCGAGCAGAGCCGCCGCGCAGGCCACGGGGATCGCTCCCCGCGACCGCGCGGCGGCCGGTTTGCTAGATCAACTTACGTGTCACTTCTTGGGCGCGTTGGCCGACTCGACCTTGATGGTGCCCGCGATGATGTCCGCCTTGAGCTTGTCGACCTCGGACTTGAGGCCCGCGTCGACCTTGCTGTCGAACTGGTTGTACGGCGCCAGCGAGACACCGTCGTTCTGCAGCGTGCCCAGGTAGCCCGGGGTGGCGGTGAGGGGCTTGCCCTGCGCGCCGTCGACCACGGCCTGCTCCACGGCGCCGGCGATGTTCTTGACGACGGTGGTCAGGAAGACGTCGCAGTACTGCTCGGCGCTCTTGCAGCCGTCCTGGTCGACCCAGATGACCGAGAGCTTGCCGCCGGACGCCTTGGCGACGTCGGCGCTGCCCAGGCCGGTGCCGCCGGCGACCGGCATGATCACGTCGGCGCCCTGCGAGACGAACGTGTTGGTGATCGTCTTGCCCTTGGTCTGGTCACCGAAGTTCTCGGCGAAGGTGCCGTTCTGCTTGGCCTTGTCCCAGCCCAGCACGGCCACGTTCTTGCTCTTGGTCTTGTTGTAGTGCGCCACGCCGTCGGCGAAGCCGTCCATGAAGACGGTGACCGGCGGGATCTTCAGACCGCCGTAGGTGGCGACCTTGCCGGACTTCGAGTAGCCCGCGGCGAGGTAGCCGGCGAGGAACGCGGCCTGCTCGGTGGCGAACTGCATCGGGTAGACGTTGGTCGCGCCCTCGACGGCGCTGTCCACGATGCCGAACTGCTGGGTGGCGTTCTCCGCCGCGACCTTCTTGGTGACGTCGCCCATGAGGCCGCCGACCGAGAGGATGAAGTTGCACTTCTGCGTGACGTAGCCGCGCAGGTTGGGCTCGTAGTCGGCCTCGGCCGAGGACGGCGCGTACTTCGGGTCGACGTTGCCCTGCGCCTGCTTGGCGGCCTGCAGGCCGGCCCACGCCGAGGCGTTGAAGGACCGGTCGTCGATGCCACCGGTGTCGGTGACCATGCACGCCTTGTATCCCGCGGCGGCGCTCGCGCCGGAACCACTCGGGGTCGACTTCGGGGCGTCGCCACAGGCAGCGGCGGCGAGCGTCAGCCCACCCGCCGCAAGAATCGCAACGATTCGCTTCCCACTTACTGGGCGCAAGACGCCCTCCTTCCACAGCGCACCGACACTGCGCGGTGCATCTCAGGTCGGGAGCGTAACCGCAGGTAAAGTCCTCGTCAGGAAATCGGCCCGGACTGTTGGCTCACCGTTACCTGGCCGCAACCGCGGGTCCGACCGAATCGGCGTTCCGGCACCAAACTGCAGGAAACTTCGGCACGCTCGTCGCAAGCAGTCAATTTTCCGGCGTATCAGCCCGGAGCGCCGAGGAATCCTCGGAAATCGATGTGCGCGCTCCCGCCGCCCGCCAGCCGCGCACGCCCAGAACGCCGACCGTCGTGCCGACGGCGAGGGATGCGGTGATCAACAGCGCGTGCACCCAGAGAAAGGATGTCGGCGCCCCGGCGGCGAAGGACCGGTCGTCCTTGGCGATGGCGACGCCGAAGCGCGGCCAGATCAGCCAGGTCCAGACGCCGACCGCGATCAGGAACGCGGACCACTTGCGGGAGAGCAGCACGGGACCAGTATGCCGGGGGCGGCTCCAGGGGCTAGCCGGCCGCCGTCAGCTTGGCGGCGATCCGGGCGAAGCCGGCGCGCACCTCGGCCTTCGTGGGCGGGCGGCCCGGCGTGGTGCGACGCGGCTCGTCGCGGTCGAAGGTCTCGGCGGACAACTCGTCGGCTCCGGGCTCACCCCCGCTCTTGGCGAGCTCGACCTCGGCGCGGATCGCCTCGCTGTCCGCCAGGGGCAGCAGCGGCTCGACCACCGCCATCAGATCCTCGTCCGCGACGACGGCCTGGGCCAGGGCGAGAGCGTGGGGCCGCTCGTACGGTCCGCAGACCAGCGGCTCCCACCCCTCGTCGTCGTCCAGCGGCCCGATGGTGATGATCCACGGCAGGTCGGCCACCGGTGAGCCCGGCGGCAGGTGCAGCGTCACGAGTGTGCCCACACCGATCATCATTCCGGGCGACGGTGCCGAATCCAGGTATTTTGCCCCACCGGAGCGGTTTTGTCGTCGGCCGAGAGATCCACGACGCGGCCGTGCGGGCTGGTCGCCGCCCATGCCGCGCCGAACAGCAGCAACTGGTTGAAGACGTAGAGGTAGACCAGCAGGCCGACTGCGCTGGCGACCAGACCGTACGCGGGGTTGTGCTGGATCAGTCCGACGAACGACTTGCCCACGGTGTTGAGCAGGTAGATCCCGATCCCGACCTGGAGCACCGGCGGGGCCATGCGCCGCGCGGTCATCCGCAACCGCGGGATGGCGGCCAGCAGGGCGGCCGCGAGCAGCATGTTGACCGCGATGGTGAGCACCACGCTGACCACGGAGAGCAGGACGCCGACCCGCCCGTCGGCGAGCCATTCGAGCAGCGCCTCCAGCCCGTAGACGGCGCCGACCGAGACGATGAGCAGCAGCAGGATGCCGACCAGCACCAGCAGGTCGACCGCCTGCCGTACGCCGACGTAGCCGGGTTGCTCGTTGAGCCGCCAGATCAGCCGCTGCGACGACCGGATCGCCTCGACCCAGCCGATGCCGGTGAAGATCAGGCCGACGATGCCGACGATGCCGACCGTCTTGCCGCTGTCGAGGATCGCCTGCACGTCCAGGAACGGCAGGTTCGCCGCCAGGAAATCCTGGACGATCCCGAACAGCGCCACATTGGAGTTGATCAAGAAACCGAAGGCCGAGTAGCCGATCAGGGCGAGCGCGAAGACCGCGAAGAAGCCGTAGTAGGCGATCGCCGCGGCCAGACGTCCACCGTTGACCTCGTCGTAGCGCAGCCCGGCCCGGCACAGATGGTCGAAGTAGCGGGAGCGGTGCCGCCAGGCCATGATCCGCGCCTCGACCACCGCGTACGCCCGGTCGATGGCGTTCACGCCGGTGACCGTACCCAACGGAGCGGGGATTTACGGGGTGCCGAGCGGATAGTCGCGGCGACGTTGCCAGGGGCGGTCGCCGGGAGCGGAGAGATCGTGCGAGAAGAGCGTGAAGGCGGGCACGTCGAACCGGGCCTCGAACTCGGCCAGGTCGTCGAAGACGGCGTCGAGCGCGGCGGCGGAGACGTCCTGGGCGACGGTCACGTGCGGGTGGTACGGAAAACGCGAGTCGCGCTCCACGCCCTCGGCGTCGGCGATCGCGGCGGCGAGCAGCTCACACTCGCTGATGCCGGCCGCCAGCGTAACGAACACCACCTCGGTGATCGGGCGGAAGGTCCCGGTGCCCCGCAGGTGGACGGTGAAGGGCTCCTGCGCCGAGGCGACCTCCTCGAGATGCTTCTCGATCGCCGGCAGCGACGCGGTGGAGACCTCCGTCGGCCCGAGCAGGGTGACGTGCGCGGGCGTGTACGCCGCCTGCGGGTCGCCCGCCTCGGCGCGACGGCGGGTCAGCAGCTCTCCCCAGGGCTCGGGGATGTCGATCGCGACGCCGATGCGCGTGGTGGGTGTCTCCGTCTGCGCCACCGGCGTCAGGCTCCGCGGGACGGGCTGAGGAAGCCGATGTTCTGGTACGCCGAGCCGAGCGTCGCCGCCGCGACGGCCCGCGCCTTGTCCGCGCCGACCGCGAGCACCTTGTCGAGGTGGACCGGGTCCTCCAGGTAGGCACGGGTGCGCTCCTGGACCGGCTTGACGAACTCGACCACGATCTCGGCGAGGTCCTTCTTGAGGTCGCCGTAGCCGCGCCCGTCGTACTGCTCGAGCAACTCGTCTATGGTCCGGCCGGTGAGCGCGGCGTAGATGGTCAGCAGGTTGCTGATGCCGGGCTTGTTCTCCTCGTCGTAGAGGATCTCCCGGCCGGTGTCGGTGACCGCGGACTTGATCTTCTTGGCCGAGCGCGCGGGATCCTCGAGCAGCTCGATGATGCCGTTCGGCGACGAGGCCGACTTCGACATCTTGGAGGTCGGGTCCTGCAGGTCGGTGATCTTGGCCGTGTCCCGGACGATGTACGCCGACGGCACGGTGAACGTCCGCCCGAAGCGGGTGTTGAACCGCTGCGCCAGGTCGCGGGTCAGCTCGAGGTGCTGCCGCTGGTCCTCGCCGACCGGCACCGCGTCGGCCTGGTAGAGCAGGATGTCGGCGGCCTGCAGGATCGGGTAGGTGAACAGGCCGACGCTGGTGGTGTCGGAGCCCTGCTTGGCCGACTTGTCCTTGAACTGCACCATACGCCCGGCCTCGCCGAAGCCGGTGATGCAGCTCAGCACCCAGCCGAGCTGGGCGTGCTCGGGGACGTGCGACTGCACGAAGAGCGTGCAGCGCTCGGGATCGAGGCCGAGGGCGAGCAACTGCGCGACCGAGAGCCGGGTCCTGTTCCGCAAGGCCACCGGGTCGTGCCCCATGGTGATGGCGTGCAGGTCGACCACGCAGTAGAAGGCATCCGCCGTTTCCTGCATGGCCACCCAGTTGCGGACCGCTCCGAGATAATTGCCGAGATGGAACGAGTCGGCGGTCGGCTGGATGCCGGAAAGCACCCGGGGGCGGCGGTCGGCGTCGGACATGAGCGCCATTGTGTCAGTCTCGCCGGGCTTCCCGTCAAACGCCCGCCACCGTCCGTCCCGGTGTTCGAACGTGTTGACTTATGATCGTTATTGAGCGACTCTGGACGCCAAGACCTAACCGCTACGAAAGGTCGTGTGGTGAAACTTCTCGTCACCGGAGGCGCCGGCTACGTCGGCAGCGTCACCAGCCGCCTGCTGCTCGACGCCGGTCACGAGGTGGTCGTACTCGACAACCTCAGCACCGGCTTCCGGGAAGCGGTCGCACCCGACGCCACCTTCGTCCAGGCCGACATCGCCGATGCCGCCTCGGTGCTCACCCCGGGCTCGGGCTTCGACGCCGTACTGCACTTCGCCGGCCTGATCGCCGCCGGTGAGTCGATGGTCAAGCCCGAGCTCTACTGGGACCACAATGTCACCCGCTCGCTAGCGCTGCTCGACGCCGTCCGCGCCGCCCGGGTCCCCCGCCTCGTCTTCTCCTCCACCGCCGCCGTCTACGGCAACCCCACCGAGCTGCCCATCACCGAGTCCGCGACCAAGGCGCCCACCAACACGTACGGCGCCACCAAGCTGACCTTCGACTTCGCGCTCACCTCGGAAGCCTTCGCGCACGGGCTGGCCGCCGTGTCGCTGCGCTACTTCAACGTGGCCGGCGCCCTGATCCGCGAGGACGGCACCGCCATCGGCGAACGGCACGACCCGGAGACCCACCTCATCCCCATCGCGTTGCAGGCCGCCGCCGGCAAGCGGGACAAGCTGCAGCTCTTCGGCGACGACTACCCGACGGTGGACGGCACCTGCGTCCGCGACTACATCCACGTGGCCGACCTCGCCCGCGCCCATCTGCTCGCCCTGGAGGCGGCCACCGGCGGCGAACACAAGATCTACAACCTGGGCAACGGGAACGGGTTCTCCAACCGCCAGGTCGTCGAGGTGGCGCGCGAGGTCACCGGCGCCGCGCTCGACTTCGAGGTGGCCCCGCGGCGCGACGGCGACCCCGCCACCCTGGTGGCCTCCTCGGAGCGGGCCCGCGACGAGCTCGGCTGGATCCCGGAGAAGGCCACGCTGCAGGACATGATCGGCGACGCCTGGCAGTTCTACCGCGCCCACGTCGCGTGATCTGATCATCGCCATGGATGTCGCGTCCTCGGCAACGGCGGCCTTCCGCACCACATTCGGCGCCGACCCGGCCGGGCTCTGGGCCGCACCCGGGCGGGTCAACCTGATCGGCGAGCACACCGACTACAACGCCGGTTACGTGCTGCCCTTCGCCCTGCCCCAGCAGGTGGTGGTGGCCGCGGCGCCCGGTGACGGCCCGGGCTGGACGGTCTGCTCGGACCTCGCCCCGGAGGCCGTGACCTTCGCCGAGCCGGCGCCCGGCACGGTCGAGGGATGGGCGGCGTACGTGGCCGGCGTGGTCTGGGCGCTGCGCGAGGCCGGCCACGCGGTGCCGCCCGCCCGGATCGCGCTCGCCTCGGACGTGCCCGTCGGTGCCGGCGTCTCCTCCTCGGCGGCGCTGGAGTCCGCGGTGCTGACCGCGCTCGCCGACCTGGGCGGGCTCGACCTGCCGGTCCCGCGGCGGCCCGCGCTCGCCCAGCGCGCCGAGAACGGCTACGTGGGCGCGCCGACCGGGATCATGGACCAGTCGGCCTCCCTGCGCTGCGAGGCCGGCCGGGCGCTGTTCCTGGACTGCCGGTCGCTGGAGGTCGAGCAGATCCCGTTCGACCTGGCGGCCGAGGGGCTGGCCGTGCTGGTCGTCGACAGCAACACCCCGCACCGGCATGTCGACGGCGAGTACGGCGCCCGCCGGGCATCCTGCGAGGCGGCGGCCGGGATCCTCGGCGTGCCGGCCCTGCGCGACGTGCCGACCGGCGACCTCGCTCGCGCGCTCGCCCGGCTCGACGACGGGGTCATGCGCCGCCGGGTCCGCCACATCGTCACCGAGAACCAGCGGGTGCTCGACACGGTGGGTCTGCTGCGCGCGGGGCGCATCCGCGAGATCGGCCCGCTCCTGACCGCGTCGCACGCCTCGATGCGCGACGACTTCGAGATCACCGTGGACCGGGTGGACGTGGCGGTCGAGGCGGCGCTCGCCGCGGGGGCGTACGGCGCCCGGATGACCGGCGGCGGCTTCGGCGGCTGTGTCCTGGCCCTGATCGACGCGGACGCGGCCGGCGCCACCACGGCCGCGATCGAACGGGCCTACCGCACCCGCTCCTTCGCCCCGCCCACCGCCTGGTCCGCCACGCCGGGCCCCGGCGCCCGCCGCCTCTGACCGGCATATCCGCGGGGCGGGGCGGGTATGCGCAGGGCATGACAGTCGAATCGCAAGAGCACCGGCCGAACGAGCACGGCTTCTCCGGCGCCGCCACCGCGCCCGATCCCGAGCGCCGGCCCGAGCCGGTCGAGAAGGTCGAGGGCGAGAGCATCGCGGTGCCCGCGGGCGACATCACCGGCGCGGTCAGCGCGGCGATCGAGGACGCGACGACCAGCGACGACGACCGCTAACCCGGACCAGCCCACCCGGCCCGGACCGCTGACGGGGGCCAGCCGCCGGCGCGGACGCCTGATGCGACCCAGCCCGCCCGGCCTGGGCCGGACGGGCTGGGTCGAGTCTCGGCAGGCTCAGGCCGCCTCGATGATCATGCCTGCGCCGACCGTCCGGTTGGTCGTCTCGTCGATCAGGATGAAGCCGCCGGTGGTGCGGTTGCGGCGGTACTCGTCCGCGAGCAGCGGCAGCGTCGTGCGCAGGCGCACCCGGCCGATCTCGTTCAGCCCGAGCTGCGGTGCGCCCTCATCGCGGTGCAGGGTGTTCACGTCGAGCTTGTACTGCAGCCCGCGGACGACCGTCCGGGCCGTCCGCGTGGTGTGTTTGATCGTGTACTTCCCGCCCACCCGCAGCGGCGCCGTCTCGTCCATCCAGCAGACCATCGCCTCGATGTCCTGGGCGACCGCCGGGGCGTTGTGCGGCCGGCAGAGCATGTCGCCCCGGGAGATGTCGATCTCGTCGGCGAGCCGGACCGTCACCGACATCGGCGGGAAGGCCTCGTCGACCGGGCCGTCGGCGGTGTCGATCGCCGCGATCTTGCTGGTCATGCCGGACGGCAGCACCATCACGTCGTCGCCGGGCTTGAGCACGCCGGAGGCGACCTGGCCCGCATAGCCGCGGTAGTCGGTCACGGTGGTGGACTGCGGCCGGATCACGTACTGCACCGGGAAGCGGACGTCGACCAGGTTGCGGTCGGACGCGATGTGCACGTGCTCCAGGTGGTGCAGCAGCGACGGGCCCTCGTACCAGGGGCTCTTTTCCGAGCGGGAGGCGATGTTGTCGCCCTCCAGCGCGGAGATCGGGATGATCGTGAGGTCGGTGATGTCCAGCTTCGCGGCGAACGAGGTGAATTCGTCGGCGATCCGATCGTAGACCTCCTTGTCCCAGCCGACGAGGTCCATCTTGTTGACGCAGAGGACGAGGTGCGGGACTCGCAGCAGTGAGGTCAGGAACGCGTGCCGCCGGGACTGCTCGACCAGGCCCTTGCGGGCGTCGACCAGGATCAGCGCCAGGTCGGCGGTCGAGGCCCCGGTGACCATGTTGCGGGTGTACTGAATGTGCCCCGGAGTGTCCGCGATGATGAACTTGCGCCGCGGCGTGGCGAAGTAGCGGTACGCCACGTCGATGGTGATGCCCTGCTCCCGCTCGGCCCGCAGGCCGTCGGTGAGCAACGCGAGGTTGGTGTACTCGTCGCCGCGCGCGGCGCTGACCGCCTCGACCGCCTCGAGCTGGTCGGAGAAGAGTGACTTGGTGTCGTAGAGCAGGCGGCCGATCAGCGTCGACTTCCCGTCGTCGACGCTGCCCGCGGTGGCGAACCGCAGCAGATCCATGTTGCGGGCGGCGGCCGCCTCGGTGTCCAGAACTGCCTGACTCATCAGAAGTAGCCTTCCCGCTTGCGGTCTTCCATCGCGGCCTCGCTGACCTTGTCGTCGCCCCGGGTGGCGCCCCGCTCGGTGATCCGGGTCGCCGCCACCTCGTCGATGACCTTCTCGACGGTGTCGGCGTCGGAGAGCACGGCGGCGGTCTGCGACGCGTCGCCGACCGTGCGGTAGCGCACCCGGCGGGTCTCGACCGTCTCGCCGTCGCGCGGGACGATGAACTCGTTGACCGCGTAGAACATCCCGTCGCGCTCGACGACCTCCCGGTCGTGGGCGTAGTAGATGCTCGGCAGCGCGATGTCCTCCTTGGCGATGTAGTGCCACACGTCCAGCTCGGTCCAGTTGGAGAGCGGGAAGACGCGGATGGACTCGCCGGGGTGGTGGCGCCCGTTGTAGAGCGACCAGAGCTCGGGACGCTGGTTCTTCGGATCCCACTGGCCGAATTCGTCGCGGAAGCTGAACATGCGCTCCTTGGCGCGGGCCTTCTCCTCGTCGCGGCGGGCGCCGCCGAAGAGGGCGTCGAAGCGGTACTTCTCCACCGCGGCGAGCAGCACCGGCGTCTGGATGCGGTTGCGGGTGCCGTCGGGCAGTTCGCGGACCAGGCCGGAGTCGATCGCCTCCTGCACGCTGGCGACCACCAGATTGAGGCCCAGCTCGGTGACCCGGGCGTCGCGATACTCCAGCACCTCGGGGAAGTTGTGACCGGTGTCGACGTGCATGACCGGGAACGGGATGCGCGCCGGGGCGAAGGCCTTCTCGGCCAGCCGCAGCATCACGATCGAGTCCTTGCCACCGGAGAAGAGCAGCACGGGCCGCTCGAACTCGGCCATGACCTCGCGCATCACGAAGATGCTCTCGGCCTCCAGGGCATCGAGATGGGATACGCGATAGGGCTTCGCCTGGCTCACAGGATCCCTAGCCTTTCGATGTGCGTGTGTGCAGAGGGTCAGGTTAGCGGGAGGTGACGCTGCAGCGCTGCAAGCAATCGGGGAGCAAGGTCCCTACGACAGACCACGAGGTCCGGCAACTTGGGATCGGCCTGGTTGTATTTCAACTCACTTCCATCGATTCGGCTAGCGTGCAGTCCAGTGGCTGACGCCACAGCGACGGGCGCGGCGCTGTCCCACTCGTACTGCCCGCCCGCATGCACATAGGCGTCCGCCTCCCCGCTGATCACCGCGGCGATCTTGACGCCGGCCGATCCCATCGGCACCAGCTCCGCGCCGATGTCCTCGGCGAGGGCGGTGACGAAGGCCGGCGGGCGGGTGCGGCTCGCGGCGATCCGGATCGGGCCACCGGTGGCGGCGGCGAGGGGCAGCGGCGGGTACGCCGGGATGTTGTCGGTGGCGAGCGTCCGGTGCTGGGCCGGCATCGCGACCGCCCCGGCCGCCAGGCAGCTCGGGCTCGCGCAGTCCGCGGTCCAGAGCGCCACGTGCACCGCCCAGTCGGCGCGGCCCTCCTCGGAGAACTCCCGGGTGCCGTCCAGCGGGTCGACGATCCAGACGCGGGAGGCGTCGAGCCGGTCCGGGCGCACGATGCCGCGCTCGCCGTCCTGCCACGCAACCCGCGAGTGGTCGTCCTCCTCCGACAGCACGGCGTCGGCCGGGCGCCACCGGGCGAGCTCCGTACGCAGCAGATCGTGCGCGGCCTTGTCGCCGGCCGCCTTCAGCGCCTTGCCGTCGGCGTACCCCATCTCCGCACGGACCTGGAGCAGCACCTGCCCGGCGCGGTCCGCCAGCCAGCGCGCGAACGCGGAGTCGTTGACCGGCGGCGTGCCGGCGGATTCCGGCTCGCGCTGACCCGCAATGCGTGCCGACGTCCCTGTCTGCTCGCTCATCGCTCTCCTCATGAATTCAGTACGCTCCCGACGATCGCACCACGGCGGTCATGGTCCGCAAAAGGATCACCAGGTCCAAACTGAGAGACCAGTTCTCCACATAGCGCAGGTCCAGCCTGACCGCCTCCTCCCACGGAAGGTCCGAGCGACCGGAAACCTGCCAGAGGCCCGTCATGCCCGGTTTGACCGCGAGCCGGCGCCGCACGTCGTCGGCATAGGCGGCGACCTCCGACGGCAACGGCGGCCGCGGCCCGACCAACGACATCTGACCCGAGAGGACGTTGAGAAGCTGCGGCAGCTCGTCCAGCGAGAACCTGCGCAACCACCGTCCGACCGGGGTCACGCGCGGGTCGTCGCGGATTTTGAAGAGCACACCGTCGTGCTCGTTGAGGTGCCGGAGCTCGGCCAGCCGGGCCTCGGCATCGACATACATGCTGCGGAACTTGAAGATGCGGAACCGGGACCCGTCGCGCCCGACCCGGACCTGCCGAAAGAGTACCGGCCCTCGCGAGGTGAGCCGGACACAGAGTGCGACGGTTAACAGCAGCGGACCGAACAGGACCAGGAGAAACAGGGCACCGAGGCGGTCGAAGAGGTCCTTGACGATCCGCGCGCCGCCGTGCAGCCGCGGATGCTCGACGTGCAGCATCGGCAACCCGTCGAAGGGGCGGATCGTGGTCCGGGCCCCGGCGACGTCGATCAGCGCGCTCGCCACCACGAGGTCGACCTCGTCGCGCTCCAGGCGCCACGCGAGCCGGCGCAGCGCGGCACCGTCGAGCTCCGGGCAGCTCAACACCACCACGGTGTCCGCGTCGGCGGCGTCCACGGCGTTCGCGACGTCGTCGAAGGTGCCGTAGACGGGCAGGTCCACGTCGCTGGCGCCGTCGTGCCCGGGCGGCAGGCAGGCGCCGACGACCTCGAGGCCGTGGTAGCGCTCCCGGCGCAACTGCCGGGTGATCCCGATGACGGACAGTTCGTGCCCCACCACCAGCACCCGGCGCAGGCTCGCGCCCCGCGACCGTTCCAAATGCAGCCGCTTGCGCAGCGCGAAGCGCAGCACCACGGCCGAGACGATCGCCGTCGGCAGCGCCGCCAGGACGTAGGAGCGGGCGAGCTCGAGCTCCAGCGCGTACGAGACGACGGCCACGCCCGCGATCAGCCCGACTCCGCCGCGGAACACCCGCTGATATTCGTCCGTGCCGACGAACAGGAAACGCCGTTCGTACGCCCGGCTGACCACCAGGACGGCCAGCAACGCCACCGGCAGCAGCGCCGACAGCAGCAGATACCAGCGGTTGTACGCGGTCACCTCGTCGCCGAAGCGCAGTCCGAAGGTCACCGCCCCCGCCGCCACCCCGGCGAAGAGGTCGCAGAGGACCAGGGCCCGCACGTACCGGCGCTCCCAGCGCTGCCGCCGCGACATCGCGGCGTGCTTGCCCCGGACCCGGACGAAGGGACGGCCGGCGGGCCGGGCCGCCGCCGAGCGGTTGGGCCGCGGCGACCAGAGCCGCTCCACGGCCTGGTTCCTCGCCCGTTCGCTCGCCAGTTGTCCGCCGGCACCCGCCTGCGGCGGCGCGTTGTCCTCGTCGCCCGTGGGCCGGGCCGGGGAGGGAATCTTGCTGTTGCGCACCCGGTCGCGGTGCGGCGACGGGCGGTGTGGGCGCGGACCGTGATTGGCCGGTGGGTGGTTGGCCGGGCCGAGGTTCTCGGGGATGTCCGCCCGGGACGGCTCCGAGCCGCCCCGCCGCTGGACGGTCGGCAGGACCACCGTCGGTTCGTCCATCGTCGCCTTGCGGCTGCCGGACAGGTCCTGTGTCACCCGAACCTCCCCGCGCCGTCAGATCCCGCGCACCGTTTCGGTGCGGCTATGTGACCAACGCGCTAACAGCAGGCAGCGTCACGGGACTGATAGACGGACAAAACGGTCCAAACGATCTATCCGTTCCACCCTCATGGAATCAATTCCCGTGGTATTTGTTCTGCGTCCACTCGACGCCCTCGAACACCACGGCCTCCACCACATCCGCCGCCCGGTCGACGAGAAACTCCAGCTCCTTGCGCTCCACACCGGAAAAGTCGGACAGCACGAAGTCGGCCGGATCCTGCCGTCCCGGGGGCCGGCCGATGCCGAAGCGCACCCGCGCGTACTCCTTGGTGCTCAACGACTTCGACATCGAACGAAGACCGTTGTGACCACCCTCACCGCCGCCGCGCTTCACGCGCACCTGGCCGTACGGCACGTCCAGTTCGTCATGGACGGCGATCACCTGCTCGACCGGCACCTTGAAGAACTGCGCCAGCGCCACCACCGGAGCCCCGGAGAGATTCATGTACGTCAGCGGCTTGACGAGAATGAGCTTCGGGCCGCCGAACCCGAGCCGCCCCTCCGCCACCTCGGCCACCGCGCGCTTGTGCCGGCCGAACTTGCCGCCGACCCGGGACGCCAGCAGGTCCGCGACCATGAAGCCGACGTTGTGCCGGTTGGCCGCGTACTCCCGGCCGGGGTTGCCCAGGCCGACCACCAGCCAGGGTGCGTCCTCCGCCATCAGCCCTCCTCACGAAAACAGGGAAAGTGCCGACCGGCACTTTCCCTGTTCGGCGGTTTTGCTCGGTCAGCCGGCGGCTTCCTCGGTCGCCTCGCCCGCGGCGGCCTCCGCGGCCTCACCGGTGTCGCCCTCCATCTGAGCGGCGGTCTGGGCCTGCGACACGATCGCGATGACGTGGCCCGGGTCCACGGCCAGCTCGGTGCCCTTCGGCAGCGTCACGTCACCGGCGGTCACCTGCGCACCGGCCTCCAGGCCCTCGATGGAGACCTCGAGGGCGGCGGGCACGTGCAGGGCCTCGGCGGTCACCGAGAGCGTCGTGCTCTCGCTCACCACGAGGGTGTTCTTGGCGGCCTCGCCGACCAGCGTCACCGGGACGTCGACCTGGACCTTCTCGCCGCGCTTCACGATGATGAGGTCGACGTGCTCGTAGGTGTCCCGGATCGGGTCACGCTGGATGGCCTTCGGCAGCGCCAGCGTGGCGCCCGATCCACCGACGATGTCGATGGTGAACACCTGGTTGAGGCCGCCGTGCCGGATGGCGGCCGCGAACTCACGCGCCGGCAGCGCGATGTGCTGCGGCTTCTCGCCGTGGCCGTACAGCACTGCGGGCACCAGGCCGGCCCGGCGCGTGCGGCGGGCACCACCCTTGCCGAACTCGGTACGGGGCTCGGCGCTGATCTTTACCTCGGACACGGGGAAACTCCTGAAACTCTGAATCGGGCTGCGTCTAAGTCTGCGGGCTACGGGCGGTGATCGGCGGGGGCCGAGCGGTGGTGGTGCTCAGTGCTCGGCAAGGGGCGCACTGGGCACAGGCCCGGAGCACCGCGTCGATCACGGTGCCTCAAGCGAACTCCGCAAACTTGCAGCAGACCGCGTGGCACCCTCGCCGTGGCAACCGCACTAGCTTACCTGCTCATGCCGCGCCTTAGCGGGCGGGTCCCGAGGGCTCGCTCTCCCTGCGAAAAGTTCACCCACCCGATGCAACTTGCACAGTCTCCCGCGCCCACCGGAAATCGGCGCCTGGTTTGCGTCAAAGCAGGCAGATCCGGGCTAGCTGAGGCCGCCGAAGAGGGTCGTGACCGAGCCGTCGTCGAAGACCTCGCGGATCGCGCGGGCCAGCAGCGGCGCGATCGACAGCACCGTGATCTTGTCCAGCCGCTTCTCCGGCGGCAGCGGCAGCGTGTTCGTCACGATCAGCTCGGAGATCTTGCTGTTCTTCAGCCGTTCCGTCGCCGGGTCGGACAGCAGCGCGTGCGTCGACGCCACGATCACGTCCGCCGCACCGGAGTCGAAGAGGATGTCCGCGGCCTTGGTGATGGTGCCGCCGGTGTCGATCATGTCGTCGACCACCAGGCAGATCCGGCCCTCGACCTCGCCGACGACCCGGTTGGCGACGACCTGGTTGGGCTTCAGCGGATCGCGCGTCTTGTGGATGAACGCCAGCGGGCAGCCGCCCAGCCGGTCCGTCCAGCGCTCCGCCACCCGCACCCGGCCCGAGTCCGGCGCGACCACGGTCATCGGCCGGCCCTCGAACTTGCGCTGCACGTGCTCGGCGAGGATGTCCATCGCGAACAGGTGGTCCACGGGGCCGTCGAAGAAGCCCTGGATCTGCGCGGTGTGCAGATCGACGGTGAGGATGCGGTTGGCGCCCGCGGTCTTCAACAGGTCGGCGACCAGCCGCGCCGAGATCGGCTCCCGGCCGCGGTGCTTCTTGTCCTGCCGCGAGTACGGGTAGAACGGCAGCACCACGGTGATCCGCTTGGCCGAACCCCGCTTCAGCGCGTCGATCATGATCAGGGTCTCCATGACCCACCGGTTCACGCCCTCGGTCACCGACTGCACCACGAAGGCGTCGGAGCCGCGGACGGAATCCTTGAACCGGACGAAGATCTCGCCGTTCGCGAACTCGTACGAGTCCGACGGCGTCGGCGCGACGCCGAGCACCTGGCCGATCTCCTCGGCAAGCTCCGGGAAGCCTCGCCCGGAGAAAAGCATCAGACTCTTACGGTTCTCCGCGACGATGCTGCCCATGGGCTCGTCCGCTCCCGTGACTCGAGGGGGTGGGGTTCACGTGAAGTATTACCCGCGGCCGCCGGATGGCCACGCGCCAGATCCGCGTCGTGGGATGCCTCACGCCAGCTTGCGCAACCGCGATCTCAGTGACTAGGACCGCGCCGGACGCGAGCCAGGCACCGTCGTCATTCGTCGGAGTCGGAGGCCGCCCGCGCGGCCGCGTCCGCGGACACCGTGCCCGGCCGCTTCCGCGCCGTCCAGCCCTCAATGTTGCGCTGCTGCGCGCGCGTCACGCCCAGGTTTCCCGCGGGCACGTCCTTGGCGACGGCGCTGCCCGCGGCCACATAGGCACCCGGCCCGATCTCCACCGGCGCGATCAGCACGGTGTCGCTGCCCACGAACGCGGCCTCACCGATCGTCGTGTGGTGCTTGGCGACCCCGTCGTAGTTCGCGAAGATCGTGCCCGCGCCGATGTTGGACTTCGGGCCCACGGTCGCGTCGCCGACGTACGAAAGATGCGGCACCTTCGCGCCGGCGCCCAGCTCGGCGTTCTTGGTCTCGACGAAGCCGCCGACCTTCGCCTTGCGCCCCAGCCGCGTGCCCGGCCGCAGGTACGAGTACGGGCCCACGGAGGCGTCCGGGCCGATCTCCGCGCCCAGCGAGTGCGAGCGCAGCACGGTCGCGCCCTCCTCCACGACCGTGTCGACCAGCGTCGTGTCCGGCCCGATCACCGCGCCGGTCGCGACCGTCGTGGAGCCCTGGAGCTGCGAGTTCTGGTCGACCACCGCGTCCGGCTCGAGGGTCACGGTGACGTCGATCCAGGTCGTGGCAGGGTCGAGGATCGAGACGCCGGAGCGCATCCAGGCGGTGTTGACCCGGTCACGCAGCAGCGACCGCAGCCGTGCCAGCTCGGCCCGGTCGTTGCACCCGAGGGTCTCCCGGGCGTCGGCGGCCACGTACACGCCGACCGGGTGACCGACCGACGCCAGGATGCCGAAGACGTCGGTGAGGTATTCCTCGCCCTGGTCGTTGTCGGTGGACAGCTTGCCGAGCGCCTCCCGCAGCAGCACGGCGTCGAAGACGTAGATGCCGGCGTTGATCTCACGGATCGCCCGGATCTCCGCACCGGCGTCCCGCTCCTCCACGATCCGCTCGAGGTTGCCGTCGGCGCCGCGCACGATCCGCCCGAGCCCGGCCGGGTCGGCCACCTCGGCGGCGAGCACGGTCGCACCGGTGCGCGCGCTCTCGTGCGCGGCGACGAGCGCCTCGACCGTTTCCGGCCGCAGCAGCGGCACGTCGGCGTTGAGCACCACGACGGTGCCGGCCGCCTCGGGAATGGCCTCGAGAGCGATGCGCACAGCATGCCCGGTGCCGTTCTGCTCGGCCTGCAGCACCGGAGTGGCGCCGGGTGCGATCTCGGCGAGGTGGGCGCGCACCTGATCGGCCTTGTGCCCCACGACCACGACGGTCCGCGACGCCTCGGCGGCCTCGGCGGCGTGCAGGACGTGACCGAGCAGCGTCCGACCGAGCAGCGGGTGCAGCATCTTGGGCGTGGCGGATTTCATCCGCTTGCCCTCGCCGGCGGCGAGGACGACGACGGTACGGCTCGGGGCCTGGCTCACGCGGGACTCCATTGTTTGCAGTCTGTCAGAGAAGCGGCGTCAGCTCAGCCGCGGACGAAAAGCTCCCGGGAGAGGATTCGAACCCCTATAAACGGCACCAAAAGCCGCGGTCCTACCATTAGACGACCCGGGAGGGCAAAGCGGACAAAGCGACCTAGGTCATGTACGCGGGTTACATACTAGCGTCTCCCCCGGCTCGGGCAGCTCGACCATCTCGCGACCACGAACCAGGATTCCTCACCCCGCGGCGGGCCGAGGACGGGTTGTGCGTCTTCGCCCCTCGGCGGCGGATCCGTCAGGCCTTGGGGTGGGCGTGGAGGAACGTCCAGATGGTCGGGGTGGCGTTGAGGGCCGTGGAGGGCGGGTCGAGCCTGAAGAGCCGCTCGGCCGCCGGGGCCGGTTTCGATCCCGGCCACTGGTGTCCCGCGCCCGCGACGGTGATCAGCTCTACCGCGCGGCCCTGGGGACAGGTCGCCACGGAGGTCGTCACCGGACCCGACTTGGTCGTGGCCGGGGCCGGACAGCCGTCCGTGCGGCGCCAGGTGTCGATGAGCGACGGCACGGAGGGGCCGTCGATCTTCGCAGGCAGGCGGCCGGTGCCTGCGTTGCTGCGGCGGCCCGGGCCTCCGCCGTACGGGACGGTGGGGTCCTTGTCGCCGTGGATGTGGATGATGGAGATCGGCGCGGGATCGTCGCACTCGTTGAGCATGGTGCCCGCCACCGGGCCGATGGCGGCGAAGATCGTCGTCTCGCAGGCGAGGCGGTAGGCGAGCATCGCGCCGTTGGAGATGCCGGTCGCGTAGACCCGCTTCGGATCCACCCCGGGCACCGCCGCCACCAGCTTCGTGATGAAGCCGACGTCGTCCACGTCGTCGCGGGCCGCCACGCCGCAGCAGTCCGGGCTGACGTTCCAGGTGCGGTTGACCCCGTCGGGGTAGGCGACCAGGAAGCCGCCCTTGTCGGCCTCGGCGTCCCAGCCGTACGCCTGCGCGGCCTGACGCCCGGTGCCCACCGCGCCGTGCAGCACCACGACGAGGGGCGCTCCGGCCTTGGCGGAGGCGGGCCGGTACATCAGGTAAGTGCGTTGACGGCCGTCGACGGTCAGCGAGGCGCTGGACCTGCCGACCGGCAGGGCCGAGGTGGGCGCGCCGGTCTCACCCGGTGGTGAGCCGGGCGCGGAGGGAGCGGAAGGGACGCCGTTCGATGGGGCAGAGCTCGGCGCGGGGGACGGGTCGCGGCGGTCGCGGGTGCAGCCGGCGAGGAGCAGCAGGAGCACGGCCGCGAGGGCGGTCTGGCGCTTCATGGGACCAGCCTTCCTCGGCGATGTTCGGGGACTGTTCGGGCGCGGTCAGGGACGGGACCGGCCGAGCATCCACCGTGGATACCCGCCCGGCCATTCATCAACGCTTGTTCATTTCGATGAGCTCCCAGCCGCCCTGGGGACGGAGGTCGAACTTCTCGGTACGCAGGTTCATCGGGTTGGCCATGCCGATGTAGAGCCCGCCCTTGCCGTTCGGGATCATGTTGCGGATGCCGTAGTTGAGGTAGTTGCCGAGGCCGCGGACGTTCACGGCCTGGGCCGGCGAGTTAGAGTCGGGGAACATGTAGAGATCGCCGCCGAACTTGGTCGGGTCGATCAGCGGCAAGTGCCAGTTGCTCGGGTCGGCGAGGGCACGCTTGGCCCGGGAGTTGACCGGCGGCTGCGGGGCCGCGCCGGCGAGCAGATCCTTGACCAGGTAGCTCCAGTCCATGGTGCCGACGAAGAGCTTGTTGTCCACCACGGTCATGCGCCACGTGTAGTTGTTGAACAGGTAGCCGAAGCCGGACTTGCCGTAGAGCGGCGTGTAGTTGGTGGGCTTGTCCGACCAGGTGGAGGTCGCCGGGTCCCAGGCCGGCAGGGTCTTCTCGCCGTACAGGAGCTCGATCTTCTGGGTCGGTGTGCCCAGGTCCTTGCCGCGCCAGATGCTGATCGCCCGCTGGGTCTTGACCGACTGGTCCTTGGCGGCCTGGTCGGTGGCGGGCGGATAGACGGTGGCGTGCACCATGCTGGACTTCATCGGGACGTGCATGGTGCCCCAGTAGACGTAGCCGTCGAACGTGGCGATGCCACCGCCGCCGTAGGTGGCGGAGACGACGCGGTCCTGCTCGTAGAGGCGGGCGTTCCAGACCTGGCGCCAACCGGACTTGTCCTCGTCGTTGAGGCCGGGCAGGCCGTCGGCGAGCTTGGGGCTGATCCACAGGCCGGCGAGCATCTGCTGGCTGGTGGGCTGTTCGGCGGGCCAGCTCGTGGCGGCGAGGCGGCCGTCGTAGACGGTCAGGTCGGCGGCCTGCACGGGCAGGGCGGCGACGGTGGTGAAGTCGAAGGGTCGGGTGGTGTCGCCGTTCCAGCGCCAGACGGCGCCGCCGGCGGAGCCGTTGCGACCGATGCCGACGCCGAGGTAGAGGCCGTCGTCGGCGACGAGGAACGTACGGATGTTGCCGAAGTCCGGGAAGTTGATCGAGCCGAGGTACTGCTGGGTGGTGGCGTCGAAGGCGAACATGTTGAGCGTGTTCTCGAGCGCCGGGCCGCCGAGCAGGACGACGTTGCCGAGGTGGCCGGCGGCGCGCAGGCCGACGGTGTGGGACAGGCGCAGCGCGTCGTCGGGTGACTTGGCGCGGATCTCGGCGCTCTTGTTGACGGACCGTCCGGTGGTGGTGTCGTAGGTCCACACCTCGGGCGCGCGCATGTCGCCCATGTAGGGCGGGATCACCGGGTCGGACTTGGCGGCCTGGCTCTCGCCGTACTCGCAGGTCCAGTTGTCGTTCGCGGTCGGCTTGACGTAGTCGAGGGTGGCGCCGCTGACCAGGCAGTGCACGTTGGCCCCGGTGCCGTACCAGAGGGTCTTGCCGACCTGGGTAAGGCCCCAGACGTACGCCTGGTTGACCTTGGGCTTGCCGGTCTTGCACCGGGGGCCGGCGGGGTACGCCTTCCCGACGCCGTCGAAGCACTCGTCCGCCTTGGCCTTGGCGAGCCGGGTGAACTTGTAGTCGAGCCGTGCGGGTGCGGCCGTCGCGGGCGCCACCGCGAGGCCGGCGGCCACGAGCGCCACCGCCCCGGCCGCGAAGATTTTCCTCATATTTATCAACTTGAATTCCCTTCCGAGACGCAACGAGCGCCCGCCGCGGCGGTCCGCGGGGGCGCAGAAGAGCTGGTGAGTGGACGGGCGGCGTCGTGGGATGCACCGCCCGTCCACGCTTGCGGTGTTACGTGCGGGGCGCGGTGAGCTTGATCAGCTCCCAGCCACCCTCCGGAACGTCGTCGGCCGGGTCGGTCCGCAGGCTCATCGGGTCGGCCATGCCGAGATACAGGTCCGGTCCGTCCGGGATCATGTTTCGGATCCCGTAGTTGAGGTAATTGCCGACGCCCTGGGTGTTGACCGCCCGGGCCTTCTCCGACGCGGACGGGAAGACCCACAGGTCGCCGCCGTACACGGAGGGGTCGATCGGCGGCGGCGCCACGTCGCGGACCCGGACGCCGGGGTTCTCGGCGGCGATGTGCTGGACGATGTAGCTCCAGTCCATCGTTCCCACATAGAGCCGTCCCCCGGCCACGGCCATCCGCCAGGTGTAGTTGTTGAAGGGGTTGTCGAAGCCGGACTTGCCGTAGAGCGGGGTCCAGCCGGTGGGCACCGAAATCCAGGCCGCGGTCGCCGGGTCGTACGCGGGAAGCGCTGTCGCCCCGTAGAGCAGTTCGATCTTCTGGGTCGGCAGGCCCAGATCCCTGCCGCGCCAGATGCTGATGGCCCGCTGGGTGTTCGCCACCTGGGCCTGCTTGGCCTCCTCGGTGGCCTGCGGGTAGACCTGCTGGTGCACCTTGGTCGACTTCAGCGGCACGTGCATCGTGCCCCAGTAGAGATAGCCGCCGTACGAGGCGATCCCGCCCCCGCCGTAGGTCGCGGCGACGACCCGGTCGGTCTCGTACTGGCGCACGTGCCAGGCCTGCTTCCAGCCCGCCGCGTCCTCGGCGTTGAGGCCCGGAGCGCCGCCGGCGAGCGCCGGGCTGAGCCAGACGCCGGCGAGCTGGGCGGGCGAGGTGGGCTGGTTGGCCGGCCAGCTCGTCGCCGCGACCCGACCGTCGTGGTAGGCGAGGTCGGCCGCCTGCACCGGCAGGTTCGCCACGATCTCGAAGGCGAACGGGTTGGCCAGGTCGCCGGTCCAGCGCAGCACGCCGCCACCCGAGCCGCCGTTGGCGCCGATGCCGACGCCGAGGTACAGCGCCTTCTCGGCGACCAGGAACGTGCGGATGTTGCCGTACTGCGGCAGGTTGACCGAGCCGAGGAAGCGCCTGGTCCGGGCGTCGAAGGCGAACAGGTTGAGCGAGTCGTTGAGCGCCGGGCCGCCGAGCAGCACGACACCGTCGAGGTTCCCGGCGGCGCGCAGGCCGATGGTGGTGCGCAGCCGCTCCGCGTCTCCGGTGCTCTTCGCCCGGATCTCCGCGCTCTTGTTCACCTTCCGCTTCGTGTACGCGTTGTAGAGCCACACCTCCGGGGCGCGCTGGTCGCCGATCTCCGCCGGCCAGTCCGGGTCGTTCGCGACGATCTGGCTCTCGCCGTACTCGCAGACGTAGTCCTCGTTGACCACCGGGTTGACGCTGTCCAGCGTGGCGCCGCTGACCAGACAGTTGACGTTGGCGCCGGTGCCGAACCAGATGTCGGCGCCGACCCGGGTGAGGCCCCACACGTACGCCTGACTGACCTTGGCCTGCCCCTCGGCGCACGGCGGCCCCGGCGGATAGGGGTTGCCGATGCCGTGGAAGCACTCGTCGGGTGCCGCCTTGGCCAGCAACTTGAACGTGTAGGTGTCGTCGGCGGCGGCCGGAGTCGCCGGGGCGGTCAGAGCAAGGAGGACGACAGCGGCGGCGGTGCCGAGTCTGCGCAGTGGTGCTCTCACGAGACGGGGGTCCTCTCAGGACACGGTTCTGTCGAGCCGGATGAGCTCCCAGCCGCCCTCGGGGACGGAGTCGGCCGGGTCGGTACGCAGGTTCATCGGATTGGCCAGGCCGAGGTACAGGTCGTCACCGTCGGCGGCCATGGTGCGGATGCCGTAGTTGAGATGGTTGCCGAGCCCGCTCACGTTCACCGGCTGGGCGGGCGAATCGGCGGAGGGGAAGGTCCACAGGTCGGCGCCCCAGCCGGCGGGGTCGGTCGGTGGGGCGGTGTCGGACAGCAGGTGGACCAGATAGCTCCAGTCCATCGTCGCCACGTAGAGCCGGTCCCCGGCGACGGTCATGCGCCAGGTGTAGTTGTTGAAGGTGTTGCCGAAGCCGGACTTGCCGTACCGCGCGGTCCAGCCGGTCGGCACGGGCGCCCAGGCCCCGCCGGTCGGCTGGTACACGGGCAGCACGGACTCGCCGTAGAGCAGCTCGATCTGCTGCTCGGGAGTGCCAAGGTCGCGGCCCCGCCAGATGGTCGCGGCGCGCTGGGTATACCGGATCTGAGCGTTCCTGGTCTCCTCGGTGGGCTGCGGATACGCCGCCTGGTGCGCCTTGGTCGCCTTCAGCGGGACGTGCATGCTGCCCCAGTAGAGCCAGCCGCCGTAGGCCGCTACCCCGCCGACGCCGTACGTGGTGGTGGTGAGCGGATCCTTCTCGTAGGACCCGGCCTGCCACACCTGGGTCCACCCGGCGCCGTCGAGCGGCAGGGGCGGGCTGCGCCACACGCCGGCGATCTGCGCGTCCGTCGTGGGCCTGGCGGTGGACCAGGTCGTCGCGTAGAGCCGGCCGTCGGCGTACGCGAGGTCGGCCGCCTGCGCGGGCAGCGTCGCCACCCGGTCGAAGAGGAACGGCGCGATCCGGTTGCCACGCCAGCGCAGCACCGCACCGCCGAGGCCGCCGTCCGGCCCGATGCCGGCGCCGAGATAGAGGTCGCCCGCCGCGGCGAGGAACGTACGGGCGTTGCCGTACCGGGCGAGCGTGCGCGAACCGAGGAAGCGCTTGGTGACCGCGTCGAAGGCGAAGACGTTGAGCGTGCTGGTCAGCGACGGCCCGGCGAAGAGCACCACGCCGCCGGCGTTGCCGGCCGCGCGCATGCCGAGCGTGCTGCGCAGGCGGCGGGCGTCGGCGTCGGAGGCCATCACCTCAGCGGTCCGATTCGTCAGGACGCCGGCGTCGTACAGCCAGATCTGCGGCACCCGGATGTCGCCCAACGCGTCCGGCACGGTCGGGTGCTCCTTGGCGACCTGGCTCTCGGCGAACTCACAGACGTAGTCGTCGTTGACCACGGGGTCCGCATCCGCGAGGCCGGAGCCGCTGGTGAGGCAGTGCGTGTTGGCGCCGGTGCCGAACCAGACCTGGCGGCCGACGCGGGTCATGCCCCACACGTACGACTGGTTCACCTTGGCCTGGCCCCGGGCGCACGGCGGCCCGGGCGGATAAGGCTGCCCGATGCCGGCGAAACACTCGTCGGGCGCCGCCTTGCCGAGCAGCCGGTGGGCGTACGTGTCCGCGGCCGCCGCCGGTGCGACCGCGGCACTCGCGCCGAGCAGGACCGCAGCGGTCAACCCGGCCAGGCTGTTCATGCCGGAACTGCCACGGGTTCAGGCTTGCGGACACGGTGGGCCACCGACGCGGCCCAACCGCCCGGGTCGGCGAAACCCAGGAACGTGCCCAGCGCGGTGAGCTGACCCACCGGGTCCGCGACCAGGTCCTCGTACGCCATCGTGTGCAGGTGGGCGGGCGGGTGGTCGGCGAGCGCCTGCTCGGCCTGGCTGCTCATGAACGCGCACAGGCCGATGAACCGCTTCGGGTCCTTGCCCCGCTCCTGCAGGAACTCGGCGGTGAGCCGGTCCGGCAGGTACGCCCGCACCTCGTCGGGCACGTCGTCGCCCGGGTCGGCGGTGAGCGGGTCGACGCCGTACCGTCCGACCGCCTCGACCCGGAGCTGGACGAGCTGGAACGACGAGTGCCGGCTCATCGACTTCGCGGTGGCCGCCCAGTCCCGGGTCAGGTACACGATTCTGGCGCTGGGGAAGTTCTCCAGCAGCGACGTCGTGACCTGGCTGCTGCCGCCGGACCGCTCCACCCAGCGCTTCTTGCCGGTCAGCTCGGTGAGCAGGTCGAGGAACGCCTGGTGATGCGCGCCCACGCTCTGCGTAGGGAATGCCTCCACCCGCGGGGCGAGGCGGTCGAAGAGCGCGTCCGGGTCGTCGGTCAGCTTGGCCAGGGTGATGGCCAGGATGCGGGGCAGGTTCACGAGATCGTCGTTGAAGCGGCCGGAGGCCGGGTAGCGGACCTCCTTCGGCGGCACGCCGATCCGGAACAGGACCGACAGCTCCTCCTTGGGACCGCTGAGCACCCGCCAGTACTCCGGACCCGTGATGATCTCGGTGCTCCGGTTCCACGGCGCGACCGACATGAAGAACTCCTGGACCGAACAGGTCTCCTGCTCCTCGACGATCAGGTCGGAGAGCAGGGTCGAACCACAGCGGCCGTTGCTGATGATGATGGCGCGGTCCATGGGATCTCCTAATGCACGCAGGTGGCGAGCCAGGGCAGCACCTCGGCGCGGACCTGGTCGGGTGCCTTGATGAGCAGGGTGTGCTTCTGGCCGGCGACGACGACGTGCTTCGACTGCGGCACCAGGCGCTCGGTCTGGCCGGCGAGCTCCTTGACCGCCGAGTCGCCGCCGTACAGGCACAGGACCGGGCAGGTGATCGCCGTGAACGCGGCCGGATCGGGCAGGGTGCTGGCCGGCAGTTCCTCGCCGATGTCCGTGTCGGCGAGCAGGGCGGAGGCGTCGCGCAGCCGCCGGGCGAGCAGCGGGCGGCTGCCGGCCACCGCCTCCGCGTCCGCCAGGGTCTCGGCGGCCCGGGCCAGCCGGCGGGCCATCCGGGCGAACCAGGTGGAGGTCGGCGGGGCGGACTCGATCGTGACGATGCCGGCCACCGCGTCCGGATGGCGTGCCGCATACGCGAAGGCGACCGTGCCCCCGAACGAGTTGCCGAACAGATGGACCGGACCGTCGGGGGCCCAGTGCGCGATCAGCGCCTCCAGGTCGCCGACGAAGTCTTCCAGCCGGTAGCCGGTCGCCGGCCGGGCGCTGTGGCCGTGCCCGCGCAGGTCGTAGAGCAGAACCCGCATCCCCGCCTCGGCGAGTGGGTGGGCCATCGTCAGGAACCAGCTCGCCATGCTGTCCGACGTCATGCCGTGGATGAGCACCGCCGTGCCCCGGTGATCACCGATGGGCGCCACTTCCTCCACGTGGAGGTCGACCCCGTTGGCGCGGATCATGCTCATGAACGGGACGGCGCCTTCGCGAGCGAATCCACGATGTAGTCGACGAGCTCGCCGACCTTGAGCTGACCCACCGACTGCACGTCGAGGCCGGAGACGAAGAGCGCGAAGTTGACCGAGGTGCCGTACCGGGCCTGGAGGCGGCCCGCGAGCGACACCACGTCGATGCTCTCCATGCCGAGGTCGTCGCTGAAGGTGGTGTCCATGGTGATCTCGGCGTCGTCGCCGAAGTCACCCAGGACGGAACGCAGCATCGAGGAGACGTCGGCGAGAACGGCAGTCTGATCCGTGGGCATGGCGGTGCTCCTTAGTGGTCTTCGGTACTGGTCCAGGCGACGACGTAGCGTCGCGGCGGAAGCTCCGGCGGATTCTCGATCTCCTGCCAGGCGACCCGGAGGACCCGGTCGCCGACGGACACGGTGCCGTCGGCGAGGGAGACCACGAACCGGCGGGGCGCGCCGTCGAGCCCCGTGCCGAGCGCCTTGCCGGCGGCTTCCTTGGCCGCCCACAGCCGCGCGAAGCTGCGGTCGTCCGTGAGCTGGGCACGCTCACTTTCGGTGAGCGCGTATCGGTAGGTGCTCTCCTCCCGCGGCGCGATCTCGACCACGTCGATGCCGACCGCAGCGCCCGCCGGACCTGCGATGGCGACCCCGGCCTCGGCGGTGTGCGCGATCGACACGGCGCAGTCCTGGTAGCCCCGGCCCGGCCGCAGCTCGACGTAGGGCTTCCCGCTCGGCTCGTTGCGCACGGTCAGCTCGATCGGATACACGTCCGTGTGCCCGGCGTCCCACTGCCGGAAGCGCACAGCGTCCTTCGCCGCGATCCGGCCCAGCATCCACTGGTTGCGCTTGGCGCCGGGCATGCGCTCGTACTCGACCGCGGCCTCCCCGCCGAGGATGCCGCGCGCGGCCATGCCGCGGGTGACCAGGTCCGTCCACGCGTCGAAGACCACGGTCCAGCCGCCGGGCTGGCGGTGCGACATCGGGTACTTCTCCGGGAACCGCTCGCAGGCCCGGGCGGTCGGATGGCTGTCGAAGCGCCGGTCGGTCGCCCCGTCGATCTGCGCCCACACCCGGCCGTTCACCGACAGTTGCGTGTCGGCTATCAGCTCACCGTCGGTGATGGACCGGACCCGGGCCACGCAGTCGAGGGCGGTGCCGGGCGCGGGCGGCGGGCCGTGGAACTTGACGTGACGCAACCCCACCGGCAGGGCCACCGTCCGGAACGGCTGGGTCGTGATGAGCCAGTTGCCGATGAGCTGCAGCGCGTTGTCCAGCAGGGCGCCGGGCGGCGTCGGCGCGGTGACGATGCCGCGCACGTGCATGTCACCGAGGGCGTGCACGGCCGTGACGCCCTGGAAGAGCGGGCCGTGGAACATGAGGCGTTCGGCGTACATCTCCTCGGCGCTGGTCGTGGGCGGGAACTCCGTCGCCGGATCCTGCGTCCACGGCCGCGCCGCCGGCTCCGGATAGGTCGCCGCCATCTCGATCGTGGAGCGCGCGTAGCCGCCGAAGATCACGGTGAACAGGCCGGGACCGGCCCGCCGGACCGTGATCTCGACCTGCTGCGGCGGCGCCGCGATCAGCCACCGGTTGAACTTCGCGTCCCGCACCGCGACCGCCTTCAGCCCGGGCGCGGCCCGCTCGGCGGCATCCATCATGTGCTGCACCACGGTCGTCGCGGGCACCACCGGCCACCGGTCCTCGACGCGCGGCCAGTCGTCGGGCTGCACGAAGAAGCAATGGTCACGCAGGTAGGGCATGTTCTCGATGGAGACGTCAAGGGTCGTCCTGAGGAGGACTTCCGCTTCGTTTCTCGGTCCGGCTGTGGGGGTGGTTTCCTTTTCCGGTCCGACTGCGGGGGTGGTTGCTCCCTTTTCATGTACGGCTACCGGCTCGCGTGACACCGTCGATCCGTGCCCAGCGGTTACCGGCGGTGGTGCCGCCGCCGGACGCGCCGCCTGCGGCGGCGCGGGTCGCTGCTGCGGGATCACCGGACGCTGCGGGGCCGGTGCCGGTGTCTGTCGCGGGATGACCGGCCGGCCGGCCGGTGGAGCCGCCGCGGCGTTCATCACCGTCACCGCGTCGCTCGCGGTCTCCTGGAGCAGGGCCGCGAGCTCCGCGGCGGCCTTGGACGTGCCGGCCATCCTGCTCAACGCGGACAGCGCCGCGCTGTGGGCTTCCACTTGTGCCTGCACCTGTGGCTGCGGCTGACTCGGTGCCTGCGGCTGACTTGGCGGCTGACTTGGCGCCAGCGGCTGAACCTGTGCCTGCGGCTGTGGTGCTTTCGCCGTCGGCTTCGTCTGTGGACTTCCTCCCGTGCTCACGCCGAGGAGTTGGTCGGCGCCGTCGCCCAGCTTGACCAACGGACCACCGAGGTTGAGGCGGACGGCCGGGCCCTTGCGGGCCGACGGCTCGGCGACCGTGTTGACCTTGGGGGCCGCGTGCAGGACCGGGGCGGGATCGAGAACCGCCAGGTCCGGGTCGCCGCCGTCGGCCCACAGGGCCGTCGCCACCCGGCGGAGCTGGGCCAGGCCGTTGCGGCGGGAGACGTTGACCGGCATCGCCAGGTGTTCGCGGTCGCGCAGGTTGTCGTCGATCAGCGAGGCGAGCTGGCCGGCGCCCATCTGCAGGAAGACGCGGATGCCGTCGGCGTACATGGCGTCGACGGTGCGGCGGAACCAGACCGGCTCGATCATGTGCCGGATGAAGAGCTGGTTGACCTCGTCGGGGTCGGAGGGGAACGGCGCCGAGATGGTGCCGGACCAGACCGGCACCTCCGTCGGGTGCACCTCCCAGCGGCCCAGCGCGGCGCCGATGGCCTGCAGCCCCTCGGCGAAGACGGGCGTGTGGAACGCCGAGCGGAACGGCAGGAGCTGGCACAGGATGGTACGGGCCCGCAGGTCGTCCACGAGGCGCTGCACCTGCTCGCGCGGCCCGTTGACGACGCACTGGTTGGGCGCGTTGTCGTGGGACAGCACCACGCCCGGATACCCGTCCAGCAGCGGGGTCACGGTCTCCATGGGCGCGCTGATCGCCGCGAACGCGTACCCGGAGACCTCGACGCTGTCCGCGTCGAAGAGGCCGAGGAACGCGTCGACGCCCTGGGTGCTCATCTGCCCGGTGACCGCGGCGGCCGTCCACTCGCCGATGCTGTGCCCGGCGACCGCGTCCGGCCGTACGCCCATCCGGCGGAGGGCCACGTCGAGCAGCTTGCCGACCTCGACCAGGCCGGTGCCGTGCTGGCCCAGGTCCGCGGCCGTCCACTCGCGGTGCGGCAGCCCGAAGTGCGCGGCGATGTCCGCCGTCCGCGGCGCGAACTCCGCCTCGACGCCCGGGAAGACGAAGGCGAGCTTGCCGCCGCCGGGGCCGAGCAGGGGCCGGGGCGTGAACCAGATGTCCCGCCCGCCCCGCCACGGTTCGCCCCGGGCGACCATCTTGCGGGCGATGCCGAGCCGCTGGTCCGTGGGGTCGACGATGCCGAGCCGCACCGGCCCGCCCGTGAGCGAGCGCGGCAGTTCCCGGACGTCGTCGCGCTCCAGCAGGGCGGCCATCTCGCCGGTCGTGGCGGCGGACAGCCACACGATGCGCTCCGGCTCGGCGACGGCCACGGGTCCCGCCGAGGCGTACTGCTCGACGATGACGTGCGCGTTGATGCCGCCGAAGCCGAACGCGTTGACCCCGGCCCGGCGCGGCCCGGCGCTCTGCCAGGGCTGGGCGGAGGAGATCGGCTGGAACCGGGTCTTAGCCATCTCCGCGCGCGGCTTGGTGACGTTGAGGGTGGGCGGCAGTACGCCGTGGTAGACGGCGAGCGTGGCCTTGATCAGGCCGGCGGCCCCGGCCGCGGGCATCGCGTGGCCGATCATCGACTTCACCGAGCCGATCACCGGCCGCTCGCCGCCGGTGTGCGGGCCGAACACCTCGGCCACGGTGGTCAGCTCGGCCGCGTCCCCGGTCGGGGTGGCCGTGCCGTGCGCCTCCAGCAGGCCCAGCGCATCCGGCGCGGCCGGGTCGAGCCCGGCCATCTCCCAGGCGCGCCGGATCGCCAGCGACTGACCGGAGCTCGCCGGGTTGAACATGCTCGCCGAGCGGCCGTCGCTGGAGGTGCCGCTGCCGCGGATGACCGCGTACACGCGGTCGCCGTCGCGTTCGGCATCGGCCAGGCGCTTGAGCACGACCATGCCGGTGCCCTCGCCGATCAGGACGCCGTCGGCCTCGGCGTCGAAGGGCCGGATGTCGCCCTTGCGGCTCAGCGCCTGGAGCTGGCTGAACACCGACCAGAAGCTGATGTCGTGCACGTGATGCACGCCGCCGGCCAGCACGGCGTCCAGCCGGCCCTGCGCCAGCTCGGTCATGCCCTGGTCGACCGCGATCAGAGACGACGCGCACGCCGCGTCGATCGTGTACGCCGGCCCGCGCAGGTTGAGCCGGTTCGCCACGCGGGACGCCGCGAGGTTGGGCACCAGCCCGATCGTGCCCTCCGGCTGATGCTTGCCGAGCCGTTCGTCGATGCGGTCCCGCAGCATGTCGAGGCGATCCTCGCCGAGGTCCGGCAGGAGTTCCCGCAGCAGGCTGACGACCTGGCTGGCCATGCGCACCCGGTTGGCGTAGCGGGACGCGGCCGGGTTGAGCAGACCGCCGCGGCCCAGGATCACGCCGATCCGGTCGGCGTCCGGCATCCGGTCCGCGCCGCCCGCGTCCGCGATGGCCGCCGCGGCGACCTCGAGCGCGATGAGCTGGTCCGGCTCGATGTCGCCGACCGAGTTCGGCATGATGCCGAACTTCAGCGGCTCGAACACCGCCTGGTCGTCGAGGAAACCGCCGCGCCGGGTGTAGAGCCGGTCCGGCCGGTGCGCGTTGTCCGGGTCGTAGAACAGCGCGTCGAAGCGGTCCTCGGGGACGTCGGAGATCATGTCCTTGCCGTTGACCAGGTTCTGCCAGTACTGCTCCAGGGTGGCGGCGCCGGGGAAGATCGCCGCCATCCCCACGATGGCGATCTGCTCCATGCCGGCCTACCAGCCCGACGCGGTGAGGACGACCGAGGTCTGCGCCGGATCCCCGAAGGCCAGCTCCCGCAGCAGGCTGAGCGCGCCCTCCTCCGGGTCGATCAGGCCGATGCCGCGGCGGGCGTACTCGGCGGTCAGCTCGGGCGTGACCATGCCGCCGTGCGCGCCGACCGGGGCCCACGGTCCCCAGTGCACGGTCAGCGCGCGGTGGCCGGTGACCTGCGACCAGCGGGTGCCCATCGCGTCGAGCGCGTCGTTGGCGGCCGCGTAGTCGCTCTGGCCGCGGTTTCCGTACGCGGCGGCGATGCTGCCGAACATGACCACGAACCGGGGCGCGGCGCCGCAGCCGTCCAGGGCGTCGAGCACCGACCGGGCGCCGTCGACCTTGGTGCGGAACACCCGCTCGAAGGAGGCCGGGTCCTTGTCGCCGATGAGCTTGTCCTCGATGATCCCGGCCGCGTAGACCAGGCCGTCGATGCGCCCGTATTCGTCGTGGATCCGCTTGACCAGCCGGCGGGTCGCCTCGTCGTCGCGGACGTCCAGCGAGTGGTAGCGCACGTGGGCGCCGAGCTCGGTCAGCTCCGCGACGGTGGCGTTGACCTCGCGGGCGGCCAGGATCGCGGACGCGGCGCGGTCGATGTCGGCGGGCGAACGCATGCCGCGACGCGCCAGTGCCGAGCGCAGCGCCGCCTTGTCACCGGCGGCCGCCAGCTCCGGATCCTCGTCGGTCTGCGGCAGCGGCGTACGCCCGACCAGCTCGATCCGGCACCGTGAGGCGGCGGCGACCGTCCGGGCGAACCAGGGCGTGATCCCCCGCGCGCCGCCGATGAGCACCACGACCGAGTCGGCGTCGAGCCCGATCGCCCGCGCCTCGGCCGCGCCGTCGCCGGCCGGCCCGGCTCCCCCGTCGGCCAGCACTCCCAATCCGGCCTCGGTGAGCTGCCCGACGTGCCGCCCGTCGGCCCGGCGATAGACGACCGGGGCGGGGGCCGCCTCGTGCAGTTCCTCGACGAGGCCCTGGGCGACCTCGTCGGCGGATGCCGCGGCGCTCACCTCGACGTAGCGGGCGACGGTCTCCGGGTACTCCCGGGCGATCGTGCGGAACAGGCCGGTCAGTCCGTCGGTCCGCGCGGTGCCCGCCTCCGGGCCGGCGGCGATGAGCCAGCGCGGCCCGGCGGACAGCGCCCGCTTGAGGAAGCCGAACGCGTCCGGCAGCAGCGGGCCGCCGTCGGCAGTCAGGCCGTCGAGCAGCACGATCCCGTCGAGGCCGGCCGGGTCGTCGGCGGTCGAGCCGCTCACGCCGCTCGCACCGGCGTCGGCGAGAAGCTCGGCGAGCCGGACGCCGGTCGCGGCCCCGCCGGTGATCAGGAAGCGGGCGCCCGCGATATCGGTGCCGGCGGCGTCGCCGGGCACGGCGGGCTCGAGGGTGGCGATCAGCCGCTGCGGCGCGATGCCCACCCGGGCCGGCGCCTCGATCTCGGCGACGGGCTCGGCGACGGGGGTGGTGACGGGGGTGGTGACGGGGGCGGCCACCGCCGGGGCCGGCGCGGCCGGCGCGTTGATCTTCGCGTCGAGCCAGCTCACCATGGCCCGTACGGTGCGGGCCTTGACCAGATCCTCCAGCTCGGACTCGTCACCCTCGACGGTCAGCCCCAGCTTGTTCGCCACCTCGCCGGCCACCTCGGCCCGCTTGATCGAGTCGACGCTCAGATCCGCCTCCAGATCCAGGTCGAGCTCGATCAGCTCCTCCGGGTAACCCGTCCGCTCACTGATCACCGCCAGCACGGCACCCTGCACGTCCATCGCCGGTAGGGCGACCGCGGCCGGCGCGGCGGACACGGCGACCGTGGTGGAGACGGCGAAGGTCGCGGCGGCCGGCGACGCGTTGATGCGGGCGTCGAGCCAGCTCACCATGGCCCGTACGGTGCGGGCCTTGACCAGATCCTCCAGCTCGGACTCGTCACCCTCGACGGTCAGCCCCAGCTTGTTCGCCACCTCGCCGGCCACCTCGGCCCGCTTGATCGAGTCGACGCTCAGATCCGCCTCCAGATCCAGGTCGAGCTCGATCAGCTCCTCCGGGTAACCCGTCCGCTCACTGATCACCGCCAGCACGGCACCCTGCACGTCCAGGCCGGAGTGCGACGGCTCCGGGGCGAGCAGGGCCTCCGTCTCGGCGACCGTCGGGTAGTGCACGGCGACCGTCGTCGCGGGCGCGGGCGAGACCGGAGCGACCATCGCGGCCGACATCGACGGCGCCGCCAGCGGCGCCGCCGCCAGGGCCGGCGCCGCCTCGGCGGGCTGCCACACCAGACGCCCGCCGCTGCTCTCGCCCAGGTACGCCAGCAGGACGTCGCGCTGGGTCGCGATCAGGTCCCGGCTCGTCCGTAGGAACTCGCTGACGAGCTCGCTGCGGTTGTCGCGGGCACCGTCGGGGCCCTGCACTGCGGTCATCGTGAACTCCTCGATCTCGATGCGCCGGGCGGGAGTCATCCCGCCGGGCAGGCACTGTCCGGTGCGGTCCCGTACGGCCTGGCCGTCGACGGTCCAGGTGGGACGGTTGGCCGCCGGCGCCGCGGGACCGGAGGTGTCCCGGCCGGCGAAGAGCCAGCCGGTCTGCACCGGAACCCCGGCGCAGGCCAGCTCGGCGGCGGCGGTGAGCAGGGCGCGCAGCCCCTGGCCCGGACGGCCGTCGACGGTGACGACCAGGTGCGGGCGGTCGCCGAGCACGGCGGCGACCAGTTTGGCGAGGACCTGGCCGGGGCCGGCCTCGACGAAGACGCGGGCGCCGGCGGCGTACATCGCCTCGACCTGCTCGACGAAGCGGACCGGCGCGCCGATCTGCGCGGCGAGCCCCGCGCGGACCGCGCCGGCGTCCGCCGGGTACGGCGCGGCGCTGTGGTTCGACCAGACCGGCAGGGTGGGCGCGGTGATCTCCCGCGTGGCGAGCACGTCGGCGAAGGCGACGGCACCCTGCGCCACGACCGGGCTGTGGAAGGCGGCGGCCACCGGGATGGCCCGGGCGCGCAGCTTGGCCTCCTTGAGCGCGGCCGTCGCGCGGGCAACCGCCTCGGTCGGGCCGGAGATGACGACCTGGGTAGGCGCGTTGTGGTTGGCCAACACCACCTCGCCGTCCAGCCCGGCGGCGGCCAGCGCGGCCGTGACCTGCTCGGCGGTGCCGCTGACCGCGGCCATCGTCCCCGGGTCGTCGCCCGCGGCCGCGAGGATGGCCGCGGCCCGCTCCCGGCTCAGGTCGAGCAGCGTGGCCGGGTCGAAGGCGCCCGCGGTGCTGAGGGCGACCAGCTCGCCGTAGCTGTGCCCGCCGGCCATGTCCGGACGTACGCCGAGACGGCGCAGGACGTGGTCGACGGCGAGGCCGCCGATGCCGAGGACCGGCTGGGCGACGCGGGTGTCGCGTACCCGGTCGGCCTGGGCCTGCTCGGCCTCCTCCCCGAACGCGGTCGGGGGGAAGAGCAGGTCGGCCCATTCCCGGCCCAGCTCGAGGTATTCGCGCAGCTCCGGGAAGGCGACGAACAGGTCGGACAGGGCACCGGGCTTCTGGCTGCCCTGCCCGGGGAACAGGAAGGCGACCTTGCCCGGCTCGGTGCTCGCCGGCGGCTGGATCAGGCCCTTGCGCGGGTCGTGGTCCCCGTCGAGGGCGCGGCGCAGCAGGACGGCCAGGTCGTCGACGTCGGACGCGACCACCGCGATGCGCACCGGGCCGGTGCGCGGGTCAGACTCCCGCGCCGCGGTGGCGGCCAGCTCACGCAGGCTTACGCCCTTGTCGCCGGCGGACAGCTTGTCGAGCAGTTTGGTGACGCCGCGCCGGGCGGCTTCCACCGTGGTGCCGCGGAACATGAACAGCTCGGCGGGCCACTCCTGGCGGGTGTGCCGCGGGTCCGCGGTGGGCGGATGGGCGCCGAGCACCACGTGGAAGTTGGTGCCGCCGAAGCCGAACGCGCTGACCCCGGCGATCCGCTCGGCGGCGGGCGCCGCCCAGGGCCGGGTCTCGGTGTGGAACGCGAACGGGCTGGTGTCGGGGTTCCAGGCCGGGTTGGGGCGGGTCAGCCCGATCGTCGGCGGCTTCACGCCGGTGTGCAGGGCGAGCGCGGCCTTGATGACGCCGGCCATGCCCGCCGCGCACTTGGTGTGGCCGATCTGCGACTTGACCGAGCCCAGCACCGAGGTGCCGGGGCGCGCTCCCGACTCGGTGAAGAGCCGGGTCAGCGTCTCCAGCTCGGTACGGTCACCGACGACCGTGCCGGTCCCGTGCGCCTCGACCAGGCCCACCTCGCTCGGGGAGATGCCCGCGCCGCCGTACGCCCGGTCGAGCGCCCGGCGCTGGCCCTCGGCGCGCGGCGCGGTCAGGCCCAGGGCGCGTCCGTCGCTGGCGCCACCGAGGCCCTTGATCACGGCGTACACCCGGTCGCCGTCGCGCTCGGCGTCGGCGAGCCGCTTGAGCACCACGGCGGCGACGCCCTCACCCAGCGCGATGCCGTCGCCGGTGCTGTCGAAGGTGCGGCACCGGCCGGTCGGCGAGAGCGCGTGCGCCGAGGTGAACATCAGGTAGTCGTTGATGCCATTGTGCAGGTCGGCGCCGCCGCAGATCATCAGGTCGCTGTCGCCGGCGATCAGCTCCTTGCAGGCGGCGTCCATGGCGGCCAGCGACGAGGCGCAGGCGGCGTCCACGGTGTAGTTGGGGCCGCCGAGGTCGAGGCGGTTGGCGACCCGGCCGGCGATGACGTTGGCGAGCACACCGGGGAACGTGTCCTCGGTGACCGTCGGCAGCAGGTCCTCGAGCTGCTCCGGGAGCTCGCCTAGGTATCCGGGCAGCAGGGTGCGCAACGTCTGCGTCTGACTCATGTCGCTGCCCGCCTCGGCGCCGAACACCACGCCGGTGCGGCCGTGGTCGAAGCCGGAGTCGTACGCATACCCGGCGTCGAACAACGCCCGGTGCGAGATCTCCAGGGCGAGGAGCTGAGTGGGGTCGATGCTGGCCAGCGCGGCGGGCGGGATGCCGTACTTGATCGCGTCGAACGGCACCGGGTCGATGAAGCCGCCCCACTTGGAGACGGTGATCCGGCCGGTCTGCCCGGGCCCGACCTCCGGCGCGTAGTAGGTGTCGACGTCCCAGCGGTCCGCCGGCACCTCGCCGACCTTGTCGGCGCCGCTGATCACGGTCTCCCAGAAGGAGGCCAGGTCGGGCGATCCGGGGAAGACACAGGCCATGCCGACGATGGCGATGTCCAGCGGGTCGGCGACCTCCGGCTCCAGCACCGGGTCCAGCCCGAGGTCGACGCGCAGGGCGGCGACCCGGTCGGCGTGCCCGGCCGCGGCAGCCGTGGTGACCTGGTCGTGCAGGCCGGCGATGGTGGTGGCGGCGTCGCGCAGGACCGCGACCTGCCCGGCCATGAACAGGCCCTCCGCCGCCTGGGTGGCCTCGTCGACCGGCACGAGCCGGTCGCCGTCGCGGGTGATCCCCTTGCTGGCGATGCGCAGCCGGCCGACGTTGAGCATCTCGAGCTGCTCCCAGACGACGCGGTTCTCCACGCCGGCTCCCTCGAGCTGCTCGCGCAGGCTGTGGAAGTCGTCCACGAAGCCGGACTGCAGGCACCGGGTCGCGTGGCCGGGAGCGGTCTCCAGCAGCGCCGTCCGCGTCGCCTCGATCGCCTGCTGCTGGAACAGCGGCTGGATCGCGCCGTGGGTGACGGCTTCGGCGGTGAACAGGTACGCCGTACCCATCAGCACGCCGGTCTGGGCGCCGCGACGGGTGAGCGGGCCGGTCATCGCGGCCACCATCGCCGCCGACCGCTCGTCGTGGATGCCGCCGGCGAAGAAGATCTGCAGCTCCGCGGCCGTGCCCTCGGGACGCTCGGCGAGGAACTCCTCGATGACCCCGAGCTGCGCCTCCCAGAGCGGGAAGCTGGCGCGCGGGCCGACGTGCCCGCCGCACTCGGCGCCCTCGAAGATGAACTTGCGGGAGCCGGCCTGCAGGAACTGGCGCAGCAGCCCGGGCGACGGCACGTGCAGGAAGGAGCTGATGCCGTCGGCCTCGAGGCCCTTGGCCTGGGCGGGACGGCCACCGGCGATGATCGCGACCGCGGGACGGATCTCCCGGACGACCTCGATCTGCGCGGCCCGAAGGTGCTCCGGCGCGAAGCCGAGCACGCCGACGCCCCACGGGCGGTCGCCGAGCGCGGCGGCGGTCTCGGTCAGCATCCGCCGGCTCTGCTCGGCGTTGGCCAGGGCCAGGGCGATGAAGGGCAGGGCGCCGCCGTCCGCGACGGCGCGGGCGAAGCCGGCCACGTCGCTCACCCGGGTCATCGGGCCCTGGGCGACGGGAAGGTCGACGCCCAGCGTCCGGGCCAGCGGGGCGCCGGGGCTCAGCGCCTCGCCGGCGTCGGCGTGCTCCAGGGCCTGCAGGATCGAGTCGCGGATGCCGCGTACGGCCGCGGCGGTGTCCGCGTACCGCCGGGCGAAGTCGGCGGCGAGCCAGCCGTCCTGGCCGATGGGCAGCAGCGTGCCGCCGCTCTCGACGCCCCGGATGCCGTCGCGCAGCACCGTTTCAGTACCGTCCATGCGACGAAGCAGCGAAAGGTGTTGATCGGACAATGTGGACTCAGGGAGCAGGCTGAGCTGGGTATCCAACAGGATCCCCGCCGCGCCACCCACGACACAGGCCGCCGCGGTGTGCGGGCCGATGCCGCCGGCCGCCCAGACCGGCAACCCGACGCCGACGAGCTGCTGGAGGAGCACGAAGGAGCTGAGGTCGCCGACGCGCCCCCCGGACTCCATGCCGCGGGCGACCAACCCGTGCGCGCCGGCGGTCACGGCGGCTCGCGCCTCGGCGAGGTCGGTGACCTCGACGTAGACGCGGTAGCGGCCGACCAGGTCGGCGACGTCCCATCCGGCGTCCGCGGCGACGACGACCAGCTCGACGGCGCCACCGGCGACCCGCTCCAGGTCGCCCGCGGTGGCCGCGCAGGCCGCGGTGACTCGCACGCCCAGCCCCTCGCCCACGCGGCGGGCGGTCTGCGCCAGCACGCGCAGGCTCCAGGCATCGCCGCGCCCCAGGTCCAGAACGCCGATTCCACCGGCCCGCGCCGCGGCGGCGACCTGATGCGGGCTCGGCTCCATGCCGACACCCCCGCTGACGGCCAGCACCAGTGAGCTCGTCTGTCGCACTGTCTTCATCGGACTCCCGCCGTGTCGTTTGGAACGGTCGCACAGGCATGCAAGGGGCAGCGGTGAAAGAAAGATGTCGATACATGAATGTTGCTCGGAGCGCACGTTATCGACTTGGAGTTACAGCGGCGTTACACCTTCTCGATGGACAAGGTGCAGATTTTGTCGTCGACCGCCCCGCAACCCACCGTCCACACTCCGGTCACATGGCCCGCCAGCAGGATTTCCGTTCCGCGGCCCGGAACATGCGCCGGATCTCGAGCAGTGATCATGGTGAGCGCGAGCGAGGGCTCGGCGGACGCGATCGAGGCCTTCCGACGGCGTTATAACTTACGGTGACGTAAGCGTAAGTTGTTAACAATTGACCATCGCCGTTCCCGCCACGTGGATCGATGGGATTCGCCGAAGCTGGCAGGATGGCGAGGTGACCGAGCACAACGACACCAGCAACCAACCCCGGGGTCGTCGCCTGCGCCCGGTCACTGCGACGGGCCGGAGTGCGGCCGCGCCGTCCTCGTCGCGCGTACGCATGTCCGCGGCGCAACGGCGCGAGCAGCTCATCGCCATCGGCCGGCAGCTCTTCGCCGAGCGCGGCTTCGACGCAACCTCGGTGGAGGAGGTCGCCTCGCGCGCCAAGGTCTCCAAGCCGGTCGTGTACGAGCACTTCGGCGGCAAGGAGGGTCTCTACGCGGTCGTCGTCGACCGGGAGGTGCGCGCCCTGCTCGACCGCGTCGCCGCCGCCCTGACCGCCGGGCATCCCCGCGAGCTCCTCGAGCAGGCCGCCCTCGCGCTGCTGGACTACATCGAGGAGGAACCGCACGGCTTCCGGGTGCTGGTCCGCGAGTCGCCGGCGCTGCAGCCGGCGGGCAACTTCTCCAGCGTGATGAACGACGTGGCCCACCAGGTCGAGCACATCCTCGGCGCCGAGTTCACGTCCCGCGGGCTGGAGCCCAAGTTCGCCGAGCTCTACTCGCAGGCGCTGGTGGGCATGGTGGCCCTGGTCGGCCAGTGGTGGCCCGAGGCACGCAAACCGAAGAAGGAGATGGTGGCCGCGCACCTGGTGAACCTGGCCTGGAACGGCCTGTCGCACCTCGAGGCCAAACCCACCCTGCTGACCCGCAAGACCCGCTGACCCCGGCCTGAGCCGGCCATCCGACTCGCGCCCGACCCGGACCCGCTGACCCGACCCGGGCCGGCCATCCGACCCGGGCCGGAGCCGGCCGCGCTCCGCGCGGGACAGCCGGCCACCCGGCTCAGGCGGGTTGGTGCGCCCGCTCGTCGTCGGCGCGGGTGGCTGCGGAATCGTCCACCTTGCCGTACAGGCCGGCGGTCAGGACCACCAGGCCCAGCAGCGTGAGCACGATGACGTTGACCATCGAGACGTTCAGGACGTTCGCGTCGGTCTGGATGAGGGCCAGCAGCACCATGGACACGCCCAGCAGGCCCCAGCCCGTGACGAGACTGCCGTGATGGTGCACGTTGCCGCCGAGCAGCACGGCGACCAGCACCGCCAGGCCCAACAGGGCGGTCAGCCACGCCCCGGCGGGATTCGTGCGCAGCCCCAGCACCCAGTCGTGTCCCCGGTGGAAGAACGGGTCACCCCAGGTGACGCCGACGCCGACGACCCCGACCAGGGCCAGGTAGGCCCCGGAGGCGCCGGCGAACAGGCGGTAGGTCTGGCGGAGGTGGTGATTGACGGGGTAGTGAGCCATCAGGCGTTCTGGGTCGCCCGTGCCTGCCGCACCTGGCGCGGCTCGCCGGCCTGCGCGGTCGGAGCGACCTTGCTGTAGAGGCTGGCCATGATCAGCACCAGGCCGAGGAGGTAGGTGACCACGACCGTCGAGACGCTGAAGTCGAGGAAGTTGGCGTCGGTGCGGATCACCGCGAGCTCGTAGCTGCCGACGACCAGCAGGCCCCAGCCGAAGTACTTGTCGACCTCGACGTCGGAGTTGCGCCCGATGACCGTGGCGAGCACCACGATGCCGCCGATCAGCAGCGACACGATCGACCAGAACAGGTTGGCACCCTGCCCCAGCACCCGGTCCCCGCCGTTGCCGAACAGGCCGTCACCGGCGGTGACGATGATGCCCACGATCCCGAAGAGGACGAGGTAGGCTCCGGTCAGCGCGCCCAGAGCGCGGTAGAGCGGCCGCAGCGGGTGATTGACCGGAATGTGCGCCATGGTGTCCGTCTCCAACCTCGGTTCGTGTCTCGCCAGAGATTCTCGCGCATCGCCTCGGCGCCCGCAGGAGCACCCCCGGATCAGGCGTCGCCCACCTGCTCCGCCAGCTCGAGCCAGGCCTCCTCGACCTGGGCCCGCTCCGCCTGCACCGCCTTGAGCTGAGCGTCCAACTCCATGATCTTGTCGTAGTCGCTGCCGTGCTCGGCGAGACCTTCGTTGATCTTCACGATCCGGTCCTCGAGCTTCGCGAGCTGCCGCTCCAGGCGGGCGAGATCCTTGCGGGCCGCCCGCAGTTCACCCGCGGACATCCCGTTCCCAGCGGCCGCGGCGGGAGCCGCCCCCGGCGCTTGCGCCGCGACGGGCGCCAGGGCGGGAGCACCGGCGGTCCGCGCGAGGTATTCGTCGACGCCGCCGGGAAGGTGCACCAGCCGGCCGTCGCCGAACATCCCGTACGCGGTGTCGGTCACCCGCTCGACCAGGTAGCGGTCGTGGCTGGCCACCACCATCGTGCCGGGCCAGGAGTCGAGCAGGTCCTCCAGTGAGGCCAGCGTGTCGGTGTCGAGGTCGTTGGTGGGCTCGTCGAGGAGCAGCACGTTCGGCTCCGCGGCGAGCAGGCGCAACAGTTGCAGCCGGCGTCGCTCGCCGCCGGAGAGGTCGCTCACCGGGGTCCAGATCCGCTTGTCGGTGAACCCGAACACCTCGGCGAGCTGTCCCGCCGACAACTCACGGTCGCCGAGCTTGACCCGCTTGGCCACCTCCTCGACGGCCTCCAGCAAGCGCAGGTGTCCCGGCAGCTCCTTGAGCTCCTGGGACAAGAACGCCGGGCGTACGGTCGAGCCCCGCACCAGGCGCCCGCCGTCCGGCTCCGTGACGCCGGCGAGCAGGCGCAGCAGGGTGGTCTTGCCCGCGCCGTTGGCGCCCAGGATCGCGATCCGGTCGCCGGGGCCGACGTGCCAGGTGAGCTCCGAGAAGATGGTCTTGGGGCCGGCCTCGAGGCGGACGTTCTCGAGGTCGTACACCTGCTTGCCCAGCCGGGTGGTCGCCAGCCGCTGCAGGCTCACCTTGTCGCGCACCGGCGGGACGTCCGCGATGAGCGCGTTCGCCGCGTCGATGCGGAACTGCGGCTTCGAGGTCCGGGCCGGCGGGCCGCGGCGCAACCAGGCGATCTCCTTGCGGAGCAGATTCTGCCGCCGGGCCTCGACGGCCGCGGCCACCCGCTGCCGTTCGGCCCGGGCGAGGGTCCAGGCCGCGTAGCCGCCCTCGTAGATGTGCACCTGCTCGTCGACGACCTCCCAGGTCGCGGTGCACACCGCGTCAAGGAACCAGCGGTCGTGGGTGACGACGACCAGCGCGCCCCGGCGGCCGAGCAGGTAGCGAGCGAGCCAGTCGACACCGGCCACGTCCAGGTGGTTGGTGGGCTCGTCGAGGATCAGCAGGTCGGACTCGCGGACGAGCAGCGCGGCGAGGGCCACCCGGCGGCGCTCACCGCCGGACATGGGCCCGACCGGCGTCTCCAGGCCGAGGTGGCCCATGCCGAGGCCGTCGAGGATCTCGCGGACGCCGGCGTCGCCGGCCCACTCGTGCTCGGCGCCCATCCCCTCGGCCAGCCAGGCGGTGCCCAGCACGACGTCGCGGACGGTCGCCTCGCCGGCGAGGACCAGGCTCTGCGGAAGGGCGGCGACCCGCAGGTCGCGGCGGTGGGTGACCCGGCCGGAGTCGGGCTCCTCGAGCTTGGCGAGCAGCCGCAGCAGGGTCGACTTGCCGGCGCCGTTGAGACCGACGATGCCGACCCGGGCGTCGTCGTCGAGCCCGAGCGAGACGTCGGTGAGCAGTTGACCGGCGGCGCCGTAGCCCTTGTTGACCCGGTCCAGATTGACAATGTTGGCCACGATGCCGTCCAGACTACCTTGACGGGCGACAAGCCCCTGCGGCGAGGTCCGCCATCGCGTGGCGGGGCAGGTCAGACGGCGCGGGCGCCCGGCATGGGGCCGCGGGCGGTCACCGCCGTGCGACACACCCCGGACTCGGCCAGCAGCCCCGCCACCTGCTCCGCGTGGCGGGCGTCCGTGGCGAGGAAGACGCAGGTCGGACCGGAACCGGAGACGAGGCCCGCCACCGCGCCCGCCTCGTGGCCGGCCTTGAGCACGTCGGACAGGGCTGGGCGCAGGGACAGCGCCGCCGGCTGCAGATCGTTGGCAAGGGCCGCGCCCAGCACCTCCGGCTTGCGCTGACGCAGGGCGGCCATCAGCTCGTCGGGGCTCTCCAACGGCGTCGGCGGCCACGGGCTGTCGCGAAGCCGGTCCAGCTCGCGGTAGACCGCGGGCGTGGACAGGCCGCCGTCGGCGATCGCCACCACCCAGTGCCAGGTGGTCGGCCGGGCCAGGATGGGGCTGATCGCCTCGCCGTGGCCCGTGCCCAGCGCGGTGCCACCGTGCAGCAGGAACGGCACGTCGGAACCGAGCTCGGCGCCGATCTCGGCCAGCTCCTCCTTGCTGAAGCCGGTGCCCCAGAGCAGGTCGCAGGCGAGCAGGGTCGCGGCGGCGTCGGCGCTGCCACCGGCGAGGCCGCCGGCCAGCGGGATGGTCTTGCGCAGATGCAGCCGGGCGTGGGCCGGCACCCGCGCCTTGTGGGCCAGCGCGCGGGCCGCCCGGATGATCAGGTTGCTGTCGTCCAGCTCCAGCTCACCGGCGCCCTCGCCCTCCATGGTCAACGCGAGGGTGTCGCCGCGGCGGGCGGTCAGCTCGTCGAAGAGGCTGATCGCGTGGTAGACCGTGCTCAACTCGTGGAAACCGTCGGCACGCAACGGGCCGACGCCGAGATGCAGATTGATCTTCGCGGGCACGCGGACCCGTACCGGGCCGGCCATCCGGCGCGGTTTGTCGTCGTCCGGGCCCCAAGCCTCCGTCACGGAGCGAGTTCCCGGGTCACCAGCACGCATCCTCGCGGCAGCGACGAACACACGACGGGTTCCGCTGTTGCCGTCATGAGTCCACCTCCCCGTGCCGCCTGCCGGTTGCGCTGAGCTTACCGCCGTGGCCCAGGGAGATCGCGGCAGCCGCGACCGCGGCGAACTCCCGTACGGTCAACGACTCGCCCCGAGCCTGGGGTTCCACCCCCGCGGCAAGAAGCATTCGCTCCGCCGCGGCGGCGCCGCCGGCCCAGCCGGCGAGCGCGGCCCGCAAGGTCTTGCGCCGCTGCGCGAAGGCGGCGTCGACCACCTGGAACACGACCCCGCGCGGCACGTCGCAGTCCAGCTCGCGGCGGGTGAAGGCGACCAGGCCGGAATCGACGTTGGGCACGGGCCAGAAGACCGCCGGAGGCACGCGACCCGCCGCACGGGACTCCGCGTACCAGGCGAGCTTGACCGAGGGCACCCCGTAGACCTTCGACCCCGGACCGGCGACGAGCCGGTCGGCGACCTCCTTCTGCACCATGACCAGCCCGCCACGCAGCGTCGGCAGGACGGCCAGCAGGTGCAGCACGACCGGAACCGCCACGTTGTACGGCAGGTTCGCCACCAGCATGGTCGGCGCCGGCTGGAACAGCCCCGCGGTGACCTTGAGCGCGTCGGCGGGGTGCACGGTCAGCTTCCCGGCGTCGGACCGTTCCCCCACCGTGGCCGGCAGCGCCGCGGCCAGCACCGGATCGATCTCCACGGCGTGCACGTGTGCGGCGGCGCCGAGCAGCCCCAGGGTGAGCGAACCCAGCCCCGGGCCGACCTCCAGCACCACGTCCGCGGCGGTGAGCCCGGCCGCGGCGACGATGCGCCGGACCGTGTTGGGGTCGTGCACGAAGTTCTGGCCGAGCTTCTTCGTCGGCGCGACCCCGAGCCGCGCGGCGAGCTCCCGGATCTCCGCCGGGCCGAGCAGTGCGTCAGCCATGACGTCACAGCCTACGGCGCCGCCGGGCGACGAACACCGCAGGCGACGCCTTGCGACCTCGGCGGCGGCCGCACGCCCCTCGCACAACGGTCACTGCAGGCGACGCCGTGCCGCCTCGGCGGCGGCCGGGGCGCCGATCGCGTGACGGTCAGTCACGGGGCAGCGACAAGATGCGCGGAGGGAGTACAACGAGGGGCATGACGGAGCTGCTCGAACTGCGAGGCGTGGTCGAGGCGACACCGGACGAGGTCGCCGCGGTACTGCTCGACGCGCGGCCGGGCGGGAGGTCGCCGATCGCGGCGACCGGTGCGGCCAAGCCCGCGAAAGGCGACGAGTTCACCGTCACCAGGGACGGCAGCACCATCACCGTGACCGTCGACCGGGCCGCCCGCTCGGTCGTCCAGCAGGGCGAGTGGTGGTATCGCGGCGTCACCAGCGTCGAGCCCGACGACCGCGGCTCCCTGGTGGTGCACCGCATCTTCAACGTCGCGCCGGGGCACCGCTGGGCGGTGCGCTTCGTGTCGCGCGGCCCGCTGCACGCCGCCCCGACCGAGTTCGCCAAGCTCCTCGGCGGCCTGGGCGAACGCCTCGACTGCGCCGCCTATCCCCTGCCCTCCTGACCCGCCGCCCGGATCACCGCCAGGGGCCGAAGACCCGCTCGCCGTTCGTGGAGATCGCCGCGCACAGGGCGTCGAGATCCCGGCCGGTCACCTCCGCCAGCGCCCGCACGGTCACCGGGATCAGGTACGAGGCGTTGGGACGTCCCCGATGCGGCGCCGGCGTCAGATACGGCGCATCCGTCTCCACCAGCATCTGCTCCGGCGGCGTCAGGGCCGCGGCCGCCCGCAGGTCGCCCGCGCTGGCGAACGTCACCGTGCCCGCGAAGCTCAACAGGTAGCCCCGGCGTACGCATTCGGCCGCGAACTCCGCGTCGCCCGAGAAGCAGTGCAGCACCACAGTGTCCGGTGCGCCCTCCTCGTCGAGGACGCGCAGCACGTCCTGGTGTGCATCCCGGTCGTGGATGATCAGCGGCTTGCCGTGGCGCTTGGCGATGGCGATGTGGGCGCGGAAGCTGCGCTCCTGGGCGGGGCGGCCGGCTTCGCCCGTACGGAAGGTGTCGAGGCCCGTCTCTCCCAGCCCGCGCACCCGCGGCTCGGCCGCCAGAGTCTCGATCTCGCGCAGCGCCTCGTCGAGGTCGGCCAGGGTCGGCGCCTCGTTGGGGTGCAGCGCGACCGTCGCGAGGACCGAGGGATGACGGGCGGCCAGGGCGGCTCCCCAGCGCGACGACGCCACGTCGACGCCGACCTGCACCAGCCGGTCCACCCCGACCTTCGCCGCGGCGGTGATCAGCGCCTCGACCGGGTCGTCGCCACCGCCGGGCACGCCCTGCTCGTGCACCGTGATGTCGAGGTGCGTATGGCTGTCGAAGACGGGAACGGCCAGCGGCTCGGGCGCGGGCGGGAACTCACCGGCGCGCCGGGCGGCACGCTGCTTGCGGGACTCGGACGGTTGCGTGTTCATCGCCGTCCAGCATCACACACGGCATAACCTCGCGTTCATCCGAAATCAACCCGGCGCCCCTAGCTTGGGCGGGGTGACCCTGATCGGTGAGGACGCCGCCGTGGGCAGCGATCCGCTCGAGCCGCCTCTGATGGCGCCGCTGCGCCGCGATCTCTCCTGGGCACAGGTCCAGTCATTGACCCAGTCCGTCGGGCATCAGGACGATCCCCTGTTGCAGCGGATCCGGGCCACTGCCGCCGTGCACCGCGGCACGCGCATGACCAAGGTGCTCTCCGCGGTCCAGCTCGCCGGGCATCTGGCCGGTTGGCTGCCGTACGGGTTCTGCTACCGCACCTGCGACATCGCCCACCTGCGCACTCCGGAGGAGCTGTCCGTGCTGCGCACCGACGGCGCCGGCGACCAGCCGGTCGCGTACGCGCTGCGCTGGCGCGCCACCGACCCGCGCGACTTCGAGATCCCGATGGGCGCCGTCCAGGCCGGACTGCCCGCGTTGCCGGCCCACTCGCGGATCGGCGCGATGGTGCTCGGCACCGGCTTCACGCCCAGCGCCGACGACCTGATCCCGGAGTTCGTCACCGCGGGCTTCGCCGACCTTCCCATGCCGGCGAATGCCCAGCTCCTGGCCTATCCCGGCACCGGCGACGAGGTGGTGCTCTACACCTACCAGCCCGAGCAGCACGGCTGGCTGCGGCTGGCCGGCCCGCGCTGGCGACACCTGCTCGAGGGGGTGCCCGGGGTCAGCCCTGACCGGGAGTACGTGCCCTGCACCAACGCCGGCACGGCGCGCCTCGTCGGCCGGATCGGCGAGCAGGAGTACGAGGCGGTCGCCGACCCGCCGGAGGACTTCCGCGTCCGCGCGCTCACCCGCGCCGCCCGCTACCCGGTGCAGTCCCTGTCCCGCCGCGCCGAGCAGGCCCTGTGGCGCAACGTGCCGGCCTGGGTGCTGCAACGCGACGACACCTGGGCGCGGCTCCGGCTCGTACGCCCCGACGCGGACTCCGTCTCCGCGGTGGGCGCGCGCTGCTATGAGCGCGGCGTGTACGAGGTGTGGGCGGCGCTGCGGGAGCTCACCGATCACCACGTCGCGGAGGTGCCGTACCGGCTCGGAACGAGCGCGGGGCCCGGCGTAGCGCCGGACCCCGCGATGTGACTACTGCCGTACTCAGCTACGGGTGATCTTCGCCTTGACGGAGGCCACCTTGCTGAGGTTGCCGCCCCAGTCCCGCGCCATCGCGTCGACGTAGAGCTCGCCCTTCTTCAGGCCACTCAGCTTCAGCGACCACTTGCCCTTGGAGACCTTCACCGCGACCGGGACGCAGTTCTTGAACTGCCTCTCGTTGTAGACGCGCTTCCACGTCTTCTTCGGGGTGAAGCAGTAGACCTTGTTGCCCGAGATGCGGGTCGCCAGCACGAAGAGGAACGGCACACCGGCTCCCTTGTCGGTGACCGTGCCGGTGGCGTACTTCCAGGACTTCAGCCGGTTCGACTGGCTCGGCTTCTTGACCTTGACGACCGGCCTCCAGCGGTCGCGCTTCACGTCGATCGTGCCGACGGTGACCAGCGACGACATGCCGTTGGCGTTGGCGAAGGTCGCCCGCAGGGTGACCTTGCCCATGTTGCGGCCGTAGAGGGTGGAGACCGTCTGGTTCGCGCCCCTGAGCTTGCTGTAGGAACCGTCGCCCCAGTGCAGGCGGATGACGGTGGTGCCGGCCGGAACGCCGCTGATCGAGACCGAGAACCGCTGGCCCGGCCACACGGTGGTCTTGTTCAGCTTGAATTTGCCGGGGCTGGTCACGGTGACCTTGGTAGCGGCGGGCGCGGTGGCCATGCCGATGTTGCCCGCCGCGTCCTTGAGCGTGACCGTGACCGTGAAACTGCCGGCCTCGGTGTACTGCTTCCGGATCTGCGCCTGGCCCGCCGGCAGCACGTTCGCCGTGTTGTCGCCCCAGTTCACCACGCGGAGGATCTGCTCCGCGGAGCTGGTGTCGTCGCTGACCGCCCCCAGCTTGAGGGTCATCTTCTGCCCGATCCACAGCGACGTCGTCTGCAGCGAGAAGCTGCCGACGGGCGCGGTGGTGTCGGCCGGGCTGCCCGGGTCGGTCTCCGGGCTGCTCGGCTCGGCGACCGGCGTGCTCGGCTCCGTCACGGGGGTGCTCGGCTCGGTCTCCGGCGTGCTCGGCTCCGTGACGGGGGTGCTCGGCTCGGTGACCGGCGTGCTCGGCTCCGTCACGGGCGTGCTCGGGTCGGTTTCCGGGGTACCCGGGTCGGTCGCCGCGCCGTCCGGCGTCGTCGTGCCCGTCGCCGAACCGGTCGGCGTGGACTCCGAGGTGGTCGGATCCGTGGCGGGGTCGCCGAGGGCGGTCCGGACGGCGGCGGTCGCTTCGGTGTCGGCGGCGAAGGCGGGTGCGCCGACGACGGCGCTACCGGTCAGAAGCGCACCGCTGACGGCGATGGCCAGCAGCGAACGGGAGAGGCGTGGGTTCAAGGCAACTCCTTCGGGGGCGACGACCGACGAAAGAGGCATGCCGGCACTGCGCCGCACTCGATGGAACGGCGGCGTACCGATGAAACGCAGGCGTTTCCCCCGTGGTCGGCGCCGAACGTACATGATCGTCGCGGCGCCGATCAATCCTCTTCCGGCCCAGACACGCGAAGGCCCACCGGCGGCCGAGCCGCCGGTGGGCATGTGCGCCCGGTTTCACCCGTCGCCAGTCACCCTTCGCTGTTCGCCCTTCGCCCGTCGCCGTTCGCCCGTCGTCAGGAGCCGAGCCGCTCCAGCTCCTCCTCCACCACCGACGGGTCGAGCTTGCGGAAGACCGGCTTCGGCGCGGCCAGCGGCGTGCCGGCCACCAGCGGTACGGACTCCCACCGGGTGCCGGCCGTGTAGTCACCGGTCAGCACGGGATAGCCCGGGCCGCCGTCCAGGTCGTCGACCTCCACGATGGACGGCATCGGCGCGTGCACCCCGGTGCCGCCGAGCAGCTCGTGCACCCTCTGCGCGGAATGCGGCAGGAACGGCGTGAGCAGGGTGTTGGCATCGCTCACCACCTGCAGCACGACGTGCAGGATCGTGCCCATCCGCGGCTTCGAGGCCTCGTCCTTGAGCTTCCACGGCGCCTGCTCGGAGAGATACTTGTTCGCCTCCGCGACGACCCGCATCGCCTCGCCGATGGCCGCCTTCTGGCGGTGCTTGCCGATGAGGTCGCCCACGGTGGCGAAGCCCGCCCGGGCCACCTCGAGCAGCGCACGGTCGTCCCCGGTCAGCTCGCCCGCCTCGGGGATGGCGCCGAAGTTCTTGGCCGCCATCGAGATCGACCGGTTGACCAGGTTGCCCCAGCCCGCGACGAGCTCGTCGTTGTTGCGCCGCACGAACTCCGACCAGGTGAAGTCGGTGTCGTTCGATTCCGGCCCGGCCGCGGCGATGAAATACCGCAGGGCGTCGGCGTCGTACCGCTCGAGGAAGTCGCGTACGTAGATGACGACCTTGCGCGACGAGGAGAACTTGCGGCCCTCCATGGTCAGATACTCGCTCGAGACCACCTCGGTCGGGAGCTGGAGAGCGCCGAGCGAGCCGGGCTTGCCGCCCTTGTCGCCCTCGCCCGAGTAGCCGAGCAACAGGGACGGCCAGATCACCGAGTGGAAGACGATGTTGTCCTTGCCCATGAAGTAGTAGCCCCGCGAGTCGCCACCCGCGCCGCCGGGCGACCACCACTTGCGCCACGCCTCCGGGTCGCCGGAGCGACGCGCCCACTCGATGGACGCCGACAGGTAGCCGATGACCGCGTCGAACCAGACGTAGATGCGCTTGTCGGCGCGGTCCCGCCAGCCCTCCAACGGGATCGGTACGCCCCACTCCAGGTCCCGGGTGATGGCCCGCGGCTGGAGGTCGTCGAGCAGGTTCCGCGAGAACTTGAGCACGTTGGGGCGCCAGCCGTCGCGGGTGTCGAGCCACTTGCCCAGCGCCTGCGCAAACGCCGGCAGGTCGAGGAAGAAGTGCTCGGTCTCGACGAACTCCGGGGTCTCGCCGTTGATCCGCGACTTCGGGTCGATCAACTGCTCGGGGTCGAGCTGGTTGCCGCAGTTGTCGCACTGGTCGCCGCGGGCGCTCTCGTAGCGGCAGATCGGGCAGGTGCCCTCGATGTAACGGTCGGGCAGGGTGCGCCCGGTCGACGGAGAGATCGCGCCCAGCGTCGTCTTGGCGACGATGTAGCCGTTCTCGTGCAGCCCCGTGAACAGCTCCTGCACGACGGCGTAGTGGTTGCGGGTCGTCGTCCGGGTGAAGAGGTCGTACGACAGCCCGAGGCCGTGCAGGTCCTCGACGATCACCCGGTTGTAGCGGTCGGCGAGCTCGCGCGGCGTCACGCCGTCGGCATCGGCCTGCACCTGGATCGGCGTGCCGTGCTCGTCCGTGCCCGAGACCATGAGCACGTCGTGGCCGGACATCCGCATGAACCGGCTGAACACGTCGGAGGGCACCCCGAAGCCGGAGACATGACCGATGTGGCGCGGGCCGTTGGCGTAGGGCCAGGCGACCGCGGCGAGAACGTGACTCATGAGGATTAAGCGTAGTGACTCGGCGGTCGGCCTCGCGAACGGATAGGCATCCGCCCTTTTTACTCCGACACGCCCGTCATGTCCCTGAACCTCAGCGAGCCGCGTAGTCCAATGGGAGCCATGACCGGAGACGCGCCGCAGCCTGGGGAAACGCCGCGCACCGAGGAAAGCCCGTGGTCATGGAACGACGTCGGCACCGGCGCCTGGTGGTGCACGGAGGCCACACCGGCACCCGCGGACGGCCCCGCCCGCCCCCAGCCTCGGCACCAGCGCCGCCCGACCCCCACGCCGGCACCAGCGACGCCCCTGACCTCGGCACCAGCGGCGCCCCCGACCTCGGCACGGGCACCGGCAGCCGTCACGCCTGCTCCCGCCGCCGCGCCCACCATGGAGGCTTCGACCGCCGCGGGGCCCGCGAAGGAGCCGGCTCAGGCCACCGGACCTGCGGTGGAGCCGCCGACAGCCGGGCCAGTGGCCGAGCCGCCGACGGCCGGGCTGACGGCCGAGCCGCCTGCAGCCAGGCCGACGGCCGAGCCGCCTGCAGCCAGGCCAACGGCCGAGCCGCCGACAGCCGGGCTAGCAGCCGAGCCGCCTGCAGCCGGGACTTCGTCGGAGCCGGCCCAGGTCGCCCGGCGCACCGCAGAGGCGTCCGAGGCGCATCGGACCGGCGTTCAGGACGCCACGGCCGCCCTCGAGCGGCCCGCCGCGACCCCGGAAGCGACGAAGGCGGTCGAACGCGACCACGACCGGACGGACGCCGAACGCTTCAACACCGAGGGCACGGTCGCGGCCTACCAGCCCCGGAGGCATGCGGACCAGGAACCCACGATCGTGGACCTGCTCGCGGCCGTACCCGCGAGCGAGCCCGCCGCTGCCGCCGTACCCGATGTGATGGTTCTTCCCGAACCCGAGCGCAACCGGCCGACGGTGGCCCTCGACCGCGGGGCCGTGCCCGGCCAGGGAACCCCCGGGCGGGCCCGGGAGGATCACGCCCGCGCCGACCAGGCCCTGCAGGATCGGGTACGCGCCGAGCGCACGTCCGCCCTCCTCGAAACCTCACCGTTCTGGCTCAACGACGACCAGCGCCCCCCGGCACCGGCGCGGGAGACTCCGCCCGGCGCCGGCCGGCCGCCGCGGCGCAAGCCGCGCGAACCCCGCCGGCCGGTCAGCGGCCTGCTGGCGCTGCTCGCCCTCGCCCTGGTGGCCACCTTCTTCTCCTGGGTCAGCGCGGAACCGTTCTGGCTGGCCGTGGGGCATGGCCACGCAGGCACGGCGACGGTCGCCCGATGCACCGGCGAGGGAGTCACCCAGCGCTGCTCCGGGCAGTTCACCTCGGCCGACGGCCTCTACACCGTTCCGACGATCGCCCTGTTCGGCGTCGAGCCGGCGCAGCGGGCCACCGGCTCGGTCACCCCCGCGCGGATGGTCAGCCAGGACAGCAGGCAGGCGTACGCCGGGGAGGCGAGCGTCCTGGTGCACCTGCGCTGGTCCTTGGGCTTCGTGCTGGTGCTGCTGTGCGGGCTCGGCATCGCCGGCCTCACCGGGGCGCGGCGGCTCGACACCGCCCGGTACCGGCGCGCCGCGCTGCTGGTCAGCCTCGCCGGCCCGCTCGCACTGCTGGCCGGGTTCCTGTTCGCCGCCTACTGAGCGGTGTGCACCAGCTCGTACACCTCGCGCTTGCGCAGCCCGTACGCGTCGGCAACGGCCTGCACCGCGTCGCGCCGTGAGGCGCCGCCGGCCTCGCGCTCGGCGACCGCCGCCCGCAGGTCCTCGTCGGCCGGCCGCTCGGGCGGGCCGGCGGGTGCGCCGGCCACGACCACCGTGATCTCGCCGCGCGGCCCCGACTCGGCGGCCCAGCCGGCCAGCTCACCGAGCGGGCCGCGGCGGATCTCCTCGTAGGTCTTCGTCAACTCCCGGCAGACGGCGGCCTCCCGCTCGGCGCCGAACGCCCCGGCGACGTCCTGGAGCATGCCGGCGATCCGGTGCGGCGCCTCGAAGAACACCAGCGTCCGCGGCTCGGCGGCCAGCTCACGCAGCCGCGACCGGCGTCCCGATCCACTGCGCGGCAGGAAGCCCTCGAAGCAGAACCGGTCGCTGGGCAGGCCGGACAGCGCGAGCGCGGTCGTCACCGCGCTCGGGCCGGGCGCGGCGGTCACCGGGAAACCGGCGTCCAACGCCGCGCGCACCAGGCGATAACCGGGATCCGAGACGCTGGGCATGCCGCCATCGGTGACGACGGCGACGACCGCGCCGCCGCGGAGGGCGTCGACCAGTTCGGGGGTACGGCGTTCCTCGTTGCCCTCGAAGTACGACACGATGCGCCCACCCACGGTGACGCCGAGGTCACGGGCCAGCCGGGCCAGCCGGCGGGTGTCCTCGGCGGCGACCACGTCGGCACCGGCCAGCACCTCACGCAGCCGGGCCGAGGCGTCGCCGACGTTGCCGAGCGGCGCGCCGACCAGCACGACCCGACCTGCCCCGTTCTCGTCCACGACCCGAGTCCATCACATCCGTTCCATCACCACCGCGACGGGCCGCGGCCTGCAGACACCGGTTCCGGGGTAGGCGGCCTACGATCGCGGGGTGACTTCGGCGACAGCGGAGACAGAAACCCCGAGCCCCTCGACCGCGGACGAGAACGCAGGCGAGGGCGCCGGCGGCGTACGCGGCGTTCCGGATGCCGTGCGGCGCCGCCTGAGCACGCTCGACAACTGGCTGAATCCGTACTCGTGGCTGGTCACGGCGGTCATCGTGAGCATCGCGGCGGTGCTGCGGGTGGTCGGGCTCGACCGCCCGAAGGGGCACATCTTCGACGAGGTCTACTACCCGACCGACGCGTGGGACATGCTCCAGCACGGCGTCGAGTGGGACGAGAAGACCAACGGGCCCGCGTACGTGGTGCACCCGCCGCTCGGCAAATGGCTGATCGCGCTCGGCGAGAAGGCGTTCGGCAACAACGAGCTGGGCTGGCGCTTCCCGGCCGCCGTCGCCGGCACGCTGATGATCCTCATTCTGATTCGCGTCGCCTACCGGCTGTTCCACTCGATCGTGCTGGCCGGCGCGGCGGGCCTGCTGATGACCCTCGACGGCTTCCAGCTCGTGCTGTCCCGGACGTCGCTGCTCGACATCTTCATCGGGCTGTTCATCCTGATGACCTTCGCGGCCCTGGTGCTGGACCGTGACCACTACCGCAGGCGCTGGCTCAAGGCCCTGGAAGACGGCCACGACCCGACCGGCCCCCGCGGCCGGATCTTCGTCTTCCCGTGGTGGTTGCTCGCCGCGGGCATCACGTTCGGACTCGCCTGCGGCGTCAAGTGGAGCGCGCTGTTCTTCGCGCCGTTCTACGCCCTGCTGGTCGTCGTCTGGCGGGTGCAGGCCCGCCGCTCGGCCGGGATGCGCAGCCCGATTCGTTCCGGGATCCTGGGCGACCTCGGCTACCTGATCCTGAGCTTCATCCTCACGGTGATCTTCTACCTCGCCTCCTGGACGGGCTGGTTCGTCACCGACAGCGGCTACTTCCGCCACTACCGCGAGGCCAACGGACTGGACGAGCCGCCGTTCCTGGGCGCCCTGCTCAATCTGATCCACTACCACCACGAGGCGTACACGTTCCACAGCGGCCTGACCGACCGTCACGTCTACCAGTCGTGGCCGTGGCAGTGGCTACTGCTGGGCCGGCCGGTCGCGTTCTACTGGAACGGCAACGGCGACTGCGGCGCCACGAGCTGCGCCGCGGAGATCCTGCTCCTCGGCACCCCGCTGCTGTGGTGGTCGTTCCTGCCGGCTCTCGCCGCTCTGTTCTGGTTCGGCATCGCCCGCCGCGACTGGCGGGCCTTCGCCATCGGTACGGGCGTGGTCGCGGGCCTGCTGCCGTGGTTCTACTTCGCCGTGGCGGACGGCCGCACGATGTTCACGTTCTACGTGATGCCGGCGCTGCCGTTCCTCATCCTGGCGGTGGTCTATGCGCTGGGCGCCATCATGACCCCACCGGCCGGCACAGCCGCCGGAGCAGGACGCACGGACCGGCAGGTCATCGGCACCATCGTGGCGGGAGTGTATGTGCTGCTCGTCGCGCTGTGCTTCGCGTACTTCCATCCGATCTTCGTGGGACAACTGCTTCCGTACGACGACTGGTCGGCGCGGATGTGGCTGGGCAGTCGCTGGATCTGACCGACCCACGGCGGATTCCGCCGCCGCAGACGTGGGTCGAGGGCGCCGCCGCGGGACGTTCGTCGGGGGCGGCTGCCGCCGTGGTGCGCCGACCACCGTCGGCGATGGGCCGGGCACGCGAAAGCCGCCACGGGTGCGCGTGGCGACTGGAAGAGCTGGCGGGGTCGTTGACCGAGATAGGCAACGCCCCGATCGCCTGCCACGGGGGAAGCGGGCGATAGGGGCGCGCAAGATGAAGCTTAACGAGCGTTGTTGACGGACACAACGGGTGGAGTCCGTCGGTTGCCGGAATCTTCGCACCGCGAGAGACCCGCTAGAGGCAGCACGGTCGACCGATCCGGGCGCGGCGCGGGCGCGCGGCGCCGGGGCGCAGAGGCCGGGCCACGGACGCGCGAGGCACGGGGGTAACGGCACGCGGGCGCGAGGGCAAGGAGGCCGGCGCCGCGGGGCGCGGGTCGCGTCGAGTTCCACCATTGCGGCAAACCAGACATAAGGCTATATTGCCTTTTAAGCCGCTTATCCATTGGCGAATGCCTTTCGGAATAGGGTCTGGCAGAGAGTCGAGAATGCGACAGCGGATACTTCGGTAAATTCGCGTAACCTTCTACCTCAACACCTTCTCCCGCAGGTCAGAGCGGACCGGAAATCAGCGACGCACACCTTGCTGATCAGGTCAAACGCGAGCGCTCACCGTTTCGGATGATTTCCCTCCCGCATATGGACGTCATCTGATGGGGTGAGGCAGATCATGATCTTCGTAGATGTTCATAAGCTCGCCGCGTGACATTGCAGGAGCCTGAGACCCAGCTTTTCGCCGACGCCGAGATTCCGGACACCGAGGTGATCGTCGTCGCGCATCCGTCGCCGGTGTTCGTGGACTCGACCGGGCGCCGCCGGCGTCTGCTGCGGCGCGTCGCCTACGGCTTCGGTGCCCTCTGCATGGTCTACGGGGGACTCATCAGCGTCAGCCTCGCCGGAGGGCCGGTCAGTCCGAGCGCGGTTCTGCCCCTGCCTGACCTCGCGGACGGCGACGACGAGGCGATCGCCGCGGTCCGGCCGAGCCCGACACCGGGTCCGTTCACCGCCGTGCCCAGCACGCGCCCGGTGATGGACGTTCTCCCCCGTGGCGACTTGCCGATCATCCGCCGCACGGTGGAGTCGGGCGTGATGCCGCGGTCGGTGGCGCCCACCGCGCGTCCCTCGCGGACTCCGACACCGAGAACGACCACGAAGCCGACCACCACGCCGACCCCGACGAAGCTGGTCGAGTCGAGTACCACCAAGCCGAACACCCCGGGGCCGACCGTGCCGCCCACCGGCACGCCGACCACCCCGGCCGACCCGGTGCCGCCGGCACCGCCGATCCCTCCGGGGACAGGCGAAACCGGCGGCACCGGCGGCGGCACCCCCAGCGACGACGACGGCGAAGACGAGGAAGGCGGGGCCGCGAACGGCACCAGCAACCCCCCGCCGCCACCCGTCATCCCGATCCGCGAACCCGCCGACGTCGACCAGCCGGCCGTCAAGCCCGCCGAAGAGCCTGCCGCCGAACCCGCCGTCAAGCCCACGGAGAAGCCCGCCGAGAACGCCACGGACGCCGGCGACGCCGGTGGGAGCGGGGCCGCCTCCGGCGACGAGGCCGGACGATGACCAAGCGCCGCAACCGCAACCGGAGCCGCTCCCGGCGCCGGATCCTGCCGCGCCCCCGCATCATGCTCGGCGTCCTCCTGATCGGCCTCTTCGTCGGCGTCCTGATCGTGCAGGCGTACGTCAACGCCGAGTTCCGGGGTGACCACGTCGAATCCGAGGTGGGCGACCAGGCCGGCGTGCCGGCCGCGATCCGCGGCGGCGGGCCCGTCATCAACACCACCGGCGGCCAGGAGAGCTCGAGCCGGCTGCCCGACAAGACCATCGCGCTGACCTTCGACGACGGTCCCGATCCCACCTGGACGCCGAAGATCCTCGACGTGCTGAAGGAGAACGACGCGCACGGCACGTTCTTCGTGGTCGGCTCCGAGGTCGCCCGACACCCCGAGCTGACCAAGCGGATCACCGAACAGGGCAGCGAGCTGGGCCTGCACACGTTCACCCACCCGAACCTGCAGCGGATCGCGTCGTGGCGGCGTGACCTCGAGCTGTCGCAGACCCAGGTCGCCATCGCGCGCGCCGCGAACGTGCGGACCAATCTGGCGCGGTTCCCGTACTCGTCCAAGCCGCAGGCCATCGACGACGTCAACTGGCGGATCATCAAGGAGGCCGGCGCGCACGGCTACCTGGTCGTGGTCAACGACCTGGACAGCGAGGACTGGCAGCGACCGGGCGTCGAGCGGATCGTGCGCAACGCCACTCCGCCCGGCGACACGGGCGCGGTCGTGCTCTTCCACGACGCGGGCGGAGACCGGTCGCAGACCGTCGCGGCGCTCAGGACCTTCATCCCGATGATGAAGGCGCGCGGGTACGCCTTCACCACGGTCACCGAAGGGATGAACCTCGCCATCGCCCAGCAGGGGCGCGAATCGCTCGTGCCGGTGCCGCTGCTGCCGGTCAATCCGGAGGCCGGGGGCACCGACCGCTGGCGGGGCACGGCACTGCTGTGGACCGTACGCGTCGCCGACGGGCTGGTCTGGGCGATCGCCGGACTCTTCCTCGTGGTCGGTTCGCTGACGGTGGGCCGTACGCTGCTGCTTCTGGTGCTCGCTACCCGGCATGCCCGGCAGCGCCACAAGAAGACCTTCACCTGGGGCCCGCCCGTGACCGAGCCGGTGTCGGTGATCGTGCCCGCCTACAACGAGAAGGAGGGCATCGAGGCGGCGGTCCGGTCGCTGGCCGGCGGCGACTATCCGGACATCGAGGTGGTCGTGGTGGACGACGGCTCCACCGACGGCACCGCGGACATCGTGGAACGCCTCCACCTGAGCAACGTACGGGTGATCCGGGTGCCCAACGGCGGCAAGGCGAACGCGCTGAACACCGGCATCGCCCTCGCCCGGCACGACATCGTCGTCACGGTCGACGGCGACACCATCTTCGAACCGGACTCGATCCGGATGCTGGTGCAGCCGTTCGCCAGCCCGGCGGTCGGCGCGGTCGCCGGCAACGTCAAGGTCGGCAACCGGGAGAACATCGTCTCGGCCTGGCAGCACATCGAGTACGTGATCGGCTTCAACCTCGATCGCCGGCTCTACGAGGTGCTCAACTGCATGCCGACCGTGCCCGGGGCGATCGGGGCGTTCCGGCGTACGGCGCTGGTCGAGGTCGGCGGCATCAGCGACGAGACGCTCGCCGAGGACACCGACGTGACGATCGCGCTGTGCCGGGCCGGCTGGCGGGTCGTCTACGAGGAGCGCGCCCGGGCGTGGACGGAGGCGCCGGCGACGCTGGAACAGCTCTACCGGCAGCGGTACCGCTGGAGCTACGGGACCATGCAGGCGATGTGGAAGCATCGCGGGGCGCTGACCGACACCGGCGACTCGGGCCGCTTCGGCCGCGTCGGGCTGCCGTTCCTCGCGCTGTTCGGAGTGGCTCTGCCCATGCTCGCGCCGGTGGTCGACATCCTGCTCCTGTACGGCATCGTGTTCTGGGAGCTCGGCGCGACGGTCGCGGCCTGGCTGGGGATGCTGGCCTTGCAGATGTTCACCGCGGCGGTCGCGTTCCGCTTCGACCGGGAGTCGCTGCGGCCGTTGTGGCGGCTGCCGCTGCAGCAGTTCGCGTACCGGCAGCTCATGTACCTGGTGCTGATCCAGTCCGCGATGACCGCGATGACCGGGGCCCGGCTGCGCTGGCACAAGTTGCACCGCGCCGGGCTCACCGGGGTCAAGGCCGTACCCGCGACGCGGACCGCGGTGATCCTGCCGCAGCAGAGCGTCGCCCCGGCCGTGGACACCTGGCCGCCGAGCCGCGATCAGAAGCCGCCGGACACCCATCCGGCGGCCGGGCGGGCGACGGCCCGGCCGCCGGTGCCGTCGCAGAGCCCGAATCCGGAGGACCTCGTCCTGCCGCCCGAAGACCTTCCGTCGGCCGGCTCGCTCCCGGGCGGCGGTTCCGGCCCCGGCTTCACGCGCGGGGCTCGGGGGGTGTCCGGCCGGTCCTGAGGGGCTCGCGTCAGGACCGCGGCACTCCCCCGAACGGATCCGCTCCCGCCCGAACTGCAGCCGGGCGGGAGCGGATCCGCGTCAGCCGTCAGACCCCGGCCAGCTCCAGCTCGCGCTCCTTCTCCGCGACGGGGAAGACCACGTGCAGGGACGTGCCGTCTCCCGGGCGGTCCGAGAGCGCAACCGTGGCGTGGTGGGCGTCGAGGATGCGTTTCGCCAGGGCCAGGCCCTGGTCGGGCCCCGGCTCCGCGGACGGATGAGAGATCGTGCCGTAGTACAGGTGCGGGAAGAGGTCGGGACGCAGACCGTCCGGCAGATCCATGTCGTCGAGCCGCACCGCGGGCCCCGACTCCATCTCGGTGCCGACGCGCACCCGCCCGCCGGCCGGCGTGTACTTCACCGCGGCGAAGAGCAACTGCATGAGGACCTGCTCCAGGCGTACGGGATCCGCGATGATCGGCAACGACGGCCCGCCGGCGTGGTTGAGGATCCAGATCCGCTTGGTGGCGGCGATGGGCCGCACCGCCTCGACCGCGCGCTGGGTGAGCCGGGTCAGGTCGATCTCGCGCATGTGCAGGCTGTCGGCGCCGTGCCCGGCCTCCGCCATGGAGGACAGGTGGTCGAGCAGGTCGGTCAGCCCCCGCACGTGCGCGGCGGTGGCCCGGCCCACGAGGTCGGCCAGCTCCGGGTCGTGCACCCCCTTGTCGCCGAGGTCGGCCAGATATTGCCGCATCAGCCGCAGCGGCGCGCGCAGCTTCCCGCCGACCAGCCCGGCGAGATCGTCCTTGCGGCGCTCGAGCTCCTGCAGTCGGGCGGTGGTGTTGGCCAGCGAGGTGGCATACCGCCGCAGCTCGAGCTGCGAGGTGACCTGACGCGCCAGCGCCCGCAGGGCCTGCAACTGCTCGCCGTCGAGCCGCCGTGGATGCGAGTCGAAGACGCACAGGCAGCCGAGCGCGAACCCGCCGGTGGTGATCAGCGGCGCCCCGGCGTAGAACCGCATCCCACCGTCGCCGACGACGGTGGGATGGTCGGCGAACCGTTCGTCCTTGGTCAGGTCGGGAACGACCATCAGATCCTTGCCCATGATGCTGTGGGCGCAGAACGACAGGTCGCGCGACGTCTCCGTCAGGTCCGTACCGATCCGGGCCTTGAACCACTGCCGGTCGAAATCGATCAGCGAGACGAGTGCCATCGGTACGCCGCATACCGTGGAGGCCAGCGCGACGATGTCGTCGAAGTCCTTCTCGGGTGCGGAGTCGAGGATGTCGAGTTCATAGAGGGCGGCGAGACGGTCGGCTTCGTTCGTGGGCAGGGGCGCTTGCATGTCGGTCACCTCCGAGACTGACTTCAGAGGTACCACCCAGAAGTAGCAATGCTGGCATTTCGGCCATCTTGCTCCCACTCTCGCCCTCCTGGGGGTCATGCCGGTCGGTCATGCCGGTCGGTGGCAGACCGCCTCGATGTTGTTGCCGTCCGCGTCGAACGCGAACGCACCGTAGTAATTCTCGTGATAGTGCGGCCGCAGCCCCGGAGGGCCGTTGTCCACCCCGCCCGCGTGCAGCGCCGCGGCGTGGAACGCGTCGACCGCCGACCGGTCCGCCGCCGTGAACGCCACGTGGACCCGGTGCGTCGGCTCCCGCACGGCCAGCCAGAAGAACGGCCGCCCGCTGTCGTCCCCGAAACCGATCATCTCGGGCCCGGTGGCCACGACCTTGAGACCGAGCGGACGCAGGGCATGCTCATAGAAGTGCCGGCTCTCGTCGAGGTGGTGCACCCCGAGAACGACGTGGTCGATCATCGGTCTCCCCTTCCCGCTGAACATCGACCGTATAGCGGGGGTACGACACTTCGATGATCGCTGCGCCGAGCGGCGGTCAGTATGCGCCGAGCAGAGCCGCGGCGTGGCTCACCTGGACGGTGTGGGTCACGCAGTCGTCGCCCTCGAGCATGTGCAGCAGGAAGCCGGTGGGCTCGGCCACGTACCCGGGTGGCGCGTCGGAGTTCAGCAGCAGCCCGGCCTGGCGCCAGGTGCTCGGGCCCACGGTCAGCACCGACCCGGCGAAGGCGGCGGTGACCGGCCGGTGGACGTGCCCCGCCATGATCCGCGCAACGTTGTCGTGCCCGGAGAGCACCTCCCGGAGCGCTTCCCCGTCGAGCAGCCGCATACCGTCCAGGAACGGGATGCCGATGGGCATCGGAGGATGGTGCAACCCGATCATCGCCGGCACACCGGGACGCGTCGCCAGCACCGCGTCGAGCCATTCGAGCTGTTCCCCACCGAGCCGCCCGGCCGGCGAACCGGGGATCAGCGAGTCCAGAGCGACCAGCGTGAACCCCGGATAGTCCACGGCGTAGAAGGGCTCGCCGCCGAACGCCTTGACCATGGCGTCCCGGTCGTCGTGGTTGCCGGTAGTCAGATGCAGTGGCAGGGGGAAGTCGCCGATGACCTCCTTGAGGGCGGCGTACTCCTCCTCGCGGCCGTTGTCGGTGAGATCGCCGGTGACGAGGACGCAGTCGGGCCGCGGATCGAGCGCCATGACGCGGGCCAGAGCGAGCTGGAGGCCGGCAGCCGGACCGCCCCCCAACGGCCCGGTGGTGAGGTGAGAGTCGCTGAGTTGAGCGATGAACGAGGTCATATCGCTGATGATCCGGTGCCGGGACCGCCGGTCAACCGATCGGTCGTAACCACTACAACGGAAAAATGACGACTAGGCCTCGGTGTCGACGTACAGGCAGAAGGGATGACCGTCCGGATCGAGCATCACCCGTACGGTGTCCTGGGTCTGATGATCCGCTTCGGTCGCACCCGCCGCCGTGGCGCTCTTCACCGCGGACTCCAGATCGGGCACCTCGATGTCGAGATGCATCATCATCTGCTGTTTGTGCGCCTTGTTGGGCCACGTCGGTTGTTCGTAGTCGGGCGAGCGCTGAAAGGCCAGGTATTCGACGTGGTCGCCGAGAGGCGCCACGGCCACGAAGTCCGGCTCCTCCTTGACGATCTTCCAGTCCATCAGGGCCGCATAGAACTCCGCCAGCGCCCGCGGCTCGGGGGTCTCGAGCACCACGCCCCAGAAGTGCGATGAGTTTCGTCCCAGCATTCGTGCAGTCTGCTACCCCGACCCCGCAATGCCGCGAGGACGCGCGGATCCTCAGCGTGATCGATGTGTCACAAAGACCATACCGACCGGTAGGGATACTCCCCGGGTGCAACCCGCATCTTGCTGCCGGATCGCCCGCACCCGCCGGATGTCTGCCCACATGAACGAGAACTTGGTCCTCGTCGCCGAGGACGACCCGGACCTGCGCGACATGCTCGCCCTCGCCCTCGAGCGGGCGGGCTACACCACGGTGGGCGCCAAGGACGGCAGCACCGCCGCCCGGATCATCAAGGTCGCCCGCCCGGTCGGCATCGTGACGGACGTACGGATGCCGGCCCTCAACGGCATGGAGCTGTGCCAGTTGATCCGCAGCAACCCGGAGGTCCGCAACGCGGCCGTGCTGATGGTCTCGGCGAACTGCCACGTCCACGACATCAACGCCGGCCTCGGCTCGGGCGCGGACGGCTACCTGCCGAAGCCGCTGTCGCCGCGGCGCCTGGTGGTCGAGCTCCAGCAGCTCATCGAACGCCGCAAGCCGACCGCCGCCTGACCCCCGGCCCGGAGGGTGCGGCGCGGATCAAGGTTTGATCAACGGTCACGCCAGGAGAGCGGCGAGAGGTTGACCGCCACTTCGGCGATCCGCCGGCCGGTTTCGGTACGGAGACCCTTACGTGCCGAGTCGATCCAGCCCGCCGTGCGCTGCACCCCGGCGCGGGTACATGGTGGAGGCAACAGCCTCACCCGATCGTGGCCTGGTTCCGGGAAGACCCGATCCGGCTTTGAGTCGACGGATTCGGTCCTAACGAACTCTGGCCAGCGTTTCCGCTGGCCAGAGAATTCAGGGGTGGAGCTGTGGGGATTTGAACCCCAGACCCCCTCGATGCGAACGAGGTGCGCTACCGGACTGCGCCACAGCCCCCCGGTCCCTTAGGACCGCAGCTAGGCTAACAGGTCGCCCGCCTACCTCGCGAACCACCCCCTCCGCGTGGCGCCGCCGGCCATCTCAGGCCGCGCGCTTCGTGAGGCCGGATGCTTCGTCAGGCCGGATACGACGCGCCGCGGCCGCCGGCCTCGTACGCCCTGCCGCGGAGGCCTCCGGCGCGCCGGTAGGACACCGACGCGCCGTTGACCGCGGCCGGGAGCTCGGATGGGTCCCGGTCCAGGCCCATTGCTGTGCGGCGGACCGCCTCGCGCTGGGCCGCGAGCCGGCGCTGGGCCTCGCGGCGGGCGGCCGCGCGACGGGCCTGTTCGCGTCGCACCTCCGCCTGCCGGGCCGCCAGCCATGCCGCCTCGCGCGCCTCGATACGGCGGCGCCGGCGGTCCGCGATGGCGCGGTTGCGCAGGTGTACCAGGTAGACGCCGAGCAGGGTGCCGGTCACCGCGAAGCTGATCCAGAATCCCGGGCCGACCGCGAGCACGCCGACCAGCTCGATCACGTTGAGCAGCAGCAGCGCGGCGAAGACCCGGCGGCGGCGGACCACGGCCGGGGTCTGCCGGCGGACCGGACGGCGGCGGACCGGGCGGCGCGACGGCACCACGCGCAGCCGCCGGGCAGGCGGGCCGGACACCGGTGCGGCCGGGACGGGAGCGCCCGACACCGGGGCATCGGCCACCGGAGCACCGGAGACCGGCGCTGGATCACCCGTTAGGGTCCGCGACGTAACCATGTACTGGCGACCGGGGTTGACCGGTCGGCGTCCGGGCACGGTGCGGAGCCGACGGCGGCGCTGCAGCACCCGAGCCGTCGACGACGCCCGCTCCGCCGCCAGGCGCTCGGTGGCGTCGTACCGGCGGACGAGGGCCGGTGCGAGGGCGAGCAACCCGGCCGCGGCGAGGACGGCGAGGAGCACCGAGGTCGGCACCCTCACCCCTCCCGTCAGCCTCAGACCGTGCCGGGCGATCGGGGCCCGGTCACGAAAAAGTCGCAATCTCCCCGAGATTACGGGCGAGAGCTGCGGAAATCGCCGCGCCGCGCCGGGCCGGTAGGCCTTGGATGATCATTTTGCTGTGGTACGTAACCTGCGCCACCGTGCGAGCAGCCCGCCCTCATTTGCGACCTCTTCGCTGGTCATCGCATACCCGAGGTGATCGCGCCAGGCGCCGTCGATGTGCATGTAGCGCGGGTGGTACGCCTCCTCGCGGAACCCGAGCTTCTCCACGACCCGCCGGCTGGGTACATTCTCGGGCCGGATGTTGATCTCCACGCGGTGCAGCCCGCCCGCCCCGAACGCGTGGTCCACGGCGAGCGCCAGGGCCGTCGGTATCACCCCGCGACCCGCGACCCGGGAATCGACCCAGTAGCCGACGTACGCGGAACCGAACGCCCGCCGCACGATGCTGCCCAGGTTGATGTGGCCGACCAGCCGCTCCTCGCCGCCGTCCTGCCGGAGGCAGACGGCGAACGGCATGCTGTCGCCGCGCCGCGCCGCCCGCTTCATGTCCCGGTAGACGTAGAGGTACGCGCGCGGCGAATTCATGTCCGCCCACGGTCCGGGTGGCGCCGACTCCCACGGGCTGAGCCACGCCTCGTTGGCGACGCGGACCTCGGACCAGGCCTGCGCGTCGCCGCGGCGGTAGGGCCGGAGCACCACGGGTCCGTCCGCCAGGACGGCAGGCCATCCGGGCATGGACCCCCACATCATCGCCTCCGGTCGAGCAGCAACACGTCGACGGTCGACCCGGCCGCGGCCGCGGTGACCCGCTCGCCCAGCACCAGCAGACCGTTGGCTTCGGCCAGGCCGGAGAGAGTGTACGGCCCACCGGCGAGCGGCTGGACCGTGTAGCCGCCGCCGCGCCGTTCCGCGACATGCGCGGGGCGGAACTCCCGCAGGCCGCCGGGCGACGAGACGGTCTCGAGCAGGTGTGCCTTGACGCTGGGCCGGAAGACGGGCTCGGAGCCGGCGAGAAGCTGGATGACGGGCCGGGCGAGCACCTCGAAGCCGATCAGGGCGGCACCGGGCTCACCGGGCAGGCAGACGACCGGCACCTCCTCGCCGCCGACGGTGCCGAAGCCGAGGGCAGCGCCCGGGCAGAGCGCCACGTCGGTGAACTCGACCGCTCCCCGCCCGTGGTCGCGCCGGGAGAGGACGCGGCGGAGCATGTCGCCCGGCCCCGTACCCGTGCCTCCGGTGGTGATGATCAGATCGGCCCGCAGCGTCTGGTCCTCGAGCAACCCCCGCAGGCTCTCCGGGTCGTCGTCACAGATGCCGATTCTGTACGCGAGAGCGCCGGCCTCGACCGCGGCGGCGGTGAGCGCGTGCGAGTTGGCGTCCACGACCTGCCCCGGCTGGCTGGGCCGGCCCACGTCGACGAGCTCGTCACCGGTGGCCACCACGACCACCCGCGGGCTGGGCCGCACGACCACGTGCCCGATTCCGGAGGCGGCGAACACGGCGACCATCGCGGGCGTCACGTAGGAGCCGGCGGACGCCAGCACCCGCCCGACCGGCAGCTCGTCGCCGGCCCGACGTACCCCGGATCCGCGTTTCGGGGCATGCAGGATCTCCACCGCTGCCATGCCCTGGTCGGTCCAGTGCACCGGCACGACGACGTCGGCGCCGAGCGGCAGCGGCGCTCCGGCCGCCACGGAGAAGCAGGTCCCCGGGGTCAGCCGGACCGGCCGCCAGCTAGCCGCGCCCAGGTCACCTACGACGTTGAGCCGGACCGGTCGCAGCCCGCCCTCGAACGCGCCGAAGGACGGGTGCGAGCCGATCCGCCCGGCGGCGGCCAGGTCCTCCCAGCGGGCCGCGTACCCGTCGATCGCCGCCTGGTCGAAGGCGGGATACGGGTGTGGGGCCAGCACGTCGTTGGCGAGGACGTTGCCGTGCGCCTGGGTGAGGTCGAGGTCGAGCGGAGGCAGCGCTCGAAGCCTGCGCAGCACGCTGCCCAGGTATTCGGCGAGAGGCATCAGCTCGTTGGCGGCCGCCTCGGCATCGGCCGTGGTTGTCATCCCTGGGCACCGCCGATGTTCGTAGCCACGAACTCGCTCAGCCACCGGCGGAACTCGGGGCCGACGTCCGGCCGCTGGGCGGCGAGCTGGACGACGGCCTGCAGGTAGCCCAGCGGCATTCCGGTGTCGTAGCGGTGCCCGCGATAGATGATGCCGTGCACCGGCACCCCGTCGGCGAGAAGCTGGGCCATGGCGTCGGTGAGCTGGATCTCGCCGCCGCTTCCCGGCTTGGTGTGCTGGATCGCCTCGAAGATGGCGGCGGGCAGGACGTAGCGCCCGACGACGGCCAGGTTGCTCGGCGCCTCGGCGGGCGACGGCTTCTCGACCAGGCCGGTGACCTTCACGACATTCTCGCCGCGCCCCTGCTCCGGCTCGACGGACGCGATGCCGTATCGGCTGGTCTCCTCGGGCGAGACCTCGATGAAGGCGAGGACGATGCCGCCGGTCTCGGCCTGCAGGTCGAGCATGGCCGGCAGCAGCGGATCATCCTCCGCGACGAACTCGTCACCGAGCAGCACGGCGAAAGCCTCGTCACCGACGTGCGAGGCGGCCACCCCGACGGCGTGTCCGAGGCCGAGCGGCTCTCCCTGCCGGCAGGTGTAGATGTCGGCGAGCTCGCTGGTCCGGCGAACGGCGGCGAGCCGCGCGGTGTCGCCCTTCTCCTCCAGCCGTGCCTCCACATCGGGCCGCCGGTCGAAGTGGTCGACCATCGAGGTCTTCCCCCGCCCGGTCACGAGCAGCACGTCGGTGATCCCCGCGGCCGCCGCCTCTTCCACGATGTACTGAAGGACCGGGCGGTCCACAACCGGCAACAGTTCCTTGGGTACGGCCTTGGTGGCCGGAAGGAATCGGGTAGCCAGCCCAGCCGCCGGAATGACGGCCTTGACGGCTCGACGGCCGGTCGCGTGCGCCTGCGTGGTCATGTAAGGGTCACCGCACCTTTGCTGAGTTCATGCCCGGACATTCCGCGAGACTATCGGCCACGGCTCTGCCGCGGCGGTTGTGGCCCGCCAGACGCGCCCGGCATGGATTCCGGATGGTCGAATTGCCCTTCGTCGACTCCCCCCGAAACCGACGCCTGCGTCACAGGGGCGCCGCTTTCGGCGGAAATCCCCGCGGCGCCGGTCGCCAGCGCCGCCTCGGCAGGGATGCCCACGCCGCCTCCCGTCAGCGTCGGCTCGGCAGGGGCTCGCACGCCTCCCATCTGCGTCGGCTCGACAGGGGCTCCAGTGTCTCCCACCTGCGTGGGCTCGGCAGGAGTTGCCGCGTTGCCGGCCGGCCGCTTCATGCCGGCAGCGGTCTCGGCGAGGCGGTAGGTGTCCCGGCCGGCGTTCTTGGCCGCGTACAGCGCGTCGTCTGCGGCGGCGAGCACCCGGTCGGCCGTGGTGCCGTGCTCGGGGTACACGGCGATCCCGATGGAGACGCTGATCGACACCCGTTCGACAGCGCCGCCCGAGCCAGATCTGCGATCATCGATCAATACCGGCTGATCGCGAACGGCGGCCCCGAGCCGCTCGGCGACGATGATCCCGCCGTAAGCATCGGTCTCGGGCAGCAACACCACGAACTCCTCACCACCCTGCCGGAACGCCACGTCGACCTCCCGAAGCCCCACCCGGACCCGCCGGGCAAACTCGCCCAGCACAGCATCCCCGGCGGCATGCCCGTACGTGTCGTTCACCTCTTTGAAGTGGTCGAGGTCCAGCACCAGCACGGTGAGCATCCGCCCGAACCGGTTGGCCCGCTCCACCTCGCGGCGCAACGACTCCCGCAGGTAACGGTAGTTCCACAGCCCCGTGAGCGGGTCAGTGAGAGAAAGCCGCTGAGCCTCCTCGTGCATCCGTACGTTGTGCACGGCGACCCCGGCCTGCCCAGCGAAGGTCCGCAGCATGAGCAGGTCGGCGTCGTCGAACTCATCGGTGCCGAGCCGGTCGTACAGCGCGAGCACGCCCAGCGTGGCGGGATGCCCGACCGTGTCCCATTCCCCCGGCACCAGCGGATCACCAACGGTCGCCGGCGCGCAGATCGGCACGGCGACGTACGTCCGGCAGGCCGGCTCGTCGACCACCCCGCCCCCAAGCCCGCAGAACCCCCGGCGGGGCTCCCCACCGGCCGCGACGGCACCGAGGATCCCGCGCCCGCGCGGCACCCGCAGCGAGGCCAGCTCGTCGTCGGGCACGTCCCAGCGGCCGGTGAGCCCCTCGGCGCACCGCGCGACCAGGTCGCCCCCGGCCGGATCGGTGAGCAGCACGATCCCGGCCCGGGCTCCGCTCGCGGACAGGGCGGTCCGGAGGATGACCCGGAGAATGCGGTCCAGGTCGTGGGTGCTGGAAAGGGTGTCGCCCAGGATGGCGAGATGCCCGCGAAGCTGGTCCCGGCTGGCGGTGAGCGCCTGCACGTACGCCTGCAACTCCCGGGTCATCCGGTTGAAGGTCCGGGCGAGCCGCCCGATCTCGTCGTCCCGCTGGACCGGTACCCGTACCCCCAACTCACCGTCGGCCACCTTGCCGGCGGCCCAGGCGAGCTCCTCGAGGGGACGGGTCGTGGACCGGGCGAGCCACCGGGCGACCACGATCGCGATTCCGGCCACGAGCACCACCGCGGCGGCGAGCAGGGCGTAGAGCGGGAACGGCGTCCGGGCGGGAACGGATACGACAAGAGGAAGTGGCTGCCCGGGACCGCCCGCGATGGTCCGCATGGCCGTCCCGCTGTGCCCGCGTGTTCCGGTGCCTCGCGCAGCCCCGCCGCTGCGTTCCAGGTCGACGGTGGCACCGCTGGTGTGGGCCAGGCGATGGATGAAGTCCTCGTCCGTCCGCGCCAGGGCGATCACGGCAACGTCGCCTCCCACAGCGCTTGCGGTGACGGCGGTGATAGTGGCACCGGGAGCCGGCGCGGCGGGCGGGCCTGCGCAGTCGCGCTCTTCAGCTCGACTTTCGCCGCCGTCGAGTTCCACTGCCCGGTCTTCACCCTTCGCTGCCTCGCCCTCCCCTCCCGCGCTCTGCTCTGCGGCGCTCTGCTCTGCCGCGCCCGGTCTTGCCGTGCCCTGCTCTGCCAGGCCTTGCTCTGCCGCGCCCTGCCCGACCGCGCCCTGGCCCGCCACCGCCTGCTCCGCCGCGCCCTGCCCGACCGCGCCCTGCCTTTCTCCGGGCTGCCCTTCGCCGGGCTGGCTGATCCTGGACGGGAGGCTCGTTCCCGGGCCGGATCCGGCGCTCGGGGCAGGGCTCACGATCCGGACCTCGGCGGCCAGCCCACGGGTCACCATCTGATCCGCTGCCGGCCTCCTGGCGTCCTCCGGCAGCACGGCGACGGCGTCGGCCACGGCCTGCAGTTGGCCGCACAAGGCACCCATCGCACTCCGTACCGTTGTTGCGGCATGATCAAGCCGCTCGACCGTCCGGTCCCGGCTCACCGTGGACACGGTCATCCCCACGAAGAAGGATCCGAGCAGGACCGGGCCGAGCACGACCGCCAAAAAGGCCGCAGTGAGTCGGCCACGCAGAGTCACACGACCTCCTGGAAGCGGCCTTCTTTGGAGCGATGCTGACATAGTGCGCACCGTTTGCCGGTTTTACAAAGGGGGTGTTGCATGTCCGATTTCACCCGTGATGCGGAAAGCTGCCGCGCCGAGAAGGTGGCTCTCCGAGGTCAACTCCTAGCTTTGCGTAGATCGAAAACGCCTGACACCCTCGCTGACGCAGCCACGCGGCTCCAGCAAGCCCTCGAGAGCCACGTACGCCACCAATCACCCACAGTCATCGCCACCTATGTGCCAATCGGCGCCGAGCCCGGCGGCCCCGATCTTCTGGAGGCGCTCCGCCGTGCAGCACCCACCGCCTCGGTGCTCCTGCCGGTCCTGATGCCGGACGGAGACCTGGACTGGGCACCGTACGAAGGCCGGTCGTCCCTCCGCCCCGGTCCGCGAGGCCTCCTCGAGCCGGCAGGGCCACGGCTGGGCACCGCCGCAGTGTCTGAGGCGGAGCTGGTCGTCGTACCCGCGCTAGCCGTCGACCGCCGCGGCATACGCATGGGCAGGGGCGGCGGCTCGTACGACCGCGCGCTCGCCCGCGTTCCCGTCACGACCTTCACCGTCGCCCTGCTCCACGACGGAGAACTCCTCGCCGAGGTCCCCGCAGAGCCGCACGACCGTCGCGTACACGCCGCGATCACACCTGGCGAGGGCCTCAGCGAGCGCCTGGACTGGACGAAATAAACTCCGATGACGGAGCATTGGCACTCGTAGTCGGCGAGTGCCAGCAATCGAGATCGACGCGGAGGACCAGTGCCCACGTACCAGTACGCATGCACCGAGTGCGGGGAGCAGCTCGAAAGGGTGCAGTCTTTTTCCGACCCGGCGCTGACCGAGTGCCCCGCCTGCAGCGGCAAGCTCCGCAAGGTCTTCAACTCGGTCGGCATCGTCTTCAAGGGCTCCGGCTTCTACCGCAACGACTCCCGCTCGGGCAACGGCAGCTCGGACAAGCCGTCCACGACGACATCCTCGACCTCGTCGTCCGACAGCAAGTCGGAGTCGTCGACGTCATCCACCTCGTCGGCACCAGCGGCCTCCTCTCCGTCTCCCTCTCCCGCTCCTGCCACGACGTCGTCCACCGCCTCAACGTCCTCCTGAGCTGACGTCAGCGCGAGCTGACATCCGCTTGGGCTGCCAGTCGCTCGGGCTGGCAATTTGTTCGAGCTGACAACCGCCTGGGTTGACAGCCGCTCGGGGTGACAACCGCTCGGGGTGACACCGCCTGCCCTGACAACCTCCCGGGCTGACAACCTCCCGGGCCAGCGTCCCCTAAGCTGACGTCCCCGAGCTGACGTCAGCCCACGAAGCGTCTACCAGCGCTCGGCGTATTACTGAGACACGGCACGGTGCCTGGGCTCGGCGTCTTCCGATCTCAGGCCGGCGCCGAGTTCGGCATCGCGCCAGAACGGCCGACGCGTTGGCGTGCCCGTCTTTTCTACCGCCCTGGCCAACGGTCCCCGGAGTTATCCACAAAGTGCGGTTGTCCACAGGCCCGACCCGCGACGATCGGAGGACTCGCTAGCTTCGCGGCGTGTGGCTGACTCCGAACAGAACCCATTCAAAATCCGACCTCACTCCGGTACGCCGACGGAGGCGGGCAGGAACGGTCCTGCTCCGCCTGGCGGCGCTCGCAGCGATGTTGGCAACCGCCGCGGCGCTGGCATGGTCCGGGACGGAGACGTGCGGCCGACCGCTGGGCGCTATACCCGCCCACGCCCGCCCACCGGACGCCGCAGCGCCCAGCCCTCACGCCAAGAGCCCCCGACGCTGGGAATCTGCCGCGTGCCACCGGCGGGCGCCTTCTGCTGGGCGCGATGCAGCGTGCTGGGTGCCCGTCCAGACGCGCTTCTGGCGCGCCGAACGACATCACCGGGCACCCACCTCCGGAAGGAACCTGTCGAGTCCGCGCTGGTCAGCCCCAATGCGGCGGCCGGTCCTCCAGAAGACGATCGTCGTTGGAATCGGCGGAGCTGCTGTAACCCCAGCCACGTTCCGTGTCGTCGCGGGTCTGCTCCGGAAGCAGCGGCGTCTCCTCGGACTCGAAGTCCACGGTGCGCTCGGCGTCGGCGTCGCGGTCGGGCTCGTCAAGGATGTCCACGGTAAGAGGGTAAGCCGCGTCGTGCGCGCTGTCGGCACCCGATGGATGTAGCGTCGATGAACGTGAGAGCCCCGACCGGATCCGACGACGACGCATACTGGCGGCGCCCCGACGCGGCGGCGGGGGACCCGTTCGGCGCCGAGCGTCCGACGGCGCCCCCGGAGCCGAGGCCACCCGCGTACGAGGGGCCGCCACGCCCGGCGCCGGCGTCTCCGCTCTGGCGCCCCCCGGTCGTGTCCGAGCCGCCGCCGCCACGAAGCATGCCGGCTCAGGACATGGAAGCCTTGGACGAGTCCGAGGGTGCGGCCCGCACCATCACCTACGGCGTCGGCTTGGTGGCGGGCGCGATAGCCCTGATCGTCATGTTCTTGCTCTGCGCCCGAGCGATCTTCTGACCGCACCACGCCAGAACGACTCTCTCACCGCACTACGCCAGAACGGCTCTCACCGCACTACGCCAGAACGGCTCTCACCGCACCACGCCCGAGCGGTCCTCTCACCGCACCACGCCAGAACAGCTCTTTCACCGCACCACGCCCGAACGATCGGTCACCCGCCACGCCCGAACGATGCCTCACCGCGCCACGCCCGGACGGTACTTGACGACCGAACGCCGTCCCGGCCACCACCCCACACGGCGGCCGGGACGGCTGCCTGTCAACTACCCCAGACCGCCTGCGCGCCCGAGTCACCGGTCATGAAAACGTAGTATCCGGACACCGCCGCGAGCGCCAACATGATCACGGCGAGCACCAGGTCGGCCGCCTTGGGCAGACGGCGGGTCTCGCTCCTGAGCGTGAGGAACACCATGACGAGAGTCACGATGCCCAGGGCGAGCGAGTAGTAGAACGTCATCGTGCCGAAGCCCGCGTGCTCATCGATCTTGGCCAGCGCCGGCCCCGTCATTCCGTTCGCCACGAGGCGGTCGTGCAGTTCGGCGCCCGACTGCTTCGCTACGAAGGCCGACGACGGGGCGGCGACGGCCAGCAGGATCGCCGCCCAGCCGACCTTCGCCCGCCAGCTCGGCACGAACGCGTAAGCCACTGCCGCCAGAGCCAGGAGCGGCACGAACACGACCGCCGCATGGAGCACGAGGGCGTGGACGGGAAGGCCGTTTATCTGATCGAACACAGTCAGCCTCCTTGAACGTTAAACAATCATGGGCGCCAGCCTAGGGCCAACTCGAGCCAGGTACGACCCCCTGCTCGCGTTAACGCTCACCGGATCGATCTGGTTCATCGGCACGGTCGGCCGTGCCCGACCTCGCGCCGCCCCGACACGCACAACCCTGAACCTGTTCAAATTCACCTTCTACGTGGCACGCTGGAGGACATGACCACGGACGACGACCTCGGGCTGTTCGGTCCTGGCTCGGTCACTTGGAAGGTGCACCGGGAACCGATCGTCACCCTCGGCGGTCTCCGTTCCCTCTACCTGCAGGCCCTTCATCCGCGGGCCGTCGCGGCGATCGCTCAGAACTCCAGCTATCGCTCGGACCCGTGGGGACGGCTCGAGCGCACCACGACGTACGTGGAGACCGTTCTCTACGGCACGACGGCCGAGGTCGCGCGCGTGGCGAGCCGGATCCGGCGGCTGCATGCCAGGATGACCGCGACCGATCCGCGTACGGGCGAGACCTTCCGCATCAACGAGCCGGACCTGCTTCGCTGGGTGCACGTGACCGAGGTGGAGTCGTTCCTGACCACGGCCCGGCGCGCAGGGCTGGACCTCACCGACGACGAGGTCGACCGCTACTACACCGAGCAGGTGCGTGCCGCCGAGCTCGTCGGGCTCGATCCCGCCACGGTGCCCGCGACGGCGGCCGAGGTCGCGGACTATTTCGAGGCGATGAAGCCGGAGTTGGGACTGACCCGGGACAGCGCGGAGACGGCGTTCTTCCTCACGGTTCCGCCGGTGCCCGCGTCCTGGGGAAGCTCCGCGCTGCGCCTCGGGCTCACCCTGGGCCCGACACGATGGGCGTATTTCGGCATCGCGGCCACGGCGGTCGCCATGCTGCCGCCCTGGGCACGCAGGATGTTCGGCGGCCTCGGCTGGCCGACGACCGACCTGTCGGCGGACCTCTCCGTGCGCGGGATCCGACTGCTGATCAAGGCTGGGCTCGCCGCCTTACCCGAGCGGTACCGCGTCGCGCCGATGCGCCGCGAAGCCCTCCAACGAGCCGGCCTGGCCTGACCACAAGTCGGCCGGAACTCTGTCGGCCCCAAACCCGGATTCCACCTAGCGAACCCGACCGCCTCCAAGCCCAGAAACCGACCCGGCGAACGCAAGCCGACGGAGAATCGGTCCAGAGAAACGCCAGCCCACGGAGACCGGCCCGGGCAAACGCCAGCCCTCGAAGAACCAAGCCGGACGAACGCCAGCCAACGAAGAACCAGCCCGGGCAAGCACCAACCCAAGAAACAAGCGCCTACCCCGCGCGCTCCAGATGTTCGACGGCCGACCAGGGCTCCTTGCCCTGCACCTCCGCGCCCGCGGGGCACGTCCGCCGGAAATCGCACCACCCGCACAACGTCCCGGGATTGGTCGGGAACTCCGCGTCGGGATCCGCCCCGGCCGCGATCGCCTTCTCGGCCGCCATGATGTCGCGGGCCGTGTCCTCCGCCCGGGTGACCTGGCGGGCCAGCGACTCCTCGGTGTGCTCATGGGCCGCCACGGTGCCGCTGGGCAGATGGTGCAGCTCCACGCGACGGCAGGGGCGGCGGAACACGCGCTGGGCCGCGTACGCATAAAGGGCAAGAGCCTGTGACCCGCGGGCGTCGTCCGCGTCGAGGCCGGATCGGCCGGTCTTGTAGTCGACGATGACGGCCTCGCCGGCGCGGGAGTCGATGCGGTCGGCCCGGCCGTTGAAGGCGAGAACTCCGGTCTTGGTGGCGACCACCCGCTCCACGCCCAGCGGTTCCTGTTCCGGATCGAGCCCCGCGACGTAGGTCTCGAGCCACCCGAGGGCCTTGCGATAGGTGATCCGCTCCTGGTCGACATCGCGATAGCCCTCGCGCACCCATGTCGCCTTCAGCAGCGCCGGCAGGGCGTCGGTGCCTCGGCGGGCGACCGGCAGGGCATACCAGTTCTTGAGGGCCGTGTGCACACTCGCGCCGAGCGAGTTGTGCGCCCACGGCGGCCCCTTCTGCGGACTGGGCCGGTCGACGTAGCTGTAGCGGTAACGCCGCGGGCAGTCGGCGTAGGCACCGAGTCTGCTCGGCGTGCAGACGAAGAGGCGCTCGGGCATGCCGGCGAACCCCAACTGCTCGGGTACGGCGGCCGATCGCTGCGAGGTCCTGGGCACGGCTCAATCCTGCCAGGACCCTCCGACAAAACCGCCGCCCGGACGGGCGACCTCAAAGACGGGCGACCTTGAAGCAAGGCGGGCGACCTCGAGCAAGACGGGCGGCCTCAGGCGTAGAGCTTGACGAACGCCGCCACCGCATCGGCGATGAGCTGCACCGCGATGGCCGCCAACAGCAGACCGGCGATCCGGGTCAGCACCTCGATGCCGGCCGGCCGTAGCAGTTTGACGATCCCGCCGGAGAACCGGAGCACCAGCCACACCGCGAACATGACCGCGAGGATGGCGAGGCCGATCATCGTGTAATCCACCGCACCGTCCGCACGCTGCACGAACAGCATCGTCGCCACGATCGCGCCCGGTCCGGCCAACAGCGGGGTGCCGATCGGCACCAGCGCCACATTGGTCGTACCGCCCTGCTCCGACGACTCGTCCGCCTTGCCCGTGAGCAACTGCAACGCCACGAGGATCAGGAGCAGGCCGCCCGCGCCCTGCAGAGCGGGGAGCTGGACGTGCAGATAGTCGAGCAGCGTCTTCCCCGCGACCGCGAAGCCGACGATCACGCCGAGCGCGAGCAGAACCGCCTGGGTGCCCGCCCGCGTACGTTCCTTGGACGGCAGCGTGCGGGTCAGGGCGAGGAAGACGGGCACCATGCCCGGGGGGTCGACGATCACCAGGAGGGTCACGAAGACCTCGCCGAACAACTTAAGATCCACGCGCTCAACCTAGGCGGCGCGGCGGAGAACCGCCTTGAACTGCGAGAACCGTCACCCCAGGATGGGCACTCCGGTCGCGGCGGCCACGATTTTCCCGTACGCGGCAAGCTCGGTCGTGAAGGCCCCGAGCCGCACGGTCTTGTGCGTACCGTGGAAATCCGACGATCCGGTGACGACCAGGCCGAGCTCGTCGGCGAGCGCCCGCACGTGCGCCCGCTGCTCCGGCGTGTGGTCCTCGTGGTCGGCCTCGAGTCCGAAAAGGCCCTCCCCGGCCAGGTCCACGATCAGCTTGTCCGGCACGATCCGGCCCCGGATCGTGGCGTTCGGATGGGCGAACACGGTCACCCCGCCCGCCTCCCGCACCGCCCGCACGGCCTCGAAAACATCAAGATCAGCCTTGGGTACGAAGTAGCGCGCGCCCAGCCAGCGCGAGGCGAACGCCTCATTGGTCGTCCGGACCAGCCCGGCACGGATCAGCGCCTGGGCGATGTGCGGACGCCCGACCGAGCCCCCGGCCGCATAGCCACTGACCTCGGGCCAACTGATGTCCACCCCGTCGGCACGCAACAGGTCGACGATCTTCTCGGCCCGCTGCTCACGGTCGCTGCGCAGCCGCGCGAGGTCGGCGGCGAGCCGGGGCTCCGCCGGATCGAACAGGTACGCGAGCAGGTGCAGCGGGATCGCCGGTTCCACTCCGTACCAGCGGCAGGAGAGCTCGGCGCCGCGTACCAGAGTCAGGCCTGCAGGCCGCGCCGCCGCGGCTTCCGCCCACCCGCCGGTGGTGTCGTGATCAGTGATGGCCATCACGTCCAGACCCGCCTCGACCCCGGCAAGGACCAGTTCGGCCGGGGTCAGTGTGCCGTCACTGGCGGTCGAATGGCAGTGCAGGTCGATTCTGGTCACTCGCCAGACGCTATCGGGTGGTCGCCGAAGATTTCGTACGGACGTCAGGCATCGTCGCCCGCGTCACCGTCCTTGCCCAGCCGGGCCTCGACCGCCTGCGGCTCGTACATCTCCTCCACGACTCGCAGGTAGAGCTCGTTGGGGTTGGGCAGGTGCTTGACCTCACGCAGCGCCTGGTCCTGGCCCGCCGACTCCAGCACGAACGTGCCATAGCTCAGCATCCGGCCGAGCGCGGATTGCTCATATTTCATGTCGGTGACCCGGAGCAGCGGCATCATCGCGACCCGGCGGGTGATGATGCCGTTGACCACCATCACGCGCTTGTTCGTGAGGATGAAGCGGTCGAAATACCAATCGCCGACCTTCCACGCGACCCAGCCCATCACTCCCAGCCAGATCAGCACCGCGGCAGTGACCAGGCCGTCGATGTTCTGCCGGGTCAGGAAGCCGGCGAGGTAACCGAGCAGCAGCGTGGCGCCGATCCCGATCAGCAGCGGTGTGGAGAGATGGATCCAGTGCCGCTTCCACTCGCCGCGATAGCGCTCGGTCGGGAAGAGATAGCGGGAGACCAGTGTGGTCGGCTCGTCCTCGAGCGGCAGTACGCGGCGGGGTCCACCCGGGACGCCCGCGCTGTCTCCGCCGAGTCCTTCCAGCTCTTCCTGGGTGAAGACGGGGGGCTCGTACTCGCCGGGATCCCGGTAGCGCTCCTGCTGACGCGTCTCGTAGTCGTCGCCGAAGGCCGCGCTCGGCGAGTAGCCGGCGTCCGCTGAGTACCCTGCGCTGGGCGAATAGCCGGGACCGTCCGCTGAGGCCCGCCCCCGCGCATACTCCGGACCGTCGTCTCGGAAGGCGGGATCGTTGTAGCCGAAGTTCTCGTCGTCGTCCTGAGGGCGGCGCGCACCCTCACCATCAGGTTGCCGCGGCTCACCAGGACCCATGCGCCGATGTTAAGCGACGAGGTTGGTGAAGAACGTTCCGAAACCGCGGGCGATGTCTCCGATGGTGGAACCGAGCGACTCGAAGACGGCCGCGGCCGAGTTCGGGTTGAACGCAATGAAGAAGATCAAGAATGCGATGCCAAGCCAGGTGAGAACCTTCTTGATCATGGCGGGCCTGCTCCTCCGTTGCGGGTACGGTCGACGCCGCGGCAACACTCACGGTATCAGTTTCGCTGCTCAGTGTGAACATTGTGTCCGAAAAGCCGATACCGGTCCCGCAGGTCAGCCGAAAAGGTCAGACCCTGCCGTGCAGGTAGGGCGACGGCGCTCCGTACACGAGCTCGGGCGGAATCCCGTCGGACAGGTCGTGCAGCACGACATGCTCGGCGAGGAAGTAGCCCGCGCTTGCGGGCCACGCTACCGCATAGAGCCACATTCCTTTGGCCTCACTCACGTAGGCGCTTCGGTCCTCCGGGGACTTGACGCACCACAGTGGAGTCGGATGCCCACCTGCCTTGATCTTGGCGTGCGGACCGGGTCGCCCACCGCCGTCGCCGAGCGCCTCGGCGATCAGATAACCCGGATCGATGCCGGGAATGCCGGCGAAGCGCGTGCCGAGCCCGACACCGGGCTGCTCGGCGATCAACACCAGGTCGGCCGGCCCGCCGCCGAGCGGATCCGGGCCGCTGCAGGAGAGCGCGGTCGCGCTGACACCCGATCGATCGTCACCCGCCCAGCCGACGCCGGTGACCATCCAGCCGGTCGGAAGCGGCCAAGGACACCACAGGGGCATGCGCCCGACGGATCGAACGGGCTGGCGCAGGGCGCTGTCGAGGATCTCCGGCCCGATGTGGTCGGCCACGTGAAACGGGTGGACGTCGCCACAGTTGTCGCAGCGCCATTCACTGTGCATCAGGTCCGGCGGCCGGACCTGAGCAGCACAACGGGGGCAACTCACCGTGACACCCACCCTCTAAAGGTGCGGGTCGGGGCGGCCTCCGTCAAGCGGATCGGCAGAACCCGAATGGATGGGCAGGCCGGCCCGGATGCCGCCCGGCACGGCGGTCACCCTGCTCAGGGCGGCGCCCCCCGACGACGGGGACCCGTATGTTCCGCAGGGGATCTTCCAGGTCAACTCGGCGGCGGGCCGGCGTGGGCCCGTACCCATGAATGCATTGCGATGCCGCTCGCCACTCCGGCATTGATCGAGCGCGTGGACCCGTACTGGGCGATCGAGAAGAGCTCGCGGCACGCCGCGCGGGCGGGATCGGAAAGTCCGGGACCCTCCTGGCCGAAGAGCAGAATGCATTCCTTCGGCAGGGTGACGGTTTCCATCGGGCGCGAGCCCGGCAGATTGTCGATCCCGATGATGGGCAACCCCGCGCCGGCCGCCCAGTCCGTGAAAGCCTCGATCGTCGGATGATGCCGGACGTGCTGGTACCGATCGGTGACCATCGCACCCCGCCGGTTCCACCGCCGCCGACCGACGATGTGCACCTCGGCCGCGAGAAACGCGTTGGCGTTGCGGACCACGGTCCCGATGTTGAAATCGTGCTGCCAGTTCTCGATCGCGACATGAAACCCGTGCCGCCGGCGGTCAAGATCGGCGACGACGGCCTCGCGGCGCCAGTAGCGATACCGGTCGACGACGTTGCGGCGGTCGCCTTGCTCGAGAAGCTCCGGGTCATAGCGCTCGTCGTCGGGCCAGGGACCCGCCCAGGGCCCGACGCCGACCTCGAGGTGCGGCTCACTCCCGGCCATGGGTGCGGGAAGCCCGCTTTCGGTGATCACCTCGTCGGCCGTCATGGTGCAGGACGGTAACCCCGCAAGCCGCCGCCGTCTCGGCCGGGCTCGCGCCGTAGTGGCCGTGGCGGCCCGGACATGGTGTCGATCATCTCGGATACCGGCCAGGAACGTCACGGCTTGGTCGATCCGTCAGGAGACGCAATGAGCGGCGGGGCCCTCCCCGGCACCCGCCGCCCACGCTCTGTTGAGAAAGAGTTTGCCTTACCGTCCGTGCACATGTGAAGGGTTTTCAAAGTGACCCAGGTCACAGTTAGGTTTGTTATCTATTCGTGCCTACGGGCGATGGGATTGTTATCCCGCTGAGCTGGACAGGGCTGTTGCCGCTGCCCCAGGCACATGGACGCACGCCGATTCGCAGCATATGAAAACTCTCTCCCTACTTTCGGTTACGATCGGGCCTGGCGCGTCCGCCGGCGGGTTCGAAATCGTGCCTCAGACCACGTGCCTCCCGCCTGGGCATGGGAATTGCCGAGGTGGACGATCGGTTGAATGGCCACGTAGCCCCAATCCCGTGGACGGAGAGATCATGGCGACCGTTACGTTGACCGCAGAGAACTTCGATGAGGTGACCGGCAAGGACGGCATCGTGCTGGTCGACTTCTGGGCTAGCTGGTGCGGGCCGTGCGTGCGTTTCGCGCCGACGTACGAGCGCTCCTCGGAGAAGCACCCCGACATCACCTTCGGCAAGGTCGACACCGAGGCACAGCAGGAGCTCGCCGCGAAGTTCGACATCCGCTCGATCCCGACGATCATGGCGGTGCGCGACGGCGTCATCGTCTTCTCGCAGCCGGGAGCCCTCCCCGAGTCCGCGCTCGAGTCCCTGATCGAGCAGGTCGAGAAGCTCGACATGGAAGACGTACGCAAGCAGCTCGCCACCACCGCCACCGAGTAGCGAGGCGACCGCGGCGTCAGGGCCGCACCATAGAACGACGCCGAAGCGCCGCGAGTCCCTCGATTCGCGGCGCTTCGGCGTTCCCAGCCACCGTTGTCCACAGGCCGGGTGAGTCGGCTGGACAGTCGACTCGTACATGTGTTCGAATCTTCGCCATGCGATGGTCTCACCTGTCGGCACCGACCGGCGACGACTCGCTCCAGGACGCAGCGCCAGCGGCCTCACCCCTGCCGCTGGCGCTGCCCGGAGCGACCGTGCGCACGTTCGACACCCCGGGCTTCTCGGGCATGACGTTCTACGAGGTCCGGGCAAAGTCGATCATCAATCGGGTGCCGGGCGCCTCCCGCGTGCCGTTCCAGTGGACAGTCAATCCCTATCGCGGCTGCTCACACGCCTGCTCCTACTGCCTGAGCGGCGACACCCCGATCCTGATGGCCGACGGGTCGACGCGGCCTCTGTCGCAGCTCCGGGTGGGCGACGCGGTGCTCGGCACGATGGGCGCCGGCCCGCACCGGCGGTACGTGGCGACGACCGTCCTCGACCACTGGCCGACGTCGCGACCCGCGTTCCGCGTCACGCTGGCGGACGGCACCCGCCTCGTGGCCAGCGGCGACCATCGGTTCCTCACCGACCGGGGGTGGCGGCACGTCAGCCCCGGTGAGCCGCACCAGCCCGCCCTGGCCGTCGGCGACCGCATGTCCGGCGTGGGTCACTTCGCCGACCCGCCCAAGGAGTCGCCCGACTACAAGACCGGCTTTCTCTGCGGCCTGGTCCGCGGCGACGCGGGCGCCGCCACCGGCCCGCGCGAGGGTGATGCGTGGGTCCGCGCCGACGCCTATCTCGAGGATGTCCCCCTGCACCAGGCGCTGCGCTGGCCGGAGACGGCCTCGGGCGAGTGGCACAGAGGCTTCCTGGCCGGCGCGTTCGGTGCCACCGGATCGGCGGACCGCCTGGCCGTCGTGTTCACCAGCCGCGACCACGGATTTCTCGACCGGGTGACCGACGCCCTCACGCACCTCGGCCTGCCCAGCGGGCGCCCGCCTCACCCCCAGCTCGGCGGCGTCTACTCGGTTGAGGTGGCCCGCGACCTGTGGGCCGCCCTGCGGTTTCGGCACCTCACCGGAGTGAGCGAGGCACCGCTGGACGCTTCCGGAGTCGGCGTGCGCAGCGATGCCGAGCTGACCGTCGCCGACATCGAGGAGCTCGGGCTGACGCTCCCGCTCTACGACATCACCACCGGCACCGGGGACTTCATCGCCGACGGGGTGGTGAGCCACAACTGCTTCGCCCGGAACACGCACACCTACCTCGACCTCGACGCCGGTCACGACTTCGACTCCAAGGTGGTCGTCAAGGTGAACGCCGGTGAGCTGGTGCGCCGTGAGCTCGCCGCGCCACGATGGACCGGTGCACCCATCGCCATGGGGACCAACGTGGACGTCTACCAGCGGGCCGAGGGCCGGTATGGCCTGATGCCACAGATCCTGGCGGCGCTGCGCGACTTCGCCAACCCGTTCTCCATCCTGACGAAGGGCACCTTGATCCTGCGCGACCTGGCGCTGCTCCGGCAGGCGGCCACGGTGACGACGGTAGGGCTGGCGTTCTCCGTCGGATTCCTCGACGAGAGCCTGTGGCGAGCGGTCGAGCCCGGCACGCCCAGCCCCCGGCGGCGCCTCGACGCGGTCCGCCGCCTGGCCGACGCCGGCTTCTCGGTCAGCGTCCTGATGGCACCGATCCTCCCCGGTCTCACCGACACCGACGGGTCCATCGAGGAAACGGTCCAGGCGATAGCGGCCGCCGGAGCGACCAGCGTGACCCCGCTCGCCCTCCACCTGCGCCCCGGGGCCCGCGAGTGGTATGCCGCCTGGCTGACCCGCGAACACCCCGACCTGGCACCCCGCTACCGAGAGCTGTTCCGCGGCGGCTCCTACCTGCCGCAGCCGCTCCAGAACGAGATCGCCGCCCGGGTACGCCTGGCGGCCCGCCGCCACGGCCTGCACCGCGCGGCCCCAGCCGAGGCACGCCAGGTCGCAAGCGACAAGGACACCACCGGCAACGCGGCGACGATCAGGCAGGAAGAGCCCCGCCAGCTCACGCTGATGTGACCCCCGGCGCCGTCCCTGCGGAGACCCCGGCCACCGCACACGCGAACCCCGCCCGCACAGGCGAACCCCGCCCGCACACGCGAACCCCGCCCGCACACGCCGGCCCCGCCCGCACACGCCGGCCCCGCCCGCACACGCCGGCCCCGCCCGCACACCCGGGGCCCGGCCGCCCCAGGACATCCAGGTCACAGGTCAGCGCGGCGGCGACGGTCAGCCACCGCCAGGGCGGGCGGAGAGGTCGGTAGGTGCTGGCGTTGTTGCTCAGGAGGTGTTGATGGCTGTGAGACCGCGCGGGGCGCCGAAATCCCGTCGGGTTCGCGTGGTCCATCGGCCGTGCGTCGATAGAGTCGAGACATGAGGAGTGCACAGCAGATCTTGGCGGAGGCGAATGTCATCGCCGTCGTCGGCGCCTCTCGCGAGCCCCGCAAGCCGTCGCACTCCGTGCCGCTTCAGATGCTCCGACACGGCTGGAAGATCATCCCGGTCAACCCGTTCGTCGACGAGGTGTTCGGCGTCAAGACCGTGCCGACCCTGGCCGACCTGCCCGAACCCGTCGATCTGGTCAACATCTTCCGTCCCGCGGCCGACGCCGTGGAGATCGTCCGCCAGGCCGCGGCCGTCAAGGCGCCTGCGGTGTGGCTCCAGACCGGCATCGTCTCCGCCGAGGCCCGCCGCATCGCCGCCGAGGCCGGCATGGACTACGTCGAGGACCTCTGCCTCGCCGTCGAGCGTGCCGTCGGCAACCTCACCAAGCTGCGGTGACGGCCTGGTGACAGCGGTGCTGCCTCACGATGCTCGGGCATGCCCGCCGGGACGGTGGCTGAACGGGCCGCGGGCTGTCCCTGACGGGTTGTGACAACCGGGGACTGCTAGACACGCGGTATCGGGATGACTCGACGTCCTCGCAGGCTAGTACGGTGCCGGGTGAACTAGGAGGACCACTGATGACCTACCCACCGCCGCCCGGTGGCACGCCGGACCCGTATCAGCCGCAGCAGCCCTATGGGCAGCAGCCGCCCTACGATCCCACCTCGCCGTACTCGCAGGACCCCTACGCGGCTCCGTCCAGCGGTGCGCCGTCGAGTGGGCAACCGTACGGGCAGCCGCCGCCGTACGGAATGCCTACCAGCGGGCAGCCCTACGGTAAGCAGCAGTACCCGCCGCCGGGTTACGGCCAGCCGTACGCCCAGCAGCCCTATGGCCAGATGCCGGCGCCGACCAACACGATGGCGATCCTGAGCCTGGTGTTCGCCTTCGTCTTCCCTCCCGCCGGCATCGTCATGGGCCATGTGGCGAAGAAGCAGATGCGCAGCAGCGGCGAGTCCGGGGACGGGCTGGCCACCGCCGGGCTGTGGGTGAGCTACATCATCACCGGTCTATACGTGCTCTTTTGCGCTTCCTTGGCCATCATCCCGCTCCTTGCGGCCGCCACCACCAGCACCGCCTGACATACGGGCGCCCGGTGGACAAGCGATCCACCGGGCGGTGCGGCGCTGACTGCTGGTCACGGAGACGGCTGCCCTTGTCTGAGGTCACGCAACCGTGTGCGCTCAGAGACCCCGGCCTGCCGCTTGCATCCAGGCGTAAATGACGGCTGTGCTGCCGAAGTCACCGCAGCGGGGCAGCCGTCAGCGGAATTCCGCCTCCCGGACGCTGTTACCGCCGTCGACCACCAGCATCTGGCCGGTGATGTACGACGCCGCCGGAGAGCAGAGGAAGGCGATCGCAGCCGCTACCTCGTCCGGAGTGCCGGGGCGGCCGATCGGCGTGCCGAGGCCCTGCTTGATCTCGGTCACGGTCGAGGCCGCCGTGTAGATGGTGCCGGGGGCGACGCAGTTCACGTTGATGCCGTCCGCCACCAGTTCCATGGCGAGTGCCCTGGTCAGGCCGACCACGCCGGCCTTGGCCGCGGCGTAGGCGGCCTCGGTGGGAAGGGCGTTGATCGGACCCGCGGTGGCGGCGAGGTTGACGATGCGGCCCCAGCCTCGTTCCGACATTCCGCCGACGAAGGCCCGGCTGCACAGGAAGGCCGTGCTCAGGTTACGGTCGATCTCCGCCCGCCATTCGTCGTACGTGAGCTGGGCGACCGGCCGGAGCACCTCCGGGCTGGTGCGGCTCGCCAGGCCGGCGTTGTTCACCAGGACCTCGACGTCGCCGAGCTGGTCCGTGATCGCGTCGGCGAGCGCGCCCACCTCCGCCTCGTCGGTCAGATCGGCGACGAAGCCGGTCACGCCGAGCTCCGTCGCACGGTCGTGGATGCGGCGGGTCGTGGAGACGATCGCAACGCGGGCCCCGAGGTCGCGCAGGCGGCGCGCGGTCGCGTACCCGATGCCGTCGGGACTGCCCGCGCCCGTGACCAGGGCGACCTTGCCGTCCAGGCGGAGGGTGACGGGGGCCTCGCCGGCCTCGGGCGCGACGTCCTCGGTCTCCACCGGTGCGGACTCCGCGGCGAGCGGCTCGGACTCGAGGGCGGAGGCGGCGGAACGGGGCCGGCGGCCGGCCGCCGGGCGCGTGGCGTCCCGCCTCGACCGGCTACCAGTGGTGGAACGGGCGTCGAAGACCATGCGGCGATCCTGCCCGCTCGCGCGCAGAGGGGCAAACATCGACTCAATCGTGGCGCACATCATGTCCTGCGAACGCGGCACCCAGGGTGTCACCGTGAGAGCTGACCGGAACGGCTATCCGGGCGCGACGGATGGGTGCCGGACGTCACCGTCAGCGGGACTACGCCCCGCGACGGAGCCTTCTATCCTGGGCGGAACGTACGCGCCGGACGGAGGCTTTTCGTGACCTACCCACCGACGCCTGCACCGGACGGCAGCCAGCCTCCGCCGCATGACCCGCTGATCCAGGCCTACCAGCCACTGCCGCCCTATGGGTCGCCCCAGGGGTATGCGCCGCCGCAGGCCTACCAGGTGCCGGCGGCGCAGGATCCCTACGCGCCCGGTGCGCCCGCTCCCTACGGTTACGCGGCCGGACAGCAGGTCCCGTACGACTACGGCTATGCCGGAAGCCCGTACGGATACTCGCAGTACCCGCCCGGCCCCCGACCCACGGACGGCATGGCGATCGCCTCGCTGGTCGTCTCCTGCGTCTCGATCGTGGGGCTCTGCGGCTTCTGGCTCGGGGGCATCCTCGGCGTGGTCGGTGCGATTCTCGGCCATGTCGCCCGGAGGCGGATCCGGCAGTCGGGGGCGAACGGCGGCGGCATGGCGCTGGCCGGCATCATCGTCGGCTGGGTCGTGACAGCCATCGCCCTGACCGTCGGGGTCGTGGTGGGCGTGCTCATCGCCAACGACCCCTCGAGCACCACCTTCTGAGCCACGGCCGGCCCGAGCGGCACCCACTGAACCATGGTCGGCCCGAGCGGCACCCACTGAACCACGGCCGGCCCGAGCGGCACCCACTGAACCACGGCCGGCCCGAGCGGCACCCACTGAACCACGGCCGGCTCGAATCGCGGCCGAGCAGTTCACACAGCGCCGAGAGCGCCGCCGGGCCTCAGCCGCCGTCCTGGGGTGCGGTCGGTACGCCTCGGCTGCGGACGGGGGTCACCGGGCCTTCCTCGACGAAGATGAGCGGCGCGGACCGGCCGTAGTGGCGACGCATCTCGCGACGGGCCCGTTCGACGTCCTGGGTGCCTATCTCGATGCCGACGCCGTCGTGGCGGGCCGAGATCGTGGAGATGCGGACTCCCCGGCTCTTCCACGTGTCCAGGTCCGCGGTGATGCCGGCCTGCCAGCCCGCCAGCTCGCTCAGGCTGTGCTCGGCGTCGCGGACGAAGATGCACGCGTCCTGCGCCGCCCGGCGGATGAAGTCGTCGAATGTCGCCGACGGCACCCGGTAGACGATGGCGCGTACGCGTTCCTGGTCGACCTCGAGGCCCGCATAGCTGCCGGCGTGGTCCGTGCGGCCGCCGGCGTCGATGCGGGCCATGGCCGCCGCCAGGCGCTCGGACGTCACCGGCACCACGTGACCGCCGACCGTCATTGTTTCCGGGCTACGCGAGAACTCACAGCCCGCCGTGGTCCAGCCGCCGAGCAGTCCCGGCTGGTTGATCTCCGGTTCCTCACAGGCTCCGGTCATGAGCACCGCTCCGAGCAGCAGACGGCCCAGCGGACATCGAAAGCGGCGCATCGCATCTTCCCTCTCTACCGCGCGCGGCGGCAGTTCGCCAAGGGTTCAACGAGGCTCATCCGGCACCGGGACGGCGCCGGAGACGCGGCAGGAAGCGAGGAACCACCCGGGAAGCCCGGCCGGGGAAGCCAGGGCCTAGCGGGAAGCCGGGCCAGCGGGAAACCAGGGCCCGGCGGGAAGCCGCCTAGTGACCAGCGCCGCTGGGCGTCGGGTCGGCGGCGTCCGCCAGCGACGCCGACGCCGTTGCCGCCGAGCGGCTCCGCGCCCCCGCAAGGATCACCACGGCAACCCCCACGACCAGCAACGCGAGCCCGGGCAACGCTTCGGCCCGCGGAGTCTGACCCAGCCACGCCCACGCCAGCAGTGCGGCCCCGGGAACCTCCAGCAGGATGAGCACGCTGACCGTCGTCGCGGTCACCCGATGCAACGCGTAGTTGAACATCGAATGTCCGAGAAGCTGGGCGCCGATCACGAGGGCGAGGATCGCCGCCCAGGTGCGCTGGTCGTAGCCGGTCATCCGGACGCCTGCGATCAGGCACACCGCCAGCAACAGCGCCGCGCAGGTCCCGTAGCAGGCCCAGGTGTACGTGGTAGTGCTCAGCCGGGCGCGGGCACGCTCACCGAAGGCCGTGTAGACCGCGGCCGCCATGGCTCCCAGGAGCGCGAGCACATCCGCGACGACCGCCTGGGCCGAGACGCCGATGTCCACTCCGGTCGCCCAGGCGACTCCGATCACGGCCAGCAGGATTCCCGCCCAGCCGAGCCGTGACGGCGATCCGCCCCGGACCCGGCTCCAGGAGGGAAGGGCCGCGGCGAGCAGACCCTGCCACACCGGCTGCGTCGCCACCAGGGCCGTCGCGGTGGCCACCGAGCCGAGTTGGACGCTCGGCATCCAGGTGGCGAAGTGCGCCGCCAGCGCAACGCCGGCCAGGACGCAGTACAGACCGTCGGCACTCAGCAGGGTCCGCACCTCCGCCCGCCGCGGTCCGGCGCTGATCGGGGTCAGCGCCGCGAAGGCGATCGCGTTGCGCCAGAACGCCACGGCCAGGGCCGGGGCCGCGGCGAAGGCGATCAGCGGCGCCGAGGAGGAGACGGCGACCACAGCGATGAATAAAGCGGCGACGGTGAGGTATGCGGGTGTCTCGCGCATATCATCCCCGGCCGTCGCTTGTTGCACATCTACACGTCACAGTTTGTTGACCTCTGTTGAGCGGAAAGTGAAGCGATCGTTACGCTCACCGCCGATACCCATCGGTCAATCCCCCTGGAGTGTGGTTTTCGATGCCCGCCTACCAAGCGGTGCTGTTCGATTTCTTCGGCACTTTGACACGATCCGTCAAGCGCGGACCACAGCACGCCGATATCGCACGGGCGCTCGGATGCGATCCCGACGCCGTCCTGAGTGTCCTGGACCGTACCTTCCAGGTCCGGGCCCGCGGACAGCTGGGTTCGGCCGAGGCCACCCTGCGGTGGGTCACCGAGCAGGCGGGCGGCAGCCCGCTGGCGGCGCAGGTGCAGGCCGCGGTGCCGGCCAGGATCAACGCGTTGCGGGCGGACACCCAGCTCCGCTCCGACGCGGAGAGCGTCCTCGCCGCCGTGAAGCGCCGGGGACTGCGGACCGCCCTGATCAGCGACTGCACGCACGAGCTGCCCGCGTTCCTGCCGAGCATGCCGATCGCCCCGCTGCTGGACGTCAGTGTCTTCTCCGTCGAGGTCGGACGCTGCAAGCCGGACCCCCTGATCTACCTGGAGGCCTGCTGGCGGTTGCAGGTCGCGCCGGAGGATTGCCTCTACGTGGGTGATGGCGGCAGCCAGGAGCTGACCGGCGCGGCGGCGGTGGGAATGACCCCGATCCGGCTGAGCGCGCCCGACCTGGCCGACCACCTCGTCTTCAACCACGACGAGGACTTCGCCGGGCCGAGCGTGTCGTCGCTTTCCGCGATCGTCGACCTGCTGGACCGCGTACCCGTGCTCAACTGAGAAGATGGTCCGGTGACGACCGAGCTCGTGTCCGAGGCGATCAAGAAGGCCGGCATCGCCTGGATCAGCGTCGACGACCGGCCGGCCATCGGTCTGTGGGTCCTGCCGCTCGACGGCACCCTCATCGTGCTGAGCGGCCCGGGCGAGCAGGCCGCGCCCGGGCTGGCCGAGGCGGCCACCGCCCAGGTGCGCCTCCGCGGCGACACCGGCGGGCTCATCGTCATCGCCGACACGCGCGTGGAGCGGCTCGTCCCCGGCACCGAGGCCTGGGACGAGATCGCTCCGCAGCTCGCCGCCAAGCGTCTGAACGCCGCCGGCACGGCCGAGGAGCAGGTGGCGCGGTGGGCCGCGACCGGATGCGCGATCGTCCGCCTCACCCCGTCGGACGCTACGCCGGTCGCCGCGCCGGAGCTGTCCGCGGAGTCGGGGGCGGCACCACCACGGGAAACCCCGGCACGGGTCCCGGTCCGCCGCCCCTTCCGCCTTCATCGGGTACGCAAGAAGCGCTAGCCGACGAACGGCGGCACCGCGATCTCCCCCCTGGCGATCGGCACCACGTGACCCGCCACCGTCGCCGACGTGGCCGCGCCCGACGACGCCGTCACCGTGCACTCCAGCAGCGACGGCCGGTGCATCTCCAGGCCCTGGTGCACCGTGTACGCCGTCGTACCCTCGCCGGGCAGTCGGCCGTTGGCGACCAGCCACACGCCCAGTCCCAGCGCCGCCGATCCGGTCGCCGGGTCCTCCGGCACCGCCACTGCGGGGCAGAACACCCGGGCGTACGCGGTGCGGGTCGCGTCGTCCCAGGCGAAGACACTGATCTGGGAGACCCCGGCCTGCGCCGCCCGAGCGGTGTCCGCCCAGGCCCGGGCCAGCGCCCGGCGCTCGACCGGCAGATACACGAACTCCAGGCCGCACCCGGCCGCCGACGGGGTCGCCGAACCGCCGGCATAGTCGTCGGCGGCGAGCCCGGTGAGCTCCAGCAGCACCTCGGGCGCGAACTCCCTGCCCTTCGTCGGCGTACCGCCGGTCAGGGCCGCCGAGCCCGCGTCCGACACCACGACGGGCAGCAGTCCCGCCCCGCATTCCTGCACGACGCGCCCGGCCGCCGCGAGTCCCCGCCGTACCGATGTGACCGCCGCGCCGATGCTGGGGTGACCGGCGAACGGCAGCTCCTCCTCCGGGGTGAAGATCCGCGCGCGGTACGTGGCCTCGATGTCGGACGGCGGCAGCACGAACACCGTCTCCGAAAGGTGGAACTCGCGTGCCAGCATCTGCATCTGGTCACCGGCGAGCGCTTCGGCGCCGTACACCACCGCCAGCGGGTTTCCCGCGAACGGGCGGTTGGTGAAGACGTCCACGATCTCGTACGCGAGGCTCGACATGAAGTGACGCTAACCTAGGCTGACCCTGTGACCATGGGGACGAGGGTTTATCTGGCGCGGCTCGCCGCTCTGCCCGTGTTCGACCCCAACGGCGACCGAGTGGGCCGGGTTCGCGACGCCGTGGTGCGGCTGCGGACCACCAACCGGCCGCCGCAGGTCGTCGGGCTGGTGGCGGAGATGGCGCTGCGACGACGGATCTTCCTGCCGATCGGGCGGGTCACCTCGATGGACGCCGAAGCGGTCGTGCTCAGCACCGGCACCCTCAACCTGCGCCGGTTCGAGAAGCGGCCCAACGAGCTGCTGGTGCTCGAGGATCTGCTGGACCGCCGGGTCAGCATCACCGCCGAGGACGGCAACCAGCCGCCGAAGTCCGGGACCGTCGTCGACCTGGGCATGGACCTCAACCGCAACAACGAGTGGCTGGTCACCCGGGTCGCCGTACGCCAGCACACCGGCCGGCTCGCCCGGCGCGGGCACACGTACCAGGTGGAGTACGACCGGATCCGCGGCCTGGTCGGCGCGACCGACATGCAGGGCAGCGCCAACCTCGTCGCTCTGCTGGAGCAGATGCGCCCGGCCGACATGGCGAACGCCCTGCAGGACCTCTCCGACGCGCGGCGCAACGAGGTGGCCGCGGCGCTGAGCGACCGCACCCTGGCCGACGTCCTGGAAGAGCTGCCGGAACACGACCAGGTGGAGATCCTGGTACGGCTGGACCGCGAGCGCGCCGCCGACGTGCTCGAACGCATGGACCCGGACGACGCCGCCGACCTTCTCGCCGAGCTGCCGAAACCGGAACAGACGATCCTGCTGGACCTGATGGAGCCCGAGGAGGCGGCCCCGGTCCGGCAGCTCATGAGCTATACGCCGGGCACCGCCGGCTCGGTCATGACCTCGGAGCCGGTGATCCTGCCGCCGGACGCGACCGTGGCCGAGGCGCTGGCGCGCATCCGCGAGCCGGAGTTGTCCCCGGTCGTCGCCGCCCAGGTCTTCGTCGCCCGGGCGCCGTCCGCGACGCCGAGCGGGAAGTATCTGGGCATGGTCCATTTCCAGCGGCTGCTGCGGGAGCCACCGTCGTCGATCCTGGGCGGGCTCATCGAGACGGACATCGACCCGCTGCAGCCGGAGGCCAACCTCACCGAGATCACCCGCCGGATGGCGACCTACGACCTGGTCGCGATGCCGGTCGTGGACAGCGCCTACCGGCTGGTGGGCGCCGTCACGGTCGACGACGTCCTGGACCACTCGCTGCCGCGCGACTGGCGGGACCGCGACGTCAACGACGACGAGTACGACGCGGGCATCCTGCCGGGAGCCGGGGCATGACCGAGACGACGGGTGACCGGGCATGAGCGAAATGCGCAGGGACCGGCTGGACCAGCCGGTGGAGCCGGGCCGCGTCCGGCTGCCCCGGTTCGACCCGGAGGCCTTCGGGCAGTGGTCGGAGAACATCGCCCGCTACATGGGTACGGCCAAGTTCATCGTCTACATGACCGTGCTCATCGGGGCATGGTTCGCGTGGAACACGCTGGCGCCCAAGCCGATGCGCTTCGACCCGTACACCTTCACCTTCCTGACGTTGATCTTGTCCTTGCAGGCGTCCTATGCCGCTCCGCTGATCCTGCTCGCGCAGAACCGGCAGACCGACCGGGACCGCCTCGCGATGGACGAGGACCGGCGACGGGCGGCGATGCAGAAGGCGGACACCGAGTATCTGGCCCGGGAGATCGCCGCGCTGCGCATCGCGCTGGGCGAGGTGGCGACGCGCGACTTCGTCCGCTCCGAGCTGGCTCGCCTCGCCGATGAGCTGGACGAAGCCGCCCATCGCAGGCAGAAGCTGGAACGCAAGGAGTGGGAGGAAGAGCACTCCTGACGCCGGCGAAAGCACTCCCGGCATCAACGTAAGCTTGTCGGCATGTCCGCACCCGCCCCCACCCTCGAGGAAGCCGTCCAGGCCGCCCTCGCCACGGTCGACGACCCCGAGATCCGCCGGCCGATCACCGAGCTCGGCATGGTGAAGGGCTTCACCGTCGCCGGCGGCAAGGTCACGGTCGAGCTGCTGCTCACCGTCGCCGGCTGCCCGCTGAGGGACAAGCTGACCACCGACATCACCGCCGCGGTGACGAAGATCGCCGGCATCGAGTCGGTGGAGATCGACTTCGGCGTGATGAACGAGGAGCAGCGCAAGGCCCTGCAGGCCACGCTGCGCGGCGGCGGCCAGAGCGCCGAGCCGGTCATCCCGTTCGCCCAGCCCGGCTCCAAGACCCGGGTGTACGCGGTGGCCAGCGGCAAGGGCGGCGTCGGCAAGTCCAGCGTCACGGTGAACCTGGCCGCGGCGCTCGCCAAGCGCGGCCTGTCGGTCGGTGTCATCGACGCCGACATCTACGGCCACTCGGTACCGCGCATGCTGGGCGTCGACGGCAAGCCCACCCGGGTCGAGGACATGATCATGCCGCCGCAGGCGCACGGCGTGAAGGTCATCTCGATCGGCATGTTCACCGCGGGCAACGCCGCCGTGGTGTGGCGCGGCCCGATGCTGCACCGCGCGCTGCAGCAGTTCCTCGCCGACGTGTTCTGGGGCGAGCTCGACGTGCTGCTGCTCGACCTGCCCCCGGGCACCGGCGACGTGGCCATCTCCCTGGCCCAGCTCCTGCCGAACGCGGAGATCCTGGTCGTCACGACCCCTCAGGCCGCGGCCGCGGAGGTGGCCGAGCGGGCCGGCGCGATCGCGCTGCAGACCCACCAGCGCCTGGTCGGTGTGGTGGAGAACATGTCGTGGCTCGAGCTGCCGGACGGCAGCCGCATGGAGGTCTTCGGCGCGGGCGGCGGCGAGACGGTGGCGTCGTCCCTGTCACGGACGGTGGGTGCCTCGGTGCCGCTGCTGGGTCAGGTGCCGCTGGACACCCGGGTGCGCGAGGCGGGCGACGGCGGCACGCCGATCGTCCTGGCCGATCCCTCGGCGCCGGCGGCCAAGGCCCTCGACGCGGTGGCTGATCGGCTCGCCATCCGGCGCGAGTCCCTCGTCGGCAAGCCTCTGGGACTCATGGTCAACACCCGCCGCTGAGGTCGTTCCCCCCGCCCTAGGTGGCGTCGATGTCGAAGGACGCCGCGGGCGGGGTGGATGGTGCCTTCTGCGGGGGCGCGGCAGGGGCGGTGTGGTGAGCCTTGAAGTCGGCGGCCGCGGCGACCTCCTCGAGGTCGGACTTCACCCCGGTGAGGTCGCTCTTGACGTCGTCGAAGAGGCCCTGGAGCGGCTTGCGGATCGCCGCCTCGTCTTCCTCGCTGAGCAGGTGCTTGCGGATGAACGCCTTCGGGTGCAGGTCCTGGAGCTGGATATCCGTGCCCAGCTCCCGGCTGAGGTCGCTGGTGGCGTTCTGGGCCATCGCTCGCAGGCCGCGCAGCATCCGCAGCCCGTCCCCGATCACCTTGGGCAGGCGCTCGCCGAAGATCAGCAGGGCGAGCAGGAGCAGCGCGATGATCTCCGTCCAGTTCAGGTTCTCGAACACGGCGGCCTCCCCTGCCCGTGAGGGCCTTTCACTTGGCGTCGGCTGCCAAGGTTACTGAGGCGGTCTTGGTGCCGGTGCCCCGGCGGTACTCCACCGATACCGTCGAGCCGGGCGCATACTTGCGGACCAGGGCGATCAGGTCCGTGCCGTCTTCCAGAACGTGTCCGTCGATCTTGGTGATGACGTCGCCGGACTTCAGGCCCGCGGTGGCCGCCGGGCCCGCCGCCTGCACCGAGCGCAGCCGCGCCCCGCTGGCGCTGCCGGAACCCGTGGCGCCGCCTGCGGACACCTCGGCGCCGATCACCGTACGCCGGGCCTTGCCGGTGTCGATGATGTCCTGGGCGATGCGTTTGGCCTGATTGATCGGGATGGCGAAGGCGAGGCCGATGTTGCCGGCCTCCGTCTCGGTGCCGCCCACCGAGCGGATCACCGAGTTGACCCCGATGACGCGGCCGGCGGCGTCGACCAGCGGGCCGCCCGAGTTGCCCTGGTTGACGGCGGCGTCGGTCTGCACCGCCGCGTAGTAGCGCGTCGTGCCGCCCGGGTCGCCGGCCTGGATGGTGCGGTCCAGGGCGCTGACGATGCCCTGCGTCACCGTGTTGTTGAGGGCGAGCGGCGAGCCGAAGGCCAGCACCGGGTCGCCGACGGCGATCGAGTCCGAGTCGCCGAACTGCACCGCCGGAAGATCACCTTTGGAGACTTTGATCACTGCGATGTCGGACTCGGGATCGCGTCCGACGAGGGTCGCGCCTGCCGTGGAACCGTCGCTGAACGACACGGACAGCGTGTCGTCGGCGCCTTCCACGACGTGGTCGTTCGTGATGACGTAGCCGTCCTTGGTCGCCACGAATCCGGAACCGATGGCACCGGACACCCGCACCGTCACCACGCTGGGCTGCACCTGCTTCGCGACACCGGCGAGGGAGTCGGGGGCCCGCTGGGCCGCCCCCGGTGCCGCCAGCGGAGGGCCACCGAGCTGCGTGCCGCCGCCGAAGCCGCTGCGGGTAGCGAACACGAAACCGAGCGTGCCGCCCAGGCCACCGGCGAGCAGGGCTGTGACCAGGCAGATCAGCAGGATGGGGGCGAGCGAGCGGCGGGGCGCGTCGGGGTCGGTGACCGCCTCGGGCTGCGGTACGGCCGTAGGCGGCGCACTCGGCATGACGACGGCGGACGGAGCGTAGGGGTCACGCCACGGATCGGTCAGCGCGTCGGACCACCAGGGTGAACCGCCCGCCGGGGGCGGAGCGGCCGGCGGCGGTTGAGGCTGGCGCCAGTTCCAGCCGTCGGTCACGTCGGGGCCTCCACTCGTCGTCTGCTCCCCCTCCAGGATGACACGGATCGGCATGGATCATCCGCACAGTCGCCGCCCGGAAGGTCCACTCGCCGCTTTCCGCCGCCGAAGTCCCGGTGCGCGAAGGGTGACCGTCGCTCTACGCTCATACCCGATGTGCACCGGTTCTCCTTCCGCGCATCCATCACGGAGGTCGTCATCGTCACCGCAGCCCGCCAGCTCGGCACCCCCAGCGCGCAGTCGATGCAGTTCGCCGAGGCGTACGCCGCCGAGGACATCGTGCTCCAGACCGCCCGGAACCTCGCCCTCGAGGTCGGGCTCTCGTCCGTGACCCCCGGCGCGGGCTCCGTGCTCGCCCTGCTCGCCGCGGCGGGCAACGCCAAGGCCGTGGTCGAGATCGGCACCGGTACGGGCGTCAGCGGTGTCTGGCTGCTCCGCGGCATGCGCCCGGACGGCGTGCTGACCACGATCGACGTCGAGAACGAGCACCAGCGGATCGCCCGGCGCATCTTCCAGGAGGCGGGCTTCGCACCTTCCCGTACCCGGATCATCACCGGCCGTGCGCTCGACGTCCTGCCCCGGCTGGCCGACGGCGTCTATGACCTGGTCTTCGTCGACTCCGACGCGACCGAGTTCGGCGCGTGCGCGGAGGCGGCCCTGCGGCTGCTGCGCCCCGGCGGCATCTTGATCGTGAACGGCGCGCTGGCGGGCGGCCGGATCAGCGACCCGGCGGCCCGCGACGCGGACACCATCACCATCCGGGAGACGGTCAAGGCGATCCGGGAGGCCGAGCACTGGATCCCGGCCCTCATCCCGGCCGGCGCCGGCCTCCTCACCGCCGTCAAACTGTGACATGGCCTCACTGCGCTCGGCGGGGATTGCGCCCCTGAGGAGCGGGCGCAATCCGACTCTGGTTGCGGTCAGTTCTCGCTGAGATAGCGCAGGAGGGTGCGGGTGCCCCAGCCGGTGGCGCCCTTGGTCAGGTCCGCGTCGTTCGCGTCGGACCAGGCCGGCGCGGACATGTCGAGGTGCGCCCAGTGGTCGACCCGATCGCCGAGGAACTCGCTCAGGAACAGCGCCGCGACCACCGAGCCCGCGCCCTGCGACGGCGAGCTGTGCCGGTCGGCGATGTCGCTGCGCAGGTAGTCGGTGTATTCCGCGGGCAGCGGGAGGCGCCACATCCGCTCGCCCGCGGCTTGGCCGGCCGCCTCGAGGTCCGCGGCGAGGGAGTCGTCGCGGCTGTAAAGGGCGGCGGTGCGCTTACCGAGGGCGACCGCGTTGGCGCCGGTCAGCGTGGCCAGGTCGATGACGACGTCGGGGTGCAGCTTCGCGACCGCGTACGCCAGGACGTCGGCCAGCACCAGCCGGCCCTCGGCGTCGGAGTTCGTGGTCTCGGTCGTGGTGCCGTCCCACTGTGTGATCACGTCGCCCGGCCGGTACGCGGAGCCGCTGATCGCGTTCTCCGCCAGCGGCGCGAGCGCGGTGATGCGTACCGGAAGGCCCAGGTCCGCCGCGCCCAGCGTGGCGGCGACGACCGCCGCCGCGCCGCCCATGTCCTTCTTCATCAGCTTCATGCCCTCGCGCGGCTTGATCGAGATGCCGCCCGTGTCGAAGGTGATGCCCTTGCCGACCAGCACCACGTGCCGCGTCGCGCCCTCCGGCCGCCAGGCGATCTCGAGCAGGCGCGGCGGGCTGGCCGAGCCTCCGCCGACGGCGAGCAGCCCGCCGAAGCCCTCGGCCCGCAACCGGTCCGGCTCGCGCACGGTGACCTCGAGCCCCGGCCGGGACGCGGCCTCGGCCACGAGCTGGTCGGCGAACCAGGCCGGGTTCTTCACCGACGGCGGCATATTCGTCAGGTCGCGTGCCAGCCACGTCGCGGCGGCGGTCACGCGGGCGGTTTCGAGGCTTTCCGCGTACGTGTCGGGGCTGTCGGTCTGCAGCGTGACCCCGGCGGACCGGGCGCCGTCGACGGCCTCGCGGAACCGGTAGGCGGCGAGCCACAGGCCTTCGGCGAGGCCGCGCACCGCGGTCGGTGAAACGCCGGCGGGCAGCACGACGTGCAGCGGTTCTCCGGCCGGGACCGCACGGACCGCGGCCGCGCCGGCCGACCGCCAGCCGGCCTCGTCGCCGGCGCCGACCCCGACGATCACGACCTTGGCAGGGGTACGCAGCGGGCGCGGCAGCACCAGCACGGCACCGGCCCGCCCGCGCTCGTCGGAGCCACGGTGCAGTTCCGCGATCTCATCGTCGCCACCTGCGAGAACGGCGGACTCGTCCGCCACGACTACCTGCGTGCCGGCCTGCGCCGCGTCCACCAGGCGAATCCCGAACACTGGAGGATGACCCTTCCCGTCAGACATGGAAAGCCCGCCGGTACGGCGGTACCGTACCGGCGGGCCACGTGAAACGTCAGCCGGCGATCGCCTTCAGCGCGTCACCCAGCGCGTTGGCCTCGTCCGGAGTCATCTCAACGACGAGACGGCCACCACCCTCCAGCGGGACGCGCATCACGATGCCGCGCCCTTCCTTGGTGACCTCCAGCGGACCATCGCCCGTCCGCGGCTTCATCGCCGCCATCTTGTCTCCCCTCAGACCTACATCAGGGTCGGTGGGTTGCCCCACAGCCACTTGCTTCTCGAACAGCTCGGCAACGATGCCCCGTGCTCAGCCCCACGACGCGCCGTACCTCGTCTCCGACCGCCGGAGTCGCCCCCGCTGGACCGACCCGAGACCGCAGCGCTGCGGGCCCGCCACGCGTGTCACGCGGCGTGGCCCACCGTGCCGATCAAACATTTTCCCTGATGAACACCGGCGATCCCAAACCCAACCCGGGCTGATGTGACAGCGTCTAGCATATCCTCTTTCGGGCTGTCACAATGTGCGGTCATGCAGGCGCGGTCGGCACTCTTCGACCTCTACGGCGACTATCTCCGCCCGAGAGGCGGCCGCGCGCCGGTCGCCGCCCTCGTCAAACTGCTCGCACCGCTGGGCATCGCGCCGCCGGCCGTGCGCACCGCGGTCTCCCGCATGGTCCGCCAGGGCTGGCTGCACCCGCTGCGCCTGGTGTCCGGACCAGGGTATCTGCTGACGCCGAAGGCCGCCCGCAGGCTCGACGAGGCGTCCGCCCGGATCTACCGCACCGGCCGGACGAGCTGGGACGGACGCTTCGATCTGGTCCTGCTCGGCGCCTCGGCGCCGCGCCGCGAGGCACAACGGCTCACCTTCCTCGGGTACGGGATGCTGGACGAGCGCGCCTGGGTGGCACCGCGGGCGGCGGAGGAGGTCGACACGGTGCTGCTCGAGGCCGGCCTGGAGTACGAGCGGTTCAGCGCCAGTCACGCCGCGGGCTCACCGGGCGCCGCGGAGGTGGTGGGGCGGGCCTGGAATCTCGCGGAGATCGGGCGGGCCTACGAGGAGTTCATCGAGACCCAGCGGCCGGTGGTGACCGCGGTCAACGCCCGCAGCTCGGACGAGGAGGCCTATGCGGCGCGTTTCCAGCTCGTGCACGCCTGGCGCTCGTTCCTGTTCCGGGATCCGCAGCTCCCCTCGTCGCTGCTCCCGTCCCGCTGGCCCGGCCTGAGCGCCGCGAACTTCTTCGACAGGCACGCGGCCCGGCTGCGCCCTGCCGCCGACCGCTTCGTGGAACGAAGCCTCGCATCGGTGTCCCGTGGAGGACGTGTGGGATTCTCTGAACCATGACCGACTCGCTGCTCGTCGACCGCACGGATGCGGTCGTCACCCTGACCCTCAACCGCCCCGACGCCATGAACGCCTTCGACGTCGGCCTCAAGGAGGCGCTGCGCGACACGCTCACGCAGCTCGAGGTCGACAAATCGGTCCGGGCGGTGGTGCTGGCGGGCGCGGGCAACGCCTTCTGCGTCGGGCAGGACCTGCGCGAACACGCCGAAGTCCTGGCGAGCGGATCGACCGAACTGGACACGGTGCGCGCCCACTACAACCCGATCGCCCAGCGCCTGGCGAGCCTGCCCAAGCCGGTGATCGCCGCCGTGCGGGGCACGGCGGCCGGCGCGGGCGCGTCGCTGGCGCTTCTCGCCGACTTCCGCATCGGCGGCCCGAAGACGACGTTCCTGATGGCGTTCGCCAACGTCGGCCTGGCCGGCGACTCCGGCATCTCCTGGTCCCTGCCGCACATCGTCGGCCGCGCCCGGGCGCTCGAGCTGCTGCTGCTGGCCCAGCCGGTACGGGCACAGCAGTGTCACGAGTACGGTCTGCTCACCCAGCTCGTGGAGGACGACGAGCAGGTGCTGCCCGCGGCGCAGGAGTTCGCCGCCCGGCTGGCCGCCGGTCCGACGGTCGCGTACGCGGCCATCAAGCGTGAGCTGTCGATCGGCACGGCGGGGTCGCTGTCCGACGCGCTCGCGGCGGAGGCCCAGGCGCAGGCGATCTGCGGAGCGACCAGTGACCACAAGAACGCCGTCTCGTCCTTCGTCGCGAAGCAGAAGCCGGTCTTCGAGGGGCGCTGAGACGACGCGGGCCACCGTGCCGGGCCCCCGACGGGGTCGGGTCCGGCGCTCGTCCGCTGGCCCGGCCGAATCGGGTCCGGCGCTCGTCCGCTGGCCCGGCCGAGTCGGGTTCGCGATAGTTCGCGGCTCAGCGGGCGGAGTTCGCAGCTCAGCGGGTGGAGTTCGGGGCCCGGCCGGAGCGGGCCGAGTTTGCGGCCCGGCCCGGCGGGCCGGGCTCGGGTCCGGCATGGCTGCGAGCCCGTTCGTCCAGTTCCGGGCACTGTGGCCCGGGTTACCCGGTCATCCGTCTACCGGCTTTGTTACAGACTGATTTCGCGCCTGCACGCCTCCGGAGAGCGATTTTTTCGTCACACCCCCTGCCTGACGGTATGAGTGTTTCGAGATGGTCGAATTCATGCGTCTAAATGTTTGACTCTCCGCAACACTTTCGTTGGGGAGGCCGGGATGGTCAGGTTGCGCAGGATTCTGGGCGGGGTGGCAGTTGCGCTCACCGTGGCGACGATGGGCACCGTGTGGACGGGGTCGCCGGCGTCGGCGGCCGACGACGGTCCGCAGCGGGTGGTCGGCGGCACCCAGGCCACCCAGGGCGAGTTCCCGTTCATGGTGCGACTCTCGATGGGCTGCGGCGGCTCGCTGTACAGCCCGACGCTGGTGCTGACCGCGGCGCACTGCGTCAGCCGTACGGGCAACAACACGTCGATCACCGCGACGCTCGGCGTGGTCGACCTCAACTCGTCCAGCAAGATCACCCGTAAGTCCAACTACGTCTACCGCGCGCCGGGCTACAACGGCAGCGGCAAGGACTGGGCGCTGATCCGCCTGTCGAGCCCCATCACGACCCTGAAGACGCTACCGATCGCCCAGTCGAGCACCTACGACACCGGCACGTTCACCATCGCCGGCTGGGGCGCGGCCCGCGAGGGTGGGTCCCAGCAGCGCTACATGCTGAAGGCGACCGTGCCGTTCGTCAACGACACGACCTGCAACTCCAGCAGCATGTACGACGGTGACATCATCCCCGCGGAAGAGATCTGCGCCGGCTACACCGAGGGCGGCGTCGACACCTGCCAGGGCGACTCGGGCGGACCGATGTTCCGCCGCGACGCGAACAACGCCTGGATCCAGGTCGGCATCGTGAGCTGGGGCGAGGGCTGCGCCCGCCCGAACAAGCCGGGCGTGTACACCCAGGTCAGCTACTTCGCGCCGGCGATCGCCTCGGCGGCGGCCAGCCTCGGCGGCTGACCCGCAAGGCAGTCGAACAGACCGGAATCACGCGAGCCCCGGAGCAGTCGCCGCTCCGGGGCTCGCCCCGTTCCACAAGATTCAGGGCCCGCCACCGTCTCCGGGCGGTGCATCCCGAGATTGAGGCGGTTAGTCGTCCTCGTCCTCTTCGGGATCGAGGTTCGCCTCCTCGCCGAGCACGAAGGCCTGCATGGCCAGCTCGTCGCCGGACGGCGAGACGAAGGTGGGCAGCTCGGACGGACCGAGCTCCAGTACGTACGACCAGAACTGCCGGACCGCCTCCGCCGGACCGGACGCCTCGATCGGCAGGTCCAGGCTGACCAGCCACGTCTGCCTGTCCCGGTCACCGGCGAGACGATCGGCAAGGCGCTGGAACACCTCGGCGTCGACCTCGGCGACGGCCTCGTCGAGCTTGAGTCCCTCGGCCGGCACGGGGTCGTCGAACGAACGCCGCGTGTAGGCCACCTCGACCTCCGGCACCCCATGTGCGCCGCGCCGACCCGACTCCTGCCCCGCCACGACCCCGCGCGCGACGACGGCGGGATTCTGCTCACCCGCCACGAGCAACACGTCGTCCCCGGCGGCGGGTCGCACGCCGGCCGACCCCGCCACCGTCAGGGTGTCGTGATGGAACAACCGCTCGGTCGCCCATCGTTCCGCCGGAATGGTCACCACCCATTGAGCCATGAGCACTATGACACCACGGCCGCCCCGAACCCCGGCGATTGCCTCCGCCCCATCACCACGGCCGCGTCAGAACTGCCGGGCGCCTCAAAACTGCCGGCGCCTCAAGGACTACCCGAGCGCGGACCACCGAGCGCCTCACCACCACCGAGCGCGCCTCACGGACCTCCGAGCGCCTCACAAACCACCGGACGCTCCAGGACTACAAGGCGCTTCAGGGACCGCTGACGGGCCTCACGGACCAGCAGGAGCCTCACACACCACCACGAGCCTCACGGACCATCAGGAGCTTCACGGACCACCACGAGCAGCTTCACGGACCACCAGGAGCCTCACGGACCACCGGGAGGCACGCAGCAGCCCGTTACGTGGTCGTCGACCATGCCGGTGGCCTGCATGAGGGCGTAGGCCGTCGTCGGTCCCACGAACTTGAAGCCACGCTTCTTCAGGTCCTTGGCCATCGCCGTGGACTCCGGGGTCAGCGCCGGCACGTGTGCGCGTGTCGGCGGGCGGGGCCCCGGGGGCGGCGCGTAAGACCAGAGCAGGTCGGACAGGCCTGTGGACAAGTTGGCGGCCACCTTGGCGTTGTGCAGGGCCGCGTCCACCTTCATGCGGTTGCGGACGATGCCGGTATCGCCCATCAGGCGTTCGGCGTCCTCGGCGGTGAAGGCGGCCACCGCCTCGATCGCGAATCCGGCGAACGCCCGCCGGAACGCCGGCCGCTTGCGCAGGATGGTGATCCAGGAGAGGCCTGACTGGAACGCCTCCAGGCACATGCGCTCGAAGAGAGCGTCATCGCCTCGGACCGGCCGTCCCCACTCGGTGTCGTGGTATGCCATGTAGTCCGCGGCGCTGGCACCCCAGAAACACCGAGCTCGACCGTCCGCCCCCACGACCAAGCCGTCAGCCAGCCCGCCACCAGCCGGCCCGTTGTCAGCCAGCCCGCCACCAGCCGGCCCGTTGTCAGCCGGCCCGCCGCCAGCCGGCCCGTTGTCAGCCGGCCCGCCCTGGGGCGGGGTCGCTACCGAGGCGCCGCGCGCGGCGATGTCATCCGTCATGGCGACCACCGTAGGGATACCCACCGACAGAAACTCAGGGCAGCTTGCCCTCTTCCACCAGGCGGCCGAACTTCTTGAGCGCGCCCTTGAAGCCCATTTTCGATCCCGGCCACAGCACGGGCCACGCGAGCTTGCCGGCCGCGCCGCTGGGCAGGTGGAACCACTCGTGCATGACCACCTGCGTGCGGTCACCGCCCATCGCCGTGCACCGCATCGAGCCCGGCCCGCGCAGAACCTTGCCGCAATGGACGACCCGCAGCTCGTAGGGCGCGTCGACCCGGACCACCCGCATCTCGTCGCGGACCACCGCCGGGCCCAGGGCTGTGACCGCCTCGATGAGGCTGCCCTCGCCGCCGTCGCCCTCGACCACCCGGACCTTGGTGAACGGGATCCAGTCGCTCTGCCGCTCCCAGTCGAGGAAGGCGGCGAACACCCGGGGGGCGGGCGCGCGCACGATGACGGTCGCGGTGACCTCCCCGGTTCCGGGTTTCGCGGCGTCGCCGAGGCCGCCGACCGGCCCGGTCTCACTCATCGGCGCTCCGCCGGCTCTTCGTTCCCGGCCGGCTCCGCCGGAGCCGGCCCGGCCGAACCCGACGACCCCGTCGACGCAGCCCCGCTCTTCCCGCCCGGAGCCGGGCCTGAAGACGAAGCCGACCCCGGCCCCGAGCCGGCCGCCGGCCCCGAGCCAGCCGCCGGCCTGGAGGCGGAGGCGGAATCGGAGGCGGAGGCGGAGGCGGAGGCGGAATCGGAATCGGAGGCGGAATCGGAATCGGAGGCGGAATCAGCGCCGGAGGAGGAAGCGGCGCCGGAGGCCGGGTCCGAAGCGGGGGCCTCACTCGAGGACGAGGTCGATGCCGAGCCAGAAGCGGAAGACGAAGCCGCACCTGAAGCGGCAGGCGAGGCCGGGCCGGAAGCCGATGAATCCGCTGGCGAAACGGCGGAAGCAGGCTCAGCACCCTCCGCGGCCGGATCATCGGGAACCGGGTCCGGCGGCGGCGGTGGCGCCACGGCCGCCTCCCGGGCGCGCTTCAGCACGTCGGCGTCCGCCGTCCGCCCCTCGCGCAGCGCGGTGACCTCCGCCTCCAGGACCCCGATCAGCTCACTCTTGTAACCGATGTCGTAGGCCGCGCGCTGCAGCGCCTGATCGACCTGCGACATCCGGTAGCCGCGGAACGCGGTGTCGAAGCGGGTCCGGACCATGTCCTCCTCGGCCAACGGCCGGTCACTCGGCAGGGGCAGCGCGCGCCCGTCCGGCTCCACCGGCGTCAACCCGGAGTCTCCGCCGCTCACCATCACGGTCACGCCGAAGACGATGGCCGCCACCACGAGCGCGACGACCACGAAGAGCAGAAGCTGACCCATGGGCACGATCGTGGCACGAGCGCTACGGCGTGGCGAGCTCGCCACCCCGCCTGTGGACAAACCTCGGAACCCGTAACCCTGCCTGGTGGGCGGGCGGAGTGCCCGCCACCCCGCCCGGTGGACAAGCTTTCCGGTCCGCAACCCTGCCTGTGGACAACGCCGGCCTGTCACCCCGTCTGTGGACAAACCTCGACGATCAGGTCCAGGTGAGTATCTTCTTACGCCATGCGTACACGATTCCGAGGGCGAGAACCCCTACGAATATGCCCATCTCAGCCACGGTCACCGCACCGAACCCCGGACGGTCGAAGACGACCGCCCATGGGAAGAGGAAGACCGCCTCCACGGCGAAGAGCACATACAGGTACGCGTACACGTAATAGCGAATCTGTGCCTGTGCCCAGTCGGTGCCGACCGGGTCGATGCCACTCTCGTACGCGATGCGCTTGCCCGCCGGCTCCGCAGGATTTGCCGGACGGAGCAACTTGTTCGCCCCGAAGGCACCGACGAAGACGAGGACGCCGGCGGCCAGCACCAGGCCCAGCGTGGCGTACGAACCCAGATACCCGTCCACGGGCGCAGCGTAGCGAACCATCACAGGAACTGGGGTGGCTCAGGCAAGCCTTGCCTGGCTACTGTGGTCGTCGGTCTGTGATCGGACAGCAACCCTTACCGACGGCGGTAAGGGGCGCCGACGTAGGCTGGAAGTGACGAATGCGGGCCGGCTCATTGACGTGCGTACCCGCCGGCCGGCTCCCTCAGGAGGTTGGAACGTGGCCGCTCCCGCGAAGCGTGTCGAGCAGCTAGACCGCGTGGTCATCCGGTTCGCCGGCGACTCCGGTGACGGTATGCAGCTCACCGGCGATCGGTTCACGTCGGAGACCGCTCAACTCGGCAACGACATCTCGACGTTACCCAACTTCCCGGCTGAGATCCGGGCACCCGCAGGCACCCTGCCGGGCGTGTCGAGCTTCCAGGTGCACTTCGCCGACTACGACATCCTCACGCCCGGCGACGCGCCGAACGTGCTGGTCGCGATGAACCCGGCCGCGCTCAAGGCCAACCTCGCCGACCTGCCGGCCGGCGCGGACATCATCGTGAACACCGACGAGTTCTCCAAGCGCAACCTGGCCAAGGTCGGGTATGCGGTGAGTCCGCTCGAGGACGGCTCGCTGGACGAGTGGTCGGTGCACCCGGTGGCCCTGACATCGATGACGGTGGCGGCGCTCGCGGACTCCGGCGTACCGAAGAAAGACGCCGAGCGCGCCAAGAACATGTTCGCTCTGGGCCTGCTGAGCTGGATGTATTCTCGGCCTCATCAGTCGACGCTGCGGTTCCTGGAGCGCAAGTTCGCCAAGCGGCCCGAGCTGGTGGCGGCCAACAAGGCCGCCTTCCAGGCGGGGTGGAACTTCGGCGAGACCACCGAGACCTTCTCGGTCCGGTACGAGGTCAAGCCCGCGAAGATGGCCGCCGGCACCTACCGCAACATCACCGGCAACGCCGCGCTCGCCCTCGGTCTCGTGGCGGCCGGTGTACGCGCGAAGCTGCCGGTGTTCCTGGGCGCGTACCCGATCACCCCGGCCTCGGACATCCTGCACGAGCTGAGCAAGCACAAGCGGTTCGGCATCACCACCATGCAGGCAGAGGACGAGATCGCCGCGATCGGCGCCGCTCTCGGTGCCTCGTACGGTGGCGCGCTCGGCGTGACCACCACCTCCGGCCCGGGCGTGGCGCTCAAGGGAGAGACGATCTCCCTGGCCGTCGCGCTGGAGCTGCCGCTGGTCATCGTCGACGTGCAGCGCGCGGGCCCGTCGACGGGCATGCCGACCAAGACCGAGCAGGCCGACCTCAACATGGCGCTGTACGGCCGCCACGGCGAGGCCCCGCTGGCCGTCATCGCGCCGAAGTCACCCTCGGACTGCTTCCACGCGGCGATCGAGGCGGCCCGGATCGCGCTGACCTACCGCACGCCGGTGATCCTGCTCTCGGACAACTACGTGGCGAACGGCTCGGAGCCGTGGCTGCTGCCGGAGGTTTCCGAGCTGCCGGATCTGCGCGTCGAGTTCGCCACCGCGCCGAACGGCGAGGACGGGCGCTTCCTGCCGTACCTGCGCGATCCGCACACCATGGCCCGCCCGTGGGCGGTGCCCGGCACGCCGGGCCTGGAGCACCGGATCGGCGGCCTGGAGAAGGCCGACAAGACCGGTGACATCTCCTACGACCCGGCCAATCACGAGTTCATGGTCCGCACCCGAGCGGCGCGGATCGAGGCTATCCCCGTGCCCGACATCGACGTCGAGGACCCGGACGAGAACGCACGCGTGCTCGTGCTGGGCTGGGGTTCGACGTACGGACCGATCGGAGCCGCCTGCCGGGCCCTGCGCCAGCGCGGCCTGCCGATCGCCCAGGCGCACCTGCGGCACCTGGCGCCGTTGCCGGCGAATCTCGGCGAGGTGCTGAAGGCGTACGACAAGGTGATCGTCCCGGAGATGAACCTGGGCCAGCTTGCCCATGTGATCCGGGCCCGCTACCTGGTCGACGCCGTTCCCTTCAACCAGGTCAGCGGCCTGCCGTTCACGGCCGCCACGCTGGAGAACATGCTCGAGGACGTGGTCAAGAATGGCTAGCCCGACGATCCCCCTGAAGCTGACGGCCAAGGACTTCAAGTCCGACCAGGAGGTCCGCTGGTGCCCGGGCTGCGGTGACTACGCGATCCTCGCGGCCGTGCAGGGCTTCATGCCCGAGCTCGGCATCCCGCGGGAGAACATCGTCTTCGTCTCCGGCATCGGATGCTCGTCGCGCTTCCCGTACTACATGAACACGTACGGGATGCACTCGATCCACGGCCGCGCCCCGGCGATCGCCTCGGGCCTGTCGGCCTCGCGCCCCGACCTGTCGGTGTGGGTGGTGACCGGCGACGGCGACGCGCTCTCGATCGGCGGCAACCACCTGATCCACGCGCTGCGGCGCAACGTCAACCTGAAGATCCTGCTCTTCAACAACCGGATCTACGGGCTGACCAAGGGCCAGTACAGCCCGACCTCGGAGCTCGGCAAGATCACGAAGTCGACGCCGGCGGGCTCGGCGGACTCGCCGTTCAACCCGCTGTCGTTGGCGCTGGGCGCGGAGGCGACCTTCGTGGCCCGCACCATCGACTCGGACCGCAAGCACCTGCAGTCGGTGCTGCGCGCGGCGGCCGAGCACGAGGGTTCGGCCTTCGTGGAGATCTACCAGAACTGCAACATCTTCAACGACGGCGCCTTCGAGCTGATCAAGGACCCGTCCACCCGGGACGACCACCTCATCCGCCTCGAACAGGGTCAGCCGATCACCTTCGGTCCGGAGGGCCGCTTCTCGGTCGTGCACCCCGAAGGCAGCTTCGGCCTGCAGGTGCAGGAGGGCGGCACGCCGATCGTGCACGATGCGACCGTCGACGACCCGGCGTACGCGTTCGCTCTGACCCGGCTGTCCGGATCGGACCTCGGCACGACCCCGATCGGGGTGTTCCGCAACGTCCGGCGTCCGTCCTACGACGAGCTCATCCAGAAGCAGTTGCAGGACGCGCAGGCTCAGACGACGGGTACGCCCGAGGAGATGCTCGGCGACCTGCTCAATGCCGGGGACACCTGGACGATCATGTAACCGCCGGCGGCGCTCAGTGCACCGCGACGCTGTTGTTCTCGTCGCGGATGTAGATGAGCATGTCGCCGGTCTCGATGGTCTCCGCGTGCTCGCCACCAAGCGCGACCACCTTGCCGCGCCGGATCAGGGCCACCACGAGCGTGTGCAGCTCGCGCGGGTTCCGGCCGACCTCGGCGCGTTCGGCCGACCGCATGGCCAGCGCCATGCCCTGACCGGGCGTGAGGAGATCCTCGACCACGTCGATCAGCGGCGGCGTCGTGGTGGTGAGCCCGAGCAGGCGGCCGGCGGTCGAGGACGAGACGATGACGTGGTGGGCGCCGCTCTGCTTGAGCAGCGCGGCGTTCTCCTGTTCGCGGACGGCGGCGATGATGCGCACCTGGCCGGCGGTGAGCTGCCGTACGGTCAATGAGATCAGGACCGACGCCTCGTCGCTGTCGGTGGCGATGATGACCGACTTGCAGTTCTTGACGTCGGCTTGCAGCAGCACGGCCGAGCGGGTGGCGTTGCCCTCGATGGCGACCAGCCCGTTGGCCGCTGCCTGCCGCAGGGCGACCTCGCGGCTCTCCACCACGACGATCCGCGACTTGTCGTAGCCGGTCTCGAGCAGGGCGCTGATCGCCGCGCGGCCCTTGGTGCCGTAGCCGCAGACGATGATGTGGTCCTTCAACTTTCGCCTCCACCGGCTCACCCGCAGGCTGTTGCGGTACTGATCGGTCAGCACCTCAAGGGTCGTGCCGACCAGAATGATCAGGAAGAGCACCCGCGCCGGGGTGATGAACAGGATGTTGATCAGACGCGCGTCCGGCGTGACCGGGGTGATGTCGCCGTAGCCGGTGGTCGACAGCGACACGACCGCGTAATAGAAGCAGTCGAGCATCGTCAGACCGTCCTCGTTGACGTCCCGGTAACCGTCCCGGTCCGCGTAGATCACGAAGGCGGCGAGCAGCACGAGGACGACCGCGGCCACCATCCGGACGGCGAGGGCACGCAGCGGTCCCTGCCGGACCAGCGGTAGATGGATCACGGGACGTCCGCCTGCACGTTCACACCATAGCGGCCTGAAACCACCGTCCTTTCCAGGACGTGGCAGCCGGGCCGGGCTTTCTGTCCCGCGCGGACCGCGGCGGCGCCAGACGCTCGGCTCCGGCCCGACTTTCCGACGTCGGGCGCTCAGCTCAGCGTCTGGGCGAAGCGGGCCGAGCCGTGTTCGAGGTCCGGGTGCTCGACGGCCAGCGCGGCCGCGACGGCCCGGGTGAACCCCATCTCGGCGCCGTCCGCATAGGCCGCGTCGAAGGTCGCGTCGCCTAGCCGACGCCGCAGGACGGCCTGCTGGGCGGACCAGAACCCGCCGAACTGCGCGGCCCGCCGCGCCCCCCGCACCGACTCCGCACCGCCGAACAGCACCGCCCCGGTGATCGGATCGTCGCCCTGCACGCAACGCACCGCGATGGCCGCCACGGCGTCGGCGGCTGCGCCCCGGAACCCGTGCCGCAGCCGGGACCGCAGGGCGACCACGAGATGGTCGTGCGCGGCGACCAGGTCGCCGCGGCGAAGCGCGACCATCCCGAGAAGCCAGTCGACGGTACGGCGGCCACGTTCGTCCGGGCGTCCCGCCTCGATGAGCCGCGCCCCGCCGAGCAGCTCGGCCGCCTCGTCCAGGGCGTCGCGGTGCCAGAGCAGCTCCGCCAGCGCGACGATCGCGGACAGGGCCGCGGCCGGCACGCCATTTCGCTCCGCGCGAGCGATGACCTCCCGGCAGATCTCCTCCGCCTCCCCGTTGCGCCCGGCCTCGATCAACGACACCCGGTGCCCGGCCAGCGCGCGAACGAGCAGAGACGGATCGCCGGCCCGCCGCGCGATCGCCTCGGCCCGTCCCAGGAACCGCGTCCGCTCGTCCCGATCGGCCGACAACCCCGCGTGCACCAGATAGGCGGATGCCATGTCGGCGGGCGGGACGCGTACGGACTCAAGGCTGCCGTAGAGCCGGTACAGCAGTTCCCGGCCTTCCCGGTCACCGCCGTGCTCCCGCCACCACGGGTCGAGGGCGCCGGCCAACCGCAGCCCGGCACGCGGATCGCCGTCGGAGACGGACCAACGCAGGGCCGACTCCCACTCCTTCACGTACGGGGAGAGCTCGGTGAGCGACACGGTCCGCGGCTGGCCATCGGTGTCGACGGCGACCCCGTCCAGGGTGTGCAGCGACCAGGCGACGTGCCGGTCCCGCGCCTGCCGCTCCTCCCCCGCGGCGGCGAGCCGGCGCGCGGCGTACGCCTTGACCTGCTCGGACATCCGGTATCGCGGCCCGGGCACGACCTCGACGAGCGACCGATCGGCAAGCTCGGAGAGCGCGCCGAAGGCGTCGTCGCCGGACCACTCGACGGTGGCCAGCTCGACCGGCCCGGCGAAGACGGCGAGGCGGCGCAGGAGAGCGGCGGCCGCCGGGCTGAGGCCGCGATAGGACCAGTCGAGATTGCGGGTCAGGCTGCTGTGCCGGTCCCTGGCGTCGACCACCGTGAAGCCGGCGGCGACCAGGCCGAGCCCGCCGGAGAACCCACCGGCGAACATGTCGGCGAAGCCGCGGGTGGCGAGTGTCGTGCGGCCCCCCGCTTCGAGACCGACGGCCTCCCGCCCGAAGCCACCGCCGACGGCGGCTCCGTCACCGGGGCCTCCGCCGCACCACGCATCGCCCCCCAAGACCCGGCTGCCCGGAGCTGCACCGCCCATACCTCCGTTGGCCGCTCCGCCCACGCCCCCGATGGCCAGGAGGTGACTGGCCAGGACCTGGTTGGCCAGGGCTACCTCGACCAAGGCCTGCGCGGCCGGGACTCTCCCGTCGGAGACTTCGCGGCCGGGGTCGAGGGCGGCGACCGGGTCGTCGAGGCGGGCGGCGAGCTGGTCGGCGGAGACGAGGCGGAGCCGGTCGGCGGCGAGTTCGACGGCCAGCGGATGACCGTCCAGCTTCGACGCCACCCGCCCGAGATCGGCGGCCTCACCGTCCGCGACGGGCCGCCCGCCACGTGCCGCGACCACCCGATCCGCGAGCAGGGCGTAGGCATCGCCCGGCGCCATCGGCGGCAGCCGCCAGACCAGCTCGCCCGGCAACCCCAGCGGCGCCCGCGACGTCGCGAGCACGTCCAGCCGCGGGCACACGGTCAGCAACCGCCGGACGAAATGCTTGGCCTCGCCGGGAAGGGCGTCGCACGTGTCGAGGAGCAGCAGCATGCGACCGTGCCGGCAACGGTCGACAATCGATTCCAGGATCGGTCGGCCCGGCTCGGTGCGCACCCCCATCGCGGCGGCCAGCGCCGTCTCGGGCCGCCCCTCGGCAAGATCGGCAACCCAGATCCCTTCCGGGTACGACGGCAGCACCTGCTCCGCGACCGCGAGGGCGATCCGCGTCTTGCCGCATCCGCCGGAGCCGGCCACCGTGACGATCCGATGGCTGCCGACCAGTTCCCGCAGCTCGGCGGCCTCGCTCTGCCTGCCGACGAAGGGCGTCACGGGGGCGGGAAGGTTGTGCGAGGGTGCCTCCGCGGTGCGCGGCGGCGGAAAGGAGTGTTCCAGCCCGGGAACGACGATCTGGAAGAGCCGCTCCGCGTCGTCGAAGCCACGAAGCCGGTGCAGCCCGAGGTCGATCAGGTCGAGCCCCGCCAGGGTCTCGCCCAGATCAGGCCGTACGTCGTCGGCGTCGGCGTCGGCGTCTTCGGTCGTGGCGAGAGCGGTGGCCCCGGAGCACAGAATCTGGCCACCGTGGGCAGCGGCGGCCACCCGGGCGGCCCGGTGCACTTCCGTGCTCGTGTACTCGCCGCCGACCGGCGTGGCCCATCCCGTGTGGAGTCCCATGCGGACCCGAGGTGCGGCCTCCTGGCTCGGCCACGGATGTGCGGCGAGTGCGCGCTGTGACGCGACGCACGCCGCCACGGCGGCCGCGGCGTCGCCGAAAGCAACGAAGAAGGAATCACCCTCTGTAAATAGCTCGATGCCCGAGTGATTACGCAACGCACGGCGAACCAACTCACGGTGAGCGTTCAATACACTGCGATACGTCTCGCCGAGCATGCGGGCCAACCGCGTCGAGCCTTCGATGTCGGTGAACACGAAGGTCACCAGCCCACTCGGCAGCTCGGCCCGTCCCGACACGGTAAGAACCTCCGCCCCCTTGGGAAGTCGCGATCCATGCTGCCGCACCGCGATCACTCGGCACATCGTAGAAACGGTCGGTAACCGTCCACCCGCCACGGACGACCCCGGAAGGACGACCCCCGGAGGAGTCATTGACGCCTTCGCGCGGCACTACGGGTGACGTAACGACGCGGTTCATGTTCGGGTCACGCGGTGAATGGTCATTTCCACCGAGCCGAACGGACGTACCCGCAAGAGTCACCCTGTGCGATAAGCAGTGCGACTCCATCAAGTAAGCGCCCGACCACCAGCCGACACCCCTCATCGGACGGTCGCCCGTCGCCGCAGCTCATGGACATCCCAGCCACCGGCGCCGCACCTCGCCGGAGCCTGTCGCATCCGCGCGCCACTCTCCGGCCACGGTCAACGCCGGCGTGGATGCGGACGCGAACGTGTCGCCCGCGCGCCCCCTAGCCGCCATCGACTCTCCCGTGAGCTAACGGATCCGCCCCGCCCACGGTGGCGGCCATTTCCACCCCGATACCGATGGCGGCGGACCTTGGGCTGCGAGACCCTCGTCGCCGTCGAACTGGATGCACACCTCGGTCGCCACGCGCCCGGCTGATCGCCCGGCCCGGGAGCTGATCCACCGCCACGCCCCCGGGCACGGCCGAGCCGGGGCCGTGGCGGCACCGCGCAAGGCGGCCACGGTCGTCTCCGGGTTGCGGTGCCCACGCCGATCGTCATCCCCAGGCGATCAACAGCCACACCCTCCGCCGCAGCACCCGCCGGCACCGGCCCCGCTGGGCGGCATCGAGAGCGTCGCGCCACCTCGGCCGGTGAAGGCGACCGTGGAGAGAAGCTTCACGGTGTCCGTATGACCCTGAGGGCAGGTCGCCGGGGCCGAGGCCTCGGCCATCGGACGGTTCAGTTCGAACGTGTCACCGCACGCGCGGCATCGAAAGTCGTATCGCGGCATCCGCACAGGGTAGGGGCAGGACGGCCCGGTTCGCTGCATCGCAGGTGCGTGGTTGTGGCACGTGCCATCGGCCCGGGCACATGGGTCCGACGGTGGCCCACGCCCGGTAATCTCTTGCGGGTGGTAGACGGGCAAGAGACACCTTCGAAGCGTCCGGCGGCACCGCACCTCGGTGACCCACTCGGCGGCTCGGGTGCGGCGCCCGAGGAGGCTGCTGCGGCCGTCGGGACAAAGCCATCCGGATCGGCCACGCCGGCGGAGGAGAAGACGCCCTCCCGGGCGGAGAAGCCCGACCAGGCCGAGAAGTCCATCCGAACGGAAAACACCGGCCGAGTCGACAAGCCCACCAAGACGGAGGCGGGCCCGGCCGACGACTTGAAGGACAAGGACGCCGAAGGGTCGGCGAAAGAAGAGGCCGGGAAGCAGGGCAAGGACAAGACCGGCCCGAGGCCGGCCGAGGAAAAGACCGGCAAGAAGGAAGCAGACCAGGGCGACAAGCCCTCCGCTGCGGCAGGCGACAAGGAGCCGGCAGGCGACAAGGCGGCGCCGGCCGACAGCAAGACGCAGCCGGCCGACGGCGAGGCGGAGTCGGCCGACGGCGAGGCGGAGTCGGCGACCCGTACGAAGGCTGCCGACTCGGACGGCTTGCCGGCGCCGTCGCCGACCGCCGTCGCACTCGCTTCTCGCACTCGCGCCGGCCGTGCCCTCCGCAAGGCCAGTCCCGCTCGCATGGCCCGCAGCACCTTCGACTGGGCCCGGCGCCCCTCCGGCCGGGTCATCCTGCCGGCGATCGTCGCCGTGCTGCTGCTCGGCGCCGCCGGGACGGCCGGGGCCTACCTCGTACCCCAGGCCCTCGAGGCGAAGCCGGCGCCCAGCGCGACGCCCGCGTTCGGCGTCGAATCCGGGGCGCCGGTGGCGCCGCTGCCGAACGTCAGCCTGCCGCCGACCCTGCCCGGCACAAGTTCCGCGCCGGCGGTGGGAGGCGGCTTGCCCGCGGCACCCGTCGGCGTTCCCGGAAACCGGCCCGCCGATGTGCTGTCCGGCTGGGCGCAACAGGCCGGCACCCGCGTCGGCATCCCCGTGGTCGCCGTCCAGGCATACGGGTACGCGGAACTGGTCGTCGCCAGAACGGCCCCGAGCTGCCATCTGAGCTGGACGACGATCGCCGCCATCGCGAAGGTCGAGTCGGCGCACGGCAGCGCGAACGGCGCGGTGCTCGGCGTGGACGGTTCCGTGTCGCCGGCGATCTTCGGGTTGCCGCTCGACGGCAAGGGCGGCCGTCAGCTCATCCGCGACACCGATCAGGGCGTGCTCGACAAGGACACTCAGTACGACCGGGCGATGGGACCGCTGCAGTTCATCCCCACGACCTGGAACGAGATCTCGGTCGGCAACGCGGTGGACGCCGACAACAACGGGGTGTCGGATCCGAACGACATTGATGACGCGTCCCTCGCCGCGGCCGTCTACCTGTGCAAGGGTGGCCGGGACCTGTCCAAGGCGGACGCCTGGTGGGACGCCATCCTCACCTACAACGCCGTCCGCCCGTATGCGCAGAAGGTCTTCGACGCGGCCAACGAGTACGGCGTGCGCAGCCGGACCTGAGCAACAACCCACAGTGACGGGCCGCATACATTTGTGGACCCAAGGCTTCCCTGAAGGTCGAGATACCGGCAAGCTGTACGCGTGAGGGTGCGTGAGTGGGATCCCCGGTCCGCGTCGGACGCGGAGATCCGGTCGCTCGTGGAGACGCTGAACCACGTGCTGGCCGCGGACGTCCCGAACGATCCACCATGGCAGGACGTGCAGGTCAGAGAGTATTTCGCCGAGACGATGCCGGGTGAGCGCCGGATTAGCTGGGTCGTCGAGGACGATCGGCTTCCCGACGGCGAGAGCACGGTGTTCGGCCACGTCACCCTGCTGCTGCTCGGCGACATCGGCGTGCTCGAAGTGGCCGTTCACCCCAAGCTGCGCCGTCGCGGCCTGGGTCAGCAGCTCGTCGCCGTCGCCGCCCGGCGGGCCTACCTGGAGGGTTTCTCGTCGCTGGGCGTCGAGGCGATCGGCGACACCCCCGCCATCGCGTTCTACGAGTCCCTCGGCTTCGAGCGGGAGTATGTGGAGACCCGCAGCGTGCTGACGCTGTCCAGCGTGGATTGGAGCGCCCTCGGCACGATGGCGAACGGCATCAGCGCGGGCTACCGGGTCGAGTACCACCCGGGCGGTCCGCCGGAGGTGCTGCTGGAGGCCTACGCGCAGGCGAAGCTCGTGGGCCAGGACGGCGACGACAACGACCTGGACCTGCGGCCGAGCTCGTCCGATCCGCAGCGGCTGCGGGACAGCCTCGACACGCTGCACCGGCGCGGCCTCAAGCCGTACATCGTGCTGGCCATCCACGAGGCGAGCGGCGCGGTCGCCGGCCTCACCGAGGTCGTCGTCCCGGCGCAGCATCCCGAGCGCGCCGATCAGTACGACACCATCGTCGTGCGGGAGCATCGCGGCTACGGGATCGACCGGGCGATCAAAGCCCGGATGCTATTCGAACTGCGCCAGGCGGAGCCCGGCCTGCGCGAGGTGCAGACGTGGAATGCGCAACATAACGAATCGATGCTCAAGGTTAACGCCGAATTAGGGTTCCAATCCGACCGAGACTGGTATGAATACGGCGCCGACGTTGCGCAACTGGTACAGAGGCTGGAACCCACCGATTGACCTGGGGCTTTAGGGTCGGCGTACCCCTTATTCAGCTCCGCTGTGGAGGCTTTGTGCGCACCACCCGAATATTGAACATACTTGCCATTTCCGCATTGACGGCAGCCCTTCTGCCCGGAGTCGCGCACGCGGCCGACGAGCCGCTGTCCGTTGGTGCGGTGCAGGGCAACACCGAATCCGCGCCGCGAACCCACCGATCGCCGCTGGCGAATACGTCGGGTAACGGCGCAAGCACCGCCCAGTACGAGGTGCGTGGCGTCGTCACGCAGCGCACGCTCGCGCGGACGGCCGCCGGCGCGGACCAGCACGGCTTCTTCCTGCAGAGCCGCAAGGGCACCGAGGACGGCAACCCGGCGAGCTCGGACGGCATCTTCGTCTTCATGGGCACCTTCACCTCGTTGATCGGCGGCTACGTGCCCACCGTGGGCGACGAGATCGTGATCAAGGCCAAGGTCGTCGAGTACTTCTCGATGACCCAGCTCTCCAGCGCCTCGCTGGTCACCAAGCTCGCCTCGGATGTGCCGATGAACGAGGTCCAGATCGACGAGGCGGCCCCGCCGGCCAACGCGGCCGAGGCCGACCTGTTCTGGGAGCGTCACGAGGGCATGCAACTGCGGGTGCCCACCGGTGCCGGCGTCGTGTCGGGACGCAACGTGTTCAGCGGCACCGCCGACTCGGAGATCTGGGTCGTGGACGCCGACGACGCGCTGCTCGACCGCGCCGACCCGTACGCACGGCGGCTCTTCCGCGACTCGCACCCGCTGGACGACGACCCGGCGCGCTTCGACAACGGCAACGGCAACCGCATCCTGATCGGCCCGATGGGTGTGAAGGCGGCCGCCGCCGACAACAGCGCCCTGCTCCCTGCCGCGAAGACCTTCGACACGCTGTCCACCGACGCGGTCGGTGGCGTCTCCTACGGCTTCAACAAGTACAGCGTCCAGCCCGCCGCGGCGGCCTTCACGGCGGGCGCCGACCCGTCGAAGAACAACCCGCCGAAGCCCGCGAAGCGCAGCACCGAGTTCGCCGTGTCGACGTACAACGTGGAGAACCTCTACGACTTCCGCGACGACCCGTTCGACGGCTGTGACTTCACCGGCAACTCCGGATGTCCCGGCGTGCGGCCGCCGTTCGACTACGTGCCGGCGAGTGAGGCGGAGTACACCGGGAAGCTCGGCAACCTCGCCGACCAGATCGTGAACAGCCTGCACTCCCCGGATGTCATCCTCGCCCAAGAGGCCGAGGACCAGGACATCTGCACGATCTCGGGTGACGCGCTGAGCTGCGGCTCCACCGACAACGCCGACGGCCAGCCGGACACGCTGCAGGACCTGGCGCTGACGGTCAAGAAGGCCGGCGGCCCTGCCTACGCGGCCGCCTACGACCGCACCGGCGCCGACGCCCGCGGCATCACGGCGGCCTTCCTCTACCGCACGGACCGGCTGTCGCTGGCCACGGCGGCGGCCGACCACCCGATCCTGGGCTCGGCCCCGCAGGTCGAATACCGTGGCGCCGCGCTGGCGGGCAACGCCGACGTCTCCAACCCGAAGGCGCTGAACGCGGTGCTGCCGGCCGACGTCGACCGCTCCACCGGCGTCGACGGCTCCAACGTCTACACCCGGGCGCCGCAGGTCGCGCTCTTCGACGTGAAGGTCGCCCCCGGCGCCACGGACCACTTCCGGCTCTGGGCGATCAGCAACCACTTCAGCTCCGGCCCGGACGGCCGCGTGGGCCAGCGCCGGGAGCAGGCCGCCTACGGTGCCGCGATCGCCACCGCGATCGAGAAGAGCGACGAGCACGCCCGCATCGCCCTCGGCGGTGACCTGAACGTGTTCCCCCGGCCCGACGAGCCGACCCCGGCGAAGCCCGCCGACCAGCTCGGCCCGCTCTACGACGCCGGTCTGCACAGCCTGTGGGACAACCTGGTGGCGGACGCCCCGGCCTCGGCCTACTCCTACGTCTTCGACGGACAGGCGCAGACGCTGGACCACCTCTTCGTCAACGACGCGCTGCACGGCGACCTGATCGAGATGCGCGCCGCGCACATCAACGCGGACTGGGCGGCCGATGACGAGGCCAACGGCTCGAAGGGCTCGAGCGACCACGACCCGCAGGTCGCCCGCTTCCAGTCGAAGGCGGCTCTGACGCTGGCCGACGCGAGCGTGGCCGAGGGCAACAGCGGCACCACGGCGCTGGCCTTCCCGGTCAAGCTGTCGCGCCCGCTGAGCCAGCCGCTCACCGTCTGCGCCACGGCGGTGCCGGGCACGGCGTGGCCGATCATCGACTTCGACCCCTACCTGGGTTGCAAGACGATCGCCGCGGGCGCGAGCGGCGTCAAGTTCACGGTGAAGGTTCGCGGCGACCGCATCAAGGAAGCCAACGAGGCCTTCACGCTCGTGTTCGCGGGCCTGGGCGACGTGCGGCAGGCCGACCTGTCGGCCACGGGCACGATCAAGAACGACGACTGATCGGCACGGTTCCTCGCTGCCGGGTCCGCGTTGCGCGGGCCCGGCAGTTCCCTTTTCCGGTACGGCTGAGAGCACGCGGCCAGAGTGCCGAAAACCGCCGACGGGCGGGCGGCCCCTGTGGATAAGCACGCATTGTGGATAACCCGATTCGGACCCGGAAGCCGGGGTAGGTTCGCCGCATGACAGACGAACCGATCGAAGTCGAGGAGCCCGGCGAGAAGTCGGGCGAGCGGGAGAACAAGGGCTCGGCGGATCAGCCGTGGGAGCCGGGCGAGCAGCGCTACAGCGACCGACCGGAGCAGGGCGGGGAAGCACCCGGCCCGGTCAATGTCGAGCCACCGGACTGATCAGCGGCCGCGCCGACGCCCAAGCAGTCGAGGCCGGGCACGTCCGGGCGGACCGGGCGAGCCGGGGCCGGGGCCGGGCCAGGACGGCCAGGACCGGCGCCGACGGGCCGGGCTCGAGTCGCGGCCAGGGCCAGGCCAGGGCTAAGGCGCCACGGCTGCGGCCAGGGCTGAGGCGCCAGGGCTGAGGCGCCAGGGCTGAGGCGCCAGGGCTGAGGCGGGGCCGGGGCGGAGAAGGCGCTCAGTACCGGTCGCGGAGGAGCTGGGCGGCTTCGGTCGCCCAGTAGGTCAGGATGATCTGGGCGCCCGCACGCTTGATCGACGTCAGGGTCTCCAGCATCACGCCCTGCCGGTCGAGCCAGCCGTTGGCCGCGGCGGCCTCCACCATCGCGTACTCGCCGGAGACCTGGTAGGCGGCGACCGGGACGTCCACCCGCTCCCGGACCGCGGCCACCACGTCGAGGTAGGGCAGGGCCGGCTTCACCATGACCATGTCCGCCCCCTCGGCCACGTCCAGGTCCACCTCACGCAGCGCCTCGCGGATGTTGCCGGGGCTCTGCTGGTAGGTGCGGCGGTCGCCCTGCAACGTCGATTCCACGGCCTCGCGGAACGGGCCGTAGAAGGCGCCGGCGTACTTTGCCGCGTACGCGAGGACCGCGACGTCGGAGTGCCCGGCCTGGTCGAGGGCTCGGCGGATGACGCCGACCTGGCCGTCCATCATTCCGGACGGGCCGACGACGTGAGCTCCGGCCTCGGCCTGGGCGACGCCCATCCGGGCGTAGAGGGCGAGCGTCGCGTCGTTGTCCACCGTGCCGTCGGCGGCGAGCACGCCGCAGTGACCGTGGGAGGTGAACTCGTCCAGGCACAGGTCGCCCATGACGACCGTCGAGTCGCCTACCTCGGCGATGACGTCCCGGATCGCGACGTTGAGGATGCCGTCAGGGTCGATACCGCCGGAGCCGGTCTCGTCCTTGTGCTCGCTCGTGGGTACGCCGAAGAGCATGAGACCGCCGACGCCCGCGCGGACCGCCTCGTGGGCGGCCTTGCGCAGCGACTCCCGGGAGTGCTGCACCACGCCCGGCAGCGACGAGATCGGCCGCGGGTCGGTCAGCCCTTCCTTGACGAACAGGGGCAGCACCAGTTCGGCGGGCGCCACCCTGGTCTCCTCGACCAACCGGCGCATGGCGGCCGAGCGCCGCAGCCTACGCGGGCGGATGTCGGGGTACGCCATGCTCACTCCCTGAGCCGGGCCGGCCCCCACCGGGCCGGCGAACGAGAACCAGGCGAACGGTAACCCACAGCGATCCGGTACGGCCGCCCGAAGGCACCCGGCCCGAAAGGCGATCCAGCCCGGCCGCACAAGGCACCCGGCCCGGAAAGCGCTCCGGGCCGGTCACCTTGAGGCGTCCGGCCCGGAAAGACCTGCTAGCGGAACCGCAGAGCCGTCGGTCCCTGCACCTTCGACCCGCGCCGCTGCTTCGCGGGCATTGCGGCCAGCTTCTCGCGGAGCTCGACCGCGTAGGACGCGAGCGCCTCGACGAGGTCCGGTACCGAGGCGTGCTGCGGCTGGACGTCGACCCGGAGGCCGAACTCCGTCGCCGTCTCGGCCGTCTTGGGGCCGATCACCGCGACCACCGTGCGGGCGTGCGGCTTGCCCGCGATGCCCACCAGGTTGCGGACCGTCGAGGACGAGGTGAACAGCACCGCGTCGAAGCCGCCCGACTTGATCGCGTCGCGGATCTCGGCCGGCGGCGGGGCCGCGCGGACGGTCCGGTAGGCCGTGACGTCGTCGACCTCCCAGCCACGCTCGATGAGGCCGGCGGCCAGCGTCTCGGTGGCGATGTCGGCGCGCGGCAGCAGCACCCGGCCGACCGGGTCGAGGATCTCGTCGTGCGGCGAGAACTCCGCCAGCAGGCCCTCGCTGGACTGGTCGCCCGCCGGGATCAGCTCGGGCTGGATGCCGAAGGCGCGGACCGCGTCGGCCGTCGCCTCGCCGATGCAGGCGATCTTCACGCCGCCGAAGTGGCGGGCGTCGAGGCCGTGCTCGGCGAACTTCTCCCAGACCGCGCGGACCGCGTTGACCGAGGTGAAGACCACCCAGGCGTAGCGGCCGTCGACGAGGCCCTTGACCGCCCGTTCCATCTGGGCCGGGGTGCGCGGGGGCTCGACGGCGATCGTGGGGACCTCGCACGGGATGGCCCCGTACGCCCGCAGCCGGGCGCTCATCGCCCCGGCCTGTTCCTTGGTCCGCGGCACGAGGACCTTCCAGCCGTACAGCGGGCGGTTCTCCCACCAGCTCAGCTTGTCGCGTTCGGCGACGTCCGCGCCGACCGTGAGCACGACGCGCCCGGTGAAGCCCAGCGCCGCCGCGACGAAGCTGTCGACGGTCGACGTGGTCGTGTACTGCGTCTCGCCGGTGCCGTCGCCGGTCACGCCGACGGCGGTGCCCGGCTCGACGCCCGCGGCCAGCAGGCCGTCTCGGACCGCGGCCAGGTCGCCGGCGTCGACCGCCACGGCGAACGAGCCCTTCTTGGCCGCGCCGGCGAGCGCGTCGAAGTCCACCGCGGTCACGTCGTCGATGTCGGCGACCGTGCGGACGCCGGGCAGCGGGACGCCCGCGTACGTGGCGACGCCCTCCGCCTGGCCGAGACCGGGCACGACCTCGAAGTGCACCGCCGTGCGCGCCACGGCCTGCACCTCGCGAACCACGACCTCGTGCCCGAACGGGTCGCCGGCCACGAGATGCACGGCGGACAGGCCGGACTTGGCGGCGGAGAGCAGCACCTTGGCGACGTCGCCGGGCGCGCCCTCGGCCGGGCTGAACTGGGTGTCTTCCTTGGCCTCCGCCTTGATCGCCGCAAGCAGCGACTCGGGGACGCCGCGGTCGTAGACGACCTGGTCGGCGTCGGCGAGGGTGTCGTGGGCCCGGCGCGTCAGCAGCCCCGGGTCGCCGGGTCCGGCGCCGACGAACGCGATGCGTCCCGCGCTCTTGCGGGCGGTGCGGGTGGTCATTCTGTGCTCCCCATCAGGGTGTCGGCGCCGGCTTCGAGGAGATCGGCGGCTAGCGCTTTGCCGATCTCCGCCGCGTCGGCGGGCGTTCCGGTGCGCGACAGCCGGACAGCTCGGGCCCCGTCCGGGCTGATCACCGCACCGCGCAGGTAGATCTCGTCGCCGTCGTCGCCTTCGGCGAGTTCGGCATGTGCCGCAACCGGGGCGGAGCACCCGGCCTCGAGCGTGGCAAGCATCGCCCGTTCCGCCGTGACGGCGGCGCGGGACGGTGCATGATCGAGTGCTCCCAGCAGCTCGACCAGGTCTGCGTCGCCGGACCGGCACTCCACCGCCAGCGCGCCCTGGGCCGGGGCGGGCAGCATGAGCATCGGGTCCAGCGTCTCCGTGATCTCGGCGGTCCGGCCGAGACGCGCCACGCCGGCCCGCGCGAGGACGACCGCGTCGAGGTCGGCCTCGGGGCCGAGCACCCGCGCGATGCGGCTGTCGACGTTGCCGCGAATCGGCGTGACCTGCAACTGTAGGCCCAAAGCATGCAGTTGCGCGATTCGGCGCACCGCGCCCGTGCCGATGGTGGCACCCGGCGGCAGCTCCGCGAGGGTCTTCCCGTCGCGGGCGACGAGCGCGTCGCGCGGGTCCTCGCGCTGGGGCACGGCGGCGATGTGCAACCCGCCATGCGAACCGGTGGGCAGGTCCTTATACGAGTGCACCGCAAAGTCGATCTCGTCCGCCAGCAGCGCGTCGCGCAGTGCGGAGACGAAAACGCCGACGCCGAGCTGGGTGACGGGGGCGGCCGAACGGTCTCCCGGGGTCACGATACGAACGAGCTCGACCGGCACGCCACAAGAGGCGGTCAGCGAGTCGGCGACCATCCGGGACTGGGCGAGCGCCAGCGCGCTGCCGCGGGTGCCGAGGCGCAGCGGACTCCTCACGCTTGTCCTCCGATCTCGGGCACGGCGTCGGCCTGGGTGGCGTGCGGAACGTCGAGGTCGAAGAGTTCGCGCAACAGGGCCGCATACTGGTCGCCGCCGGGCTCCGCCGCAAGTTGGCGAACCCGTACGGTGGGCGAATGCAGCAGTTGCTGCACGACCCGGTGCAGGGTACGGGAAATGTCCGCCCGCTGCTCCTCGCTGAATTCCGGCCGCCGGGCGGAGAGTTTGCGCAGCTCAGCCGTGACGACCTCGTCCGCGCGCGTGCGCAGGGCCGCGACCGTCGGGGCGATGTCGGCGCCGCGCAACCAGCCCAGGAAGTTTTCGACCTCGGTGGCGACGATCTGCTCGACGGCGGCGGTCTCCGCGGCGGCCGGCATGGTGCGCCGGCTCGTGGCCAGACCGTCGATGTCGACGACCGTGACGTTCGGCAGGCCGGCGACGTCGGGGGCGACATCGCGCGGGACGGCCAGATCGAGCACGACCAGCGGGCGCTCGCGGCCGGCCAGCCGGGCGGCGGTGAGCACGGGCTCGGTCGAGGCGGTGGCGCAGACCACCACGTCGGCGTCGCGCAGGGCGGCGTCGAGGTCGGCGAACTCGACCGCGGTGGCCCCGTACGCCTCGGCGAGCCGGGCGGCCCGCTCGGCGCCGCGGTTGGTGATGCGTAGCGGCCCGACGCCGGTGCGGGTGAGGGTGGCCACGGAGAGCGCGCCCATCGCACCGGCGCCGATCACCAGGCCCGGCCGTCCGCTGAGGTCGCCGCCGAACGCGTCGGCCGCGACGTCGAGGGCGGCGGAAACCACGCTCTGCCCGGCGCGGTCGATGCCGGTCTCGGCGTGTGCGCGCTTGCCGACCCGCAGCGCCTGCTGCATCAGCTCGTGCAGGAGGCGGCCGGCCGAGTCGGCCTCCGTGGCGGCGTGGTACGCATCACGGAGCTGCCCGAGGATCTGCGCCTCGCCCACGACCATCGAGTCGAGACCCGAGGACACCCGGAACGAGTGACGCACGGCCGCCTCGTCGTAGTGCACGTAGAGATGGCCGGCGAGCTCGTTGGCCCCGATGCCGGACTGCTCGGCTAGCACGTTGCAGACGTCGCCGAGGCCGCCGTGGAAGCCGGAGACCGCCGCGTACACCTCGACGCGGTTGCAGGTGGAGAGGACGACCGCCTCGCCGATGTACGGCTGGGCTACGAGCTTGTGGAGCACGGCGGGAATGTCGGGGCCGGCGATGGTGAGGCGCTCGAGGGTGCCGACCCCGGCGGTGCGGTACGACGCGCCGACGCTGAGCAGGTTCACGACCCGACCGCCTCCTGGTTACCGCCCACGCGCCCGCCGGGCAAGGCCGTCAGGGAGGCCTTGCGGTGCTCGTGGAAGGAGAGGATCTGCAACTCGATGGCGAGGTCGACCTTGCGGACGTCGACGCCGGCCGGCACCGACAGCACGCAGGGCGCGAAGTTGAGGATGCTGGTGACACCCGCGGCCACGAGCTCGTCGGCGACGCCCTGGGCGGCGCCGGCCGGGGTGGCGATCACGCCGATGGTGATGCCCTCCTCGACGACGGCGCGGCCGAGCTCGTCGATGTGCCGCACCGGCAGGCCGTTTATCGTCTTGCCGACCCGCTCGACGTCGGCGTCGAAGAGGCCGACGATGCGGAATCCGCGGCTGGCGAAGCCGTCGTATCCGGCGAGGGCGTGGCCGAGGTTACCGACACCCACCAGCGCGACGGCGCGGCGCTGGTCGAGGCCCAGGATGTACTCGATCTGGTCGATGAGCAGGGCGACGTCGTAGCCGACGCCGCGGGTGCCGTACGAGCCGAGGTGGGAGAGGTCCTTGCGGAGCTTGGCGGAGTTGACCCCGGCCGCGGTGGCGAGGCCTTCGCTGGAGACCGTCTCCGAGCCGGACTCGGCGAGGTGGTGCAGGGCGCGAAGGTATTCCGGTAGCCGCGCGATCGTCGCTTCCGGGAGGTCCGGGAAGGCGGGCACCGCACCGGCGTTGCCGGGCGTGTTTCCTTGACGCTGCTGACTCATCTGACTCCGTGCCGACAAGGTGGCGAACCTGCGGTGAGCCCTCTGTGGCCTGGATGGACCGGCTGTGGTAGCAGGGCTCGTCGGAGTCACAGAGTAGGCGCTTGTGAAGGCGTGCACAAATCGCGATCTTGATAGCGGAACTGGACAAAGATCGAGTCAACGTGCTATCCGCACGCCGACACCCGTCCGAGTATTACCGGTTCGACCCCCTGCCGGCCACCACCGTCGAAATACCGACGAGCGTCACAGGGACTTGGCGAGGGCCACCGCGTCGAGGAGGGTGTCGGCAACCGGCGTACCGGAGGCGCGGAGCCGGGCCGGATCGGTGAAGCCGCCGCTGTAGAGCACGCAGCGGGCACCGACCGAGGCGGCCGCGTCGGCGTCGTCGATCGAGTCGCCGATCAGCACGGCCTGCTCGCCACCGATGCCGAGCTCGGCGAGGTGCCGGGCCAGGTGGCCGGCCTTGAGGCCGCCGTCGATCTCGGTGGGCCGGCCGTCGATGCGGGCGAAGACGCCGGCCAGGCCGCGGGACTCCACCGCCGGGATGAGCTCGTCGTGGAACCACATGGAGAGCAGCGACTGGGTGCCGGACCAGGACTTGATGGCGGCCTCGGCGTCGGCGACGAGCGGGATGGTGGTCAGGCCCATCCGGTACGCCTCGTGGAAGATCCGGTCGAGCTCCTCGAACTCCTCCTCGGTGATCGCCCGCTCGAGGATTTCCGCATAGAAATCCGACACCGGGCGCCGGAAGCGCTGCCGGTGCTCGTCGGAGTCCACGCTGCGCCCGCCGACCGAGGCGAACGTGTGGTTCGAGGAGGAGACGACGAGCGAGAGGTCGTCGAGAAGGGTGCCGTTCCAGTCCCAGACAAGATGAGTACGCGCCACGGCCGAGAGGCTACAGGCGAGGGGCCCCCGGCGGTCGAGCCATATCCCGCAGCAGTCGCTCCTCCTCGACCCGCCAGTAGCCGTGCTCCTTGCCGTCGAGGATGACCACCGGCACCCGATCGCCGTAGTCACGCTCCAGTTCCACCGAGTCGGAGACCTCCACCCGCGTCCACTGGCCGGCGGCGATGCGGTCCAGCACCTGCTCGGCCTCCTCGCACAGATGGCAGCCGGTGCGGCTGATCAGGGTCAGGCGGGTCATCGGAGGGCTCCCTTGCGTACCTTGCCGATCGCGGAGTGCGGCAGCTCGCCGACCAGCTCGATGCCGGCCGGCAGTTTGAAGCGGGCAAGCTGCGCGGCGCAGAAGACCTGCAGCTCGGCGGGGGTCGGGGCGGGGTCGAGGGCGGGAACCACGAATGCGTACGGCGCCTGGCCGGTCTGCGCGTCCGGCACGGCGATCACGGCCGACTCGGCGACGCCGGGATGCGCATCAAGCACCCGCTCGATCTCGGCCGGATAGACGTTGAACCCGTTGACCAGGATCAGCTCGCCGATCCGGTCGACCAGCACCAGGTCTCCGGCGGCGTCGGCGTAGGCGACGTCACCGGTGCCCCACCAGCCGTCCGCGTCCGGGCCACCGTGCCCGTCGGGCCAGTATCCCGAGAACAGGTTGTCCCCGCGGACGACGATCTCGCCCGGATCGGTCCCGTCGGCCTCTTCCAGGTCGATCTCGAGGTCGTCGGCGGGCGCGGCGGTGGGAGCGCCGTCGCGCCACAGCACGGTCCCGTCCGCGGCGCGCAGGAGCAGCGAGACGCCGGGCAGCGGACGACCGATCGAGCCGACCTTGTCGCGGTCACTCACCGCAGTCGTGGTGACGACGGGTGCGGCTTCGGTGAGGCCGTATCCGATCAGCAGCGTCCGGCCGGTGGCAGCGGCGAAGCGGGCGGCGGTGTCGGGGTCCAGCGGCGCCGCGCCGCACACCGCGGTGCACACCGAGGCGAAGCCGGGCCGCTCTTCCCGCGACCACGCGGTATACATCGACGGCACGCCGACCACGGTGGTGACCTGGTGTTCCGCGATCAAGGCAAGGGTCTCGGCCGGGTCGAACCGGTCGACGAGCACGCCGCACGCGCCGTGATGGGCGACGGCACCGAGGCCGGTGTTGAGCCCGTACGCGTGGAAGAACGGTATCGCCAGCAGCACGACGTCGTCGGGCCCGAGCACCGGCGGATCGATTCGCTGCAACTGCTCGTGATTGGCTGCGAGAGCACGGTGCGTGAGCATGGCGCCCTTCGGCCGCCCGCTCGTCCCCGACGTGTAGAGCAGGACCGCGAGCTCCGTCGCGGCCGGCGGATCTGCCGCGGCTTCCGGGCCGTCATCGACGAGAAGCGACGGCGACGGTACGGCTACCCCCTCGGCCAACCGCAACCGACCCAGCACCTCGTCGTCGGCGACCACCCGCACCGCCCCACTGTCGGCCAGCGCGAACGTCACCTCGTCCGGGGTGTAGCCGGGGTTGAGTGGCACGGCGACGCGACCCGCCCGCAGCGCCCCGAAGTAGGCGGCGGCGAAGTCCGGCGTGTTGCCGAGAATGATCGCCACCCGGTCACCCGGCCTGGTGCCGGCGGCGAGCCGGCGCGCCGCCCGCTCGACCCGGCGGTCCAGGTCGGACCAGGTCAGCACGGTGTCGCCGGCGATCAGAGCGGCGGCGCCGGGACGTTGCCGCGCGGCCTCGCGCACCGGGTCACGGGCCGGCTCCTCGGTGAGATCTCCCACGAGGCCCGAGTCTGACACAAAGGACACCCGAACGGGTGGGCGCGGACAGCCTGTCCGCGCCCGATGCGAGGGTGCCCTACATCGTGGCAGAAGTAACCGATGTCGCGTCTGCGCCACTTCGGCATAATTTCGCGCGGCGCACACAGTGTGCGACTCGCTGTGTGCGGACTCCGCAATACTTCCGATCTGTGTAACGGAGTCCACATCTGTGGGTGAGGTCGGCCACTCCACTGGGGCCGCTTCACCCCGTTTTGTTGTGGACCCCTTTCGGGACCTCTACTCATCGACGGCCCGCCGGGTCAAGGAGGCGCAGTGAGTCATGTGTACGCCGGCGACCCGTACGGCCGCGACATCTTCGCGGCATACGCACACGTGCCGCAGAGGCTGAACGCCCTGCGCGAGGGCGTCGCCAACGCGATCCGTGGCGACGGACCCAAGCGGACCCGGAACCGGCCGCACATCAATGAGTCGCCGAGCCGGCACCTCCCCCCGACCGGGAACGTCAAGGGGGGCCGGGTCGTCGTACCCGGCCGGCCGCAGCCTCCGCAGCAGGCCGGCCCCGAGCGCCGGACCGGCGCGGCGGACGGTGACCAGGCCGTGGTGGTGCCGACCCAGAGCACCACCGGCCCGCCCAGCGAGTCCGAGCCGCCCAAATATCCGGCGCGCCCCGACCCGGGCGACGCCGCCGCCGAGGTCTGGGCGCTGGTCGAGCGCGCGCAGGGCGGCGACTCCGCCGCCTTCGGCCTGATCTACGACCGGTACGTGGACACCGTCTTCCGCTTCGTCTACTTCCGCGTCGGCAACCGCCAGCTCGCCGAGGATCTGACCTCCGACACGTTCCTGCGCGCCCTCAAGCGCATCGGCAGCTTCACCTGGCAGGGCCGCGACCTGGGCGCCTGGCTCGTGACGATCGCCCGCAACCTGGTCGCCGACCACTTCAAGTCGGGCCGCTACCGGCTCGAGGTCACCACCGGCGACGTCCTCGACGCCGACCGCGAGGACCGCGGCCCCGAGGGCAGTCCCGAGGCCGCCGTGGTGGATCACATCACCAACGTCGCGCTGCTGACCGCGGTCAAGCAGCTCAACCCAGAGCAGCAGGAATGCATCGTTCTCCGCTTCCTGCAGGGCTTCTCCGTCGCCGAGACCGCCAGGACCATGGGCAAGAACGAGGGCGCGATCAAGGCCCTCCAGTACCGGGCCGTCCGGGCCCTCGCCCGGCTCCTGCCCGAAGGCTTCCAGTGGTGACGGCAATTTCCCCTATGTCGATCTCTCCCACCGCTGTGGCGCAGGTCGCACCCGTAACCGGCCCCGCCCGTCAAGCGTTTGTCCGGGTGCGACCCGTGGTGGACCAACGGTCCGCCGGTTCCGTCGCGCTCGCCGGCACAGCCGCCGGCGAGTCACTCACGAGCGAAGGGAGGTGCCCGCGATGAAGTTCGACTTCTTCGATCGCCGGAGCGCCGAGCGCTTCGCGGAGCTCCTCGACGAGACCCACCGTCGCCACCACGTCCGGGGCCAGGTCGACGACGAGCAACTCGCCGAGCTGGTCGCCATCGGGCACAGCCTCTCCGCGGCACGGACCGGCGCTCACGTCGACCCCGAGTTCCGGATGGGGCTACGGGCGATGCTCGTCGCCACCGCCGAGCGCGACGGCATCGGATCGACGGCCACCGCGCCCGAACCGGAGCCGGACATCACCGAGCCCGCCCGCAAGCTGTTCGGCCAGGCCGGCCGGCGGATCCGCGCCCGCGGCGCCATCGTCATCGGCGTCGCCGCCGGCGCGATGGCGGTCTCCGGGATCTCCGCGGCGAGCGAGAACGCCGCACCGGGCGACGCCCTCTACGGGGTCAAGCGCTCGACCGAGCGCGCCCAGCTCGCCATGGCCGGATCCGACGTCACCCGCGGGCAGCTCTCGCTGACGTTCGCCCGCAACCGCCTCACCGAGGCGGCGGAGATGGACGGCGACGACCCCAAGTTCCGCGACGCGCTGGACGACATGGACGCCGACACCAAGCAGGGCGTCAAGCTGCTGCACTCGGCGGCGGTCACCCGCCGCGAGGCGGCCGGTCTGGCCTCCGTCGACTCGTTCGTCGACCGCCAGCGCCGGGTCCTGACCTCGGCCCAGGGGCGGCTCGACCCGGCCAACCGGGCGCGCGCCACGGAGTCACTGACTCTGCTCGACGCGGTGGAGCAGCGCACCGAGAACCTGCGCGACGGGCTGGCCTGCGACTCGGTCACCCCGTCGGGCAGCGACGCGCTCGGCCCCAAGCTGAAGTCCTGCCGGGCGGGCGCCTCGGCCTCGGAGCGTCGGCAGGGCCAGGCGCAGGGCGACAAGACGCCGGACTCCGATGACAAGAAGTCGGCGAAGTCCCAGTCCGGCGACGAAACGCCGGCGACGCCGGGATCAGGCGACAAGGTCGGCGTGCCGAGCACCGGCGGCCCGTCCGCCCCGTCCGGAAACGGCGTCCTGGTCGACCCGGCGCCGGTGATCTCCGACGACCCGCTGAACCCGGCCACCGGGGACAAGGGGCTGCTCGGCGGCCTGCTCGGCGGCATCTTCGACAACGACTGATCCCGGGCCACGAGGCTTCATACATGGCGAGGGGCGGTGCCGACTCAAGAGTCGGGGCCGCCCCTCACCGCGTACTGTAGCGTCTGTCTGTCCGGTTCTCTGTCGGCCTTCGTCACCGCATCTCCGGGCCGAGACTCACCGCTTCTCCGGACCGAGAGTCAGCGGCCGAACGGGTCCGGACGCTTCTCCAGCAGCGAGTAGAGCGTTACCTGAATGGTCTCGCGCACCTGGTCGGCGAGGTTGTAGACCACCATCGGATCGTCCGCGTACTCGGTGAGGTGCGCCGTCGGGATGGGCGGGCAGAACTCGATCATCCACTTGCTCGGCAACGGCACCAGGCCGAGCGGGCCCAGCCACGGGAAGGTCGGCGTCACCGGGAAGTACGGGATGCCGAGCAGCCGGGCGAGCGGCTTGAGATCGGCCAGGATCGGATAGATCTCCTCGGCGCCGACGATCGCCACGGGCACGATGGGGGTGCCGGTCCGCAGGGCCGCCGACACGAACCCGCCTCTGCCGAACCGTTGCAGTTTGTAACGCTCCGAGTAGCGCTTGCCGATTCCCTTGAAGCCCTCGGGGAAGACGCCCACCAGCTCGCCACTGCTCATCAGCCGCTCGGCATCCGGATTGCAGGCGACGGTCGCACCGGCCTTGCGGGCGAGTTCGGACAGCACCGGCATCCGGAACACAAGGTCCGCCCCGAGCAGGCGCAGGTGCCGCACCACCGGATGCTTGTCCCGCAACGCCGTGGTGAGCATCAGGGCGTCCAGCGCCACGGTGCCGGAGTGGTTGCCGACGACGAGACCGCCACCGGCCTCCGGAACGTTCTCGATGCCGAAGACCTCGGTGCGGAACCAATCGCGGTAGAGCACGCGCAGCATCGGGTGGAAGAGCGCATCGGTCAGCTCGGGGTCGAACCCGAACTCGTCGATCTCGTAGGCACCCGCGAGCCGGCGCCGCAGGAACGAGAGCCCCCGGGCGATCCGCTGGTCCCACACATCCACCGTGCTCCGGGGCTCGGTCGCGCGAGGCCCGGGCGAGCCGGACCCGGAGATCTCCGTTCCGGCCGTGGCGACCGGCGCGGGTGGGACAGCACTTTCCCGAGAGGGCGTCTCTGGCGGATTCGGCGACCTGGGCGGCCGGGCCGCTGGGCGGCGGCCGGACGTGCCGCTCGCGGGTTTGCCGCTGGCGGATGCGCCACTGGCGGATGCGCCACTGGCGGGCGCGCCACTAGCGGGCCTGCCGGTGGCGGGAGTGCCGGTGGCGGGAGTGCCGGTGGCGGGCGTGCCGGTGGCGGGTTTGCCACGTCCACCAGGCGCCTTGCGCCTCCGCGGCTTCGGACCGGCGTCCTGTCCGTCGTCGCCGGCCGGCTCCGCGGTCTCGTGATTCTCTGACTTTTCAGCCGCCGAAGCGGTCGAAGCCGCCGAAGCGGCAGTGGGCCGGCGACGGGAGCGGCGGGCCGCCGGTGGCGGGTCCGGAATCGGGATGGGCCGCTTGCCGTTCACCGGCTTGGGCGGGGACGCCTGCGGCAGCGTGAAGTCGGCGTGGCCCGGCAGCGACGCGTGGTATTCGTCCTGGCTCATGATGTGACGGCCTCACGGTGATCGACCGGTGCACCGGCCCTGGCACGGTCGTCGCCCGACCCGCCGGTGGCGTCCGAGTCATCGACCGGCCCGCCGGCGGCGTCCGAGTCGTCGGCCGGCTCTCCGGCAGCGGCGGCGCGGACCCGGCGGATCCCGTCGAGGATGGCCCGCTCGGCCGCGGCCAGCCGGTCCGCCGTGAGCGAGGAACCGTCGCGGTGGCCCTTGATGAAGTCGTCGAACGCGGCCGCCGTGCTTCGCGGCGTGAACCCGAACTCCTTGACCAGCCGGGCGGTGTCCACCACGCGGCCGTGCACGAAGAGGTCGATCTGGTCCAGGCCGATCTCGCCGACACCCACGTTGCGCGCCAGGGCGGCGACGGCGGACAGCGTCCCCTCCGGCAACGGTACGGCGACCCGACCGGCCCTCCGCACGGCCTGCGAGAGCATCAGCACCCCCGCGCCGGCCACGTTGAAGGTGCCGGGATGGTCCTCGACCACCGAGCGGTGCAGGATCTCCAGCGCGTCGTCGACGTGCACGAACTGGAGGCGGGCGTCGCGGCCCAGCACGGTCGGCACCACGGGCTGGGCGAAGTAGCGGGTCAGCGACGTCTCGGCGGTCTCGCTGAGGAACGGCGCGAAGCGCAGCACGGTCGCCGACACCCCGGGACGACGGCGGCGGAAGCCCCGCACGTAGCCCTCGATGTCGAGGATGTCACGAGCGAAGGAGCCTCGCGGGACGGCGCGGGGCTCGGTGTCCTCGGTGAAGACGGCCGGGTCGCGGAACGAGGCGCCGTACGCCGCCGTGGACGAGCGCACCACGAGCTTGCGCAGCCGGCCGGCGCCCTGGGCGGCGGCCAGGAGCTGCATCGTCCCGATGACGTTCTGCTCTTTCATCGCCGCGCGGCCGCCATGGTGCGGGTCCGGCGCGCTGGTGATCGCGAGGTGGACGACCGCCTCGGCGCCGAGTTCGGCGATGGCGCCGGTGGCCGCACGCGCGTCGGCCCGGATCAGCTCGACGTCCGTCAGCAGGCCCGTGAGGGCCGGCGGCGGATCATGCGGATCCAGGCCGATGACACGCTCGATCCGGGGATCGGAGGCGAGGCGGGACGCCACCCGGGCGCCGAGGAAGCGGCTCACCCCGGTGACCACGACGACCCGCGGTGGGGCCGCGGCTTCGGACGACACCACAGGCGCGCCTCTCACGTGCGGCTTGGGGGGAAGGCAGGTGAGCGGGCCGGGTCAGTGACCCGGCCGGGCGTCACTTGCCGAGACGGCGACGCTGGACGCGGGTCTTGCGCAGCAGCTTACGGTGCTTCTTCTTCGCCATACGCTTGCGGCGCTTCTTGACCACGGAGCCCATACGTCATGCCTCTCGAACCATGTGGGCCGGTCGCTGCGCACGCAGTGGCGCGCCGACCGGACTGACAACGGTTTGCCCCTCGGCCGTGGCGCCCAAACGCACACGGGTATCACGGGGCGAACCGCTCCAGCGTAGCGGCCCGGCCTCCGGGGGACCAACACGGCCCCTCGCGCGAACGCCCGGACCGCACCGGCCCGGACGCCCACGGCCGGCCGTCACCAGCTCCGCCGAACCCTCCGCTCCGTCACGCGGTCTGCGAGAAGGCTCCTCGCAGATAGGTGTGCACGGCGTGCTCGGGCACCCGGAACGAGCGGCCCACCCGTACGGCGCTCAGCTCGCCGCCGTGCACCAGCCGGTAGACGGTCATCTTGGAGACCCGCATGAGCGCGGCAACCTCGGCCACGGTCAGGAAGCGCACCTCGGCAAGGCGCTCCTCCGTCTGGGCTGCTGGACCCGTCATCTCCTCGCACCGATCCTTTCGCAGGCGCCTCCGCCGCGGCCGGACAGGCCTTGCGCCGCGGCGGTGGGCGCGCGTGTCATCAGTACGGTATCGAGACGTCTGTTACCAGGGCGATGCGTTCCGTGAAATGGCTACAAAAAGTCAAGGCGACACGCGGGTTTTATCCCGGAAGGTGACCTACTTCTTGCTCGTGAGTGCTTTGCCGAAGAACGCCAGGTTTGCCGGGCGCTCGGCGATGCGGCGCATCAGGTAGCCGTACCACTCGTCGCCGTACGGGACGTAGACGCGCACGGTGTGGCCGGCGGCCGCCAGCCGGGCCTGCTCCTCCGGGCGGATGCCGTAGAGCATCTGGAACTCGAACTCGTCGGGGCGCCGGTCGAACCAGCGGGCCCGGTCCTCGGCGATGGCGATGATCCGCGGGTCGTGCGAGGCGATCATCGGATAGCCCTCGCCCGACATCAGGATGTTGAGGCAGCGCACGTATGCCTTGTCCACGTCGAGCGCAGACTGGTACGCAACCGACTCCGGCTCGGCGTACGCGCCCTTGCAGAGGCGCACCCGCGACCCGGCGGCGGACAGCTCCCGGCAGTCGCCCTCGGTGCGCCGCAGGTAGGCCTGCAGCACCGCACCCGTGCTCGGGTAGTCCTTGCGCAGCTCGGCGAGGATCTCCAGCGTCGAGTCCGTGGTGGTGTGGTCCTCCATGTCGAGGGTCACCGTGGTGCCCGCCTCGACCGCCGCGGCGCAGATCGCGCGCGCGTGCTCGTACGCCATCCGGTCGTCGATCTTCTGACCCATGGCCGAGAGCTTCAGGCTGACCTCGGCCGCCGGCGTCAGCCCGGCGCCCTTGAGCTCCTTGAGCAGGGTGAGGTACTGATCCTTGGTGGCCGTCGCCTGCTCCGCCGTCAGCGTGTCCTCGCCGAGGTAGTCCAGAGTGATTGCCAGGCCGTCGCCGGCCAGCGTGCTAGTGACGCGCAGAGCGTCGTCGACACCCGTGCCGGCGACGAACCGCGTGACGATCCCCTTGGTGACGGGGGCGGTCGAAATCAGCCGCTCCATCCGGGATGACCGGGCGGCGGCGAGGAAGACGGATCGGAGCATGAGGCGAGCGTATCGCCCGTGTCCCAGCAGGATGCGGCGGAGCCGCCACCGCCAATGGTGCCCGGCCCGGCACGCCGACCATGTCGGTCCGGGACCCGGGCGGTTACCGTTGTCGGGTGAACTTCGATGCGTACGCACGCACGGCGGTGGAGCTTGTCAACGCGAGGCTCGACGACCTCGCCGGGTTGCGGGCGCTCTTCGGCGGCGAGCTCGGCTGGATGGGCGACGAGGTCACCGAGAAGGATCTCGCGGCATTCCGCCGTGCCCAGCGCCGGCTCCGCGAAGTCTTCGAGTACGGCACCTCCGGCCGCGACACGGACGCCGTCGCCGAGCTGAACGCGCTCCTGGAGGTGCATCCGGTGCAGCCGCGCATCTCCGGCCACGACGCCAACGACTGGCACATGCACGTCACCAGCCGGGGAGCGTCGGTGAGCGCCGAGTTCCTGGCGGGCGCGGTCTGGGGCCTGTCGGTCTGGCTGTGCGAGTACGGCAGCGCGCGCTTCGGCATCTGCGCCGACGAGCGCTGCGGCAACGTCTACCTGGACACGTCGTCGAACAACTGCCGCCGCTTCTGCTCCGAGCGCTGCGCCACCCGCTCGCATGTGGCGGCACACCGCGCCCGCAAGCGCGCCGCCACCCTCACCCCCGCCTGACGTCGGAGGTGACGGCCGGGGCCGCCGAGCCTGCCGGGGCGAGGTGACGGCGGGCGAACTCCAGCGACTCCCGCAGGTCCTGCACCCGCTTCTCGCGGCTGGTCACCTTGCGGGTCGACACCTCCAGCGCGACGGAACCCCGGAATCCGCGGCTGGACAGTGACCGCAGCAGCTCGGCGCACGGCTGGTTGCCCCGGCCGGGCACTAGATGCTCGTCCCGGCCCTCCCCGGTGCCGTCGCCCAGATGGACGTGCTTGAGCCCGGAACCCATCCGGTCGGCCATCTCCAGCGAGTCGGTCCGCGCGGCCGCGCAATGCGAAAGATCCAGCGTGTACGCGTCGTAGCCGGCCTCGGTCGGGTCCCACCCCGGCACGTACGGGACGAAGGTGCGCCCCGCCATCCGCACCGGGTACATGTTCTCGATCGCGAAGGTCGTGTCCGGATGCCGGGCCTGCACCTTGGCCAGCCCCTGGGCGAAGTTGCGGGCGTAGTCGCGCTGCCAGGTGAACGGCGGATGCACGACCACGGTCGGCGCGCCGAGCGCCTCGGCGAGCTGGGCGGCCCGGCCGAGCCGCTCCCACGGGTCGGGGCTCCACACCCGCTGGGTCACCAGCAGGCACGGCGCGTGCACCGACAGGACCGGCACGCCGTAGTGCTTCGCCAGGCCCTGCAAAGCGCCGGCGTCCTGGCTGACGGCGTCCGTCCAGACCATGACCTCGACGCCGTCGTAGCCCACCGTCGCCGCCATCTCGAACGTGGCCGCGGTGGGCTCGGGAAAGACGGAGGAGCTGGAAAGGATCACGGGGACATGGGAAGCCACGCGTCAAGGGTAGACCCGTCCGGCACGGCTGCCAGTTCCTCGGTCGGTATACATGAGGACAAACCGGCCCGCTGAGCGCGGTTGGCCGGCGGGCGCGCGTACGCTGTCGCAGGTGAGTCGCCGCACCCAGCTCCGCATCATCATGGACGACGCGGCAGCAGCCCGCGCCCGCGAGGTCGAGCCCGATTTCCCTCGCGAGTGGATCGAGTTCGTCGACCCCGCCGACGGGCAGCACGTCGTCCGCGCCGACCTGACCTGGCTGTTGTCCCGGTGGACGTGCGTGTTCGGCTCCGCCTGCCACGGCATCATCGCCGGGCGCGCGCAGGACGGATGCTGTTCGCACGGCGCGTTCTTCACCGACGCCGACGACGAGAACAGGACCAAGCAGGCGGCTGCCAAGCTGACGCCCGAGAACTGGCAGCACTACCGGCGCGGGTTCAAGAACTACACGGAGATGGACACCATCGACGGCGCCAAGCCGGCCCGACGTACGGCCACCCAGCCCGACGACGGCCCCTGCGTCTTCCTCAACGACGCCGGCTTCCCGGGCGGCGGCGGTTGCGCCCTGCACGCCCAGGCGCTGCGCGACGGCGTCCACCCGCTGACCTACAAGCCCGACGTGTGCTGGCAACTGCCGGTACGCCGGGAACAGGACTGGACCAAGCGCGCGGACGGCACCAAGTATCTGCTCTCCACGCTGACCGAGTTCGACCGCCGCGGCTGGGGCCCGGGCGGCCACGACCTGGACTGGTGGTGCACCTCCTCGCCGGACGCGCACGTGGGCACCGAGCCGATGTACCGCTCGTACGGTCCGGAGCTGGCCGCGCTCATCGGCCAGGAGGCTTACACCGAGCTGGCCCGGCTCTGCGACGCCCGGGTCGCCTCACGCATGGTCGCGCCGCACCCGGCCACCGTCGCCGCGGAGGCGTCCCGGGCCCCGAAGAAGCGCGGCGGGCGCGAACCCGCGACACCCCCCGCCGCCGAGACGCAGTAGTAGCGGTGGCAGCCGGGCGCAGCCGGGCCGGAGCATGCCCGCGCAGAGCGACCACAACGGCTTCGGGGAAGGGGATGGCCCGCGCAGGGATCAAGCCTGACCGCCCGGAGTGGGTCGTCCCCAGCCCCGAAGCCCCACGGTGACCAACCCGAAACCGTCACGGCTCGAACTTGTAGCCGAGGCCCCGCACGGTGACGATGTAGCGCGGCGCGCTCGGCTCCGGCTCCACCTTCGACCGCAACCGCTTCACGTGCACGTCCAGGGTCTTGGTGTCGCCTACGTAGTCCGCGCCCCAGACCCGGTCGATGAGCTGGCCGCGGGTCAGCACCCGGCCGGCGTTGCGCAGCAGCAGCTCGAGCAGCTCGAACTCCTTCAGCGGCAACTGGACCCCGGCCCCGTCGACCGTCACGACGTGGCGTTCCACGTCCATCCGGACCGGACCGGCCGCCAGCGTCGGCGTCGTCACCTCGGCCGCCTCGGCGCCCTGGCGCCGCAGCACGGCGCGGATGCGGGCGACCAGCTCACGCGGCGAGTACGGCTTGGTGACGTAGTCGTCGGCGCCGATCTCCAGGCCGACCACCTTGTCGATCTCGCTGTCCCGGGCGGTGACCATGATGATGGGTACGGCGGAGCGCTGCCGCAGTTGCCGGCACACCTCCGTGCCGGACATCTCGGGCAACATGAGGTCGAGCAGGACGATGTCGGCGCCGGTCCGGTCGAACTGGGTCAGCGCCGAGGTGCCGGTCGGTGCGACCGAGACCTCGAAGCCCTCCTTGCGGAGCATGTACGACAGGGCGTCGGAGAACGACTCCTCATCCTCGACCACGAGCACGCGAGCCAATGGGGATTCCTTTCCTACTCCGCCGGCCGTCAGGCCGAGGGGAGCCCGGCCGCGCCGGACTCGATCTCAATCGCCGCCGGTAACGGCAGCGGGGACTCCGGGGGTCGCGCCGGTAGGCGCAGGGTGAACGTCGAACCACCGCCGAGCGTGCTGGACACGTCGACGCGGCCACCGTGGTTCGTGGCGATGTGTTTGACGATCGCCAGGCCCAGGCCGGTGCCGCCGGTGGACCGGGAACGGGCCTGGTCGGCACGGTAGAACCGCTCGAAGATCCGGTCGACGTCGTGCGGGGCGATCCCGATGCCCTGGTCGGTGACGTCGATCTCGATCCAGTCGTCGTCCTGGCGCATGCTCAGCGCGACGCGGGTGTTCTCGCCCGAGTAGGCGATCGCGTTCTCCACGAGGTTGGTCACCGCGGTGGCGACCTGGCTGTCGCTGCCGTACACCGTGGCGCCCTTGGGCCCGGTGTAGACGACCTCGATGTGCTTCGCCGCCGCCGTCGTCCGGGTCCGGTCGACGACCTCGGCGATGACCCAGTCGACGGCGACCGGCTCCGGCGTGGGCAGCGGCTCGGCGCCCTGCAGGCGGGTGAGCTCGAGCAGTTCGTTGACGAGCCGGCCCATCCGGGCGGACTCGTGGTGGATGCGTTCGGCGAAGCGGCGGGCGGCGATCAAGTCCTCGGACTGCGCCTCCGGGGAGGTCTCGGGCATGGCGGTCGCGTCGAGCAGCGCCTCGGCGAGCAGTTGCAGCGCACCGATGGGGGTCTTGAGCTCATGGCTCACGTTGGCGACGAAGTCGCGCCGCACCCGGGCGAGGCGGTGCGACTCGGTGACGTCGGCGGCCTCGATCGCGACGTGGGTGGAGTTGAGCGCCACCGCGCGCAGGTGCAGGCCCAGAGGCGCGTGGGCACTGCCGGCGCGTCCTCGGGGCAGATCGAGCTCGACCTCCCGGCGTACGCCCGTACGGCGCACCTGACCGGCCAGCGTGCGCAGGATCGGATGCGCCGCGAGGGTGCCGGGGGCGCCACCGGAGCGGAGCAGCCCCATCGCCCGCGCCGCCGGGTTGACGAGTGCGGGGTGGTCCTCCGCGTCCAGCACCACCACGCCCACCCGCAGCGAGTCGAGGCTCTTGCGGCCGAGACCCTTGAGACCGTGCTTGCCGCTCGGCTCCTCGTCGGTGTCGATCTTTCGTCCCCCCTTGGTCGGGACGGCCGGAAGGTCGGCCGTCCTCGGCGCGGCCTGGCCGGGCCTGCGGGCGCGGGACAGCAGCCACCCGGCCGCCCCGCCGCCGGCGAGCGCGGCCAGGAGGAGAGCGATGCCGTTTGCCGTGTCCACGCAGCGATCGTAGGGTCATTGTTTACCTGGACCGCGCGGATAATCGGACAAATCCGGCGCGCTTCGAGGAATGTTCACCATCCGGCCCGGCGTCGTTCACCGCCGTTCATGTCCGCGCAGCCGGATCCTCTTAGCGTTGCTCCGGCAAGCCCTGCACACCCGGCTCTCCGGCCTCTGAGGCCGAGGCAGCCCACGAACATCGGGACGGAACATGCGCGAGGAGTTTCAAGCCGACCTCAACGAGGTCAGTCGCCTGCTGGTGACGATGGCGGAGGCCGTACGCGCCGCGCTGCGGAAGGCGACCACCGCCCTGCTGACCGCCGACCGCGAAGCCGCCGAGTCCGTCGTGACCCGCGACGCCGAGGTCGACGAGATCTACCGCCAGGTCGAGACGAAGGTCGCCGACACCATCGCCCGGCAGGCGCCGGTCGCCTCCGACCTGCGCATGGTGATCACCGCCCTGCACATCTCCGCCGACCTCGAACGCATGGGCGACCTGGCCGAGCACGTGGCCAAGACCGCGCTGCGCCGCCACCCCTCGCCGGCCGTACCGGCGGAGCTGCGCCCGGTCTTTCGGCAGATGGCCGAGGTGGCCGACCGCATGGCCGACAAGATCACCAACGTTCTCGCCAATCCCGACGCCGACCTCGCGGCCGAGCTCGAGAAGGACGACGACGCCATGGACGACCTGGAGCGTGACCTGTTCAAGGTCCTGCTCCACGACGACTGGCCCTACGGCGCGGAGACGGCGATCGACGGCGCCCTGCTCGGCCGCTTCTACGAGCGCTACGCCGACCACGCGGTCAACTCGGGCCAGCACATGATCTACCTGATCACCGGCGAGCAGGCCCAGGACTGACCTTTCATCGGCGAGGCCGGGGCATGCGCCCCGGCCTCGAGCCAGTTCGGGACCGCCCACCAGGTGCGTGACCGACCCACGCGGAGCGGCCACGACGGCTTCGCCGGGAGGCATGGCCCACGCAGGGATCAAGCCTGACCGCCCGGAGTGGGTCATCCCCTCCCCCGAGCCCACCGTGACGTGATCACCCGCGGCGGGCCACCACCGGAGGGGGAATCAGCGACCCTGGTTCGCGACGGCGGCGGCCGCCTCCTTCGCGGTTTCCGGGTCGAGGTAGGCGCCGCCGGCCGTGACCGGGCGCAGCGTGTCGTCCAGGTCGTAGCGCAGCGGGATGCCGGTGGGGATGTTGAGCTTGGCGATCGCCTCGTCGGAGATCTGGTCGAGGTGCTTCACGATGGCGCGCAGCGAGTTGCCGTGCGCGGCGACGAGCACCGTCTTGCCCGCCCGCAGGTCCGGGACGACCGCGTCGTACCAGTACGGCAGGGCGCGCAGCAGCACGTCCTTCAGGCACTCGGAGCGTGGCTTCAGCTCCGGCGGCAGGTCCGCGTAGCGCGGGTCGGCGATCTGCGAATACTCGTCGCCGTCCTCGATCGGGGGCGGCGGGACGTCGTACGACCGGCGCCAGAGCATGAACTGCTCCTCGCCGTACGCCTCCAGGGTCTGCTTCTTGTCCTTGCCCTGCAGCGCGCCGTAGTGCCGCTCGTTGAGCCGCCAGTGGCGCTTCACCGGGATCCAATGCCGGTCCGCCGTGTGCAGGGCGATCTCGCTGGTGCGGATCGCGCGGCGCAGCACGCTGGTGTGCACCACGTCGGGCAGCAGCCCGTGCTCCTTCAGCAACTCGCCGCCACGGCGGGCCTCGGTCTCACCCTTGGCGTTCAGGTCGACGTCGACCCAGCCGGTGAAGAGGTTCTTGGCGTTCCACTCGCTCTCGCCGTGGCGCAGCAGCACAAGGGTCCCAGTCATGCCCTCCATCCTGCCGCAGGCCGGGCGACGATGTGACGCCACCCTCAGTGGCGACCACCACGTGGAAATCGTGCTGCGCGGGCCGTGGGAGATCACTAAGTTGTAAGTCCTGAGGTCTCTTACCGGTGCTTACATGGGGGGTACGAAGCGTGCGCGGGTGGTTGCGGGAAGCGGCGGGTGGGCTGCCCCGGCAGTTCTGGTTCCTCTGGACCGGCACACTGATCAACCGGCTGGGCGCCTTCGCCGTCATCTACCTCGCCATCTACCTCACCCAGGAGCAGCACTTCACGCAGAGCCAGGCCGGGCTCGTGCTGGGCGCCTACGGCGTCGGCGGCGGGATCGGCACCATGACCGGCGGCGTGCTCACCGACCGCTGGGGCCGGCGCCCCACGATGCTGACCGCCCAGTTCGGCACCGCCGCGCTGATGCTCGCCCTCGGCTTCGCCGACGGCTTCTGGCAGCTCATGCTCGGCGCGTGGTTGCTGGGCCTGTTCGCCGAGGGGGTACGGCCCGCGTTCCAGGCGATGATGGTCGACGTCGTGCCGGACAAGGACCGCGTACGGGCGTACTCGCTGAACTACTGGGCGGTCAACCTGGGCTTCGCCGGCGCCGCGATCCTGGCCGGTTTCGCCGCCAAGTTCGACTACCTGCTGCTCTTCGTGGTCGATGCGGGAACCACCCTCGTCACGGCCCTGATCAGCCTGATCTTCCTGGCCGAGACCCGGCCGGCGCGCGCGGCGACCCGCCGGACCGGGGGCGGCCCCGGGCTCGGCACGGTGTTCCGCGACCGGGTCTTCCTGGTCTTCCTCGGGCTCAACTTCGTCGTCGTGCTGGTGATCATGCAGCACATGTCGACGCTGCCGATCGCGATGAGCGCGGACGGGCTGAGCCCGGCCACGTTCGGCTGGGTGATCGCGGCGAACGGCATCATGATCGTCGCCGGCCAGCTCTTCGTGCCGAAGCTGATCGACGGCCGCAACCGCTCCCGGGTACTGGCCCTCGCCACCGTCATCATGGGCGTCGGGTTCGGCCTGACCGCCTTCGCGGGCTCGCCCGCCTTCTACGCGGTCACGGTGGTCATCTGGACGCTGGGCGAGATGCTGCAGAGCCCCTCGAACTCCGCCCTGGTCGCGGAGCTGTCGCCGTCCCTGCTGCGCGGGCGCTACCAGGGCGTCAGCTCGCTCTCGTGGTCGGCGGGCTCCGCGCTGGCGCCGGTAGTCGGCGGCTTCGTCCAGCAGCACGCGGGCAACACGGTGCTGTGGCTGAGCTGCGCGGTGATCGGCGTGCTGGTGGCGGCCGGTCAGATTTTCTCCGGGCCGGCCCGGGAACGCCGCGCCGCGGAACTCCGGGTCTCCGAGCACCGGCCGGCGGGTCCCTCGCCTGCCGGACCTTCGCCTGCCGGACCTTCGCCTGCCGGCCCCTCGCCTGCCGGACCTTCGCCTGCCGGCCCCTCGCCGGCCGCGACGGAGACCCCGCACGCGGAGGACGTCACCCCGCCTCAGGCGGTCCGGGTCCCGGCCGACGGCTGAGCCGGGTCGCGGGCAAGGCTCGAACCGGGCCGTGGGCAATTGGCCTTCCGGGCGAGTCGGCCATCATCCGTGAGGGCGAAGTTGCCACGTGTGACCGTCCCGACAGATGGCGGAGCGCCAACTCGCTTGTGAGCCTTGCCCAGCCCAACTAGCGTGGTCGATGGACGCCGAGCCGTCAGTTCGGGGAACGGGTCGACCTTTCGGGGTCACCGCGGTGCGGCGTTCGGGGACGGGTGGCATCAGCCGTTGGGGGACGGCGCGACCCGAGACCGGCGGTTAGTGCGGGCGACGCCTATGGGGATGGGTGTCGTCCGCCGCCGCCGGCGCCATCAACAAGAGGTCATCAAAAGGGGTCGGAGCCCGGTCAGCTCTTCTTGGCGTCCGGGTCGGCGAAGTGGGCGAAGGCCTGCAGGTTGGCCAGCGACTCGCCGCGCTTGACGCGCCACTCCCACTCGCGGCGGATGGCCGTGCCGAAGCCGATCTCCAGCATCGAGTCGAAGGACTCGTCCGCGTAGGTGAGCACCGCGCCCAGCAACCGGTCCAGCTCGTCCTCGTCGATGCCGTGCAGACTCGTCCGGCCGGTCAGATAGACGTCGCCGGCCTGGTCGATGGAGAAGGCGACACCGTACATCCGGGCGTTGCGGCGCAGCAGCCAGGCCCACAACTGCTCGTGGTTCTCGTCGGGGTGCCGCATGACGAAGGCCTCGATGCGCAGGGCGTGCTCCCCCACGATCAGGTTGCAGGCGGTCTTGAGCTTGTGCGTCCCCGGCATCGTGACGACCCACGACGATTCGCCGGTCGGCTCGCACGGCAGCTCGCGCTCCGCGCACACGCGCTCGATGAGGGCCCCGATGTCGTTCACCACGACAGTGAGCCTGCCAGACGGGCGGCGATCAGCGCACGGTGCTCCGCCACCGCCTCGCGGTAGACCCGAAGCAGTCCGTTGGCCGTACGGTCCCAGGAGAAGTTCGACGCGTGCCGCACCGCGCCCATCGACAGCCGCAGGCGCCGCGCGGGCTCCCGCAGCAGGCCGCCCAGCACGCCCGACCAGGCGGCCGGCTCGTGCCCGTCGACGAGGACGCCGCTGACGCCGTCGGTGACCGCGGTGACCAGGCCTCCGACGGCCGCCGCGACCACCGGCGTGCCACAGGCCTGCGCCTCCAGGGCGACGAGGCCGAACGACTCGTTGTGGGAGGGCACCGCGACCAGATCGGCCGCCCGGTAGAGGGCGGCGAGCGCCTCCCCCGTCTGCGGCGCCAGGAAGCGCACCTTGTGCGAGACGCCGAGCCTGGCGGCCAGCTCGATCAGCGAGGTCGGCCGGTCGAGGCCGCTACCGCTGGGGCCGCCGCAGATGACGACGGTGAGTTCCTGGTCCCGCAGCGGTTGCTGGGCCAGCGCCCGGATGAGGACCTCGGGACCCTTGAGCGGCTGGATGCGGCCGACGAAGGCCACCACGTGCCCCCGCTCGGGCAGGCCGAGGCGGCGGCGGTCGGCCGCCTGGTCGCCGGGGCGGAACCGGGCCAGGTCGACGCCCGGCTGCACCACGCTGAGCCGGGTGGGCTCGGCGTCGTAGCAGGTCACCAGGTCCTGGGCCTCGAAGCGGGTGTTGGCCACCAGCCGGTCGGACTCGGCGATGACCTGCTCCTCGCCGATCACCCGGGCCTTGGGCTCCGGGCGGTCACCGGACGCGATGAACCTGTTCTTGACCTTGGCAAGGGTGTGCGCGGTGTGCACGTGCGGCACGCCCCAGCGCTCCCGGGCGAGCCAGCCGACCTGGCCCGACATCCAGTAGTGCGAGTGGATCAGGTCGTAGTGGCCGGGCGGGTTGGCGGCCTCGGCCCGGAGCACGCCGTTGGTGAACGCGCAGAGCTGCGACGGCAGCTCCTCCTTCGACAGGCCCTCGAACGGCCCTGCCGTGACGTGCCGGACGGTGACGCCCGGGGCCATCTCGACGACCGGCGGCAGCTCGCTCGACGTGGCCCGGGTGAAGATCTCGACCTCGACGCCGAGGGCGGCGAGCCGCTTGGAGACCTCGACGATGTAGACGTTCATGCCGCCCGCGTCGCCCGTGCCCGGCTGTGCCAGCGGGGACGTGTGCACCGAGAGGGTGGCGATACGTCGGGGAGTCGGCCAGTCGCGACCTGCGGCCCGCGGATCAGCCACGTCGTGTCCCTTCCAGGCGCAGGAGTCAGCCGCACACCCGAAAGGAGGCGGCTCAAACGTAACGGGCAACTGTTACGGCGCCGTTCATCTTCCCCGCCCGGACGTGCTGAACGTCACTCCCGGTGGCGCGAGGTGACCCAGGTCATGAGGCAGGATCGGGGCATGGTGCAGAAGAAGATCGCCGTTGTCACCGGCGCGTCCAGCGGCATCGGCGCGGCGACCGCCCGCCGCCTGGCCGCGGAGGGCTTTCACGTGGTGGCCGCGGCCCGCCGGGCCGAACGGCTCGAGGCGCTCGCCGCCGACCTCGGCCCCGCTTGCGCCACCGCGGTGACCTGCGACGTGACCTCGGACGAGTCGGTGGCCGCCCTGGCCGCGGCGGTGGACCGGCTCGGCGGGAGCCTCACGCTGCTCGTCAACAACGCCGGTGGCGCCCGGGGGGCGGATCCGGTCGCCGAGGGGTCGGTCGACGACTGGCAGTGGATGTACGACGTCAATGTGCTGGGGACCCTGCGGGTCACGAAGGCGCTGCTGCCCGCCCTCGAGGCGAGCGGCGCCGGCACGGTGGTCACGGTCGGTTCCACGGCGGGATTCGTCGTCTACGAGGGTGGTGGCGGATACACGGCCGCCAAGCACGGCCTGGCCGCGCTGGTCGGCACCCTACGGCTGGAGCTGGCCGGCAAGCCGGTCCGGGTCGTCGAGATCGCCCCGGGCATGGTGCGGACCGACGAGTTCGCCCTCAACCGCCTCGGCGACCAGGCCAAGGCCGACGCCGTCTACGCCGGGGTACGGGAACCGCTGATCGCCGACGACATCGCGGATTGCATCGCCTGGGCCGCCACCCGGCCGCAGCACGTCAATGTCGACCGACTGGTGGTCCGCCCGCTCGCCCAGGCCGCCCAGCACAAGGTCGTCCGCGAGTAGCGGTGGCGACGAGACCGCTCGGGGCCGTCACCCGGGGCACCACGAACCCCAACCGGCTGCGCCGGGTGGACAACTTCATCGCGTACCGGTGCGGGGACCTGCTGGCGGCCGCGGACGCGCCCATGGTGGTCGACCTCGGCTATGGCGCGACGCCCATCACGGCGATCGAGCTGCGGGCCCGGCTGGCCGCGGCGGTCCGCCCGGACCTCGCGGTGGTCGGTCTGGAGATCGATCCCGCACGGGTGGCAGCCGCGCAGCCGTTCGCCGACCCGCCCCGGCTCGAGTTCCGCCGCGGCGGCTTCGAACTCGCCGGCCTGCGCCCGACCGTGGTGCGGGCGTTCAACGTGCTGCGTCAGTACGCCGAGGAAGAGGTCGCCGCCGCGTGGCGGACGATGACAGCGACCGGGGCGCTCCTGGTCGAGGGGACCTGCGACGAGCTCGGCCGGATCGCCACCTGGGCGGTCGTCGAGGCGGGGGTGCCGCACAGCCTCACCCTGTCGGCCCGGCTGTCCGATCTGGACCATCCGGCGACGTTCGCCGAGCGGCTGCCGAAGGCACTGATCCACCACAATGTGCCCGGCCATGCCGTGCACGATCTCATCACGACGCTCGGGGCGGCGTGGGAGGCGAGCGCCACCCCGTTCGGAGCACGGCAGCGCTGGCTCGCGACCGTCGAGCGGTTCCGCTCGTCGTGGCCGGTGCTGGACGGGCCGGCGCGCTGGCGTCGGGGCGAGCTGACCGTCGCCTGGCCCGGCGACTGAACGACGAACGGGCCGGCCTCCACAGGGAGACCGGCCCGTTTCATCGGGGGGACGGGTAACGCCTACTTGGTGATGGTCACGTCGAACATCGGGTCGGCGGCGACCGTCTTGAACGCGGCCAGGCCGGACGCGGTGGAGTTCACCGAGATGTCGCGGTCGCCCTCGTCGTCCTTCGCGGTGTCGAAGTAGACGACCGCCTTGACCTTCGGGTGCGCCTTCAGCTCCGGGATCACCGAGTTGAACGCCGCCGCCTTGTCCACCTTCACCGAGGTGCGGTGGTACATGCCCCACTCCGCGACCATGATGGGCTTGGCCGGGTGGTTGGTGACGGCCCAGTCGTACCAGCCGAGGCCGCCGCCGGTGGGCTTGCGGTCGAGGATGTCGCCCATGTCGCCGTAGTGGTAGTAGCCCTTCTCGACGCTCACGTAGGAGTCGAGACCGATCCAGTCGACGACGTCGTCACCGGGGTACAGGTCCTTCCACCAGGACTGCGCCATCCACTTCTCGTTGCCCATGTATGCCAGCACGTTGATCGCGTTGGTGACGCCCTTGGCGCGCAGGCGGGTGATGACGTGGCGGTACATGTTCGCGTAGTCCTTGGCCGTCATGCCCGAGCCGGCGGCCGGGTTGACGTCGTTCTCCGGCTCGTGGTGCAGGGCGAGGAAGAACTTCTCCGGGTACGTCGCCTTGACGTAGGCGGCCCAGTTGTCGATGCGGGCGTTCTTCTCACCGGCGGCGACCTTCGCCCAGGTGGTCCCGTAGGCGATCTTCCAGTTGAGCAGCAGGACCCGCGGCTTGGCCGGGTCCCGGGTCATGGCGATCTCGGCCTTGGTGGGGAACTTCTCGTCGCCCTTGTGGTACTGGTGGAAGATCGACGCGGTCCGCCCGGTCAGCGCCTCCCACTCCTTCAGCGCCTGGTCGCGCGGGGTGTCGGTGAAGCCGCCGGCGGCCGCGCCCCAGAGCACGCCGCACGAGGGCACCAGCAGCGCGTCGGTGGTGCAGCCGGCCGTCGGCGCGGTGGTGGCAGGAGCGGGAGTGACGGGCGCGGTCGTCGCCGGCGGCACCGTCGTCGGCGCGGTCGTCGGAGCCGTCGTCGGCGCGGTGGTGGGAGCCGTCGTCGGCGTCGTGGCCTTCTTCACGACGGTCAGCCGCAGCTCCGGTCCGCCGGCGGTGGCGTTGCCGTACTCCAGGGCGCGCAGCCGGGTGACGCCGGTCGTGGCGGCCGACTTGAGGGCGAACGCGTACGTGCCGGACCCGGTGACCACCTTGGACAGATCGAAGCTCAGGGTGGTGTCGGTGACCTTCGGCTTGATCGAGGCGAGGGCCTTGCCGAGGCCCGGCGCGTTCGCCGCGGTGATGCCCTTCTCGGTCCAGGAGGTCGACACCGGGTAGACGGTCAGCGTGGCCGCGATCGGCTTGCTCTCCAGCGGAAGCTTCAGCTCCGCGCCGGTCACCGTGACACCGGAGGCCAGCTTCGGCGCGAACTTCAGGTACGAGAGCCGGGTCTCGCCGCCGGACCTGCCCACGACGAGCTTGTCGGCCTGGCCGAAGTTCGCGGTCCGGCGCGTGCTCGACGTGTACGAGTCGTCGGTGGTGAACACGCTGACGGTCTCGGTGGTCGTCGCGGCGTTGGCCGTACCGGCCAGCCCGAGGGCCGCCCCCGTGGCAACAACGCCCGTCACGGCGACGCCGATGATCCCCCGCCTGGCAGTCACGTAAGTCCCCCTGTATGTCAATCAATTGCTGTCTGACATCAGGTTCGGAACGGGAGGGTGCCACCGCGGAGTGCGTTCGGGTGCAGCCCAGGTGCCTGTTGGCCCGAGCGTGGGCAGGCGGCAGGCGGTCGCCGGAATGAAGCGCTTTTCGGGCGGAATCCACGGCCGGGAAAACGAAAGCGCCGCCGGACCTTCAGGTCCGGCGGCGCTGGTTCGCTGGTACGTCGCTTACGTGGTGGGCGCCTTCTCGGCCAGCATCGACCTCAGCGCACCGAGCAGCAGCTCGGAGGTGAACGGCTTCTTGACGAGCACCGAGTCCTCGTCGATTAAACCCTTGGCGACGGCCATGTCCTTGGGCAGGCCCGAGATGAAGACCACGCCCATGCCGGGTCGCATCTGCGTGCAGTCCCGGGCCACGTCTCCGCCCGGCACGTCGGGCAGGGTGAGGTCGGTGACGAGCACGTCGATGTCGCCCGGGTGATCCCGGCAGACCGCGAGCGCCTGGTCGGCGTCGCCGGCGATCAGGGTGGCGAAGCCGCGCCGCTCCAGCATCCGCCGCATGATGTCGCGGAGGTCGTCCTCGTCGTCGACGACGAGGACGGTCGGACGCTCCTGCGTACTTTCGGACATGAGAGCCTCCAGGCAACCGTGTGCGGTTCACGCTAACCGCGGGTCAGTGGCCCGGGTGCCGCTTTCCGGCAATCAGAGCGTGAGCTTCCACTTGTCCAGGATGCCGGTCGTGGTGCCGTAGGTGTCCTTGACCTGAAGCGACCACTTGCCGTTGCGGGAGGTGCCGGACAGGTCAATCGTGTACGTCTGCACGATGTTTGCCGCTTTATCCGTCTTGTCCGCCGCCTTCAGGGTGTACTTCACGCCGCTCGGGCTGGTCAGCGTGACGACCAGGGACCCGCGGTACGCGTGCTGCACCGTCACCGCCACGGTCGAGGCGGACGAGGCAGTGCCGGAGCAGGTCGTCACCGTCTTGCTGCTGGTGGCGGTCGACAGCTTGCCGATCCGCACGTCCGTACCCATGACGAAGGGTCCGCATTCCGGCGTGGCGACCGGCCCGGCGGCCTGAACCGTGTTGAGGAAGCCGGTGTGGAGCAGCTTGTTCACCGAGCCGCTGCCCGGGTTCAGCACCCGGCCGGCGCTGGCCTGGTCCACCAGCGCGGCCCGGACCTGCGCCGGCGACCAGGCCGGGTTCGCCGCGACCGCCAGCGCCGCCGCGCCCGCCACGTGCGGTGCGGCCATCGAGGTGCCGCTCATGATCGCGGTGCCGGTGTCGGACGAGTGGGAGGCCGAGGTGATGCGTACGCCGGGCGCGAAGATGTCCAGGCACGAGCCGTAGTTCGAGAACGTGGCGCGGGTGTCGGCGCCGTCCGTGGCTCCGACCGTGATCGCGTCGGGCGCGGAGGCCGGCGAGTAGTTGCAGGAGTTCTTGTTGTCGTTGCCGGCCGACACGGAGTAGGTGACACCCGCAGCGATCGACCTCGCGACCGCAGTGTTCAGCGCGGAGCTGACCGTTCCCCCGATGCTCATGTTGGCCACGGCCGGCTTGACGGCGTTCTTGGTCACCCAGTCCACGCCCGCGATGATCGCCGAGTAGGAGCCCGAGCCCCCGCAGTCGAGCACCCGTACGCCGACGAGCTTGACGTCCTTCGCGACGCCGTAGGTCCTGCCGCCGATCGTGCCGGCTACGTGGGTGCCGTGGCCGTTGCAGTCCTGCGCCACCGCGTCGTTGTCGATGAAGTCACGGCCGTTGCTGGCCCGGCCGCCGAACTCGCTGTGCCCGACCCGCAGGCCGGTGTCCAGCACGTACGCCGTCACGTTCGACGCCGAGCGGTAGGTGTAGCTCTTCGACAGCGGCAGCGCCGTCTGGTCGATCCGGTCGAGCCCCCAGACCGGGTTCGCCTGCGTGCCGAGGTCCGCGAGGCGCACCGTCGCGTCCTGCTCCACGTACTCGACGGCGGGGTTCGCGGCGAGGCGGCGGGCCTCGAGCGCCGTCATGTCGGCCTGGAAGCCGCGGACGGCCGTCGAGTAGCTGGCGAGCACCTCGCCGCCGTAGCGCCGGGCGAGCGACCGCGAGACCGACGGCACCTCCGCGGCGTCGGCGGAGGCCGCCTTCAGCACCACGATGTAGCTGTCCTTGATCGCGCCGTGGGCCGCCGCGCGGACCGTGCCGAGCGGCAGGGCGCCGGGCGTGGCGGCGATGGCGGTGCCGGCCGTACCGGTCACCACCGCGGCGGTGGCGATGCCGGCGGTCAGCGCAAGGCGCGCGACACCGCGCCGGCCGTCGTGACGAATCATGCTGTGTTCCCCCCGATTTCTGCCACCGGCGTCGGACATCACCTGACGTGGACAGGCATGCCGGCGGCACTTGAGGGAAAATGCTGCTCAGAGGGCGGAGTCGCCCCGGGACCTCGGAGGTTGCCGCTGAGGTGTAGCCGTTTCGTCCGGAGCCCATTGACTAAGTCGCTCCCCAGGGGGGCCGAACTACTCGCTGTCAGGACCGCTGCACCGCCACCGAGCAAGGAGAGCGCTATGACCACCGTGCTGTCGCCCGAGATCGTCGTCGTCGACTCGCTGGCCGAGCGCTGCGACCGCTGCGGCGCCGCCGCCAAGCTCGAGCTCAGCCTGGCCGGCGGCGGAAGCCTGGCATTCTGCGGCCACCACGCCAACCGGTACGCCGACCGGCTCGTGCCGATGGCCGCGAAGGCGGCGGTCGAGGACGGCTTCGAGTGGGCGGGGCGGTCTCACAGCGTGTGAACCCTTGATCCCATCCGCCGCGATATGATCACTCCCTCACTATTGGGTCGAAAAGCCCATATTTAGAGGGGTTCATCGGTGCAGTTCGCGGCGCACGACGTGGGCAGGCTGTCCCGGCTCGCGGCCGGGAGCACCGGTGTCGCCGTGGCGATCTCCGGCGGCCTGAGCCTGGTCCTGCCTTCCGCGGGGGCGGACAACACACTGACGCAGAGCCCGGCGGCCGCACTCCTGGCCGCCGGGCTCGCGCTGTCTCTGCTCTCCCTGCCGCGCGCGGGCCGCGTGCTGCGGGTCGCCGCCTACGTGCCGGCCCTGCTCGCCACCGTCCTCGGCGCCGCCGCCGTGCCCGGACATCCGGCCGCCGGCGTCGCCACGCTGCTGGCCGGCCTGGCGCTGATCTGCCTCGACCTGTACGTCCACCGCCGCCAGGGCGATCCCGTGCGGTACCGGGTGGCCGATCCGCTCCTGGCGGGAAGCGCAATCATCTCCCTCGTGGCCCTGGTGCCGCGGATGTTCGCGCCCGCCTTTCCGGAGGGCCGCGGGCCGGACAGCCTGATGTCGCCGTACCACGCGGGCGCCCTGTTCGCGCTGGCCGTCGGCATGGTGCTGGCCCGGCCCGAGGCGGGGCCGCTGCGGACCGACGCGACCGCCGGTCCCGGCACGAAGATCCGCCGGATGCTGCCCGCCGTCGTCGCCGTTCCGGTCATCGCCGCCCTGGTGAGCGCGCTCGCGGTGCGCACCGGGATCAGCCGGCCCGCGGCCGCGATCAGCACCGGGGCGATCCTCGCCACGCTCGCCCTCGTGGCCCTGGTCGGCTACCTCGTCCGGTCCCTGGAGGGGGCGGACCAGCGGCAGCGGCGCCTGGTCACGGAACTGCACGAGCGGCGCGACTTCGCCGACACCCTGCTGCAGTCGATGAACGAGGCGGTGATGGTGCTCGACGCCAACCACCGGGTCATCGACGTGAACCGGCGCTGGCGAGAACTGACCGGCAACGGCGACGATCCGGACGGCACGCCGTCGTCGCCGCCACCGCCGTCCCTGCCTCCGGCCGGCACCCAGGACTGGCTGATCCGGCGCACCGACGGCACCGAGGTGCCCGTGCTCGCCACCATGGCGGCCATCCCGGACGCCGCCGGACAGCCGCGCGGCTACGTGGCCACGTACGTGGACATCACCGACCGCAAGCGGGCCGAGGACGAGCTGAGCAGCCACGCCGCGGAGCTCGAGAGCAGCAACGACCTGCTCAGGGAGGCGAACGCGAAGCTCGCGGCGGCGCTGGCCTTCAAGAACGACCTGACCTCGATGCTGACCCACGACGTGGCCCAGCCGATCAGCTCCATCGCCAGCCTGGCCGAGCTGCTGCACGCCGACTGGGCGGACCTGCCGGACGACATCCGGCTCGAGCTCGCCACGAAGATCAACAAGAACACCCACCGGCTCATCAAGATGATGAACGACCTGCAGTTGCTCTTCCGGCTGGACACCGGCGCCGTCACCGCGCAGCGTACGCCGGTGCAGATGCGCGAGGTCGTCACGTCGGTGATCGACGAGCTGGAGGGCGCCGACGGCGTCGTCGTGGAGGTCGAGGACGATGTCGCCGCCCTCGCCGACCGCCAGCACGTCTGGCACGTCGTGCGGAATCTGGTGACCAACGCCCTCAGCTACGGCGAGAGCCCGGTCGAGGTCCGGGCCGGTCGCGACGCCGAGTCGGTCGTGCTGATCGTGCAGGACCGGGGCCCCGGCATCCCGGAGGAGCTCGTGCCGAAGCTCTTCGACCGCTTCATGCGCGGTGCGGGCCTGGGCCTGTTCATCGTCCGCCATCTCGTGGAAGCGAACGGGGGCTCGGTCCGCTATGAGCGGGCCGAGCCCCGGGGCGCGCGTCTGGTGGTGACCTGGGAGGCCGCCGCCGTCTGAGGCTCACCAGTCGTGAGCGCTGCCGCGTTCCTCTTCGTGGATCATCCCGTCGCCGCGGCCGTCCCGGGTGCCCATGGCCTTGCCGCCCATCTGCGCCGACGCCGAGCCCTGGCCGGCCTTACGGGTGCCGGCCGCGTCGCGGACGGCGGGGCGGGTGCCCGCCGCGCCGCCGCGAACGGTCGGGGAGCCGACGATCCGGCGTCCGGGAGCGAGGATCTCGTCGAGGTCGTGCGGGTCGTCGATGCCGGGCGCGGAGGTGATGTCCACGGGCGGCCCGGCCGTCGGCATGCCCAGCGGAGCCGTGGCGGCGTTCGGGCGCAGGGTGCCGAGGCTGTCCGAGCGGGCGTTGCTGAACTCTCCGGCGCTCGTCCCCCAGCCTGCACCCGGCCGTGCCCGGCCGCCGCGCGCGCGGGCCGCGACCGAGGCCGGCGAGGCGAACGCGCTGCCCGCCATGTTCTTGGAGCTGGCTCCGCCCAGATTCCCGGCGTCGCCCAGCTTGCCGGCCTCGATCAGGCCCTTGAAGGCGTTCAGGTCAGCCTTCAGACGCCGGCTCAGCGTCTCCTGCCCGTGCCGGTCGCTGGGCAGCAGGAACGCGACGTCGGCCTCGAGCTGGGCGACGATCTGCGTCCGCGTCTCGCCCATCGGCCGCAGGGTGATGGTCTCGGCGAGCAGCGGGCCGTCGACGGCCGACCACGACACCCGCTCGTCGAGGGAGCACTCGGTGATCTGCGCGTCGAACTCCCGGCGCTGTCCGTCGACGTCCATGATCCAGTGCGTCTGATCGTTACCCATCGGGGTGACCCGTTCGACGCCGGTCATGAAGCGCGGGTAGTTCTCGAACGTCGCGAGCTGCTCGTACACGGTGTGCAGCGGTGCGCTGATCTCGACGGCCTGCTGAACCAAACTCATCGCATCTCTCCCATGCTGAAGTGCTGGCATGACAGAGAGTACGTAGGAGATTACGTATAGCGTTCGGTTTCCGGTCAGACCCGGCGCAGGTACTGCCAGTTGCCGACCTCGGCGGCGTACCGTGCGTCACTCGCGGGCACCAGCGTCACATCCGCCCCACGCAGCATCGCCACCACGCGAGGCGACGGGCTGCGCCAGGCCTCGCTGATCTCGACCACCGTGCCGCTCGACCGGCAGGCCGACGCGAGCGCGGCGAGCAGCTCCGGGGTGACGGCGGCATCGTCGATGCCCACCTGGGCGAGCAGGTTCAACGGGCGGGCGAGCTGCGACGGCGCGTAGCGCGAGGCGCGCTCCACACCCTTGATCGTGGCGGTCACGACGGTCTCGGCCACCCGGTCGGCGGTGAGGATGCCGGCGGCCAGCATGGAGCGGACCTCGCGGGCACCGACGGGCCCCTCCGGGAGCGGCAGGCGGGAAACGGCCACGGAGACGGCCTCAAGGTGCCCGATGTCGGCCGGCAGGGCCAGCCATCCGTCGGGCTGGACGACCTCGACCTCCGCGGCGACGCGCAGGGTGATCTCCGTACGCTGCCGCGCCCGGCGCACCGCGTCGGCGTACGCCGGCAGCCACGCCGTGTCGGGCCCCACCTGGTCGGCGAAGGTCAGGCCGGTGAGCCCGGCGCGGTCGGCCGCCGACACGACGACCCCCACGCTGTCCCGCCCCGCGGCGAAGCCGGTGTGCACGTGCGCGTCGGCACGCAGATCGAGGGCCGCGGCGGCGAGTGTGCCGCCGTCCATGACCGATTCGCGCTCTGCACCCACGATGACTCCCCGCGACTGGCGTACGGACGAGCTCCTCTCGTCCTGGGAAGTACTCTGCGGCTCCGGTGTTGTGGACCGGGGCCGCGCCAGGTGCATTCCGGGTGCGTGGCCGGCGGTGGGAGATCTGCGGCGAACCGGACCCGTGCGCCCCCGCTCGCCGTCACCATGTTGCCGTGCGGCCGGCGGCGAGAGAGCGCCGGCAACCGTTCTGCACTCGCGGTGCACCGTGGTCGCATCTCCCGCTCGGCAGCCTGTGCCGGTAAGCGCCGTCCGCCTTTCGAGAGGAAGTCAATGAAGCGCCGACATCAGCGCACCGCCGCCCTCGCCCTGCTCGCCGCGGGCACGCTCGGCGGCACCGCGCTCGCCGGCACCCCGGCCGCCGCGTCACCTCTGCGGTTCCCCGCCGACGCGGCCGAGGCGGTCACCCTGAAGGCCGCCGCCGTCACCACGTCGAAGGCCGCCGGCGCCGCCCCGACGAAGATCGCCGCCACCGGCAAGGTGGTCACCGGCGGCACGGCCCTCAACACGCGCAGCGCCCCGTCCGCCGGGAGCCTCCGGACGGGCACGATCGCCGACGGCGCGACCGTCTCCATCGTCTGCAAGACCGCGGGGCAGTTCATCAGCGGCACGGTCAAGAACACCGGATTCTGGGACCGCCTGAGTGACAACAGCTTCATCTCCGACGCGTACGTCCAGCGAGGCGACGCCGAGATCCCCAAGTGCACCTCGACAGCGCCACTGCCCGCCGCCTCCGGCGCGTGGATGCTGCCGGTGACCGCGGGCCTGGTGAGCGACTTCCGCACCGAGCAGCGTCCGGCCCACGACGGCGTGGACCTCGCCGCGGCGCGCAACACCCCGATCCGCGCGGCCAGCTCCGGCACGGTCATCCGGGTGGTCTGCAACGTCTCCCAGGGCAGCTGCGACGTGGACGGCAGCCCAGCCTTGAAGGGTTGCGGCTGGTACGTCGAGGTACTGCACGCGGGTAACATCGTCACCCGTTACTGCCACATGGTCCGGCGCCCGTCGGTGACCCTCGGCCAGACCGTCGCCCGCGGCACGATCCTCGGCTACGTCGGCACGTCCGGCTCCTCCTCCGGCCCGCACCTGCACTTCGAGGTGCACCTGGGCGCGCCGGCGACCCGCGAGAACGCGTTCAGCCCGATCGCCTTCATGCAGGTCCGGGGCCTGACGATCAGGTAGACGCCGCAGGGCCGGTCCTCGATGGAGGATCGGCCCTGGCGGTCATGGAACGTACCTACTCTGTCGGGTCATTCGTCCGGCGGGCTCGCCGCGGCGGGGCGGTCGAGCAGCTCGGTCAGGGCGCGGACCGCGGCATCGGTCGGCGAGGCCGCCTCCCGGTTGGCGTTCCGGAGCTCCTGATAGACCTCCTCCCGGTGCACCTGCACGTCGCGCGGCGCCTGGATGCCGATTCGGATGACGTCACCGCGCGCCTCGAGCACGGTGACGACGACATCGTCGCCGATCATCACGCTCTCGCCGGCCTTCCTGGTCAGCACGAGCATCGTGGTAGCCCCTCACTCCATCCGTGGACAGGACACCGGTGCCGGCTGTGGTCAGAACGCCCGGCGCATGACCGCCCGGACGGGCAGGTTGCTCCCGGTGAGGACGACCTGCATGGCGCGGCGGGAGTCACGGTCGACGATGATCGGGGCGAGGAGGTTGGCCGTGGTCTCGTTGACGCCGGCCGTGATGACCACCATGACCAACAGCCGGTCGGGGTCCTGGGTGTTCAGCGCGGCGAAGACCTCGTTCTCGATCTCCGGCGCGTAGTCCGGGAAGAACGGTTCCGGAGGCGCGACGAGGAAACGGAGCTCCGGGTCGTCGATCGAGGTGAAAGCGTACAGCAGTCCCTCGTCGTTCAGCCGGACCAGCACGAACTGCCGGTGAGCCGGGAAACCGGGCATGGGGACAGCCATGTCGATGATCGGCATGTCCAGTTCGGTGTCGGTCAAGGTTGCCCCAATCGGTCGGGACGCGGTGCGAGTACTCATGGTCACCTCAGGAAGTCGATGAGCGAGGGCTGGATCACCTTTGCCGAGGCGGCCAGTGCCGCCTGGTACGAGGTCTGCTGGAGTTGCATCTCCATGATGGTTTTCGGCAGATCGATGTCCTCAATCTCGGACAACTGCGCCGACACGGACAACATCCGGTCCTGTGCGGAATCCTTCATCTGCTGAATCCGATTGTATCGGGATCCCACCTCCGAGATGGCGGATTTCAGCTTATTTCCGGCTGTGTCAAGGCTATTCAGGTTGGCCGTCAAGGCGGTGTTGTCGCCGGCCTTGAGATTGGCGGAAATGTCCGCCAGCACTTTGAAGAGCCCGGTGGTGTTGTCCCCGAACGCCTCCGGGCCGGTCAGGTCCACCCGCACTTTGACGCCCGAGCCGACGGTGCGTGACACGCTTGTTCTGGCGGCCTGCTCCGGATCGTAGGGGTCGCCGGGGGCGTAAGGGTTGCCCGTGAAGGCGCCGGTGGTCTTGTCATAGGCCTCCGAGTTGGGCGTGTTGCCGCCGAAGACCGGGCGGTCCAGATACCTGACGTTCGCATGGGTGATCAGCGCATCGCGGATCTGATCGATCTCGCTGGCCAGCGCCGCGTTGGCCAGGGCCCCGTTCGAGTTGGCGTTCAGGCCCTGCACGGTGAGGTCACGGGCTCGGTTGACCAGAGCAGAGGCGCTGCCCAGCGTGTCCTCCACCGTGCCCAGCCAGCCCAGGCCGTCGTCGGCGTTGCGCACGTACTGCGTGCTCGTGCGGGTCTCGGCGCGCAGCTGCAGGGCGGAGACCGTCCCGGCCGGGGAATCCGACGGCCGGTTGAGCTGCTTGCCGCTCGACAACTGATCCTGAATCTGCGCGCCCTTGGCGAGGTTGCGCTGGAGATTGGCCAGCACTCGGGTGTGGATGCTGCCCTCGGTGACTCTGCCGCCGCCGATCATGATGTACTCCTTACCTTCCGACCAGGCCGGTGCGGTTGATGAGCTGGTCGAGCATCGAATCGATCGTGGTCAGGACCCGGGATGCGGCCTCGTAGCCGCGCTGATACGTGAGCAGGTTGGTCATCTCCTCGTCGAGATTGACCCCGGCCTCACCCTCGCGTGCCGCGTCGACCTGTTCGGTCACGACGGACTGAATCTCGGAGCGGCGGGCGATGCCCTGCGCGGAGACCCCGAGCCGCCCGATCATCCCCTGGTACTCCCGATCCGGGCCGTCGGGCGATTCACCGATGTCGGCGATCTTGTCGGCGATCGAGTTGTCCAGAGTGCCGTTGGTCGCCGCAATCGCCACCTTGTCCGGATCTGTGATCAGGACCGCGACCGAGCCGTCCGCCTCACGACCGAAGAAGTCGCTGCCGGTGCTGCCGTCGACGCTGTAACCGGTGCGGTGCAGGTCGTTCACCGTGGTGATCAGGTTGTTGGCGACCGAGTCGAGCTCGGCCGAGAGGTTCGGGATGATGTTGGTCATCGTGTCGACCATCCCGCCCATCGTGCCGCCGGCATCGACCTTCTGCGGCGGTACCACGTTGTCCTTCCAGATCAGGCTCACGGCGTTGGTGGCCTGGTCCTCCAGCCGTGTAGCGCCGATGAAGTCGACTTCACGGACCGTGGTCCCGGTGACCAGTGTGGAACCGCCGATGAAGACGTCCATGCCGCCGTTGGGCCGCTTGGCCGCGGTGGCGCCGGTGAGCTCGGCGAGCTTCATCGCCAACTGATCACGCCGGTCCTCGAGCTCGTTCACCGGCAGCGAGGAGGCGTTCGCCTTGATGATGCTGTCGTTGAGCTGGGCGATCGAGCGGGCGGTGCCGTTGACCTCGTCGACGTAGCCGGACATCTGAGCCTCGTTCTGCTTCCATTGCCGGGCGAGCGACTCATGGGCGGCGTTCAACTGGTCGGCGACCGTGGCGCTCTGCTGGATCAGGGCGGACCGGGGGGCCTCCAGCTGCGGGTTGTTCGCCACGTCGTTCCAACTGCCCCACATGTCGCGCAGCTGCGCGGCCAGCGCGGTCTCGCCCGGCTCGGCGAACGCGTCCTCGATCGAGGTGTACGTCGTGGCCTGGGTCGCCAGAAGCGCGTTCGCGCCGTGCTCGGTCCGGCCCCGGTTCTCCAGAAACTCGTCGCGCAGGCGCTGCACGTCGGACACGGCGACCCCGGTGCCGAGGCCGTCGGTCTTCGCGTACATGGCCGCCCTCAACGAGCCGACCTGAGACTGCATGCTGACGCGCTGCCGGGAGTATCCCTCGGTGTTGGCGTTCGCGATGTTCTGCCCGGTCACGTCCAGTCCACGACGTTGCGCGTAGAGCGCGCTCAGCGCGGTGTTGATGCCACCGAAGCTGCTTGCCATCAGATCGCCTCATCCACCAGGCTGGGGCGGCGCACGCCGCCGGTGACGGTTTGGCCTTGCCGGCCATACGTTTCCACGGTTCCGGCGAACGCGAGCATCGTTTCGCGAGCTGCCCGCTGACCGGCGGTGAGCAGTTCCCGGTTGCTTTCCGCGATGGCGCTGATCTCCGAGGTCAGGGTCAGGAACGCCCGCCGGTGCTGGTGCAAAAGGTCGGACCACGGGGCCGGGGCCGCATCCGCCAGCTCGCCCAGCGACGCCTCCGCGTTCAGTCCCAGCTCGATCGCGACGCCCTGGGCGTACGCCGCCCGCGCGACCTCGGTCTGCCGGATCTGGTCCAGCACCACCTCCACCTCGCGGGTGGCGTGGGCGAGCCAGCGGGACCGGTTCGAGGCGAGCAACAATTGCTCCTCCTCGAGCTTGAACAGGAGAAGCTCCAACAGCTCACGGGCGCGCCACAGCACGCTGGACAGGTCGGTCAGGCTCACCGGCTCCTCCGTCTCCGCGGGAGGCTTTACCTCCGCTCACCGGACAAGTCGGCACCCGTACTGCGTCTCTGAGGACTTGAGGCCGTTCCGGTTGCGATCCGGTGCTGCCGGGTTTCAGCGCTCCCGGCACCGGCGCGAAGAATCTCCTCAAGACCGGCGTGAGGAAATCTCAAATACTCCTCAAGACCGGGGGACCCCCGGCCGACATTTTGCGGCGTCAGCACAACGGCTCACGGACGGGCCGGTCAGGGACCCCCCTTCAAGGAGGAACTTCACATGGGTCTTCGTATCAACCAGAACATCGCCGCCCAGAACGCCTACCGCAGCCTCTCGGTCTCCGACAACCAGACGTCGAAGTCGCTCGAGAAGCTGTCGTCGGGCTTCCGGATCAACCGGGCCGCCGACGACGCCGCCGGTCTGGCGATCAGCGAGGGCCTGCGCAGCCAGGTCGGTGGCCTCAAGGTCGCCGTCCGCAACGCGCAGGACGGCGTCTCGGTCGTGCAGACCGCCGAGGGCGCGCTCAACGAGGTGCACTCGATCCTGCAGCGCATGCGGGACCTGGGCGTGCAGGCGGGTAACGACTCCAACAACGCCGAGGCCCGCGCCAACATCGCCACCGAGGTGCGCAGCCTCAACGACGAATTGAAGCGGATCGGCAACTCGACCAACTTCAACGGCACGAACCTGCTCGACGGCACCGCCGGCGCCGCCGGCGACGGCAAGATGAAGTTCCAGGTCGGCGCCGACGGCGACGCCAACAGCCAGATCGAGGTGGACCTCTCGGGCGCCAACGTCAAGGCCATCGCCGACAGCCTCACCCGCACGACGACGATCGACTCTGGCGACCTTCCCGCCATGGGTGACGTGCTGGAGTTCACCGACGGCACCAACAACGCGTCGGTCACCTTCGCCGCCGCACCCGCCGACGTGGCCGCGACGGTGACGGCGCTGAATCTGGACTCCGACTTCACCGCCAACTTCATCGCGACTGAGGACGCCAACGGAGATCTTGCGATCACGTCGAGGTCCGGCAAGGAGGTGACCGGTGGCACCTCAACGGTGCCGGACGCCACGTTCGGCATCACCGGCGGCGCGGCCACTACCTTCACCGGCCTGAGCTTCACGGATGCCACGGAGTCGCAGTCGGCCATCACCGACCTGGACGCCAAGATCTCTCAGGTGTCGACCGCTCGGGCGCAGCTCGGTGCCTACCAGAACCGGCTCGAGCACACCATCAACAACTCCAACGTCGCCGTGGAGAACCTGTCCGCGTCGGAGAGCCGCATCCGCGACACCGACATGGCGCAGGAGATGATGTCCTTCACCCGCGCGCAGATCCTGACCCAGGCCGGCACCGCGATGCTGTCCCAGGCGAACCAGTCGCAGCAGGGCGTCCTGTCCCTCCTGCGCTGACCCGACACGGTGAGAACCGCCTAGCGACGATCACCGCGGAATAGCTCAGACAACCGAATAGACGGGCGGCCGGCGACATCGCCGGCCGCTCGTCGGTTCGGCGTTCCGGGACCCGGCGGGCAAGGAGTTTTCAGACACTCCTCAAGACCGGCGTGAGGAAATCTCAAATACTCCTCAAGATCGGCGCAGTCCCGTCGACATTGATGGCGTAAGCACCACGGTCCACGGACGGGCCGGTCAAGGACCCCACTCAAGGAGGAACTTCACATGGGTCTTCGTATCAACCAGAACATCGCCGCCCAGAACGCCTACCGCAGCCTCTCGGTCTCCGACAACCAGATGTCGAAGTCGCTCGAGAAGCTGTCGTCGGGCTTCCGGATCAACCGGGCCGCCGACGACGCCGCCGGTCTGGCGATCAGCGAGGGCCTGCGCAGCCAGGTCGGTGGCCTCAAGGTCGCCGTCCGCAACGCGCAGGACGGCGTCTCGGTCGTGCAGACCGCCGAGGGCGCGCTCAACGAGGTGCACTCGATCCTGCAGCGCATGCGGGACCTGGGCGTGCAGGCGGGTAACGACTCCAACAACGACGAGGCCCGCGCCAACATCGCCACCGAGGTCAGCAGCCTCAACGACGAATTGAAGCGGATCGGCAACTCGACCAACTTCAACGGCACGAACCTGCTCGACGGCACCGCCGGCGCCGCCGGCGACGGCAAGATGAAGTTCCAGGTCGGCGCCGACGGCGACGCCAACAGCCAGATCGAGGTCGACCTGTCCTCCGCCAACGTCAAGGACATCGCCGACAGCCTGAGCGCCAAGACGGTTTTCGCCGCGGCCGACCTTCCCGCCATGGGTAACATCATGACGTTCACCGACGGCACCAACAATGCCTCGGTGACCTTCGCCGCCGCGCCCGCCGACGTGCCCGCGACGGTAGCGGCGCTGAATCTGGACGCCGACTTCACCGCCAACTTCGTGGCGGCTGAGGACGCCGACGGAAATCTGGAAATCACGTCGAGGACCGGCAAGGAGGTGACTGGCGGCACCGCGGCAGTCCCAGACGACACGTTCGGAAACACCAACGTCGCTGCCGGAGACGTTACCTACTCTGGCATGCACTTCAGGAATGCAGATCGCGCGCAGGACGCCATCACCGCCCTGGACGGCAAGATCTCTCAGGTGTCGACCGCTCGGGCGCAGCTCGGTGCCTACCAGAACCGGCTCGAGCACACCATCAACAACGCCAACGTCGCCGTGGAGAACCTGTCCGCGTCGGAGAGCCGCATCCGCGACACCGACATGGCGCAGGAGATGATGTCCTTCACCCGCTCGCAGATCCTCACCCAGGCCGGCACCGCGATGCTGTCCCAGGCGAACCAGTCGCAGCAGGGCGTCCTGTCCCTCCTGCGCTGACCCGACACGGTGAGAACCGCCTAGCGACGATCACCGCGGAATAGCTCAGACAACCGAATAGACGGGCGGCCGGCGACATCGCCGGCCGCCCGTCACGTTACAGCCCGACCGACGGCACTCCTCCTGCCTCTTTGAGGACTTGAGGCCGCCGGGTTTCGGCGTTTCCAGGACCGGCGGGGATGGAATCTCAGACACTCCTCAAGACCGGCGTGAAGAAATCTCAAATACTCCTCAAGATCGGCGCAGTCCCGTCGACATTGATGGCGTAAGCACCACGGTCCACGGACGGGCCGGTCAAGGACCCCACTCAAGGAGGAACTTCACATGGGTCTTCGTATCAACCAGAACATCGCCGCCCAGAACGCCTACCGCAGCCTCTCGGTCTCCGACAACCAGATGTCGAAGTCGCTCGAGAAGCTGTCGTCGGGCTTCCGGATCAACCGGGCCGCCGACGACGCCGCCGGTCTGGCGATCAGCGAGGGCCTGCGCAGCCAGGTCGGTGGCCTCAAGGTCGCCGTCCGCAACGCGCAGGACGGCGTCTCGGTCGTGCAGACCGCCGAGGGCGCGCTCAACGAGGTGCACTCGATCCTGCAGCGCATGCGGGACCTGGGCGTGCAGGCGGGTAACGACTCCAACAACGACGAGGCCCGCGCCAACATCGCCACCGAGGTCAGCAGCCTCAACGACGAATTGAAGCGGATCGGCAACTCGACCAACTTCAACGGCACGAACCTGCTCGACGGCACCGCCGGCGCCGCCGGCGACGGCAAGATGAAGTTCCAGGTCGGCGCCGACGGCGACGCCAACAGCCAGATCGAGGTCGACCTGGCCTCCGCCAACGTCAAGGACATCGCCGACACCCTCACGAACAAGACCACGATCACCGGCGCCCTTCCCGGCATGGGTAGCACGATGACCTTCACCGACGGCACCAACGACGCGTCGGTGGCCTTCGCCGCCGCGCCTGCTGACGTGGCCGCCCAGGTGGTGGTGTTGAACAATGACGACGACTTCAACAACCACTTCGTGGCGTCCACGGACGACACCGGAAATCTGGTGGTGTCGTCCAAGACCGGCAAGGACGTGAGTGGCGGCACCGCGGCAACCGCGGATGCCACGTTCGGCATCGCCGGCAACAGCGGCGTCCGGAGCGGCCTGAGCTTCACGGATGCAACGAGCGCTCAGTCGGCCATCACCGCCCTGGACGGCAAGATCTCTCAGGTGTCGACCGCTCGGGCGCAGCTCGGTGCCTACCAGAACCGGCTCGAGCACACCATCAACAACGCCAACGTCGCCGTGGAGAACCTGTCCGCGTCGGAGAGCCGCATCCGCGACACCGACATGGCGCAGGAGATGATGTCCTTCACCCGCTCGCAGATCCTCACCCAGGCCGGCACCGCGATGCTGTCCCAGGCGAACCAGTCGCAGCAGGGCGTCCTGTCCCTCCTGCGCTGACCCGACACGGTGAGAACCGCCTAGCGACGATCACCGTGGAACAGCTCAGTCAACCGCACAGACAACCGAATAGACGGGCGGTCGGCGACATCGCCGGCCGCCCGTCACGTACAGCCCGACCGACGGAGGGATCAGCCTCATGGCCAGTGTTGACGGCCTTGTTACCGGCATGAGCACGACCGACACGATCGCACAGCTCATGAAGATCGAGGCGCTCCCGCAGACGGCGCTGAAGACCAAGATCTCCACCACGAACAAGGTGGTCGCCGCCTACCAGAGCGTGAACAGCAGGCTGTCCAGCCTGGTGTCCGCGGCCAACGCCCTGGGGAGCTCCACCACCTGGGGCGGCATGAAGGCCACCTCGAACTCCACCGCCGCCGTGGTCTCGGCGGCGGCGGGGGCCGGCGCGGGCTCGCTCAGCTTCCATGTCGACAAGCTCGCGTCGACGCACGTCCTGACCTTCTCCGCCGCTTCGGCGGTCAGCTCTGCCAGCGATGCCACAGGATCGCCGGTCCTGGCGGGCAGCACGTTCGACGTGAAGCTCAAGGACGGCACCACCAAGACGCTCAACCCGGCGGACAAGTCGCTCCAGTCTGTGGTTGCCGCAATCAACGCTGAGGCCAACGTCGCCTACAAGGCCGCAGCCGTGCAGATCGGAGCGGGTAAGTACACACTGCAGCTCACCGCCAAGGACAGCGGAGCCGCCGGTGCCGCCGCGATGACCGCCGCAGGAACGCCGACCGGCCTCAGCCTGACCGACCCCACAGTCACGGTCAACGGCACCGATGCTCAGATCACGGTCGGCGACCCCAGCGATCTCACCACCACCGCGTACTCCATCACGTCCGCGACGAACACTTTCGCCGATGTGCTGCCGGGTGTCACCGTGACTGCCGTCAGGGCGCAGGCGGCCACCGACCCGGCGGTGACCATCGACGTCGCCGCCGACGCCGAGGGCATCGCCGCCAAGGTGCAGGCCCTGATCGACAACGCCAACGTGGCGCTGACCGAGATCGCCTCCCAGAGCAAGATCAAGTCTGGTCAGACAGCGGCCGGCCCACTGGTCGGCGACAGCGCGATGCGCAAGCTCACCCAGGACATCCTCGGCGCCGTCTCGGGGGGCATCCCCGGGCTCGGCGCGAACGGCGGCGTCGCCAGTTACAGCGATGTCGGGGTCGCGGTCGACCGCAGCGGCAAGCTCACCTTCGACAAGCAGAAGTTCATCGACGCGTACCAGGCCGATCCGGCCAAGACGCAGGCGTATTTCGACACGTACACGGAAAAGACCGGCGGGACCGACGGGAAGTTCGACCCGGGTTTCGACACTGCCGCCGGACTGGGCCGCAAGATGGAGGCGCTCGGGCTGATCGCCAGCGTGGGCGTCGTCGACCCCACCAACCCCACCAAGCCCACAAAGGGCACCATGCAGGCGCTCATCGAGCGCAACAACAACACCATCAGTCGACTCAACGATCAAGTAAGCGAATGGGACGTCCGGCTGGAGATGCGTAAGTTGGCGTTGCAGAAGCAGTTCTCCGGTCTCGAGGTCGCCCTCGGCAAGATGCAGCAACAGTCCTCCTGGCTGGCGAGTCAGCTCGCCGGCCTCGGCTGAGCGGAGCTCACCCCATGACCAACCTTTCACCGGCCATGCGCGAGCGCTATCTCGCCGACTCCACCGCGACGGCCTCGCCGGCCAAGCTGCTGCTGATGCTCTTCGACCGCCTGGTCATGGACCTCGTCCGCGGCGAGGAGGCGCTGGTCGCCGGCGACCGGCCCGAGGCCAATACGCACCTGAAGCACGCTCAGGACATCGTCACCGAGCTTCAGGTGACGCTGAACGTAGACGCCTGGGAGGGTGCCAAGGACCTGGCCGCGCTCTACACCTTCGCGCAGACGGAGCTGGTCAACGCGAACGTGCGCGGCGACGCGGAGAAGGTCTCGTCGATCAAGAGCCTGATGGAGCCCTTGCGGGACACCTGGCGCGAGGCGGCACTGGCCGTCGCGGCGGCAGAGGGCTGATCCGCCATGGCCGACCAGTGGCGGCAAGCCTGGATCGCGGCGCTCGACGAGCTGGAAGCGGACGTCGAGGACGTCGAGCGGATGATCTCGAACGACCATCGCACCCAGGAACTGCCGCTCGCGAAGCCGTGGGAACCGCCGGCGGGACTCGGACCTCTCCCGCTGGACCTGAAGCCCCGCGCAGACTTCATCCTGACCCGCCAGCTCGAGGCGGCGAAGGCGGCGGCCCTGGCGATCACCGCCAACCGCCGGCAGACGGCCTTCGCCTCACGGGTGGAGGTCGGCACTCCGGGCAAGCAGGTGCCCACCTACATCGACTGCGCCATGTGACCCAGCAGCATCATCGACACCGGAACCCGGTGCCCCCTCGAGGGCGCCGGGTTCCTTTCGTGTGCAACCGGTCAGCAACCGTTCCATGCTCAGCGGATCGCAGGACGGGCCGAAGCAAAAGGTACGAGCAAAGGACTGCTCGGCCAGCAAGCCAAGGACCGGCGCCCCGCACCACTGGGAAGGAACACATCCGTGTTCGATGACGTCGCATCGTCCTCGCTCCGCGTCGCAGTAGCGGGCTTGTCCGCCCGGCAGAACGCCATCGCCAACAACATCGCCAATATCGAGACCCCCGGCTATCGGGCTCGTAAGGTCAAGTTCGAGGAGGCGCTCAGCAGCGCCGTCGCTCACGGCCAGTCGCCCTCGACGGTCGCGCCGAGCGTGCACAACTCGCTTGAGCCGACGCGCCTCAACGGCAACAACGTCAACCTGGACGAGGAGACGCTCTCGCACATCGACACCACGATGCGCTACCAGCTCACCATCCGCGCTCTCGACGGCAAGTACAGCCTGATCCGCGACGCCATCAAGGGGGCCTGACTTAGATGAGCACCTTCAACGCGATCGGTACGGCCGCAACCGGCGTGACCGTGTACCGCAAGTGGCTCGACGCCGTGTCGGACAACATCGCCAACATCGACAATGTCAGCCGGACGTCCGAGAACGCCTTCCAGGCCCGCTACGTCGTGGCCCAGGAGGCGCAGGACGGCAACGGCGCCCAGGTCGGCGGCATCGCCCTGGGCAGCGCCGAGGGCCGGCTCTCCTACGAGCCCGACAACCCGCTGGCCGACACCGAGGGCTACGTGCGCCGCCCGGACATCGACCTCGGCAGCCAGATGGCTCAGATGATGATGGCGCAGCGCTCGTACCAGGCGAACCTGTCGGTCGTCGACCGGGCGCGGGAGTCATACCAGGCCGCGATCAACCTCGGGAAGGGCTGATCATGACCTCCCCGATCGGTGCGCTCGGCGCCGTCGGCGGCCTGACCGGCGTCGGCGGGGTCAGCGGCGTGAGCGGGGTCTCGGGTGCCGGCGGGCTCGCCGGCACCGAGCAGGTCAGCGGACCGAACTCCGACTTCGCCAGCATGTTGTCCAAGGGTCTGGAGAGCGTGCAGGAATCCCAGACCAAGGCGGGCGACCTGGCCGTGCAGGTAGCCAACGGCACGCTCCAGGACCCCGCGCAGTACACCATGGCGTCCACCGAGGCCGCCCTCGGCCTCCAGCTCACCATGGCGATCCGGAACAAGGCCGTCGAGGCCTTCCAGGAAATCATGAGAATGCAGGCCTAAAATGACGGACCGTCTCCCCGCGCCCGTACGCAAGGTCGGCGACACCTTCAAGTCCTTCACCCCGGGACAGAAGGCCGTCACGATCGCGACGGTGCTCGCCCTCGCCATCGGCGGCTACTTCTTCGCCACCTGGGCCTCGAAGCCGTCGTACTCCGCACTGTTCAGCAACCTGTCGAGCAAGGACGCCAGCGCGATCGTCGAGTCGCTGCAGAAGTCCAGCACGCCGTACGAACTGGCCAACGGCGGCACCACCATCATGGTGCCGCAGGACCAGGTGTACGACCTGCGCCTGCAGTTGTCCGGCGAGGGCCTGCCCGGGGAATCGGAGACCGGCTACGCGCTGCTCGACCAACAGGGCATCACCACCAGCGACTTCATGCAGCACACGAATTACCAGCGGGCCCTGCAAGGCGAGCTGGCGAACACCATCAAGGCGATTGACGGCGTCGAAGCGGCGACCGTCAATTTGGTGATTCCGCAGAAGGACGTCTTCGCCGACGACGAGAACAAGACCACCGCCTCGGTGCTGGTGCAGTCGTCTGCCAGCAAACCGCTGTCGAACCAGACCGTCCAGGCGATCGTGCACCTCGTCGCCTCGAGCGTGGAGGGCCTCGACCCGACCAACGTCACCGTGGCCGGCGCGGACGGCAAGATCCTCTCGACCGGCGGCGGCCAGGCCGTGGCCACCGGCGGGGACAGCGGCGCCGACTCGCAGACCGTCGCCTTCCAGAACCGTCTGAACCAGTCGTTGCAGAACATGCTCGACGCCGTGGTCGGGCCGGGCCACGCCGTGGTCACCACCACCGCCGAGCTGGACTTCGACCAGACCCAGACCACCACGGAGACGTACTCCTCGGACCCGAACGTGGCCGCGCTGTCGGAGAGCATCAGCCGCGAGGCGTACAACGGCAACGGCACCGGCACCGGTGGCGTGCTCGGCCCGGACAACATCCAGGTGCCCAACGCCGGTACCGCGAGCGGCGGTCAGTACGAGAACAGCAACGTCGTGCGCAACAACGCCGTCAACAAGACCACCGAGGCCCGCAACAGCGCCCCCGGCGGCATCAAGCGGCTCAACGTCGCCGTGCTGCTTGACGCCACCACCGCGGGTGCGGTGAACCAGGCAGACGTGCAGCAGCTCGTCAGCGCCGCGGCCGGCATCGACCCGACCCGGGGCGACACGATCGCGGTCAGCGCGATGGCTTTCGACACCAGCGCCGCCACCGCCGCCAAGGATGCCCTGGCCGCCTCGGCCGCCGCGGAGCAGAGCGCGAAGCAGAGCTCGCTGATCAAGACGGCGGCGATGGCCCTGGCCGTCCTCTTCCTGATCTTCCTCGCCTGGCGCTGGAGCCGGAAGCAGAAGAAGCGCAAGGCGCTGACCCCGGCCGAGCTCAAGCACCTCGAGGACATGCAGGCCGCCCTGGAGGCACAGCGCCTGGCCGAGCTGAACGCGGCGATCCCGTCGCCAGCGATCGAGGCCGCGAACGTCAGCTACGAGGAGCTCGAGGGCCGCCAGCGCGAGATCGAGCAGATGGTCCAGGACCAGCCGGAGGAGATGGCCGCACTGCTGCGCGGATGGCTGGGCGCCGGGCGCTGACTGATCCGACGAGCCCCACCCCCTGGTTCAAGGAGGAACCGCATTGTCCACACCCGCGCTGAGTACGGCGTCGATGACCGGTCTGCGCAAGGCAGCCATCCTGCTGGTGCGCATGGGCAAGGAAGCCTCGGCCAAGGTCCTGGCCAACATGAAGGAGAACGAGGTCGAGGAGCTCTCGGCCGAGATCGCCCGGCTCGGCAAGCTCGAACCCGACGTGGTCAGCGACGTCATCGACGAGTTCTACGCCATGGCCACGACCAAGCACGCCGGCGCGGGCGGCATGGCCTACGCCCGGGAGCTGCTCGAGGCGTCGCTCGGCAGTGAGCGGGCCGCGCTCATCCTGGACCGGCTCCAGGCGTCGATGACCGACATGCCGTTCAACTTCCTCAGCCACGCCGATCCCCGGCAGTTGCTCTCGTATGTCCAGCACGAGCACCCGCAGACCATCGCCCTGGTGCTGGCGCACATCCCCTCGGCGCTGGCCTCCTCGATCCTGTCCGGCCTCGCGCCCGAGGTGCAGTCGGACGTGGCTCACCGGATCGCGGTCATGGACCGGACCAGTCCGGACGTGATCCGTCAGGTCGAGATGGCCCTGCAGCGCAAGCTCTCCACGGTGCTGCAGCCCGACCAGCTGTCCACGGTCGGCGGCCTGGGGCCACTGGTCGACATCATCAACCGCGCCGACCGCACCACCGAGCGGCTCATCCTCGAGGCGCTGGAGGCCCGCAGCCCGGAGATCGCCGAGGAGATCCGCCGGCGGATGTTCATGTTCGAGGACATCGTCAACCTCGACGACCGGTCGGTGCAGCTCGTGCTGCGCCAGGTCGAGCCCTCCGACCTCGCCACCGCCCTCAAGGGCGTCAACGACGAGGTCCGCAACAAGGTCACCAGCAACCTGTCCGAGCGCGGCCGGGACAACCTCCTGGAGGAGATGGACCTCATGGGCCCGGTCAAGGTGCGGATGGTCGAGGAGTCGCAGCAGAAGATCGTCTCGGTGATCCGCTCGCTCGAGGACTCCGGCCAGATCGAGATCCAGCGTGGCGGCGAGGCCGATGAGCTCGTCGTCTGAGGACCGGCCGGTGCTGCGCGGTTCGGTGGCCGAGTCCGCCGCCGCCGTCCGCTTCGGCGTGGACCTGCGCCGCGACGTACCCGTCGACAGCGCTCCGGTGGAGCGGGCGAAGCAGGAGGCCCGGACCGCCGGCTACGCCGCGGGCTGGGCGCAGGGGCAGCGGGCCGCCGCGGTCGAGGCCGAGACCGTCGTCGAACGGGCCCGGGCGCGCGAGCACGCGCACGAGCAGCGCAGGGCCGCCGCGCTGGCACAGGCGGTCAACGCCCTCGGCCGGGCGGTAACGGGGCTGGAAACCCAGCTCATGCCGACCCTGCACGAGTTGCAGGAGGCCGTGCTGGCGCACGCCTTCGAGCTCGCCGAGGCGATCGTCGGCCGGGCGATGGACGACCCGGAGGGGCGTGCCGCGGCCGCGCTGCGCCGGGCCATGAACGCCGCACCGGACCAGGGCGACATCGTGGTCAGCCTCCATCCCGAGGATTTCCGCAATCTCGTCGGCACGGCAACCGACGCCGACTACAACTACGAGGGCCGGCCGGTGCACCTGCGCCCCGACCCGGCGCTGCGACCCGGCGACGCCGTGGCCGAGACCGGAACCACCACGGTGGACGCGTCGATCGCCGCCGCGGTCGCCAGAGCGAAGGAAGCCCTGCGCCTGTGACCGATGTCTTCCGCAACCGCATCAACGCCGCCCTCACCGCCGCGCGGCCGCTGAGCCGCGGAAAGGTGACCGGCGCCGTCGGCCTCCGGGTCACGGTGAGCGGGCTCGACGCCCGCGTCGGCGACCTGCTCCAGATCGGCGAGGGCGACGAGATGGTCCTCGCGGAGGTCGCGGCCCTCGACGGCGACCGCCTGTCCTGCCTGCCCCTCGGGCCCATCGCCGGCCTCGGCACCGGCAACCCGGTGGTGTCGACCGGCGGCCCGCTGCGCGTGGCGGTCGGTCCCGACCTGCGCGGGCGGATCCTGGACGGGCTGGGCCGGCCGATGGACGGCGGCCCGCCGCTGCTGGGCGACCTGGTGAGCATCGAGGCGGCGCCGCCGTCGGCGATGGAACGCCAGCTCGTCGACGCCCCGATGCCGCTGGGCGTGCGGGTGCTCGACACCCTCGTGCCCTGCGGCCGGGGCCAGCGCATCGGCATCTTCGCCGGTTCCGGCGTCGGCAAGTCCACGCTGATGTCGATGATCACGCGGGGCACCACCGCCGAGCTCAACGTCGTCGCCCTGGTCGGCGAGCGCGGCCGCGAGGTGCGCGAGTTCATCGAGCACGACCTGGGCCCGGAGGGACTGGCCCGCTCGGTAGTGGTGATCGCGACCTCGGACACCCCGCCGCTCGTGCGGCTGCGCGCCCCCCTCGTGGCGACCCGGATCGCCGAGTACTTCCGCGACGAGGGCCAGGACGTCCTCATGCTCATGGACAGCGTCACCCGCGCGGCGATGGCCCAGCGCGAGGTCGGCCTCTCGGTCGGCGAGCCGCCGGCGACCCGCGGCTATCCGCCGTCGGTCTTCGCGATGCTGGCATCGCTGCTGGAGCGGGCCGGCCCGGGCGCACGCGGCAGCATCACCGGCCTCTACACGGTGCTGGTGGAGGGAGACGACCACAACGAGCCGATCGCCGACGCGGCCCGCTCGATCCTGGACGGGCACATCGTGCTGGACCGCAAGCTGGCGACGGCCGGGCACTTCCCGAGCATCCAGGCGCTCGACTCCATCTCCCGGGTGGCCAACAAGATCACCACCCCGGAGCAGAGGAGCGACGCCACCGAGCTGCGCCGGATGATGGCCGCGCACCGCGACGTCCGGGAGCTGGTGGAGATCGGCGCCTACGTGCCCGGCACAAACCCGGACGCGGACCGCGCCACGGCGATCTGGCCGCACATCACCGCGTTCCTGCGTCAGGGACTGGACGAGAAGGTCTCCGCGGAGCAGGCCTGGGCGCAACTGCGCCAGCTCATCGCGGCCTCCTGATCGGTGCAGGTCGGGTGCAGGCGCTCAGCGCGCCGCCGGGAGGGCCGACCGGGACTGTGTACGGCTCTTTCTGGGAGGTCTCGTGAATCGCATGTTCCGGCTCGGCCCCGTGCTGCGTGCCCGCAAGGCCCAGGAGGACGCCGCCCGCGGCGCGGTGATCCAGTCACGCCAGGAGATCCGGGACGCCCAGGCGCTGGTCAAGCGCCGGCAGCTCGACCTCGCCGGTGCGGACGCGCCGTCCGAGGGCACCGCGCGGGCGATGGTCGCCTCGATGGTGGCCCGGCAGTCGCTGGCCGCCAGCCTCTCCGGCGCCCACCGGATGGTCGGCGAGGCCGAGGAACGGACCAAGGAGAAGGTCGCCGAGCTGGCGGACGCGGCGAAGCGCCGCCGCGCCGTGGAGATGCTGTCCGAGCGGCACGCCGAGACCGTCCGCAAGCACGACCTCACCGTCGAGCAGAACAACATCGACGAGATGGCGGTGACCTCGAAGGCGCGCAACGCCGCCCGGGGCATCGACGCGACGACCGAGGAGCGCGCCAACGCCCTGCGCACCGGCGCCGGCTCGATCGCCGACCGGGCCGCCGCGGCCGCCGCCCGCGAGGAGGTCGCCCGCGAGACGGCGTTGGGGGTAGCCGCCCAGCGTCCCTTCATCGACCTCGCCGACGCGCGCGTCGCGATCGAACGGACCCGCAGTCAGTTGCACCTTGCCGCTAAGCGCTCCCCGGAACCCGCCGAACTCGAAGACGAAGGCAACGCCGACGACGACCACGGGAGCCGCGCATGATGGGTGTTCAGGGTGTTCTGTCCCGCATCTCCGAGCTGCAGGCGCAGCTCGGCGTCGCACCGACCACCACTGGCACCGCCGCCGCTTCCGGCGCATCGTTCGCAGGAGCTCTCGCCAGCGCCACGGGCACCACGACCACCACCGCCGCCTCCGGGGTCACCGGGCAGGCCGTGGTCGACGCCGCCAAGAAGTACCTCGGCACCCCGTACGTGTTCGGCAGCACCAACCCGGACAAGGGCCTCGACTGCTCCGCGCTGGTGCAGCGGGCGTACAAGGACCTCGGCATCGAACTGCCCCGTACCTCGGGTCAGCAGGCCAAGGTCGGCACGAAGGTGGACAGCCTCGCCCAGGCCAAGCCGGGCGACATCCTCGCGTTCAACTCGCCGGTCGACCACGTCGCCATCTACCTCGGCGACAACAAGATGATCGCGGCGCCCAAGCCGGGCGACCAGGTCAAGATCCAGTCGGTGTACGAGAAGCCGACCCACATCCGGCGCGTGCTCGGCACCGCCGACGCCAACGCCGCCTCGGCCGCCACGGGCGCCGCCGCCATCCGCCCGGCGAGCCTGCAGAACTCCTCGTCGTTGTCCGGCGTCCCGTACGCGGACATGTTCATCAGGGCCGGCGCCAAGTACGGCGTCTCCCCCAAGCTGCTGGCCGCCGTGGCCAAGGTCGAGTCGGGCTACAACCCGAAGGCGGTCAGTCCCGCCGGTGCGCAGGGCCTCATGCAGCTCATGCCGGGCACGGCCCGTGGTCTCGGGGTGAAGAACTCGTTCGACCCCGAGCAGGCCATCAACGGCGCCGCGAAGCTCCTGCGCAACAACCTGAAGGAGTTCAAGTCGGTGGAGCTCGCGCTGGCCGCGTACAACGCGGGCGGTGGCAGCGTGCACAAGTACGGCGGCATCCCGCCGTTCGCCGAGACCCAGAAGTACGTCCCGAAGGTGCAGAAGGCTCTGGCCGCCCTCGGCTGAGCTTCGGTCCCGACGAGAGGAGGCACTCCGTGACGAGCTCCGTCACCGGTCCGGACCGCAGACCCGCGGTCGACGCCGGAAGCCGTGCGGGTTCCCGCGCCGGCGACGGGGGCGAGGCGTTCGGATCCGCCCTCTCCGCCGAGCTCGACCGCGCCCCGGACGACGACGATCCCGGGCAGCTCCGGGAGCGTGCCCGCGCCGGACAGGCCCGCGAGCACGCGGCCGAGACCCGCCTGCAGAATCGCGCCGCCGACGATCGGGCGGCCGATCGGGCCTCCTCCGCACGGTCGGCCCTGGCCCGCCTCGCCGCGGACCGGGTCGCCGCGGAACGGTCGGTCGAGGTGGCCGTCGCCAAGGGCTTTCAGCTCCGCGCGGCCCAGGACCGGGTCGCCCAGCAGCAGCGACTGTCGCAGGACCGAGCCGACGCGAAGCGAGCGGCACAGCGGCCCGAGACCTCCCGCCCGGACGACGCGTCGGGGACCCGGTCGGAGTACGCGCGCCCCGAGAACTCGCGCCCGGAGAACGCCCGTCCCGACAACGCCCGCCCCGACAACGCCCGCCCCGACAACGTCCGTCCGGAGAGCCGCCGGCCCGCCGAGGCTCGTCCCGAGGCCACCGCCGCACCGGCCGAGTCCGCGGCCGCGCCGGCGGAGGAAGCGGTGACCGACGAGGCCGCCGTCACCACCGAGACCTCCGCGACCGCGGCGGCACATGCCGCGTCGATCGCCCTGGCCGCCGGCGCCATTGCGGCACCGCAGGCCTCCGCCGCCCCGGCGACCGCTCCTGCCACGGCGACGACCGCGCAGAGCGGGGCCGTCGCCCCGGCGGCCACCGCGGCATCCGCGGCGCTGACGGCCGCTGAGGCGGCGGCCGACACCGCCCTGGCGGCGACATCGGGCGCGCAGGCCGCCGCCGCGACCGCCCAGGCCGCCACGGCGAGCCTGCAAGCCGCGTCGCCTGTGACCCAGCCGGGCGCCCCGTTGCCGACCGCCACGCCACTCGCTCCGGACGGCGTGCAGACGGCCGCCGCGCCCGCCGACGCCGCCGCTCAGGCCGCGGCGGCGCTCTCCGGCACCACGACGGCACCGGTGTCCGGCCAGGCGGCGAGCGCCCCGATGGCGACCCCCGCCGTGGCGACCATGCCGCAGCCGCCGACCGCACCGGCCGGGACCGCGAACCTGCCCGGAGCGCCGGAAACGGGCGCAGCGACCACGTCGCCCACGGTTCCGGCCGCTGCCCCACAGACCACTCCAGCTCCGACGGCACCGCCGGCCACTCTGGCTCCCACGACCCCAGGCATCGCGGCTTCAACGACCGGACTCGTCCCCGGGGCCGTCGGCGCGGCCGCCGCCGCGACGGCCGAGAGTGCCGCGGCCCTCCCTGACCCCAATGGCGCGCCCACCACCGACACCGTGGCCACCGGTCCGGCCCCGGCCGACACGTCCGGCACGGCCGGCGGCTCAGCCGGCGGCGAGCACGGCGGGAACGCCGGCGGAGCGGGCAGCGGCGGGGCGGGCACCGGTCAGGGTGCTTTCACGCCGGCGACGAGCTTCGGTGTGCCCGGTCAGGAGACGCCGGTGGGTATCACCGGCGTCGCACCGACCGCACCCACGGCACCGGCAGCCCCCTTGGCACCCACCGCGCCGGCCGCGGCGGCGCCTCCGCTGCCGGGTCCGGTGGCCATGCAGTTGGCGACCCGGATCACCCCGCTGCGCCTGGACGCCGACGGCGTGCACCGGCTCACCGTCAACCTGCACCCGGTCGACCTCGGCCCGGTCCAGATCGTGGCGGAGATCCGCAACGGCGAGATCAACCTCCAGCTCTCCAGCTCGACCGATGCCGGGCACGAGTCGCTGCGGGACGCGATGGACGACCTGCGACGTGAGTTGCAGCAGTCCGGTTTCGGCAACGCGTCGCTGGATCTGCGGCAGGGCCCGAACCAGGAGCAGGCGCGGCAGCAGTTCGCCTTCATGAACGACGGCAACGCTCGCACCGGGAACGGGCGGGAAGCCACGGCACCGGAGTCCGCCGAGACCGCCACACCGGTGCCCTCTCGTCCCAGCGACACCAGCCGTCTCGACGTACAGGCATAAGCTCGTCCGACCGGAAAATTGGGGCTAAGCGAATCGCCGTGCCCGCCGAACCTGAGTGCGAGGGTCACCGAGCGACTTCAGGAGGTCCGGCCGCATGACTTCGCCGATCAACGGGTTCGTCAGCAACACGTACGACGACAAGAAGGCTTCTTCGACGTCGTTCTACACCAACAAGACGACCACGGACGCCGGCAGCAGCAGGTCGGTCGCCGACCAGGACACGTTCCTGAAGCTGCTGGTGGCACAGCTCAAGTACCAGGACCCGTCGAACCCGGCGGACTCCACCCAGTTCCTGGCGCAGACCGCGCAGTTCACGCAGGTCGAGAAGCTCGGTCAGATCGCCGAGATGATGCAGGCCCAGCAGCTGATCGGCGCCAGCGCGCTGGTCGGCCGCACGGTCACGTACCAGGACGCCAACGGCGCCACGCAGACCGGCGTCGTCACGAAGACCAAGCTCAACGGAGACAGCGAACCGACGCTCGTGGTCGGGAACATGGATGTGCAGCTGTCGAAGGTCACGGAAGTCCAGCAGATGCCGGCCGCGCAGCCCGCGACCGGTACCACCAGCCCGACCGGCACGGACGCCGGTGCCACGGGCGCCGCTGGACAGACCGCTACCGAGAACATTGCCTCCGATTCCGCTACCACGAAGGACAACTGACCTATGCTGCGTTCTCTCTTCTCCGGCATCAGCGGCCTGCGCGCGCACCAGCAGATGATGGATGTGACCGGAAACAACATCTCCAACGTGAACACCACCGGTTACAAGTCCAGCCAGACCGTGTTCCAGGACACGCTGTCGCAGATGGTCAACGCCGCCGGCGCGCCGCAGAACGACTCGGGTGGTACCAACCCCGCGCAGGTCGGTCTCGGTGTGCGTACCGCGAGCGTCAACGCGAACTTCAGCCAGGGCGCCGCGCAGACCACCGGTAAGTCCGGCGACATGATGATCCAGGGTGACGGCTTCTTCATGGTCAAGGGTGGCGGCGAGACGCTGTACACCCGGGCAGGCTCGTTCACCTTCGACGCGAACGGCAACCTGACCACGCCCAACGGGCAGATGGTGCAGGGCTGGTCCGCCGACACCGACGGCGTGGTCAACTCGGCGGGTGCGCCGGAGCCGATCAAGCTGCCGATCGGCATCAGCCTCCAGCCGGAGGCGACCGAGAGCATGACCTTCACCGGCAACCTCTCCTACGAGGCCGCCCTGAATGACTTCAAGGTCATCCCTGTGCCGGTCATCGACGCGACCGGCGCCTCCAGCACACTCAATGTGCGCCTGGAGAAGACGGTCATGCCGGCCGCCGGCCCGCCGGCAGTGGCCGCGCAGTGGACGTTGCAGCTGCCGGACGGTCCGAACCCGGCGACCCCCTACGCCGGCGGCACCAGCCAACCCCTCAACTTCCCCAACGGCAGGCCGGTCGACCCGGGCAACCCGGCCCTGCCGGCCACCACGGTGGCCCTCGGGCCCTACACCATCGACGTCCGCGACCTCACCCATTACAGCGGTGAGACCGAGGCCCGGGTGAGCGCGTCGGACGGTGCGGCGGCGGGCATCCTGGCCTCGTACACCGTGTCGAACACCGGGCAGATCGTGGGTGTGTTCTCGAACGGCCTGAAGCAGACCCTCGGCCAGCTCGCCCTGGCGAACTTCAACAACGTCAACGGCCTGGAGAAGATCGGCGACTCGATGTTCCGCAGCACGGTGAACTCGGGCCTCGCCCAGGTCGGCGCCGCAGGCTCGGCCGGGCTCGGCCTGATCAACAACGGCGCGCTGGAGATGTCGAACGTCGACCTGGCGCAGGAGTTCACCAACCTGGTGATCGCCCAGCGCGGCTTCCAGGCGAACAGCCGGATCATCACCACCTCCGACGAGATCCTCCAGGAACTCGTCAACCTCAAGCGCTGATAACCGCACAACTCCGGCGGAAGCCGGGACGGGCCACACGGCTCGCCCCGGCTTCTTCATTTCCGGCGTAGCTCGCACCCGTAAAGAGACCGGAGCGCGCTTATCAGCAACCGTCGCTCCGCCGAATGGTGATGTGAACGGGCCACGGATGGCCCCACCAGCCGCTAAAACGCCCCAAGGACGGACGTCGTGATCCTCGTAACCCGCCTCAACGGAACCGTTTTCGCCCTCAACCCGGACCTCGTCGAGCGTGCCGACTGCACGCCAGACACGGTCATCACGCTGGTGGACGGCACCAAGTACGTCATCGCCGAATCCGTGCCCGAGTTCATCGACTCGGTGCGCCACTACCGCGCCTCGCTGATCGCCCAGGCGAGCCGCGTCGAGACCGAGCCCGCCCTGACCCAACCCGAAGACGAGCAGGCGCCGCAGGCCACTGCGACCGTGCTGCCGCTGCACCGGAAGGACCGCTGATGGACCTCGCCGCCATCATTGGGGTCGTCGTAGCCCTGATCATCGTCTTCGTTGTGCAGATCCTGGAGGGCGGTACCCCGGCCTCCATCCTCCTGCTCCCGGCGATGCTGCTGGTCTTCGGCGGTGCCTTCTGTGCCGCCATGGCCGGCGGTGTGCTGAAGGACGCCCTCGGCATCGGCGGCCTGCTGCAGAAGGCCTTCATGGCCAAGGTGGCCCCGCCGAGCAAGCTGGTCGACGACATCGTCAAGCTCGCCGAGCGGGCCCGCCGCGAGGGCCTGCTGGCCCTCGAGGACGCGGTCAAGACGGTCGAGCACCCGTTCCTGAAGCGCGGCCTCCAGCTCGCGATCGACGGTACGGACCCGGAGGAGCTGCACGACATCCTCCACGCCGAGATCGCGGCGAAGAAGAAGGCCGACAAGGCCGGCATGAAGATCCTCGAGAACATGGGCGGCTACGCACCGACCATCGGCATCATCGGTACGGTCATGGGCCTCGTGCACGTGCTCGAGAACCTGGACAAGCCCGAGACGCTGGGTCACTCCATCGCCGCGGCGTTCGTCGCGACCCTCTGGGGTGTGCTCTCCGCCAACGTGATCTTCCTGCCCCTCGCCTCCCGTCTGACCCGTCTCTCCGGCATCGAGGTGGACGAGATGGAGCTGGTCATCGACGGCGTGCTGGCCATCCAGGCCGGCTCGAACCCCCGCCTGGTCGCGCAGAAGCTCCGCAGTCTGCTGCCGCCGGACGCCGCCAAGGCCGCCGAGGCCGCCGCCACGACGAAGAAGGCCGCTTAATCATGAGTTCCGGGGGAGGAGCCCGCCGCAAGAAGGGCGGGCACGAGGAGCACGAGGAGCACGTCAACCACGAGCGCTGGCTCGTGTCGTACGCCGACATGCTCACGCTGCTGTTCGTGTTGTTCGTCGTGCTGTTCAGCATGAGCAACGTCGACAAGGCCAAGTTCGCCGAGCTGGCGGCCGGCCTGTCCGAGGGCTTCGGGGCGAGCAGCGCGGCCTTCCAGGGCAGTCCGCAGGTGCTCGAGGGCGCGGGCGAGGCCACGAACGTGGTGGCCATCGACCCCGGCGTCAACCCGGGTGACGGCGGCAGCGGCACGGCCGGCATGAGCAAGGAGCAGGCCGAGGCCGTGAAGCGGGCGGTGCTCGCGGAGAGCCGCAAGGAGGCCTCGGCGAACGCCAAGGAGGCGGCGAAGGAGGCGGAGAACCTCAAGGAGATCGAGCGCCGCATCGCCGACGCACTGGCCAAGGCGAAGCTGCTCGACCAGGTCAAGTTCATGATCGACCGGCGTGGTCTGGTGATCACCGTGGTGACCAACGAGGTGGTCTTCGCGGGCAACCGTGCCGAGCTGAGGCCGGGCGGCCGCAAGATCCTCGATGCCATCGCGCCGACGCTCGCCAAGCTGCCCAACAACATCGAGGTCGACGGCAACACCAACCAGCTCAAGGCGGCGGTCACGTACTACCCCAGCGGGTGGGAGCTGTCCGCGGCACGCGCCTCGACGACCGTGCGGTACCTGGTGGAGCGCGGGCTGGCCAAGGACCGGATGAGCGCGGTCGGATTCTCCGACACCAAGCCGCTGATCGACCCGAAGGACCCGCGGTCCATCACGATGAACCGCCGCGTCGACGTGGTCGTCCTGACCATGCTCAACGCGGAGCAGGCGGTGCTGCTGCCGTCCGCGGCGGGCCCGGACAGCAAGTTGCACACCGGTGAGACCACGGCCGAGGCGGCCGCGAAGGCTAAAGCCACGGCCGCCACGTCCGAATCGAGCAGCGGGTCCCCGGCCACGGCCGAGACCGGCACCACCACTACCCACGACTGACACGACAGGAGGAGTTCCGATGGCAGAAAAGAAGGACGCTACGGCCGAGGCGCCCAAGAAGTCCAAGAAGCTACTGATGGTCATCATGCTCGTCGTCGTGCTGCTCGCCGGTGGCGGTGCGGGCGCGTACTTCATGTTCCTGAGGAGTCAGCCCGCCGAGGCCAAAGAGCTGGTCAAGGGCGCGGTCGTGACGATCGAGAACCCGCTGACGATCAACCTCGCCGAGGGCCACTACCTCAAGATGGGCTTCGCGCTCCAGATGACCGAGGAGGCCGGCGAGGAGGAGATCAACACCGCCGAGGCGATCAACCTGGCGATCGACCAGTACACGGGCAAGAAGATCGGCGAGCTCGAGACGGAAAAGGGTCGCGAGGCGGCGAAGAACGAACTGCTCGAGAAGATCGAGAAGGCGTACAACGTCGAGGACAAGCACCTCGTCATGGGGATCTACTTCACCTCGTTCGTCACGCAGTAGCTCAGCGATTCCGATGGGCGGGTCCGCGACGTGCGGATCCGCCCATTAGTCGTATAGCACCTCAAAGCACGCCCTACGCCTCAGCGGCTGCGCAACCGAGCCGATGAGGACGACGTGACCACGTCCCCGTCCCGACCCCCCGGAAGAATGTCCCGCCGCGGCGCGAGCGCGGGGCCCACGCAGTACGACTTCCGGCGGCCGATCAAGCTGTCCCGCGACCACGTCCGGACCCTGCAGATCGCCTTCGAGACATACGCCCGTAGCTGCGGCACCCTGCTCACCACTCGCCTCCGGACGGTCAGCAGTGTCTCGCTGATCTCGATCGAGCAGCTCACCTACGACGAGTACGTCGCCACCCTCGCCAACCCCACCCTGATCGCGGTGGTGTCGATCGACCCACTGCCCGGCACGGTGCTGATGGAGATGGCCAGCTCCGCGGTGATGACCGCCATCGACCACATGCTCGGCGGCCCGGGCGGGCCCCAGCCGGAACGGCCGCTGACCGAGGTCGAGATGCCCCTGCTGCGCGGGCTGCTCGAGCGCATGCTGGGCGAGCTGCGATACGGCTTCGAGACCCTGGTCGACATCCAGCCCAAGCTGCGCGAGATCGAGTACAACGCCCAGTTCCTGCGCACGCACCAGCCGGGCGACGCGGTGGTGGTCGCCACCTTCGAGATGAAGGTCGGCACCGAGGAGTGCATGGCCAGCATCTGCCTGCCGTTCAACACCATCCTCCCGGTCCTGGAGAAGCAGGAGGCGATCGAGCTCTCGCCGGCCGAGCGGATGGCCCGCGAGACCGCACACCGCAACCTGACGGCCGGACTTTCCGCGGCGCCGATTGACGTAGCTGTCCGATTCCAGCCCATCCGGATGCGTACCGATGACATCGTGGATCTACGTCCCGGAGACGTCGTGCCGCTGGCGCACCCGACCAGTCTGCCGCTCGAGGTAACCGTCAACGAGGCCGTCTTCGCACATGCAGTTCCCGGTAACCAGGGTGCCCGGCTCGCGTGTCTCGTCGTGCCGTCGCCGCCCAAGGAGGAAAAACGCAGATGACCGCGCCCACGATCACCGACCCGCAGCTGGCGCTGGTCAGGACCGCCGCGCAGGCGGCCCTGGCGGTGCTCCCGACGAGCCGTGAGCTGTCGGTCGGCGCGCCCGTGGCCGCGAGCGGCGACATGCTGACCTCCGGGCAGGCGATCACCGCGAAGTTCAGCGGTGCGGCCACCGGCGAGGTCGTCGTCGTGGTCGGCCAGGACCTGGCCGACGCGCTCAAGGAGAGCCCGCTCGGCGAGCTGGACCTGACCGCCGCCGTACGCCCGGCGCTGGAAGCCGCCGCCCGCTCGTTCGGTCCCGTCGTGCTCGACCCGGGTCAGCTCATGGAACCGGGTGTCGCGCTCAGCGCGGTGGCCGCGAAGTCCGATGCGGTGGCCGTTCCCCTGCTCGACGGCGGCGACATCCGGGCCGTGCTGGCGTTGTCGCTCAGCCCCTGGCCGGCCGACCCGGGAGCCGGCGGGGTGGCCCGGCGCGGCGGCGGCGATGCGGCGGTGATGCGCGGCGGCCTGGACATGCTGCACGACGTCGAGATGGAGGTCTCCGCCGAGCTGGGCCGCACCCGGATGAGCGTGCGTGAGCTCCTGTCGCTGAGCCCGGGCGCGATCGTGGAGCTCGACCGCGCCGCCGGCAGCCCCGCGGACCTGCTGGTGAACGGGCGGCTGATCGCGCGCGGCGAGGTCGTGGTCATCGACGAGAACTTCGGCATCCGGATCACGGAGATCCTCTCCCCCGGGAGCGGGGAGTAGACGTTGTTCGAGCTCGTCCTGCGCATCGGCTTCTCACTGCTGGTCGTCTTCGGCCTGATGTGGGGGCTTGCCCGGGTCGCCCGCCGGGGCGGCGTCGGCAGGCGCGGGCACGGCAACCTCTCCATCCTCAACCGGCAGTCGCTCAGCCGCGGATCCTCGGTGGCGGTCGTCCGGGTGGCGGACAAGGCGCTGATCCTGGGCGTCACCGACAACCAGGTCAGCCTGCTCGGCGAGACGGAGCTGGCGGCCTTCGCGCACGAGCCGCACGCCGTGCCGGCGACGAACCGCACGCATGACGCGGTGACGGTGGGGCCGAACGACGTCCTACCGTCGGCGCATCCCACGGTGCTGCCGCACCACGGCGGCAAGCTGGAGGGCTCGATCCTCTCCCCGCGGACCTGGACGTCGACTCTCGACTTCCTGCGCGACCGGACAGCGAGGCACTGACATGTGGCGGCGGGCAAGCGTGAAGCCTTCAGTCCGGTCGCGGGCGGCGGGGAGGTTGGCAGGGATCCTCTTCTTGGCGTTGGGTGCGTTGTTGCCCATCGCCGCGACGCAGGCCGCGGCCGCCGCGCCTGCGCCCGCACCCGCGGCGGTGGTGGTGGCGCAATACCAGGTGCCGCAGGCGCCCGCGCCGACCCCGCCCGTGGCGCCGACCGTGCGGCCGACCGGCGGCGGTTCGATCGACTTCAACATCAACGGTACGAACCCGGACGGCAGCAAACCGGCCACGTCCCTGGTCATCGTGCTGGGCCTGACCCTGCTCTCGGTGGCTCCGGCGGTCCTGCTGCTCTGCACGGCGTTCACCAAGGTCTTCATGGTCCTCGGGATCACCCGCAACGCCCTCGGTCTGACCAGCATGCCGCCCAACCAGGTCCTCGCCGGGCTGGCGCTGTTCATCAGCCTCTTCATCATGAGCCCGGTGCTGTCGCAGGTGAACGAGCAGGGCGTGCAGCCGTACCTGGCCGGGGACAAGTCTCAGTCGGTGGCGTTCCGCGACGGCGTGGAACCGCTGCGGCAGTTCATGCTCAAGAACACCCGCCAGGACGAGCTCGCCCTGCTGATCAAGGTCTCCGGTCAGGAGAAGCCGGCCAACGCCGACGACGTGGAGCTGACCACGCTGATCCCGGCGTTCGTCCTGTCCGAGCTGCGGGCCGCCTTCATCATCGGCTTCGTCATCTTCATCCCGTTCCTCATCATCGACATGGTGGTCTCCGCATCACTGATGTCGCTGGGCATGATGATGCTGCCGCCGGTGACCGTGGCGATGCCGTTCAAACTCCTGCTGTTCGTGCTCGTGAACGGCTGGGGGCTGATCATCACCGCGCTCGTGGGTTCGTATCCGAAATGAACTGGGACCTGCCCATCGCGCAGCTCTTGGCGATCTTCCTCGGTGCGGCCCGCGCGGGCGCCTGGCTGATGCTCTGCCCGCCGTTCAACTCGCGCCTGATCCCGGGCCAGATCAAGGTGCTGCTCTCGATCGGCCTGGCGCTGCCGATGGCGCCCCACCTTCAGGCGACCCTGCCGTCGATCGAGACTTCGGCGATCCTCGCCGCAACCCTGTTGCAGGTCTTCGTCGGGGCGGCGCTGGGCTTCATCACGTACCTGTTCTTCGCCGCGATCCAGGCCGCCGGCGACATGATCGACGTCTTCGGCGGCTTCGCACTGGCGGCCGCCTACGACCCGCTGTCGCAGAACCAGAGCTCGGTCTTCGGCCGCTTCTACAACCTCGTGGCGGCCACCCTGCTGTTCGCCAGCGAAGGGCATCAGCTCGTGCTCCGCGGGTTCCTGGAGTCCTACAAGACGCTGCCGCTCAACTCGAGCTTCTCGATGGCGACGTTCAACCGCGTGTTGACCGAGGGCATCGACGACATGTTCGTCGCGGCGGTACAGATCGCCGGGCCGCTGATCGCCGTCCTGTTCCTCACCGACGTCGCGTTCGGCCTGCTGAACCGGGTGGCGCCCGCGCTCAACGCGTTCCAGCTCGGTTTCCCGGCCAAGATCTTCCTGGTGCTCACGCTCTCCGGCACGGCGATCACGATCCTGCCCCAGGCCCTGGACGGGCTGATCGACAAGGCGGTCAGCGCGGTCGTCCACCTCAGCGGCGGGGGGTGAGCCGTGGCCGGTGAGAAGACCGAACAGCCGACACCACAGAAGCTCAAGAAGGCCAAGCAGGAGGGCCAGATCGGGCGCAGCCAGGACGTCGGCGCCTGGTTCGGCATGCTGGCCGCCAGCATCATGCTGCCGCGCACTCTGAAGTCGGCGATGGAGCACTCTCAGGAGCTGATGGCCAAGATTCCGGACGTCATCGCCAACCCCGATCCGCAGGTCGCGCTCGGCATCCTGAAGGACGGCCTGATGAGTGCCGGCTGGGCGGTGCTGCCGCTGGCAGTGACCATGATGGCCATCGGCATCGCGGCGGCCGGGGCGCAGGGTGGCATCCGGGTGGCCACGAAGCTGTTCATTCCGAAGTTCAACCGGCTGAACCCGTGGCCCGGCATCAAGAAGATGCTGGGCCCGCAGGCGATGTGGGAAGGCAGCAAGGCCCTGATCAAGACCTGCGTGCTGGCGGGTGTGCTCTACGCCACCACGAAGGACATCGTGCCGGTGCTCATGACGGCGGGTCGGTTGCAGGTCCTTGCGCTGCTCGGCGTGGTGAACGACGCCGCACTGGGGCTGATCCGAGCCGCCTCCATCGCCGGCATCGTGATGGCCGCCGCCGACTATTTCGTCGTCCGCCGCCGCACCAACAAGCAGTTGCGGATGACGAAGGAGGAGGTCAAGCAGGAGAACAAGAACTCGGAGGGCGACCCGCACCTCAAGGGCCACATCCGGGCCAAGCAGATGGCGATGGCCCGCAGCCGGCAGATGGCCGACGTGCCGACCTCGGACCTGGTGCTGATCAATCCCACCCACGTGGCGGTCGCGCTGCGCTACGACCCGGAGAAGGGGGCGCCCCGGGTGCTGGCGAAGGGGCAGGGTGCCATCGCGCAGAAGATCCGGGAGCTCGCCTCCGAGCACCGGATCCCCCTGGTGCAGGACGTCGCGCTGGCCCGGGCGCTGGAAAAAGGCGTGGAGGTGGGGCAGGAGATCCCCGCCGAGTTCTACGGGGCGGTGGCAAAGGTTCTGGCGTTCGTGATGAGCATGAAGGCGCGTGGGTCGGTCGCAGGTGTGCACCGCAACCCGAACGCTGCCGAGACCGCTGCTTGATGTCGTTTCGGTTTTCCGCCGCGGTTTAAAGGAGCATAGTCATGATCTGGGAGATTTCCTCACATCATGGCCCTCGCTGCGGGACTATCAGCAGGTGGAAGGGGGGCCGTGAAGAACCGCAACCTCAGTAAGTTCGCCGTACCCATCGGGGTCATCGGCATCATCGTCATGATGGTCGTGCCCCTGCCGACCTTCCTGCTCGACCTCCTGATCGCCACCAACATCACGGGCGCCCTGCTGATCCTGCTGGTCGCGATGTTCGTGCAGCGGCCACTCGACTTCTCCGTCTTTCCGGCCCTGCTGCTGGTCATGACGCTGTTCCGGCTCGCGCTCAACATCAGCGCCACCCGGCTCGTGCTGCGCGACGGCGACGCCGGCAAGGTCATCCACGCGTTCGGCGACTTCGTCGTCGGTGGCTCGCTGGTCATCGGCCTGGTGATCTTCCTGATCCTGATCATCGTCCAGATGGTCGTGGTCACCAAGGGTGCCGAGCGGGTCGCCGAGGTCGGCGCCCGCTTCACCCTCGACGCGATGCCCGGCAAGCAGATGGCGATCGACGCCGACCTCAACGCCGGCCTGATCGACGAGGCCGAGGCGAAGAAGCGCCGCGCGGACGTGGCCGCCGAGGCCGACTTCTACGGCGCCATGGACGGTGGCTCCAAGTTCGTCAAGGGTGACGCGATCGCGGCCATCATCATCACGGTGATCAACCTGGTCGGCGGGTTCGGGGTCGGCATCCTCCAGCACGGCATGGCCCCCGCCGAGGCGATGAACCAGTACAGCCTGCTGACCGTCGGCGACGGCCTGGTCTCGCAGATCCCCGCGCTGCTGCTGTCGGTCGCCACCGGTCTGATCACGACCCGCTCGGCGACCTCCGGCGACATGGGCAGCAGCGTCACCGCCCAGCTCGGGCAGAACAAGCTCGCCCTGCGGATCGCCGGCGGCGCGGCGCTCGGGCTCTGCGTCATCCCCGGCCTGCCGAAGGTGCCCTTCCTCATCATCGGCGCCATCACGCTCCTCATCGCCCAGCGGATCAAGGACCCCGAACCCGAGGCCGAGGCCGCCGCCGCGGCCGCGGCCGCCGCCGGGGAGGCCGAGCGGCCCGCGCCGGACTCACCCGAGCAGTTGCTCGGCGAGATGCGGGTCGACCCTCTGGAGCTCGCGCTCTCGCCCGACCTGGTGGACCTGGTCGACTCCAACGGCGGCGACCTGCTCGACCGGGTCCGGGCGCTGCGCCGCAAGATGGCCCTCGAACTGGGCATCATCATGCCGCCGGTACGGACCCGCGACGACCTGGACCTGCCGCTGTCGTCGTACGCGATCCGCATCTCCGGCGTCGACGCCGGCAGCGGGCAGGCGCCGCCCGGCACGGTGCTGGCCATCGGCGACGGGCTGCAGGCCCTGCCCGGCCGGGCCGGCATCGAGCCGGTCTTCGGCCTCGCCGGCAAGTGGGTGCCGGCCGAGCTGCACTACCAGGCCGAGCTCTCCGGCGCGACCGTCGTGGACCGGGCCTCCGTGATCATCACCCACCTCGCCGAGATCGTCCGGCAGAACGCCAGCCGCCTGCTCGGCCGCGAGGACGTCCGGTCGCTGACCGAGATGGTCAAGCGCACGCACCCCGTGGTGGTCGAGGAGCTGACTCCGACCCTGCTCAGCCTCGGCCAGATCCAGCGGGTGCTGCAGGCGCTGCTCGACGAGGGAGTGCCGATCCGCGACCTGGTCCGGATCTTCGAATCCCTCTCCCTGCGCGCCAAGGTCTCCGTCGACCACGACGGCCTGGTCGAGGCCGCCCGGGCCGCGCTCGGGCCGGCCATCGCCGCCCAGTACGCCGCCGACGGCCGCCTCACGGTCATCACCCTCGAGCCGATGCTCGAGCAGAGTCTGCTCGAGTCGCTGCGCCCCAGCGAGACCGGCGCCTTCATGGCGATCGACGGACTGCGGGCCGAGGCGATCGTGACCGAGGCCGGCCGGCTCGTCGAGGCCGCCGAGCAGTCCGGCATCACGCCGGTCCTGGCCTGCTCACCGCAGTTGCGACTGCCACTGATGCGTCTCCTGCGCGCCGGCTCCCGCCGGGTGCAGGTGCTGTCCTACTCGGAGATTTCAGGTTCCACCGCACAGATTGAGACCATGGGGGTGGTGAACGGTGCCTACGCGGGTGCTGCTTGAGGGTCCGGCCATCGAGCCGTTGCTGGCGCAGGTGCGCGACGAGTACGGCTCCTCGGTGCGGATCATCTCGGCGGACAAGGTCCGGACCGGGGGCTTCGGCGGGTTCTTCGCCAAGCAACACTACGAGCTGTCCGTCGAGGTCCCCGACCCCGGCGAGCGCACCGACGCCCCGCCGCGGCGGGCGCCGGCAGCTTCCGACGAGGGTCCGCAGACGCTGGAGCAACTGCTGGCCCGAGCCGAGTCACGGGACCGGATCGCGCCCGGTGGCCCGCCCGGCGACCGCACCGCGGGACGGGACGCCGGCTTCGGCGACGTCGACGCGGTGGTGGGCGGTCGCGGCCCGGGGCTCGATGCTCCGCCGAACCGGGGCCTGTCCGACCCGGGCTCCGCCTTCGCCGAGCTGATGGCGAACCTGGACAAGGCGGAGGCGTACAACCGGCCGTCGATCCCGCCCCGGGAAGCGGAGCCGGAGCAACCGGAGAGCCCCGCGGTACGGCCGTTCCGTCCCGCGCAGGCGACCGGCTCCCCGGTGAACGGCGGCGCGAACGCGGGGGTGAAGCCGCTGCCGACCGTACCGTCGCTCGCGGAGCTGATGGGTGGGCTCGGAGTGAACGACCACCCGCCCTTCACGCCGAGCCCGGCGGCCAACCTGGCCGCGCAGAATCCGGCGCCGCCCCGCACGCCGGCCGCCGCGTACGGCCTGGCGCCGACCTCCCCCGCGCCCGCACCGGTCTCCCTGGCGGAGTCGCTCGGCGGGCTGGGTCTCGGGCCCACCTCCTCGGTCCCGGCGACGACGGCACACGTGACCACGGCGATGCCCACGCCCGTCCGGCCGCAGCACTTCGACACCGTGCAGCAGAACCTGATGCGGGTCGGCATGCCCGAGGAGATGGCCGCGGAGATCACCGGCGGGGACACGTACGCGGGCGTGCTCGGCGTCCTGGCCGCGCGCCCGTCCGCACCGGCCGTGCCGGACGCGCCGGGCGAGATCCTGGTCCTCGCCGGCGACCTCGACCACGCCGTGCCGATGGGCCGCAAGCTCTGCGAGCAGGCCGGTCTCGACCAGGCGCACCTGATGCTGGGCGGCCCGTCGGCCGCGGGCACCGGCATGCACTCGTCGCGGATCCTGGGCGACCCGGCCGCCGCGGTGACCAAGGCCGAGAAGCTGCACAACGCCGATCACGCCTGGATCGTGGTGGTCGACGCGGTGGTCGGGCGTACGGACCCGATCTGGGTCAACGACATGTGCGAGGCGCTCAAGGCGACCGCGGTCTGGGCGGTCGTCGACGCCACCCGCAAGACCGCGGACACCGCCCGGCACCTGCGGGCGCTCGGCGACGTGGAGGCGCTGGTGGTGCACAACGTGGACATCACCTCCGACCCGGCCACCGTGCTCGGCCTCGACGTGCCGATCGTCTCGCTGGACGGCAAGCCCGCCACCCCGCACTCGTGGGCGGCGTTGCTCTGCGCCCGGATCGCCGCCGACGTGGTCCCGATGGCCGCCCTGCCCCGCCGGCCCGCCCGCCGGGGGTGAGCCGTGATCCGGCCCTCCGTCCTGCTGTTCGCGCTGCTGATGAGCGCGCCGGCGCTGTATCGCTATGTGCTCGACGAGATCGACGTGACCGAGGTGCTGATCCGGTTCCTCATCGCCGTGCCGATCGCCGCGATACTGCTCGCCGGTCTGCGCTTCGTCACGGCGGGATACGGCCGGAAGGAGGAGCCGGGCACCCGGGTCACGCCCACCCCGGATGCCGGGACGCCTGAGCCGCGTCCCGAAACCTGAGGCGCGACACGCCTGGCAGTTCGTTAACAATCGCCCGTTTTGGCCGTATGTTACCTCTGGTGAGCGACTGCCCACCGGAGGTGCACGGTGCCGACTGACCGGCCGATCATCGTCGTCGGTTGCCCGCGTTCGGGCACGACGATGCTGCAGCTCATGCTGCACGCCCATCCACGGATCGCGATTCCGCCCGAGACCCGGTTCGTGCTAGCCGCATACCGCGAGCGCCGGGAGTTCGGCGACCTGCGGGTGGCGGAGAACCGGCGCGCGCTCGCCCGGCGCATCGTCGACCGGCGCGAGACCCGCTTCTGCGACCTCGGCCTCGACGCCGAGGAGACCGTCGAGCTCATCACCGCCGGCCAGGGCACGCTCGGCTCGGCGCTGGGCACGATCTTCCAGCGGTACGCGGCCCGCTTCGGCAAGCCGCGGTGGGGCGACAAGCGGCCGGCGTACCTGCACAACGTCGACATCCTGCTGCGGCTCTTCCCGGACGCCCAGTTCGTCAACATCGTCCGCGACGGCCGGGACTGCGTGGCGTCGCTCAAGGAGATGTCCTGGCACCGCAAGGACATCTACGCGACGGTGGCCGCCTGGGCCCGCGCCGTGGACGACGCCCGGCGTGCCGCGCGCCGGCTCGGCCCCTCGCAGTGGTACGAGCTGCGCTACGAGGACCTCGTCGCCGACCCGCAGGGGCGGCTCGGCGAGCTGTGCGCGTACCTCGGGGAGGACTACCACCCGGCCATGGCGGAACCGTCCGCGGTGGCCGATGTCGCCGTGCCCTCGTTCAAGACCTGGCACGCGCGGACGCACTCACCGGTGACCACCCAGCGGGTGCAGAGCTGGCAGAGCCGGCTGACGGCGGAGGAGATCGCGCTCTGCGAGGCGGCGCTGGGCAGCCGCCTGGTGGCCCACGGCTACGAGGTGACGGGCGCGGTCCGCCCGGCCGCCGCCGAGCTGCTGCGCTACGGCTGGACGGCGGCGCCGCAGCGGCTCGTCCCGGCCCGCCGCGGGCTGAGCCGGGCGGCCAGCCGCCTGCGTCGCGACCACGACCTGGCCCACCTTCCGGCCGCGACCCTGCACCGTCAGGCCACCTCGCCCGTGGCGCAGGCGGATCGCCGGGTGGACGTCGCCCAGTCCTGACGTTCGACGGCGTGTAGCGGCGGACCGGGGAACAAACCCCGGTCCGCCGCTACACGCCGTGCCCGTCAGACCATCGACAACGAGAATTTGCCCTTGCCGTACCGCGACACCTCGATCAGCAGGTCCAGCCGCTTGCCCAGCGCCAGCAACTGCGCCCGCGCGTCGTTGGGCAGGTTCTGGCCGGGGTAGATGACCTGATAGAGCTTCACGTGCGGCGCGCCCTCGCGGTTGAGCAGGCTGGTGAAGATGTTGAAGAGCTCGAAGACATTCTCGGCGAGGTTCGGAAAGAGCTGCTTCTCCTCGATGCTGTCCTCGGCGGCACCGACCGGGAGCAGGCCGAGTGCGGCCCCCGCGTTGGCCGCCAGACTGAGCGTCATGCCGCAGACCGCGCAGAGCTGCTGCGACGGATCGGTATAGATGGCAATCGTGCCGGTGGGCAGATCATCGGCGGTCATGGGGTCGCCGGAAGCGACGTTGACGTCCCGGCCGAGGAGGTCTTCGAAGAGGTTGCGGACGGCGAGCGAAGCGGGGATAACCGAGGTGTCAGACATGGCTATATCATCCCAAAATAGGAGAGAAGACCTCATCGAATTGCTCAGCAGTGAAGGGCTTCACGATGAAGAAGGCTGATCCGGCACTCTCCGCCGCGCTCTTCATCTCGTCGGTGCACTCGGAGGTCACGAAGCCGAACTTGACGTTGTTACCCGCCGCCCGCAGCTTGCGCAGCACGTCGATGCCGGTCATCTCGGGCATGTTCCAGTCCGAGATGATGAGGTCGGGCTTCTCCGAGTCGGCCATCGCCGCGGCCTGGGCGCCGTCCGAGGCCTCCACGAGCTCGTGGCCGTCGAAGCCGGCCTGGCGCAGGGTGCGGGTCACGATCTGGCGCATGACCCTGCTGTCGTCCGCAATGAGGATCTTCATGCCGACCCCTCCTGCTGCTTGATGCTCTGATACATCGTGATGGAGATCGGTTCACCGTCCCAGATCCCGTACAGGCCGCTGAGGTGCTCGGCCGCCGGGTAGTACGACGCGGTTGCGGGCGCCAGTACGACGGTCGGCAGCGACAGGAAGCAGCCCGCCGGCAGCATCGCCTTGACGTTGCCGCCGACGATGTTCGCCAGCTCGCCGAGGACGTCGGAGATGTCCTCCTGTCCGACCTCGTCCATCTCCATCGCCAGGAACGCCGCGGCGGACTTCCTCGCGGCCTGCAGGGAGCAGGCGTAGACCAGGTGACCGTGCCAGCTGCCGGTGATCGACACCGTCGAGTGCACCTCGGTCGTCTGCTCCTTGTCGCCCGTCACCACCAGCGGATTGATGCCCTCGGGATCCAGGTACGACACCCAGACCTGTTCCACCATCTCGGCGAGATCGTCCTCGCTCACCACGGTTTCGACGCTCATGAGTTCGCTCCGGTCGGTACCAGGCCCAGCAGGGCCAACTTTTCGATCATCGCGCCCTCGGTGAAGGGCTTGATCACGTATTCGTGTGCGCCCGCGGCGAGCGCCCGGACGATCTGGCTCTGTTCGCTCTCGGTCGTGACCATGACCAGCGTCATCTCGCGCAGGCGTGGCTCCGCGCGGACCTTGGTCACGAACTCGAGCCCGTTCATGTTGGGCATGTTCCAGTCGATGAGGGCCAGTTCCGGCACCTCGGTCATCGTGGAGAGCAGGTCCAGAGCCTCCTGGCCGTCACCCGCCTCGATCGCCTCGAAGTTCAGTTTCGCGACGATGCGCTTGAGAATCATCCGCATCGCCCGCGAGTCGTCGATCACCATGGCGCGCACCGCAGCTCACCCCTTCCTTGCGGCGCCCGCAGGCACCGCGCTTCGCACTCGGTAGGCAGAGGTCCGGCCGGCCGCCACCCGTTCGTAGTTGTCGTCGATCCCGATGGTCGTTTCCGCCGCACCGAGGAAGAGCCAGCCGTCCGGCCGCAGCAGTCGGGCGACGTTGCGCAGCACCGACTTCTTCGTCGCGACGTCGAAGTAGATCAGCACGTTCCGCAGGAAGATCACGTCGAATGGAGGAATGTTGGGCAGCGGCGCCGTCAGGTTCATGTGCTTGAAGGTGACGTTGCGCCGCAGGTGCGGCGCGATCCGCCAGTGCGCGCCTGCCCGTTCGAAGTACTGCACAAGCTGAGTGGCCGGCAGGCCCCGGTTGACCTCCACCTGGCTGTACTCGGCGGCCTCGGCCCGCTTGACCATCTCGGTCGAGATGTCACTACCCATGATCTCGTATCCCCAGCCGGCGGGCAGCGATTCCTGCAGGGTGATCGCCAGGCTGTACGCCTCCTGCCCGCTCGAGCTCGCCGCGGACCAGAGCCGCAGCTTGCGGGTCGAACCGCGGCTCTTGACGAGCTCGGGGAGCACGACGTCGGTCATCGCCGTGAAGGGCTCCCGGTCGCGGAACCACGACGTCTCGTTCGTGGTCAGCGCGTCGATGATCCGGCGCTGGTCGGCCGGGTTGGGTTTGCGCTGGAGGTTGGCCAGGAACTCGCTGACGCTGGCCGCACCGACCTGCCGGGCCACCGGTATCAGCCGGGCCTCCACCAGGTACTCCTTGCCGGGCGCCAGCACGATCGCCGCCTCCCGCCGGACCAGCGTCGAGACGAAGGCGAAGTCGGCCTGAGAGAGGGTCATCGGGTCACCGCCGTCGCTCGAGGCGCGCGGCCCACCTGAACCCGCTGGATCAAAGCCGAAGCGATCTTGTCCAGCGGCGACACGTCGTCGGCCAATCCCGCGCCGACCACGGCGCCGGGCATGCCCCAGACCACCGAACTCGCCTCGTCCTGCGCCAGAATTTCGGCGCCTGCGTCACGCAGCACCTTCGCACCACCTCGTCCGTCGTATCCCATGCCGGTGAGCACCGCCGCGTACGCCGACGCCCCGTAGAGCGCCGCCACCGAGCGGAACATCACGTCGACCGCCGGACGGCACGAGTTCTCCGGCGGCGCGCCGCTGAGCTGGGTCAGCGTCGCGGTGTTCCGGCGTTGCAGCACCAGGTGCTTGTCGCCGGGAGCGATATAGACCGTGCCGGGTAGGAGCTCCATCCCCTCGCCGGCCTCGACCACGCGCAGCGGCGTGCTGCGGTCGAGGCGCTCGGCGAACATGCGGGTGAAGACCGGCGGCATGTGCTGCGTCACCACGATCGGCACCGGCAGGTCCGACGGCAGTGCCTGCAACACCTTGGTCAGCGCGTCCGGGCCGCCGGTCGACGACCCGATCGCGAGAATGTCGACGCGCGCGTGCGGGCCGCGCCGGACCGGCCGGGCCGGTGCGGCCTTCGCCGGTCCCGGGGGACGGCCGGCGAGCACGCCGGGTCGTCCCGGCGCGCCGGGACGCAGACCCGGAGGCGGGGTGAGGCCGGGCCGGGCCGGCGCCGGGCCCGCTCCCGGCCGGGACGGTCCGGCCGGGCGGCGGCCGGCCAGCGCGTGGATCTTCGGTACGAGCTGCTCGCGGACGGCCGCGATGGACTCGGCGATCGACCCGACGTTGCTCGGCTTCGTCACGTAGTCCGTGGCGCCCGCGGCGAGCGCCTCGAGCGTGGCGCTGGCCCCGGCCGCGGACAGCGTGCTGAACATGATCACCGGGATGTGCCGGTGCCGCTTGCGCAGCTCGCGCACCGCCGCGATGCCGTCCATCTGCGGCATCTCGATGTCCATCGTGATCGCGTCCGGCTTGAGCTGGTCGATCTTCGCCTGGGCCAGCAGGCCGTTCGCGGCGGTGCCGACCACCTCGATGCCCGCCGCACCGGTCAGCGAGTCCACGATGAGCCGGCGGACCACCACGGAGTCGTCGACGACGAGAACTCTGATCATCGCTCTCCTCCGCCTCTCATCCGAGCCATGCCGGGCCGAGTGCCGCGACGACCGGCGCGAGCAGCCGATGCGCCGTGGCGGTGTCCAGCAGGTCCCGGACGACGAGCGCCTGGACCGCACCGCTGAGCATGTTCCAGACGCCACCGGCCCGCTCCGCGAGCGGAATGGCGGCCGTGTCGATCGCCTGCACGAGCAGCATCTGCGCGGCCGCGGCCGTACGGACCCGGTCCGACAGGTACGCCGCCCACGACGCCGAGTGCACCGCCGGCGACCAGCCTCCGGCGTTGCGGCGCGCGTCCTCCGCCGACTGGGTCAGCCGGGCCAGGTCCTTCGACGTGATCGAGCGCAGCCGGTCGAGCAGGGCCGACACCGCGTAGTGGTGCGGCCCCAGGTCGATCGGCTTGCCGGCGGGCAGCTTGCGCAGCGCCGCCACCCAGCCCGCGCCCAGCATCCGGCGGGTCGATTCGTCGAGGACCTCGCGCAGATAGCTGGCCACCGCGGCGTCGCAGAGCAGGGCGGTCGCCGCGGCGGCCGTCTCACTCTGCGTGGCGTCGCGGCCGGCGCCCTGCCAGGTCCACGCCATGACGTCGTAACGCAGGCACGTCAGCAGGGCGTCGACCGAGCCGATCGGCGCCCGCTCGACCAGAGCCAGCGAGCTGGCCGGGTCGTCCGCCTTCATGCCCTTGAGCGTCGGCAGCTTGCGCGCGGCGCTCTCCACCTCCACCCAGAGCGGGCCTCGAACTCCCTCGTCGGGCAGCCTCTCCGCGAGGATCGGCAGGTCCCCGACGCTGAGGCGCAGGGCGCGCAACAGCACCTCGGCGGTGGCCGACCCGCCACCGAGGCGGGTCAGGTCGAAGCCGAGGACGGGGGCGCTGACAAGGCTGTACATCAGGTGGTGGCTCGAGAGGTGTCGACGGCCTGGTTGACGTCCAGGGCCAGCATCAGCCGGCCATCCATCTTGAAGGTTCCGGTCACCAGCTCGCGGGTGGGACCGGCGAGCGTGTCCGGCGGCGGCTCGAACGCGTCGTCTTCCAGGTCGACCACCTCGCCGATGCGATCCACGAGCAGGCTGACCGGCTCGCCGTCACCGCGCAGGATCACATTCATCACCGGGCCCTGCAGGGCCTGGCGGACGAGGCCGAGCTGCACCCGCAGGTCGACCGCCGCGATCACCTGGCCGCGCAGGTTGAAGAGCCCGCCGACCGCCGGAGGCGCCAGCGGCACCGGGGTGTACTCGTTGTAGGAGAGCACTTCCTGGACGGTGTCGACCTCGACCCCGAACAACTGGTCTGCCACCTCGAAGGTAGCGAACTGCCGGCTCGCCATCTCAGGCCTCCACCAGCATCTCGGAGTCGGACATCTCGTTGTAGAAGTTCGGGTCGGCGGCGAGGATCGCGCGGCGCACGTCGAGCAGCTCGGTCACTCGCTGTTGGATGACCGCCGTACCGACGAGACCGTCCTCTTCCGCGTCGCGCCGGGCGGTGGTCGAGTTCTCGGCGATGTCGACGATCCGGTCCACGACCAGCGCCACGCTGCGGCCCCCCTCGCTGTAGACGACCACCGAGACGGTGTCGCCCTCTTCCATCTCGCTGTACGCCCCCAGGAGGTGGGACAGTCGCACCAGCGGCAGGATCTGGCCGCGGTACTGCACCACCTCGCGGGAGCCGGCGTGCTCGATGCGGTCCCGCGGGAATTCCTCCAGGCGGGTCACCGTGTCGAGCGGGATCGCCACCCGGCGCTCCCCGACCGCGGTGATCAGCAGGCGTTCGCCGGTGCCGGCACCGCCGGCCGCCCGGGACGTGCCGACGAGGTTCTCCCGCCCGGCGTCGACCGCGAGGTGCGAGCGACGCGCCAGCGCGGAGGCGTCGAGGATCAGGCCGACCTTGCCGTCGCCGAGGATCGTGGCGCCGGCGTACAGGCCGATGTCCTTGAACCGGGTGTTGAGCGCCTTGACCACGACCTCCTCGGTGTTGAGGACGCGGTCCACGACGAGGCCGAAGCGGCGCCCGTCGGCCTGCAGCACCATGATGTAGACGCCCTGGTCGCCGCCGGGGTCGAGGCCGAGGGCCCGGTCCAGGCGGACGAGCGGCAGGAGCTTGCCGCGCAGGCGGTAGACGGGCGCGCCGGAGGCGTACTCGATCTTCGTGGACTGGCCGTCGATGAAGACCAGCTCCAGGACCGCGACCTGCGGCACCACGTAGCGCTGGTCGCCACAGTCGACGGTCAGCGCCTGGATGATCGCCAGCGTCAGCGGGATCGTGAGGCGCCAGACCGTGCCCTGGCCCAGCGTCGAGTCGACGCTGACCGCGCCGCCGATCCGCTCGATGTTGGTCTTGACGACGTCCATGCCGACGCCGCGGCCGGACACGTTGGTCACCTTTGCCGCGGTGGAGAAGCCGGGCTGGAAGACCATCGCCATGATCTCGCGCTTGTCCATGTTCGGAATCTGGTCGGCACGCAGCAGGCCCTTCTCCACGGCCTTCTGCGCGATCCGGTTGACGTCCATGCCGGCGCCGTCGTCGGCGACCTCGACCGCGACGTGCCCACCCTCGTGGTACGCGCGCAGCGTCAGCGTTCCCTGCGGGTTCTTGCCCGCGGCGATCCGCCGGTCGGCCTCCTCGATGCCGTGGTCGACGGCGTTGCGGACCAGGTGGGTCAACGGGTCCTTGACGGCCTCGAGCAGGCTGCGGTCGAGCTCCGTCTCCTTGCCCTCCATGACCAGCTCGACCTTCTTGCCGAGCGAGTTGGACAGGTCCCGGATGACCCGGGGCAGCTTGGACCAGATGTGCTCGATGGGCTGCATCCGGGTCTTCATGATCCCCTCCTGCAGTTCGGAGGTGATCATGCCGAGCCGCTGGGCGCTGCGGACCAGGCCGGAGTCGCCGATCTCCATCACGCCGCGGACGAGCTGGTTACGGGCGAGCACGAGCTCACCGACCATGTTCATGAGGGTGTCGAGCAGGTCGACGTCCACCCGGATCGCGCTGTCGGCGACGCTGCGCTTCGGCGCCTGCGCCTGCAGCGCGTCGTTGACCGCGCCGGGCTGGGTCTTGCCTTCCTCCAGCAGGATCGTGCCGAGTTTGCGCTCGTCGCCCTCGAGCTGCGCCTGCAGCGCGGAGCCGACGTCCGTGGCCTCCGCCGCGCCGGTCTCGACGAGGATCTCGCCGAGCGGGCGGCGCTGACCCTCGACGGGTTCGGGCGCCGGGCGGACCGGCTTCTCCTCGAGGGGCTCGGGCTTCTCGGCAGCTTTCGCCGCCGGGGCTTCGGCCGCCGGGGCTTCCGCGGCCGGCGCGGCGGGTGCGGCCGGCGCGGCGGGCGCGGCCGGTGCGGCGGGCGCGGCGGGAGCCGCCGGTGCAGCGTCGCCGGGTGCGTTCATCTGCGCGTGGACGGCGGTGATGATGTTGTCGACGTCGACCTCACCCTCGCTGCCGTTCTGCTCGATGGCCTCCAGCAGCGACCGGACGCCGTCGATCGTGGCCAGCAGCGTGGTGATCGTGGTCGGCGTGACCGGCTGGACGCCGTCGCGCAGCCGCGACAGCAGGGACTCGCCCGCGTGCGCGAGCGTCTCCAACCGGGTGAAGGCCAGGAAGCCACTGGTGCCCTTGATCGTGTGGATCGCCCGGAAGATGCGGGCGATCAGGTCACGCGAGGCCGGGTTCTGCTCCAGCGCGACGAGATCCCGGTCGATCTGGTCCAGGTTCTCGTGGCTCTCCATGAGGAATTCGCCGACGATCTCGCCAAGGTCTTCCAACGCCCTACCTCCTGCTCGTTTCCCAAATCCCTCATCGACCCACCGGAGCCCCACCTGAGGACACCCGGACCGCTACCGGTTGCGGCTCAGGTGTCACCGCCCGGGCGCCGGTAGCGGTAGCCGAATCCGCGTACGGACTCGATCGGGGACTCGTCGGGATCCGACCAGCCGAGCTTGCGGCGCAGCCGGAGCACGGCGAACTTGACGCGCTCCTGGCCGATGCCCGTGGGGTCGTCCCACGCCTGGGTGAGGAGCTGGTTGGGGCTCAGCACGGCGCCCGCGTGCCGAACCAGGGCGTTGAGCAACCGGAACTCGGTCGGCGTGAGGCGCTTCTCGTCGCCCTTGACGTAGACCCGGCGCTTCGTCGGGTCCAGGTGCACCAGGCCGTCGTCGTAGATCTGGCTGGCCCAACTGTTCTGGCCGCTGGACGAGCGGCGCAGCAACGCCTCCACCCGGGCCAGCAGCTCGTTGTTCGCGAACGGCTTGGTCAGGTAGTCGTCGGCACCGCCGCGCAGGCCGCGGACCTTCTCCGCCTCCTGTCCGTGTGCCGTCAGCACCAGCACGGGCACGTCGGACACGTCCCGGAGCCGCTCGAGCACCTGCCAGCCGTCCATCTCCGGGAGACCGACGTCGAGCACCACCAGGTCCGGGTGCTCCGCGTACGCCTCCTTCAAGCCGGTGCGCCCGTCGCCCGCGTGCGCCACCTCGTACCCGGCGCGGCTGAAGAGCAGCCGCAGGGCCAGGGCGATGTCCGGGTCGTCCTCGACCACGAGCAGTCTGCTCATGCGCTCGTCACCATGCCCTCCGCCTCCGCCCCGGCGCGTCGCCAGACGCGGCTGCCCGCCGGGCGCGGCACGCGCTCGGTCCGGGTCAGCGTCTTGCTCACGCCCCCCGCGGGCGCGGGCGGCGAAGATGAAATGTCCAAAACCACGATAGCGTGACGTGTCTGTTCATATACGGAAAGTTATAGTTCAGCGTGCGAACCCCCACGAACGTCTTCGCGCTGCAGGCTCGCTTCCTCGCGGTCGTCTCCCACGAGCTGCGGACGCCGCTGACCACGATCGCGTCGTTCACCGAGAGCCTCGACACCGACGATCTCGCCCCGGCCGAGCGGTCGGTGGCGCTGGCGGCCGTACGGCGCAACACCGACCGGATGCTGGCGCTGGTCGAAGATCTCATGGTGGTCAGCAGGCTGCAGACCGGCGATCTCGAGCTGTGGCCCACGACGGTGGACCCGGGTGCGGTGATCCGCGAGGTGGCGGAACTGCTGGCGAGCCAGGAGCCCTACACCGCCGCGACCGTGCGGACCTCGGACGGGCCGCCGCTGTCCGCCGACGCCCCGCTGCTGCGGGACCTCTTCTATGCCGTGGTCGGCACCGTCGCGAGCGGGGCCGCCGACCGGTCCGCCGCAGTAAGCACCGAGGCCGGCGACGCGGGGTGGCGGATCACGGTGACCGCGCGACAGTCGGAGAAGCTCACCGACGAGCACCTCATGGCCGGCATGCTGGCCGACCCCGATCCGCCGCACCGGCGCCGCAGCACGGCCCTGTGGATGCTGCTCGCGGACGCGATCGCCAACCGGCACGGCGGCTCGGTGGAGCTCACCTTCGATCCGGCGACGGGCGCGGGGGCCGAGATCCGACTACCCCTGACCATCCCCACAGAGTGACACGGCAGGCGCGTGAGACAGCCGGAAAATACCAAAGATAGGACGTAACTACAGAAATCCGGTCCGATAGGGCTGGCCGGGCGAACAGGAGCCCGGTCGTGGACCGGGAGGAAAGTCCGTGTTCAAAGCCGTACGACGTATCGCCCTCGCCGCGGCCGCGCCGGCCGCCCTGCTCGCGTGCACGACGACGCCCGCGCACGCCGAGACGGGCGGACCCGCCGCGGTGGCCGCCGCGGGTCCCACCACCTCGGAGATGCTGATGGACGAGGTGATCGTGCGGACCAACGAGGAGCGGATGCTCGCGGGCTGTGCCCCGCTGACCGTGGACGACGAACTGATGGTCGCGGCCGTACGCCAGAGCCACTACATGGCGACCACCGGCGACTTCGGGCACATCGGCTGGCGGGGCTCGACGTTCGAGACCCGCTCGCGCGCCGCCGGCTACTCCGACGTGGCCGCGGAGAACATCGCCTGGGGCTTCTCCACCGCCGCCGAGGTGATGGACGCCTGGATGGCCAGCCCCGAGCACCGCGTGAACATCCTCAACTGTGAGGCCAGGTCCTTCGGGGCGGGCGTACGCAACTCGCAGGACGGCACCTTCTACTGGACGCAGGTCTTCGGCTGGCGCTGAGCGGCTAGAGGACGCAGTTCACGAGGACCGGTTCGGGGTGCAGCACCACGCCGAACCGGTCGTGCACGCCGTCGCGGATCTCGCGGGCCAGCTCCAGCAGGGCGGTCGTCGTACCGCCGCCGCGGTGCGTCAGGGCCAGCGTGTGCTTCGACGAGATCGCGACGCCGCCGCGGCGGCCGTACCCCTTGGCGAACCCCGCCTTCTCGATCAGCCAGGCCGCCGGCACCTTGACCGTGCCGTTCGGCGCCGGCCAGCTCGGCGGCTCGCCCGCGTCGGCGAGCCGGTCCTGCACCCCGGCCCACTCCTGCGCGGAGAGCACCGGGTTGGTGAAGAACGAGCCGACCGAGCGGGTGTCGAGGTCCTCGGGATCCAGGACCATGCCCTTGCCGGCCCGCAGCTTCAGCACGGTGTCGCGCACCTGCTTCGCCGGGACCCGCTCGCCGGCCTCGACGCCCAGGTTGCGGGCGAGCTCGGCGTACCGGATAGGGGCCGAGTCCGTGGCGACGGCGAGCCGGAAGTCGACCTCCAGGACCAGCCACCGGTCGTTGCGCTTGAACACACTGGACCTGTACGCGAACCGGCACTCCGGCAGCGACAGCGTCTTCACCTGGTCGTCCAGCCGGTCGTAGACGTGCACCGCCTCGACGGTGTGTGCGACCTCCTGACCGTACGCGCCGACGTTCTGGATCGGCGTCGCGCCGGCGGAGCCGGGGATGCCCGACAGCGCCTCCAGGCCGGAGAGCCCGTCGGCGAGCGTCGCGGCGACGAACCCGTCCCACGGCTCCCCCGCCGCAACCCGCACCAGCACGCCTCGCGAGTCGCGGTCCACCACACGGGTCCCCCGGGTGCGCAACAGCATCACCTGTCCGGGGAAGCCCTCATCCGCGATCACGACGTTGCTGCCGCCGGCGAGAACCAGGACCCGTTCCCCCTTGCGCGCCGCCCCGCGCATGATTTCTACCGCTTCGTCGGTTTCTGACGCCGGGGTCAGCGTGCCCGCGGGACCCCCGAGGCGTAGCGTCGTGTACGCCGCCAGCGAACTGGCATGCGCAGCAGGTGCGGTGGCGGGTGGATCAGCACTAACGTCAGGCACGACGTTCACCCTAGGCCGACGGGCCGCGGGGAACGCACAGGTGGTCCTCCTCGAGCGGGAGAAGCTGATGAACAGGCTCAACGCGACGAAGGACTTCTGGCTGGCGGCGCTACGCGCCGACGGCCCGGCGCTCCAGGACGCGGTCGCCGAGACCGGCCCCGATGCCGCCGTGCCCGCGTGCCCGGGCTGGACGGTCGCGGATCTCACCGAGCACCTCACCGTGCTCCTGCGCTGGGTGCGCGAGTCGGTGCCCCGCGGTGTGGTCGACAGGCCCGCCGACCGGGTGACCCCCGAGCCCCGCCCCGCATGGCCCGACGCGCTGGACGGGCTCCGCCGGGAGATGACCGGCACCATTGAGACGCTCGACGCGCTCGACCCGGACCTCCCGGCCTGGACGTGGCCGGCGCAGGCCAAGAAGGCCGGCTTCTGGCACCGGCGGATGGCCCACGAGATCTCGGTGCACCGCTGGGACGCCGAGACGGCCGCCGGCCGGCCCACCCCGATCGAGACGAAGCTCGCAGCCGACGGCGTCAACGAGGTGCTCGACACCTGGCTGCCCGCCGGCCGCCGCCAGGGCCCGACCGACCTGCACGGCGTCGTGCATCTCGTGGCCACGGACGCGAGCTACGAGTGGTTCGTCCGCCTGCGCGGCGCGGGGCTCGCCCTGCTCGACACCGGCACGATCCTGGACTCCGACGATCACCATCCGCGGGCCGAGGCCCGGGGCAACGCCAGCGACCTGCTCCTGACGCTCATGGGCCGCTCGGCACCGGACCTGCTGACCATCACCGGCGACCCCCGCCTGTTCAGCGCCCTCCGAGCGGGTTGATCCCGCGGCCGTAGGCTGTACCGGTCAGGTATGCAACGGCCGCGGTCCGGCAGGCGGCGGCCGGCAGGCAGGGAGCGGTGAGACGCATGACGGCAACCGTCGAGGTGGAACCGGGCGGCGAACCACTGGCGCCGGGGGGCGCGTTCCCGGAGGGCTTCGTCTGGGGCGCGGCGACGGCGTCGTACCAGATCGAGGGCGCGGTGCGCGAGGACGGCCGGGGCCTGTCCATCTGGGACACCTTCAGCCGTACGCCGGGACGGGTGCACGCTGGACACACCGGCGACGTGGCCTGCGACCACTACCACCGCTACGTCGAGGACGTGGCGCTCATGGCGGAGCTCGGGCTCACCTCGTACCGCTACTCCATCGCGTGGCCGCGCGTGCAGCCCGATGGCACCGGCCCGGTCAACACCCGCGGCCTGGACTTCTACGACCGCCTCACCGACGAGCTGATCGGCAAGGGCATCGACCCCGTCGTCACCCTGTACCACTGGGACCTGCCGCAGACACTGCAGGACCGTGGCGGCTGGACCGTACGGGAGACCGCCGAGGCCTTCGCCGAGTACGCCGCCATCGTCCACGCCCGCCTCGGCGACCGCGTCGGCACCTGGACCACGCTGAACGAGCCGTGGTGCTCGGCCTACCTGGGCCACGCGAGCGGCCGGCACGCACCCGGCATCCAGGACCCGGCCGCGGCCTTCCGGGCCGTGCATCACCTCCTGCTCGGGCACGGACTCGCCGCCCGGGCCCTGCGCTCGGCCGGCGCCCGGAGCGTGAGCATCACCCTGAACCCGGCGGCGGTCTTCCCGCTCGACCCGGAGAACGCGGCCGATGCGGAGGCCGCCCGGATCGTCGACGGGCTGCACAACCGGATCTTCCTCGACCCGCTGCTGCGCGGCGCGTACCCCGATGACATGCGCGAGCACATGACCCGCTTCACCGACTTGAGCCACATCCGCGACGGGGACGAGACGATCATCAACGTCCCGATCGACGTGCTCGGCGTCAACTTCTACACGCCGGTGTACGTGTCGGCGCGGCCCGGCGAGCCCGCCGCGCCGGACAACCCGGGCACCGAGGGCATCGCCTTCCGCGCGCCGGTCGGCCCGATCACCGACATCGGATGGCAGATCGAGCCCGCCGCCCTCACCAAGCTGCTCGACCGCCTCCACGCCGACTACGGCGTGCCGCTGCTGATCACCGAGAACGGCGCCGCGTACCCGGACGGCCCGTCGGCCGACGGCGAGGTCCACGACGCCGACCGCATCGACTATCTCGACGGACACCTGCGCGCCTGCCTGGATGCCATTTCCCACGGCGTTGACCTTCGGGGATACTTCGCCTGGTCGCTGATGGACAATTTCGAATGGTCCGAGGGCTACCGGATGCGCTTCGGTCTCGTGCACGTGGACTACACCACGCAGCGGCGGGTGCCGAAGGACAGCGCGAAGTGGTACCGGGAGGTGATCCGGCGCAACGGTCTCGACGACCGGGCGCGGATCGGGGAGTGAGCCGATGGTGACGCGGGAGCGGCCGACCCTCGAAGCGGTGGCCAGACGGGCCGGCGTTTCGCGCGCGACGGTCTCCCGCGTGGTGAACGGCTCGACGACGGTCGCGGTCGCGATCCGCGACGCGGTGCACCAGGCCGTCGAGGAGCTCGGGTACGTCCCCAACCAGGCGGCCCGGAGCCTGGTGACCCAGCGGACGGAGTCGATCGCGCTGATCCTGCCGGAGACGGCCAGCCGGGTGTTCTCCGACGACCTGTTCTTCCCGGCGGTGATCCGCGGCGTGAGCATGGAGCTCGAGGCCGCCGACAAGCAGCTCGTGCTGATGATGGCGGGGTCGACGGCGGGCCACGGCCGCGTCGAGCGCTATGCGATGGCGGGCCATGTCGACGGCGTCATGTTCGCCTCCATGCACGGCACGGACCCGCTGCCGGGCACGCTCGCCCGGCTCGGCATCCCGGTGGTGTGCAGCGGCCGGCCGATGCACCCGGCGCCGGTGCCGGTCCCGTACGTGGACGTGGACCACATCGGCGGGGTGGCCGCCGCCGTGCGCCACCTGCTCACCCACGGCCGGCGCCGGATCGCCACCATCGCCGGCCCGCAGGACATGGTCGCGGGAATAGACCGGCTGACCGGATACCGTACGGCGCTGGCCGAGGCGGGCCTGAGCGAGCACGTGGCGGTGGGCGACTTCACCCGCGAGTCGGGCATCCAGGCGATGCGCCGCCTGCTCGCCGGCGACCCGGCCCTCGACGCGGTCTTCGTGGCATCGGACATGATGGCGCACGGCGCGCTGCAGGCACTGAAGGAGGCCGGCCGGCGCATCCCCGCGGACGTGGCGGTGATCGGCTTCGACGACGTCGAGATCAGCCGGCTCAGCGATCCGCCGCTGACGACCGTACGCCAGCCGATCGTCGACATGGGCCGCACGATGGCCCGTCAGATGCTCGGGCTGGTCGACGGCCGCGCCGACGTGCCGACCGCCGTGGTCCTCCCCACGGAACTCGTCGTGCGCGCCTCGGCCTGACCCTTAGAACTCGGCCGCAACCCGCCGCGCCGTCTCGGCGGTCTCGGCGCTGAACAGCACCAGCCGGATGGTTCGCACCCCCGCCGGTTGCGCCGTCCGCAGGACGGTCAGCGCCTGGCGCACCGCGTCCTCCACCGGCCACCGGTAGACCCCGGCCGAGATCAGCGGGAACGCCACCGACGCGGCGCCCAGCTCGTCCGCGACCCGCAGCGAGTTCTGATAGCAGGCCCGCAGCAGCGCCGACCGGTCCTCGGCGTAGTCGAAGACCGGCCCCACCGTGTGCACCACCCACCGGGCGGACAGCCGGCCCGCCGTTGTCGCCACCGCCTGCCCGGTCGGCAGTCCGCCGCCGTAGTGGCCGGCACGCAGCGCCCGGGTCGCGGCGAGGATCTCCGGGCCGCCCTTGCGGTGGATCGCGCCGTCGACGCCGCCTCCGCCGAGCAACGACGAGTTCGCCGCGTTGACGATCGCGTCGACCTCCTGGGCGGTGATGTCGCCCTCGACGAGTTCGACGTCCATCACAGAGGCTTCGTGGTGATCGTGTCGGCCGGAAGGCCGAGCACCTTGCGGGACAGCAGCGTCCCGCCCGCCACGGCCGCCGGCATGAGCAGAACTGCGCCCAGCGGAATCAGGAAGCAGACGAAGACGGCGACGCCGAAGCCGAGCGCGAGCGGACGCCGGGTGCGCAGCGCGGCCCTGCGGTCGCGCAGGCGTTTGTCCCGCCGCTGGAACGGCACGCCGGTGAGCTCGACGGCGAGCAGCCAGCCGGCGACCGCGCCACCGACCACGGGCACCACGGTCTGACCCACCACCGGGAGGAAGCCCGCCGCGAGCAGCGGGATGCCGACCAGGATGGAGAGGCCGATCAGCCGCAGCGAATCCCGCAGGCTGCGGCCGAGCGAGGTCCACAGTGGCACCTCGACCTCGTCCGGGACGCCGCCGTAGCGGTTCTCGACGAGGCTGGAGATCTTCTCGTAGAACGGGTCCCCGATCAGCAGCGTCACCGCGGTGAAGGTGAGCACGCCGAGCAGGCCGCCGACGCCCAGCAGGGCCACGCCGGCGAAAAGCCGGATCAGATCGCGCCAGAGCCGGGACCAGTCGTCGGCGAACCAGGTCACCGCCGCGGACAGGTCCCCGATGAAGGCGACGAGGGTGATCAGGGCGGCGCCGTACAGCAGGCCGGCGATCACGGCCGGCACCAGCCCCAGCCCCAGCAGTCTCGGGCTTTTCAGCACCAGGCCCAGGCCGCGGCCCAGCAGGGCGGCGCCGGTGAGGAACTCACGCAGGGCACCGCCGGTCGCGCTCGCACCGCGGGCGGCGGTGGAGCGCAGCGAAGGGTTGCTCACAGTCGGCCAGCTTAGGACCTCTCGGCCAGCCACCTCCGCCGGAAGGACTCGGTGCTCGGCTCGGGGCTGGGCGAGGCGCTCGTCGCGACGGGGCTCGACGGCGGCTGGAAGATCGAGGTGGGCGTCGGCACGGGCGGCAGCGTCAGCGTCGGCACCGGGGATCCGGACGACGACGGTACGGCGGAGCTCGCCGCGACGCCCGGTGGCGCACTCGGCGCGACCGACTGCACGACGGACACCGGCTCCGGCGCGCGCGGCACCCACGTCGTGCCCGACCCGGACGCCGGGGTGGTGGCCTTCACCGGTGCGGTGCCGAAGCCGCCCGCCCCGCCGGGTGCGTTCGCGGACGGCGGGGCAGCGTCCGGCGTACCGAGGGTCCAGCCGACGGCGACCGAGAACGGCAGACCGAGCGCGACGATGCCGAAAAAGACAGATCTGGGGGATAGCCGCACGCCATGAACACCGGTCGAAGGGCCGGAAAGGTTACGGCGTGAGACCTGTCATCCCGAACTGACCGCAAGTTCGCTTGATCACGATCGCCCCAAACCGGTACGGTCCACCGGCTCGCCTCCATTGCGGGCACCTTCCTGGGGAGAGAGATGACCACCGGACGACCGCGCATCCTCGCCGCACTGCTGACCCTCGCCCTTGGCGCCGGCACGGTCGCCGGTGCCGGCATGCCGGGCTCTGCGGCCCGGGCGGAGGGCGCCATCTCGGGCACCTACCGCCTCGACAGCACGAGCATCTGGGCCGGGCAGCAGGTCACGCTCACCCAGGCCGCCCTCGAGGACGGCACCCCGGAGACGGCGCCGCGGATCACGGTCGACTGGGGCGACTCCACCTCCTCGGACCTCGAGGGCGCCAAGGCCACCCACAGCTACGCGGCGGCCGGCAGCTACACCGTCAGGGTGACGCTGACCGACGACGGCGCCACGACGCCGGGCACGCTTCTCAATGCCACCTCGGTCGTGACCGTCGCCGCCGCGGGCGGCACGTTCAAGTTCAACCCGGCGTGGAACTGGACCTGGCCGGGCGGCGGCCACGAGGCCACCCTCCAGCTCTCGGGCGTGCCCGCCGAGACCACCCGGCTCTGGGTGAACTGGGGCGACGGCAACACCAGCCTGGTCCAGCGCACGCGGACGTCGGTCAAGCACCATTACGCGTTCGGGACGTACACCGCCAGCGTCACCCTGGAGAACGCGCAGGGCCGCGTCACCAAGCCGGCCGGCACCTACTCGCTGCGCGCGGACACGGCCAAGCCCAGCTCCAGCCTGAAGGTGCCGATCAGCCCGACGAAGGCCTCCTCCTGGAAGACCGTCCAGGGCACCGCCAAGGACGCCCAGACCGGCATGGACGCGGTCGGCGTCCAGCTCTGGAAGTGGAAGGGTGCGAAGGAGTACTACTACCACTTCTCGAGGTCCGAGTGGATCAGGTACACCGAGGGCGCCACGAGGATCCCGGCGGCCGCCATCAAATGGGTACCGGTGAGCTCGGCCGGCGTGTGGAAGGTCAAGGTCGCCGGCCTGTCCAAGGGCTACTACCTCGAGGTCGACTACACGGCCCTGGACCGGGCCGGGAACGCCAACGGCCCCAAGTACCGGGTGCAGAGGCTCACCAGGTAGCGGGTCACTCCTCGTTCAGAAACTCGGAGATCCGCTCCCGCAGCTCGCGGCGGTGGGTCCACAGCACCGCCGGGCTGTCGTACACGTGCAGCCGCGCCCCGGGCAGGAGGTCGGCCAGGCGTTGCGCCCAGGCCGCCGGGTGCAGCGCGTCGCCGACGCAGCCGATCACCAGCGCCCTTCCCTCCCACGCCCGCAGCAGCCCCTCGTCGGCGACCGCGGGCTCCCGCCACACCGTCTCGAGCTCCGGGGCCAACCCGTCGCGGAGCAACTGCTCGACGCGCTGGCGCAGGTAGCTCCAGCCTGCCGGGGTGTCCCGTACGGCTCGGGGGAGCTCCGGCTCGACGGCCTCCGCCACCGCGGCGGCCTCCCCCGACTCCACCGCGGCGAGCAGGCGTGCGAGCCGCTCCTCGGCCGCCCGGGGACGCACGCCGTCCAGCGGCGCGGGCAGGTAGAAGACGGCCCGCTCGAACCGGCCGGGATCGGCGGCGAGCAGCCGGCACAGCGCGGCGGCACCCATGCTGACTCCGAGCGCCCGGCTCGCCCCGGCCTGATCGGCGACGGCGCGCAGGTCGTCGGCGAGGTCGGCGAAGCTCCACGGCCCGGGCGGTGCGCCGGAACGGCCGTGGCCGCGGAAGTGGAAGAAGACCTTGCGGCCGGTCACCCCGCCGCCCAGCGGGCGGGTGCCGGTCAGGTCGCCGGCGATGCCATGGGCGAACACGGTGACCGGGTCGCCGACGCCGGTGACGAGCTGCTCCAGGCGTACGCCGTGCGGGGTGTCGACGAGCTCGGTGCGCGGGGCGGGCAGCGTGGGCCGGCCGGTGCGCGGCGCGGTCGGACCCGGCCCCGGGGTCCGCGGGCCGCCTTGGGGAGGGGGCGGCCGGCGGAGTCTCACCAGAAGCCCTTGCCGTCCGACAGGTCGCGCAGGCCGGGCCGGACGTCGAGCAGATAGATCAGGGCGGCCGCGACCCCGATGAGGCTGAACAGGCCGGTAGCGCCCCGGTATCCGCCCAGCAGGGTGAGCACGATGCACACGGCGAGGATGGCCAGCCACGCGCCCTTGGGCAGGGTGCCGATCGCCTGGAAGCCGTCACCGCGCTGGGTGACGCAATGGATGAGCGCGACGGCCTGCACCACGAGCGAGAAGATCATGACCACGAAGGCGATCAGGAACTCGACGTCGTCGTAGAAAATCGGGGGCGCGCTGTAAACCATGATTGCCAGTCTATGCCGCAGGCCCCGGCTTTCACCGGGGCCTGCGGATCATTCGGATGTCGTGGTGCGCGTCAGTTGCCGGCCGGACGGGCGGCGGCCCGCTTGCGGGGCTTCGGCGCGGGAGCGGAGGCGGCGTCGGCGGCCTCGGCGGCCTCGACGGCCTTCGGCTCCTCGGTGGTCTCGATGTCGGCGTTGACCACCTCGGCGGCCTCCACGACACCGGTGCCGACGACCCGCTCGCCGCGCGCGACGAGCGAGGTGTAGACGGCGACGGCCCGCTCCTGCGCGAGCTGGGCGAAGTGCACCGCGCTCGCCGTGGCGGTGCTGCGGAGCTTGTCGAAGTCGGTGGTGGCGGCCTTGTCCTTCAAGGACGTGGCGGTGCTGCCGGCGGTGTCGTTCGCCACCTTCAGCGAGGCGACGGCGCGGTCGCTGAGCTCGCTGACCACGGCGGGGAGCTTGCGCAGCTCCTGCCAGGCGAGGTCACCGGCGCCGGCGGCGGCGTAGAGCGGCGCGGGAATGCGGGTCTTGGTCTGCTCGGTCATGTCCTACTCCTCGGGCTGAGTGGTCGGGGTCTTCGCGGTCTCCGGAGCAGGTGCCCGGCCGCCCTCGGCGACGGCGATGTCGCGCACGACGGCCTGGAGCGCCTCGTCCTCGTCGGGGACCTCCGCCTCGCCCTGCTCCGGCGTCGGGTCGCCGGCCGCGTCGGCCGCGGGGGCGTGGCGGGCGTTCTCGTTGCGGAACGTCTCGTAGATCTGCGACAGCGACTGCTTCTGCGCGATCGTCAGATCGGGATCGACCGCGATGGCGGCCAGCACTCCCTGCTGGCCCTCACCGTCAAGCAGGCCGGCGCGCAGGTACATCGCGGGCGTCGACACCCGCAGCGCGCTGGCCAGTTGCTGCAGCACCTCGGCGCTGGGCTTGCGCAGGCCCCGCTCGATCTGGCTCAGGTACGGGTTGCTCACGCCCGCCTTGTCGGCGAGCTGCCGGAGCGAGATCTTCGCGGTCTGCCGCAGGTCTCGGATGAACGAGCCGATGTCCTGGGGCAGATCCTTGGGTGTGGCCACGCCTACGAAGGTAGCCCGAGGTGCTAACTGTTGCAAGCAAAACGCTTGCAAGAGTTAGCGTGAACCGGGTCACCAGGCCGCGCGCACCTCGCCGACCCGGACGCCGCCACCCAGCAGCGGCACGGTGGCCAGCTCGTCCAGGACGGGAGCATCGACGCCGAGCCGGCGCAGCGCCGAGACCAGCACCGGCGTCCGCGCCCGCATCCCGCCGTCGGCGATCTTGATGGCCACCGCGCCGGCACCCGGCACCGCCACGGCCACGACCCCCTCGGCGCCACCCTTGGCCAGCAGGCCGGGCACGCCGCGCATCAACAGCGTGTCGTCCTGACCGGTCCCGGCCACCAGCTCCGGATGCGCCCGGATGGCGTCGGCCACCGCGCGCTCGGGCCCGTCCGGCGCCGCGGCCAGCCGGTGGAAACCCCGGGCCAGCGCGGTCAGGGAGAAACCGAAGACCGGCGCGCCGCAGCCGTCGATGCCGGTCGCGGCGATCGGCTCGCCGGCCAGGTCCGTCACGGCCTCGGCCAGGACGCCCTGCAGCGGGTGCTTGGCGTCCCGGTAGTCGTCCAGCGGCCAGCCGTTGACCACGCAGGTGGCCAGCATGCCGGCGTGCTTGCCGGAGCAGTTCATGTAGACCCGCTTCCCGGCACCGCCCGCGACGATCACGGCATGCCGGGCACTCTCGGCGAGCGGCAGGTCCTCCGGGCAGAGCAGGGCGTCCTCGGTGAGGCCGGCCGTACGCAGGATCGAGCGGACCCGGTCGACGTGGAACGGCTCGCCGGAATGGCTGCCGCTGATCAGCGCGAGGTCCGCGGGGTCGTCGGTGCGCAGCCCCGCCCGCAGCATGCCCACGGTCTGCATCGGCTTGTTCGAGGAACGGGGGAACATCGGGCCCGTCACGTCGCCCGCCGAGGAGACCACCGCACCGGAGGCGTCGAGCACTACCACCGAACCGTGATGGATGCCCTCCACGAAGCCCGAACGCACGACCTCCGCGAGGATCATCGAGCCGGTACGCCGAGCAGCGCGCGCGCCTCCGCGGTGCTCAGCGGCGGGCGCTGGGCGAGCTGGGCGAACCCGACCGCCCGCGCGACGAGCTGCATGTTCGACTCGACCGCCTGGCCCCTGGCGTACGTGATGGTGTCCTCCATGCCGACCCGCAGGTGACCGCCGGCCGACAGCGACGCGAGCATGACCGCGATCGTGCTGCGCCCGATGCCGGTGGCGGAGAACGTCGTGCCCTCGGGCAGGTCCCGGATCGCGCGGTGGCAGGCGACCAGCGCCTCCGCGGTGCCCGGCATGCCGCCCGGCACGCCCATCACGAGGTCCACGTGCACATGCCCGCCGAACGGCAGGCCGTGCTTGTCGAGCAGGCGCTGCAGGCTGGTGAGTTGGCCCAGGTCGAAGATCTCGTACTCGGGGACGATGCCCCGCTCCTGCATCCGGGTGTGCAGGTCGACGATGAACCCCGCGCGGTTCATGAAGACGCCGTCGCCGAAGTTGACCGTGCCCATCGTGCAGGAGGCCATCTCCGGGCGCGCGTCGAGCACGGCCAGCCGGTCCGACTCGGGATCGGTGACGGCCCCGCCCGAGGAGAGCTGGATGATCAGGTCGGTGGACTGCCGCAGCGCGGCCACGGTGTCCCGAAGCCGGCCCTGGTCGAGGGTCGGCTCGGCCGCGTCGTCCCGGATGTGGACGTGGATGATCGCCGCGCCCAGCGCCTCGCACTCCTTGGCGGTCGCCACAAGCTCATCGATCGTCACAGGCAGCGCTGGTACGTCCGCCTTGCTGCTCTCCGCGCCGGTGGGCGCGACAGTGATCAAAGTCCCGGTCATAACCGAGATCCTGCCATGCGGAATCGCTCACGGAGCAGCGACGGCCATCCGCGACCAGGTCGATCAGCCGGCGTCGATGGCCGCGGCCGACTCGCCTACGGTGAGCCGCGCGTCGTCGGCGACGTTGCGCTTCACCACCGCGAGCGCGATCATGCCGAGCTCGTGGTGGCGGACCGCCGTGCCGACGAAGCCGACCTGGCGTCCGTCGAGCGTGACCGGCGTGCCCTGCACCGGCGGCTGGTCGGTCGCCACCCCGTCGAGGTGCACCAGCACGAGCCGGCGTGGCGGACGCCCGAGGTGATGCACCCGCGCGACCGTCTCCTGTCCGCGATAACACCCCTTGTCGAGGTGGACGGCTGGCCCCACGAACCCTGCCTCGGCCGGAATCGTCCGATGGTCGGTCTCCCAGCCGAGCCGCGGGATCCGACGCGCGACCCGCACCGCCTCATAGGCCCACAATCCCGCCTTGGGTACGCCGGCCAGCCGCGCCACCACGGCATCGAGGCCCGTCCGGGGCACGAGCAGATCGACGCCGAGCGGCACCCGCCGGGCCAGCCCGCCCTCGAAGAGCCGTACGTCATAGAGCGCGGTGGGCTCGGGCGGCACGGATCCCGCGGCGAACTTGGGCCCCGGCACTTCCCGGACCCGCGGCTCGGCCAGGTCGGCGCCGAGCATCCGGGCGGCCGTCGCGGCGGCCTCCGGCCCCACCAGGGACAGCACGGCCATCTCCGCGGTGGCGTCCCGGGGCTCGACGCGCGTGAAGAAGCGCATCATCTCCAGATATCTCAGCAGGCCCGCGCCGGCGCCCGGCTCGGTGTCCAGCCAGGCCGTCGTGCCGTCCTCGGCGACGAGGGCGTGGTGCTCGACGTGGCCGTGCGGGGAGAGCACGAGCATTTCGGTGCCCTGCCCCGCTCGCAGGCCGCTGAGGTGCTGGGTTGTCAGCGTGTGCAGCCAGCCCGCTCGTTCCTCGCCGGGCACGGCGATCACGTCGCGGTGGGAACGGTCGACGAGGCCGACGGCGGTCTCCAGAGTGCGCTGCTCACGCATCGGGTCGCCGTAGTGCGCCGCGACACCGGCGTCGGCCGACTCCGGCTCGAGCTCCTCGATGAGGACGGTGGTCATACCCGCTCCTGCCGGTAGCCGAAGATGAGGACGGTGGTCATAGCCGCTCCTGCCGATAGCCGGCGATGCGGACCGTGGTCATGCGCGCTCCTTGCAGTCTCCGCAGACTCCGAAGAGCGACACGTGGCCCACGTCGACCCGGAAGTTCCGCTCGTCGCGCAGCCGTACGGTGACCGGTTCCATGATCGCGGGGTCGACCTCGCCGACCGAGCCGCAGGTCCGGCAGACGAGGTGCACGTGCTGGTCCTCACCCGCCCGGTGATAGGTCGGCGAGCCGTGCGAAAGGTGGGTGTGGTTGACCAGGCCGAGCTCTTCGAGCAGCTCGAGAGTGCGGTAGACGGTCGTGATGTTGACCCCGGCGGCACGCTCGCGCACCGCCTGGTGGATCTGCTCGGGCGTGGCGTGGCCGAGTTCGTGGACCGCCTCCAGGATGAGCTGGCGCTGCGGGGTCAGTCGCAGGCCGCGTTCCCGGAGCATCTCGGCGAGGGAGGGGGCGGACACGCTACGAGCATAGTTCCCGTGGCGATACCCTCCGCGACGTGAGCATGCCTCTGATGATTCCAGGCTCGGGCGAACTGACCCACACGGATCGCGGCCTCCTCTACGGCGAGGGAGTCTTCGAGACGGTGCACGTACGGCCTGCGGGCCCCTGGCTGCTCGACGCGCACCTCGCCCGCCTGGCCCGCTCCGCGGCGGCCCTGGGCATCGACGTGCCGAGCGGCCTCGCCGAGCTGGTGAGCGGGATCACCCACACCGACGGCGCCCTCCGGCTGGTGGTGACCCCGTCGACCTCGTTCGCCACCGTCGACGCGGTGCCGGAGACGATCCGCGCCGAGCGCCGCGACGGCATCCGCCTGATCACCCACGATGTGGGTCTCACCCGCCGGCCGCCCTGGTCCCTGGCGGGCGCCAAGACGCTGTCCTACGCGGAGAACCTGGCGGCGAAGCGCTGGGCGGTCGCCCAGGGTGCGGACGACCTGCTCTGGCTCGACAGCCACGGCCAGGCCCTGGAGGGGCCGACGGCGAGCCTGGTCTGGCTCGACGGCGACACGCTGTGCACGGTCGCGCCGGACCGGACCGGCATCCTGCCCGGCACCACGGCGGCGCATCTGCTCGCGCGCTCGGCCGAGGTGGGTCTGCGGGCCGAGGAACGGATGATCACCGCCGCCGAGCTGCCCGGCGTCGACGCCATCTGGCTGGCCAGCTCGCTGCGGGGACTCGCCGAGGCGCGAACCCTCGACGGGCAGGAACGCGCGGCGTCGCCGTGGACGCCGCGCCTGCTCGATCTGCTCGGCTTCAGCCCTTCGTGAGAAGCGGCGTTCAGCCGCTCTTCTGAAGAAGCGCCGTTCAGCCGCTCTCCTTGAGGGAGCGCCGTTCAGCCGCTCTCCTTGAGGGAGCGCCGTTCAGCCGCCGACCCGGATCAGCCGGGCCGAGAGGTGGGGCTTGAGCTTCTCGCCGTTCGCCGACATCTCGTGGGCGTAGAGCAGCGCGCCCTCGACGATGCCGAAGAGCCGGTGTCCTCCGGTGACCGCGAGACCCGAGGCGGTGTGCCCGACGCCGGCGGTGGCCATCTCCAGCCGGGTGCCGGTCGCCTCGCCCTCGTAGATCTCGATCACGCCGTGCTGCGTGGTCAGCGTGGCTTCCATCTCGTCCGTGGGGCGGCCGTCCGCGTTGAGCACCGGACGCCAGAAGCCGACCTCGCGATCGGCCTGCCCGATCGGCTCGGAGGCGTCGTCCAGCAGCCAGATGCGCGACTCGTACGCCAGGAAGGGCCGCCCGTCGTGGCTGATCCTGATCTCCTGGGCGAAGTTGTAGTCCTCCGGCTGGGGGAACCCGCCCTGTCCCCGGCCCCGCCACAGCCCGACGAACGGCAGCAGGCCGAGCAGCGCGGGGTGCAGATCCGGCCCCTGCCGCAGGTCGTGGGTGTCCTCGTAGGGGTACTCCGCGACCGGCGGGGCGTTCAACCAGGGCGGCGGGCCCAGCGGGTTCTCGGTCTCACTGCTCACCAGCGTCCCCTTGCAATGCGCATCGCCAGATAGCCCAAACCGCCGGCCAGCCCGCCCAAACCGGCGACCAGCAGGCTCACGTACCCGATCTCCGTAACCATGACGGAGTCATCCTATGCTGACCGGCATGGCCCGCCTTCTCGTCGTCAAGACCACCGCCGGCGCCGACGCCCCGGAACGCTGCTCCCAGGCGTTCACCGTGGCAAGCACGGCGGCGTCCGCCGGCGTGCCGGTGTCCTTCTGGCTCACCGGCGAGTCGGCGTGGTTCGCCCTGCCCGGCCGGGCGGAGCAGTTCGAGCTCCCGCACGCCGCTCCCCTGCCCGATCTGCTCGGCCTGCTGCTCGAGGCCGGCACGGTCACGCTGTGCACCCAGTGCGCGGCCCGCCGGAGCATCGGGCCGGACGCCGTGCTTCCCGGCATCCGCATCGCGGGTGCCGCGGTCTTCGTCGAGGAGATCATGGGCGAGGGCGCCCAGGCGGTCGTCTACTAGCGAAGGCCCTAGCGGCACGCGGTGGTGGCGCTGACGCGGGTCTCGCCGTCGCCGGTGGTGACGAGGACCGAGACCTCTCCGGCCCGGTACGCCCATTCGTCCGGCTCGGCCTGCACCACGAGCCCGCCGCCCACGACATCGCGCAGGGCCCGGCCCAGGTCGCCCGGCAGCGCCGGGCCGGTGGCCGACACCGTTGCCGCCGTCTTTCCGTTCGGGCAGGCCACTTCGACGGTCGTGGCGGGGCCGGTCGCTCCGACGGCCTTCGTCGCGGCCGAGAAGGCGGGCGGCGTGGTCGTGGCGGGGCGGGATGCGGGCGCGGAGTCCACGCCGGAGGCGGTGGGGCGGCAGCCGGTCGAGATCCACAGGGAGAAGACCGGAGCGGAGTTCGTGGCCGTGGCCTCCACCCCGACGAACTCGCCGGCGTCGGCGCGCAGCACGTGCCGCGTGTCGCCGGCGAGGTGCCGGACCGCCGGTGCGTACTCCTTCGGCAGCGCCTCGGCGATCGCGTCGAGCGCGCCGGGCGCCTGATCCGCCCGGACCCGGACGGTGATCTCCTGGCTGGCCTCGACCCCGGCTCGCACCGGGGTCAGCGCGCACTCGGGGTCGAACCGCAGCGGTCCGATCTCGACGGCCCGGTCCGGGCCGTCGGCCGCCGCGACGACCGCCCCGGTGGCCTGCCGCAGCACGGGCAGGGCGGCGGCGATGTCCCGCTGTTCGGCGACCGTCGGCGGATCGTGGCGCACCGACCAGAGTGCGGCGCCGGTGAGGCCGACGGCCCAGACCGCGACGAGCGCGACCAGCCACCACCGCGTCCTCCGGGGCTGCGCGACGGGAGGCGAAGGACGGGCGGGCTCGGTCACGGAAGCCATGCTCGCACGCCCTCACCCGCGCAAAAGCGAGACCCGGCCTTCGCACGCGCACAGGCGAGACCCGGCCCGCAGGCGCAAACGCGGGACCCGGCCCCCGCACGCGGAAAGGGCGGGACCCCGGGGTCCCGCCCTTCAGCAACAGAGCGTGGGTCAGGCGGCGACGCTGAGGCCGACCTCGTTCACCCCGCGGGTGGCGTCCACGGCGAGGTCGCCGTTGCCCGCGCGGGAGAGAGCACGCAGCGTCCACGAGCCCGGGGCCGCGAAGAAGCGGAAGACGCCACCCGGGGACGTCACCACCTCCGCGGTGAACTCGCCGGTGGAGTCGAGCAGGCGGACGTACGCACCGCCCACCGCCGCGCCCTCGGCGTCGGTGAGGACGCCCGTGATGACCGTTTCCTTCTCGAGGTCCACGCCGGCGGGGAGGGGTGCCGACTGGTCGGGTGCGGCGCAGCCGTCCGCGATGTTCGAGGTGGTCATGCGCTCACGCCTTTCCGGGCTCGTCGCCGAGCGCGATCGGCACGCCGATGAGCGAGCCGTACTCGGTCCAGGATCCGTCGTAGTTCTTCACGTTCTCGTGGCCGAGCAGCTCCCGGAGCACGAACCAGGTGTGCGAGGAGCGCTCGCCGATGCGGCAGTACGCGATCGTGTCCTTACCGCCGTCCAGCCCCGCCTCGCCGTAGATCTTGGTGAGCTCGGCGTCCGACTTGAACGTGCCGTCCTCGTTGGCGGCCTTGCTCCACGGCACGTTGATCGCCGTGGGGATGTGGCCGGCGCGCTGCGACTGCTCCTGCGGCAGATGAGCGGGCGCGAGCAGACGACCGGCGAACTCGTCCGGGCTGCGGACGTCCACCAGGTTCTTCCCGCCGATGGCCTGCACGACCTCGTCCCGGAAGGCGCGGATGGAGAGGTCCGGCGCCGAAGCCCGGTACTGCGTGGTGGGACGCTGGGGCAGGTCCTTGGTGTACGGCCGGGCGTCGAGCTCCCACTTCTTGCGGCCGCCGTCGAGCAGCTTCACGTCGCCGTGGCCGTAGAGCTTGAAGTACCAGTACGCGTACGCGGCGAACCAGTTGTTGTTGCCGCCGTAGAGGACGACGGTGTCGTCGTTGGCGATGCCCCGCTCGGAGAGCAGCGCGGAGAACTGTTCCTGGTTCACGAAGTCCCGGCGCACCGGGTCCTGTAGGTCCTTCTTCCAGTCGAGCTTGACGGCGCCGGGGATGTGCCCGCCGTCGTAGGCGGTGGTGTCCTCGTCGACCTCGACGAAGACCACCCCCGAGGTGTCCAGGTTCTTCTCGGCCCAGTCGGCAGAGACGAGTGCGGTGTCGCGACTCATCGCATTACTCCCTTGTCAGGTGAGAGATGGGGGGTGAGTCAGCGCGCGGAAGCAAGGAAAAGAGGTCGCACGCGCGCCGACCCGACGAAACGGATCACGGTTTGCGTACGGCGCCACTGCCGGGCGAGGGAAAGGCGAGTGGCCCCGTCAGCGGACGGGGCAACACAGGCAGGCGGCCACGCGGCACAGGTCGACCGCGCGCCTCTTGGTGAGCAACAGGCTCATGGGAACCGACCCTACCAGCGGTTCCAGGAGCCGGAACACCACCGACCACCATCCGGGAAGGAGTCGGCGGTCACAGTCCTCCGGAGCTCAGCGGCACATCGCTTGCCCCGGTGGTGACGACCAGGCCCTCGGAACGGGGTTCCACCTTCTGCACCTGGAGCCCCATCGGCAGGGCGGGCACCTTGAGATCGAGCGCCAGGTTCTTGGCGTAGTCGTCGATGAGGTTGCGCACCAGCGGCACGTCGGGCAGTCCCTGCGCGGTGACGTCGGTGAACCGCACCTGCACGACGCCGTCCCTGACCTCGAGTGTCGCCGTACCCGAGACGTTGAAGGTCTGGCCGAGCGCCTCGACCGGCGCCGAGCCGACCAGCTTGCCGTCCTTCTCGCTGATCGTGATCCCCTCGCGGCCGATCAGCTCGGCGAGGTCGGCGTAGCCGATCGTGCCGGTGCCGGTGACCGTGCCCGCCACGATGTCGCCCTTGCCGGAGCGGATGGTGTCCAGCGGCGCGGTCACGTCCTTCGCCCGGATGTCGAGCTCCGGCATCTTGACGGTCTTGCCGTTGCCGGCCGGGCCGGAGTAGTTCTTCAGCAGGATCTTGATCTCCTGATACTCACCCGCGAGCACCTGGGTCAGGAACGGCACCCCGGCCACCGTCACGTCCGGCTTCTCCGACGTCGCCCCCCGGTCGCTGACCTGCCGGGCGACACGATCGCCGATCTCCTTCTCCGCGTACGAGGCCGCGACCCGGTCCGCCACCACGAAGGCCGCGGCGAGGATGGCCAGCAGCACCAGGAAGGTGATCAACAGCCGCCGGCCCCAGCGCTTGCGCGGCCGTGTCGACTCGTGCACGTCTGCCACTGGTCCTCCTGGGGCCGGCTAGGAAAGGAAGAAGTAGGTCAGCGCATACGTGGCCGGCAACGACAGCGCGAACGCGCCCAGCGGCCCCTGCATGTGCCGCGCCACCCAGAACGTCGGCGCGTCGCCGGCCATGCTGCGGCCGGCCTCGGAGTAGTTCACGGCGAGGTCGACGAGCCCGGCGATGCCCGCGGCGGCGAAGCCCAGCACCGCGCCCTTGCCGGGGGTGAGCGGCAGCACCAGCACGCTGCCCAGCCCGGCGGCGGCCAGCGTGCCGAGCATCGCACCGAGCACGATGCCGGCCGCACCCCGCGGCACCTGGGCGGCGATCCGCGGCTTGGGCCAGACCGCATCGGTGAGATGCGCGACCAGCAGCGCGATGCCGGCCGCGGTGAGGCAGACGAGGATGGCCTGGGTGCCTACCGGCCGCCGGGTCAGCACGATGAGCAGCGCGAACGACACCACGCCGAAGACGATGAGGAAGGTGCCGCCGAGCGCGTCGCGCAGCCGCATCCGGTCCCGGGCGCGGATCGCCTGCCCGACCAGGGCCACGACGAAGGCGCCCCCGGTCACGTACAGCAGGGGCAGCATGCTCGCCGGCTCGCTTCGGACCGCGAGCCAGTCGGCGAACCCGCCGGCCGCCGCGCAGACGCCCGCCACCACGCCGGCGGCCGGCGGGCGGACCGCCATGGTGAAGGCCAGGACGTAGAGGAGCTGCACCCCGAAGACCACGATCGCGTACGACAGCCGCGCGTCCGGACCCGACGACTGCGCGCCGAGGATCAGGCCGACGCCGAGCAGGGCGGCGAACCCGGCGATGGCCACCGAGAGCTTCCGGCGCACCGGAGCGACGGGGATCTCCTCGTCGAACTCCTCGTCCTCGTGTTCCTCCCGCTTGCCGAATTCGGGCTCCTTCTCCGGGGCGCCCGCATAGAAGCCGGACGAGGAGCGGCCGGGCGCGGACCGCGCGATCTCCCGGGAGACGTCGTCGTCCCAGGGGTCGCTGTCGCGCGGAGTGGTGGGGAGCACGCCTGCGATGGTGCCAGACCGGGGCTCGATAGTCCCCATCGCGGGCCCGGTCACGCCCGGCCGTCGAGGGCATTCGTCACATCATTCGCCCGGCTCGGACGCCGAGGTCGGGGCCCCGGATCGGTTAAGGTGATCCCAGCCCACCCGTCGGTGACGCCGGGACGAGACCCTTCCGGTCGCGCGCGTCCTGCTGCTGCGAGACCGGGTCACCCGAAGCGGCCTGGCGCCGCGAGGATCGAGGTGAGTGTGGAAATCCTCCTGTTGGTGACGGCCCGCGCGGGTGAGCCCTCCGCCGTGCTCCCCGCCCTGGACCTGCTGCCCCACTCCGTGCGCACCGCGCCCCGCGACGTGCGCACGCTGGTGTCGGGTCCCAGCCCCGACGCCGTGCTGATCGACGCGCGGACGGAGCTCTCCGAGGCCCGTGCCACCTGCCGGATGCTGCACGCGACCGGCAGCGGTGTGCCACTGTTCGCGGTGGTCACCGAGGCGGGCCTGATCGCCCTGAACGCGGACTGGGGCGTCGACGACGTCATCCTGGCCGGTGCCGGGCCGGCCGAGGTCGAGGCCCGGCTGCGCCTGGGCGTCGGCCGGCTGAACAACGCCACCGCCGCCGGCGGCGGTTCGATCCGGGCCGGCGAGCTCACCATCGACCCCGACACGTACGCCGCGAAGCTCAAGGGCCGCCCGCTCGATCTCACCTACAAGGAGTTCGAGCTGCTCAAGTTCCTGGCGCAGCACCCCGGCCGGGTCTTCACCCGCGACCAGTTGCTGCGCGAGGTCTGGGGCTACGACTACTTCGGCGGCACCCGCACGGTCGACGTGCACGTGCGGCGGCTGCGCGCCAAGCTCGGCTCGGAGTACGAGTCGATGATCGGCACCGTGCGCCAGGTCGGCTACAAGTTCGTGGCGCCGCCCACCGGCCGCCAACTGCCCGACAACGAGCCCGTCTCCCTGCCGGTCTAAGCTCGCGCACCATGACGCACGTCCGGTCCACGAACCGGCTCACCCCCGCCGAGGTGGCCGACGTGCTCGCGCTGGCCACCGCGGCCGAGGAAGCCGACGGGGTCAGCCCGCTCTCCGAGGAGGGCGTGCTCGGCCTTCGTAGTACGACGCACCGGCACCTGCTCGCCCTCGCCGAGGACGGTGATCTCACGGGGTACGCGTACCTCGCCGGAACGGCCGGCGAGCTGGTCGTGCACCCGAAGCACCGGCTGCGCGGGACCGGCACCGCCCTGCTCGCCGCGGCCGGACCGGGCGAGCGGCAGTTCTGGGCGCACGGCGACGAGCCGGCAGCCCGCGCGTTCGCCGAGAAGGCGGGCTTCACCCGTTCCCGGGTCCTGTGGCAGATGCGCCGCCCGCTCACCGACCTGCCCGAAGTGCCCCTCCCCGAGGACGTCCGAGTACGCGCCTTCGTGCCGGGCACCGACGACACCGCGTGGCTGGGCGTCAACGCCCGGGCCTTCGCGCACCACCCGGAGCAGGGCCGCTGGACGCAGGAGGACCTGCGGCTGCGGTTGGCCGAGCCGTGGTTCGACCCGGAGGGCTTCCTGCTCGCGGTCGACCCCGCCGACGGCCGCCTGCTCGGCTTCCACTGGACCAAGGTGCATCCGGCGTCGGCCGGCGAACCGGCGATCGGCGAGATCTACATCATCGGGGTGGACCCCGGCGGTGGGCATCGGCGCGGGCTCGGCGCGGCCCTGAGCGTGGCCGGCCTGCGCCACCTCGCGGGACGCGGCCTGAGCGACGTCCTGCTCTACGTCGACGAGTCGAATCCGGCCGCGGTCGCCCTCTACCGCCGTCTCGGCTTCGAGATCCACACCACCGACGTGCAGTACCACCGTTCCTGACCGACAGTGGTGCACGCCACGCAAAGGCGCGCTAGGTTAACGGAAATGGTCGGACATAGCGGTCAGCCGCCCCGTCGTTCACGTAACGGACAACCGCTCCTCAGTCAAAGGCAACGAACCCGGGCTCAACCGTTCACCCTTCGTTCACTTAGCTCCGGGAAGCCGGTCACCTGGCCCTCCTAACTTTCCGGGTGTGCCGATGAGACCTCGGCCGGCCGGGACTACGGAGCCCGGAGCAAGCTCATCCGAAGGGAACCCCGTGAAGCTCCAGCGGTACTACGTTGCCGGCATTGCCTTGACGACCACTCTCGCGCTCGCCGCGTGCGGTTCCGACAACACCGACACGTCCGCCGCCCCGGGCGCCTCCGCGGCCAAGGGCAACTGCACCGCGGGTCAGTTGACGGCCCAGGGCTCGTCCGCGCAGAAGAACGCGATGGATGAGTGGATCAAGACCTACCAGGGTCAGTGCGGCGCCGACACCAAGATCGGCTACGAGAGCACCGGCTCCGGCGCCGGCATCCAGGCCTTCATCGCGGGCACCGCCGACTTCGTCGGCTCGGACTCCGCCCTCAAGCCGGAGGAGCAGCCGCAGGCCGACGCCAAGTGCCCCGGCGGCCAGGCGCTGCACCTGCCGATGGTGACCGGCCCCATCGCGGTCGTCTACAACGTCGACGGCGTCGAGAACCTCCAGCTCTCCGCCTCGACCCTGGCGAAGATCTTCAGCAACAAGATCACCAAGTGGAACGACCCGGCCATCGCCGCCGAGAACTCCGGCGCGGAGCTCCCGGCCACCACGATCCAGGCGGTGCACCGGTCGGACGAGTCGGGCACCACCGACAACTTCACCAAGTACCTGAGCAAGACCGCCGAGGCGGACTGGACGTTCGGCAACGCCAAGGCCTGGAAGGCGCCGGGCGGCACCGGCGCCCCCAAGTCCGACGGCGTCGCGGCGCTGGTCAAGAGCACTGCCGGCACCATCTCCTACGTCGAGCTGTCCTTCGCCGAGAACAGCGACCTGAAGAAGGCGAAGATCAAGAACGGCGCGGGCGAGTACACCGAGCTGACCGGCGACAGCGCCGGCAAGACCATCGCGGGCGCCAAGATCGCCGGCACCGGCGACGACCTCAAGCTCGACATCGACTACGCCACCAAGGAGGCCGGCGCCTACCCGATCGTCCTGGTCACCTACGAGATCGCGTGCAGCAAGGGCAGCCCGAAGGCCGCCGCCATCAAGGGCTTCCTGAGCTACACCGCCAGCTCGGGCGGCCAGTCGGCGCTCGCCGAGCTGGGCTACGCCCCGCTGCCGGAGTCGGTCCGCGCCAAGGTCGAGGCCTCGGTCGCGAAGATCTCCTGACCCGCAGAACCCCCTTCTAGACGACAGCGAGCGAGCGAATGGGTGACTATCCCTCCCGCTCGGCGGACTCCAGCGCCGGCGTATCGGGTGTGACACACACCCGATACGCCGGCAACGGCGTATCGCCGATCCCTCCCAACGACCGCCCACCGCTGGGTGGCGGGGGTGGCCTGCCCACGAAGGCGCGGTTCTCCATGGAGAGCGGCTTCCGGGGTATCAGCACCGCCGCCGGTGCAATGGTGCTCGTCATCATCGTGGCCATCGCGATCTTCCTGGTCAGCAAGGCGGTGCCCGCGCTCAGCGCGAACACCGAGAACTTCCTGACCTACAAGGCCTGGTTCCCCAACGAGACCGCGCCCCGGTTCGGCATCGCCGCGCTCGCGTTCGGCACCTTGCTGTCGTCCGTCATCGCGCTGATCGTCGCCGTGCCGATCGCCCTGGGCATCGCGCTCTTCCTGTCGCACTACGCGCCGAAGCGGCTGGCAACGCCGCTCGGCTTCACCATCGACCTGCTCGCGGCCGTGCCGAGCGTCGTGTTCGGCCTGTGGGGACGCGACGTCTTCTCCCAGCCGGTGGAGGACCTCTCGGTCTGGCTGAACAAGTACTTCGGCTGGCTGCCCATCTTCGGTGGCGACGGCCCGTTCGGCCGCTCGATCCTGCTGGGCGGCCTGGTGCTGGCGATCATGGTGCTGCCGATCGTCACGTCGCTGTCGCGCGAGGTCTTTCAGCAGACGCCCGGCATGAACGAGGAGGCGGCGCTCGCACTCGGCGCCACCAAGTGGGAGATGATCCGCACGGCGGTGCTGCCGTACGGCAAGCCCGGCGTCATCGCGGCGGTCATGCTCGGCCTGGGCCGCGCGCTCGGCGAGACCATCGCCCTGGCGCTGACCCTCGGCACCACCTTCACCATCTCGTTCAACCTGATCGAGAGCGGCGGCAACTCGATCGCCGCGAACATCGCCAACACCTTCGGCGAGGCCACCGGCACCGGCCGCGGCGCACTGATCGCTTCCGGCCTGATCCTCTTCGCCATTACGCTGGTGGTCAACATGGCCGCGCGGGCGATCATCTACCGCCGCCGCGAGTTCCGGGACAGTGCCGCATGAGCCTGCTTGAGCGTGAGACGCCGGGCGTCGTCATGACGCCGGACAACATCCGGTCGCGGAAACTGCCGGTCGCCGCCGACCTCGGCATCGCGGTCCTGGCCCTGATGCTGTCGGCGGCGGTCGTCCTCGGCCTGGGCATCGGCAACTGGGTGCTCGTCGTCGTCCTCGGCGTCGTCTTCTACCTGACCGGCCTCTTCTTCGGGGCGAGCCGGGTCGAGGGCCGCCGCTCCGCGCGCAACCGCATGTGGCGGGCCGCGATCTACGTCGCCTGCATGCTCGCGATCCTGCCGCTGGCCTCGGTGGTGTGGACGCTGGTCTCCAAGGGCGCCGCCCGGCTGGACGCCAACTTCTTCGGCACGTCGATGAACAACATCGGCGCCCGGGACCCCAACGGCGGCGCATACCACGCGATCATCGGCACGCTGGAGCAGGTCGGCCTCGCCACCCTGATGGCCGTGCCGCTGGGTGTGCTCGGCGCGATCTACCTGGTCGAGTACGGCCGCGGCCGGTTCGCCCTGACGGTCCGCTTCTTCGTCGACGTCATGACCGGCATCCCGTCGATCGTCGCCGGCCTGTTCGTCCTGGCGTTCTGGGTGCTCATCGTCAGCCCGTGGTTCAACAACGGCACACCGCGGTTCTCCGGCTTCGCCGCCTCGCTGGCGCTGACGGTGCTGATGCTGCCCACGATCGTGCGGTCCACCGAGGAGATGCTGCGGCTCGTGCCCGGGCCGCTGCGCGAGGGTGCGTACGCGCTGGGCGTGCCCCAGTGGAAGACGATCGTGAAGGTCGTCCTCCCCACCGCCCTGCCCGGCATCGTCACCGGCATCATGCTCGCGGTCGCCCGCGCCGCCGGCGAGACCGCGCCGGTGCTGCTCGTCGCCGGCGGCGCGGCGGCGATCAACTTCGACCCGTTCGGCGGCAACCAGTCGTCGCTGTCGCTCTTCGTCTACCAGCAGGCCGGCGACGCCTCGAAGTACGCGCCGGACCGCGCCTGGACGGCAGCGCTGACGCTGGTCGCCCTGGTCCTCGTCCTGACCATCGCAGCGAAGCTGCTCGCCCGCCGCAACCGGCTGACCTGAGGTAAAGGTGTCCCCCATGGCCAAGCGCATCACGGCGAGCAACGTCTCGTCCTACTACGGCTCGTTCAAGGCGATCGACAGCATCTCGATGACCGTCGAGCCCAAGACGATCACCGCCCTGATCGGCCCATCCGGCTGCGGCAAGTCGACGTTCCTGCGGTCCATCAACCGCATGCACGAGGTGCTCCCGGGCGCCCGCATCGAGGGCCGGTTGACCATCGACGACCAGAACATCTACGACCCGGACGTCGACGTCACCGCCGTACGCCGCATGATCGGCATGGTCTTCCAGCGCCCCAACCCGTTCCCCACGATGTCGATCTACGAGAACGTGATCGCGGGCCTCAAGCTCAACGGCGTCAAGAAGAAGGCGGTGCTGGACGAGGCCGCCGAGAAGTCGCTGAAGTCGGCGAACCTCTGGGATGAGGTCAAGGACCGGCTGAACCGTCCGGGCGCCGGCCTCTCCGGCGGCCAGCAGCAGCGGCTGTGCATCGCCCGTACCATCGCGGTCGAGCCGCAGGTCGTGCTCATGGACGAGCCCTGCTCGGCGCTCGACCCGATCTCGACGCTGGCGATCGAGGACCTGATGTTCAAGCTGAAGGACCGCTTCACGATCATCATCGTCACGCACAACATGCAGCAGGCCGCCCGGGTCAGCGACAAGACCGGCTTCTTCTCGATCGACAAGACCGGCGATCCGGGCCGCCTCATCGAGTACGACGACACCCAGAAGATCTTCAGCAACCCGTCGGAGCGCAAGACCGAGGACTACATCACCGGCCGCTTCGGCTAGGTCCGCTAGATCCGGACCACCGCGCCGCCGTCGTCGGTCAGCTCCACCCGGGGCATGACCGGCACGGCGGCGTTTCTGCTCGCGGTCGCCGCGACCAGATCCTGCACATTTCCGTACGCGGAAAGCTGGTCCAGTGTCACCCGCGTCGGCGGCAGCATGGCCAGGTCGTCGGCGGCCGCCGGGCTGATCCAGGTGGTCGCCTCGGCCTCGCCGGACACGTCCCGCGCCGTCTGGGCCTCCGGCAGCAGGGCGACGAAGAACCAGGTGTCGAAGCGCTTGGGCTCGAACTCCGGGGTGATCCAGCGCGCCCACGGGAACAGCAGGTCGTCGCGCAGCCGCAGCCCGCGCCGGGCCAGCAGGTCCGTCATGGTGAGCTCCCGGGCCGCCACGGCGCGGCGGTCCGCCTCCCAGTCGTCGCCGGTCACGTCGCCGACCGTGCGGTCCGGTTCGCCGACCGGGCCGGCCAGCAGCACGCCCGCCTCCTCGAACAGCTCGCGCGCGGCGGCGCCGACGACGGCCCGCGCCTGCTCCCCGGGCACGCCGAGGCGGTCCGCCCAGTCCTTGCGTACGGTGTCGGGGCGGTCGCCGGGATCGACGCGGCCACCGGGGAACGCGTGGACCCCGCCGAAGACCATCGTGGCGGCGCGCCTGAGGACGTACACCTCGAAGGTCTCGGGGTGCACGAGCACGACGGTGGCCGCGGCGCGGGCCTCAGCGGGTGTGCCGCGGAAGTCGCGGGCCTTCTGGACCATGGCAGGGGGCAAAGGGATCACACGGCTCACGCCCCGATCCTCCCCCATCCGACCGCCCCGTCCACAACCCAGAACCAGACTGAAGGCGTGTCCGTGCCGCGCCGGGCGATACGGTGGCGACCATGACCACGCGCTGGGGCATCCTGGGCACCGGCGGCATCGCCGCCACCTTCGCGTCCGACCTCGCGCTGGTCCCCGGCGCCGCGCTCGCCGCGGTCGGCTCCCGCAGCCCCGAGCCGGCCGCCGCCTTCGCCACCCGGCACGGCTTCGCCCGCTCCCACGGCTCCTGGGCCGCCCTGGCGGCGGACCCGGACGTCGACGTCATCTACGTGGCGACGCCGCACGCCTTCCACCGCGAGGCGGCGATGACCTGCCTGGCCGGCGGCAAGGCGGTGCTCTGCGAGAAGCCGTTGACGCTGGACCTGGCCACGTCGGAGCAACTCGTCCAGGAGGCGCGCGCCCGCGGGCTGTTCCTGATGGAAGCCATGTGGATGCGCTGCAATCCGGCGATCCGCAAGGCCCTGGCCCTCGTCCGCGACGGCGCCATCGGCGACGTCGTGACCATCCACGCCGACCTGGGCCTGCGCGGGCCGTTCGCGGCCACGCACCGCCTGCGCGACCCCGCCCTCGGCGGCGGGGCCCTGCTCGACCTCGGCGTCTACCTGGCCCACCTGACGCACCTGTTCCTGGGCAACCCGTCGACGACGCAGAGCTGGGCCCGCCTCACCCCGGAGGGCGTCGACGAGACCACCGGCATGCTGCTCGGCTACGACCCGGCCGCGGTGGCCGCCCTGACCTGCAGCATCTCCGGCGCCTCCCGCAACGCCGCCTCCATCACCGGCACACGCGGCCGGATCGACCTGCCGGAGGGCTTCTACGCGCCGAGGTCCTTCATCCTGCACCGCGACGACACCGAGACCTTCGGCTTCCCGTTCGAGGGCAACGGCTTCCAGTACGAGGCGATCGAGGTGCAGCGCTGCCTGGCCGAGGGGCTGCTGGAGAGCCCGCTCGTCCCGCACGCGGCCACGCTGGAGGTCATGACCCTGCTCGACGCCGTCCGCGCCGAGATCGGCGTCGTCTACGGGTCCTGAACCGACGGCTCGCCCTCCCCCGTGGAAGGGCGAGCCGTTCCGCGGGGATCAGGGGACTTCGGGGCGCTTCACGTACGTCCATTCGGCGCCGTCCGCGGAGACCCAGGCGCTGTACTCGTTGTTGTTCGTCGGAATGGTGAAGCCCCCGGGGATGGCGTGCCCGCGGGCGCCGAGCGAGGGCCCCACCCTGGTGAACGTCCGCCCCTGGTCGGTGCTGCGGTAGGTGCCGTGCAGACCTTCCACGATCACGGTGCGGTCGTCGATCGGCAGCACGGTCAGCAGCGGGCCGCCGAGCTCGACCGTCGCGCGATCTTCCCAGGTCCGCCCGCCGTCGACGCTGGCGACCAACTGCATCCTGGTCCGGCCCCTCCGCATGGCGTAGACCGTCTGGCCGTCGACGGTGACCACCGAGGGCGAGCCGTACACCGAGAGCCCGTCCAGGTGCTTCAGGTCCGGCAGCGTCCGCGTGTCCCAGGTCCGTCCGCCGTCTTGGCTGACCTTGAGGACACCCCTTCCGCGGCCGGGGTGCACTGACCAGAGCCCGGCGCCAGCCGGCACGGTGTCGAGGATCGAGCCGAATCGCCCGAAGGGCCGGGGTTCGCGCGGGTTCTCCCTGATCCAGGCCACGTTCCCGGTGGCCGGATCGAAGGCGAACATCCCGTCCCGGCCCTGACGCACCAACCAGCCGAGCGGCAGGTCGTGGACCTCGCTGACCGTCGACCGGTGCCAGGTGACCCCGGCATCGGTACTGGCCCAGTACTCCGGGGTGGGCAGGACCGCGGGCCGGGGGAACCCTTCGGCGGTCGCGATCACGAGAGTGCGGTGCACCAGCACGACGGATGTCGGCCTCTGCTTCTCGTCCACCGGCAGCGGCTGCTTGCGCCAGGTGCGCCCGCGGTCGCTGGTGGCGGCCAGCATCCTCCGGCAGGGTTTGACCGCGCAGTCCTGGTACTCCAGGTAGAGGTGGTCCATGTCGCCGGCCCGCATCTCGGGGTACAGCCCGGTCAGCGGCTTGTCGCGCTCGACAGGGTCTACAACCCACGAATTGAAATCGATAATGCTTTTCGTGGCACCGCCAGAATTGCGAGCAGTACAAATATCAGCCAGACCCGCCAGGATCGGACGAGCTTCGAGTCGCGGAGAGGTTTCCGCGGCTCCCGTGATCCATCGCACATTCCTCGCTCTCACGCATCTTGCTGTCAATCGCCCGACCCACTCTGCCGGTGATGGCGGCGAATGCCAAGACAGCACGGTGGTCACGTCAATTCGCAACGGAGCTCATGCCCTCCGCACCGTCCGTCGACCTGCTCGACACTCGCGATTCAGCACAGAGAGTAATGAATCCGTGCGGAAATGGCGCTCAGGTCCCTTTATGAACACACGCTGAGTGATGTTGACACGGATAGCAAGATCAACATAGATTGATGCGGTCAGTCACATCACCATCGCGGGGGCGAACCATGACTACGGCTTCGAGCAGCGCCGGCCATTCTTCGTGACCGAGATCGCCGGGCTCTCCATCCTTGCTCTCGTCGTATTGTGGAGGATCATCGTCACGGTCAAGGCGGCCTCACGCCGAATCGATGACATCGTGGCCGAATTGGATCGTCCAAGGGACGAGCCCACCGACACGCTGATCGCCACGACTTCGCCGCCTCCTCCGGCAGAAGAGTTATTGCGCTCTCGCTGACCGGTCCTCGTGGAGGTCGAGAACGCCGACGGTCTGCTCGCCACTGCGCTCACCGGTCGGCCGGAAGCCCAGCTTCAGGTAGAAGTCCTCCGGCCCGCCTGCCCGAGGCTCCCAGGTCACGTACGCCCGGCTGCCACCCCGCGCCCGGACTTCGTTACAGACCGCCTCGACGGCGAACCGCCCGTAGCCACACCCCTGCGCCTCGGCCGCGATGTTCAGCCGCCACAGACCGGACCGCACATCCTCGGGATCACGGGCGGGGTCCCACGGGATGTCGAGGAAGGCCATCAGGAAGCCGACCACCCGGTCACCGTCGAGGATCAGGCGCGGCCATGCGTACTCCGCGTACACGTACGCCTCCGCCAGCGACTTGACCACCGGCTCGACCAGATCCTCCTGGTCGGGCCGGACCTTCACCGCCAGCGCCGCCTCGTAGTTCTCAGGATTGATCTCCTCCAGCCGCATGCGGCGGACCATAACGCCCGCCCGCGACCACAGCGACCGGATTACCGGAACCTCCTCACCGCCTGACGAGGCGCCCCCAGGCGATGAACACGAGGAACCCGAACAGCACCACAGGGGTGAGCACCAGCGCACCGCCGTGCAAGATGACCGCCTGCGTGAACGCGGCACCGACCATCAACAGCACCAAACCCACCGCCGCCGGCCCGGCGAGCCGCGGCACCAGCAAACCGACACCGCCGGCCAACTCCACCAATCCGATGAAGTATCGGAACCAGGTCGCGGCCCCCATGTCCTCGAAGGTCTGCACCGCGGTCGCCTCCCCGGCCAGTTTGGGCCCCGCCGAGGCGACGATGAAGAACAACCCGAGGAACACCTGAAACCCCCAGAGCGTCCGGTGCAGCCCCCGGCCGACGGGCGTGGATGCGGATGCGGTAGCAGTCATGGCGTCGTCCTTTGCTACGGGGGTGCCGGCTTCCTCGCCGTTGCGCCCTTCGAGGTACTGACGCCTACTCAGACCCCCGACCCGACGCGAACTCATCGCCCTTCCGGAAACTAGTTCTGCCGTCTCCCACACCTGCCCGCTGTCGCAGCGCCGCCTGCAACTCGTCGGGATCGAGAAACTGAAGGAGACTCTGCGGGAGCTGAACGACCGCGAGCGTTGACCAGACCGAGGCGCTTTCAAGAAGCCACAACGTTTCGAAGAAGGAACCTCTGACGGTTCGCGTTGATATGCTTCGATGGCGTCCGGGAGGTCGGAGCCGGATGACGAACTACACCCGCATGTATCGCTGGGGGCTCACGCCCTGGGAGCGTTACGGAAAGGCCGCCGCCGGCAGCATCGCGGCCCTGTTGGATCGCGAGGAGGCAGAGCGCTCGCGCCCGCTGGGCCGGGCGCTCGATGTCGGCTGCGGTCGCGGCCAGTACACCCCCGAGCTCGCTCGCCGAGGCTGGGAGGCCACTGGCGTCGACTACGTGCCGGCCGCGATCGAGGCGGCCCGGAGCAAGGGCGTCGCAGACGTCACCTATGTCGTGGGGGACGCGACCGACCTGGTGGCCGCCGGTCTGGGGACCTTCGACTTCTTCCTCGACATCGGCTGCTTCCAGGGTTTCGACGCCGGAGGGCGGCACGCGGTGGGGCGGGGCATCTCGGCGCTTGCCAACCCCGGGGCCACGATACTGATGTTGGCCTTCGGCCCGAGCCGCCTGCGTACGTGGGCCGGTGGTGTCTCCCAGGGCGAGGTGACGGCCGCCTTCCCGGGCTGGACGCTCGTCGCGGTCGATCCGGCACAGACCGAGGGGCTGGGCTGGCCGATGAACAGGACCTCTCCGCGGTGGTACCGGCTTTCTCGTTCCTAGGAGGAAGCGGCAGGCCTAGGAAGGAGCGGCAGGCCCCGCCCTCCGTGCGGAGAGCGGGGCCCGTCGTGCGATCGGTCGGCTCAGCCGAAGAGCGGTCGTACGCAGAAGTAGACGATGCAGGCGATCCCCGCCGCTGCCGGGAACGTCGTGATCCAGGCCAGGACGATGTTGCCCGCCACGTTCCAGCGGACCGCGGAGAGGCGCTTGGTCGCGCCGACGCCCATGATCGCCGAGGTGATCGTGTGGGTGGTCGAGATCGGCGCCTTGAGGACCAGGGCGTTGAAGAACAGGACCGAGCTCGCGACCGTCTCGGCCGCGAAGCCCTCCGCCGGGCCGAGGTCGATGATCTTGCGGCCCAGCGTACGGATGATGCGCCAGCCGCCGGCGTACGTGCCCGCCGCGAGCACCGCCGCCGAGGTCCAGAAGACCCACCACGGGATGTGCTTGGCGTCGCTCTGGAAGCCGCCGGTGTAGAGGGCGAGCACGATGATGCCCATCGTCTTCGCCGCGTCCTGCATGCCGTGGCCGATGGACATGGCGCCCGCCGAGATCGTCTGGGCGATCCGGAAGCCGCGGTTGAGCTTGCCGGGGTGACCGCGCCGGAACAGCCACATGATGATCACCATCACGATGAAGCCCAGCAGGAAGCCGACGAACGGCGAGGCCACCATCGGGATGAGCACCTTCTGGATGATGGTGCCCCACTCGACCGTGCCGTGGGTGGCGAAGAGGGTCGCGCCGACGAGGCCGCCGAAGAGGGCGTGCGACGAGGACGACGGCAGACCGAAGTACCAGGTGATGAGGTTCCAGACGATCGCGCCCACCACGCCGGCGAAGACCACGCCGAGGCTGGGGATGCCGAGCGGCAGCTTGACCAGGCCGTCGCCGACCGTCTTGGCGACGCCCGCGCCGAAGTGGGCGCCGACGAAGTTGCCGACCGCGGCCATGGCCAGGGCCACCCGCGGGGTCAACGCCCGGGTGCTGACGCTGGTCGCGATGGCGTTCGCCGCGTCGTGGAAGCCGTTGGTGTAGTCGAAGGCCATCGCGGCGATGATCACCGCGATGACCGCTATGAGCTCAGCGGACAAGGTCTAGGACTCCTTGACCGTGATGGTCTCGACGGTGTTGGCGACGTGTTCGAAGGCGTCGCAGGCGGCCTCGAGCTCGTCGGCGACCTCCTTCATCTTCAACACGGTCAGCGCGTCGTACTCGCCCGAGAACAGCCGCACCAGCAGCATCCGGTACGCCCGGTCGCCGTCGTTCTCCAGCCGGTTGATCTCGATCCAGTACTCCTCGAGACCCTTCATCGTCTTGAGCTTCGGCATCGCGTCGGCCGTGATCTTGGCCTGCTGGTCGAGCACGGTGACCAGCTCGTGCATCTCCCGGGGCAGCGAGGGCAGCTCGGTGAGGCCGTACAGGTAGAGCAGGTTGCCGACCGCCTCCAGGTGGTCCATGACGTCGTCGAGCTGCGAGCCCAGCGAGTAGATGTCCTCGCGGTCGAACGGCGTGATGAACGTGGAGTTGATCTTCTTGTAGAGATCGTGGGTGATCTGGTCGCTGTCGTGCTCGACGTCGGTCAGCCGGTCGCTGACGGACTGCACGTCCACGCCGGGCAGGGCCAGCTCGTTCAGCAGCTCGGTGCCCCGCACGAGGTTCTGAGCAGCCCGGCTGAACAGCTCGTAGAAGGCGCCCTCGGTGGGGCGGAAGGAGAACTTCACGGCGCGAACCTCGTTTGACGGGGTGGACAGGTCTGGCGGATTCCCGGGGAATGCTAGGTAACAGCTCTCACGTTGTGGATCCCGCCTACCCCTGCTCAGCAGCAGTTCAGTGCGCGTTCATCCAGCGTTAACCTTGCCCGTTGATTTTGTGGGTCATTCATACGGTTTGCGCCACGTCTCGGCGTGCCTGAGGCGACGGGTGGCGCACCACCGGCAGCGGCCGGCGTACCGGGTGGCGGCGCAGATGCCGGGCCAGGCCGGCGTGATCGGCGTCGGCGACGACGTCGACCCCCGCCTCGCCCAGCTCGGTCCAGACCGCCTGCCGCGCCCGCCGCGAGCCGGACGGCAGACCCGAGATCCGCACCGTACGGCCGTCCTCGTGCGCCGAGCGCACCAGCGCGTGCAGCAGGTGCCGTTCCTCGGCGGGGATGGGCTCGCAGCCGTCCCAGCCGAACCGTCGGGTCCACTGCTCGCTGACCATCGGCACCAGGGTGGGCGGGGCCGCGGCGGAGCCGATGTCGTCGAACGAGCCGTCGGCGAACGCGTACCGTTCACGCTCCGTCGCGAGCAGCTCGCGCGCATCCACGATGCCCGCCACGGTCACCGTGACCGCGCCCGCGTCCAGGTTTCCGTCGACGCAGCGGCTGAGCAGCGGGGCGTGGTCGCGCAACTGCTGGTCAAGCATCCGGTACGCCCGCAGCAGCGTCTCCGCGTCCCGGGTGGGCCCGGTGAACTCCACGACCAGCCGGAACGGCACCCGCTGGTCCCGGCAGAGCCGGCCGCCCCGGGCCTTGGCGCGAGCGAACAGCGGGCTGAGCACGAGCCGGCGCAGCGTACGCCCGGGGCGCGGCACGCCCGGACCGAGGTAGAGCTCGCCGTGCGGCCCCGGCCGGACCGGAACGGACACTCCGGCGAGCCCGCGCCGCAGCACGTCCGGGAGCGGGTCGACGGCCCGCGTTCCGGCGAGCGCGTGCCCGGCCGGCAGGTACGGGCGGGGGCGGCGGGCCACCGCGATCCCGAGGGTCGTCGCACCGGTGGCTCCGGCGAGTCCGGCCAGGCCGCCCAGGAGGGCCGCCACGTTGTCCGCCACTGTCCCTACCCCCGCCCCTCAGCCGGAAAATTGGGCCAAATGCCCCTATAGCGCAACCACTGTGTCACACGTGACAGCCGTGACCGGGCAATGTCGCGCAGAATTCCTCCATGCCGTCTGCATTTGACCGCGGCGGAAAACCGAAACGAGATCAAGCGGCATTTGACCGCGGCGGAAAACCGAAACGAGATCAGGCGGCAGTGGACGAGTTCGAGACCGAACGACCGCACCTGCTGGCGGTCGCGTACCGAATGCTCGGCAGCCGCGCCGAGGCCGAGGACGCCGTCCAGGAGGCCTGGCTGCGCTACCACCGGTCCCGCGACGCCGGCGACGACATCCGGGACCTGCGCGGCTGGCTGACCACGATCACCGGCCGGATCTGCCTGGACGTGCTCCGGTCGGCGCGGGTACGCCGCGAGGCCTACCCCGGCCAGTGGCTGCCCGAACCGGTCGTCTCCCGGCTCGACGACCCCGCCGAGCGGGTCACACAGCGGCAGGAGGTCAGCCTCGCCCTGCTCGTAGTGCTGGAGAAGCTGTCACCGGAGCAGCGCGTCGCCGTCGTGCTGCACGACGCGTTCGCAGTGCCGTTCGAGGAGATCGCGACCGTGCTGAACACCACCCCCGCGGCCGCGCGCCAGCACGCGTCGCGGGGACGCAGGGCGGTCGCCGACGGCCAGGCCCGCCACACCGCCGGCCTCGCCGAGCAGCGCAAGGTGCTGGAGGCGTTCCTGACCGCGGCGGCCAACGGCGACATACAGGCCCTCGCGGCGGTGCTGGCGCCGGATGTCGTGGCCGTCGGCGACGGCGGCGGAGTGGTCAGCGCCGGCCGCAACGCCATCCTCGGCCGGGACAAGGTGGCACGCTTCTGGGCCGGCATCTTCAACCGGCTGATGCGCGAGGCGTCCAGCGCCGCGGTGGAGCCCGTGCTGGTCAACGGGGACGCCGGGGTGCTGCTCACCGGCCGCTACCCGGACGGGCGCGACCTGCTCGCGGTGCTGTCGGTGGCCGTCGCCGACGGCCGCATCACGGCCGTCTACAACCAGCTCAACCCTGCGAAGCTTGGCTCAGTCGTGGACCGTTGACAGCCATTTACGGTACGCCGAAGCGAATGGCTCGGTGCCGTCGCCGAGGGCCGCGACCAGGCGCCGAGCGGCCGTCCGCGCCTGGGCGACGACCTCGTCGGGATAGCCGAACCGGACCCGGTGGTCCTCGAACTCGTCCTCGTCCCGCAGCTCGATCAGCCCCGAGTCGCGCCGGCGTGAGACGTCGAGGTCCAGGTCGACGATGTGGACCGTGTCACCCTCCCAGCGCGCCGGGGTGGTGATGTCGCAGTAGACCTCGCTGGTGCGCGGCGGCGGGTTGAACATCCCGGTCCACCACGCGCTGTGCGGGATGAGCAGCACGAATGGGATCTGCTCGACCGAGGGTTGTCCGTGATAGACGGAGGAGGTGCCGCGCGTCACACCGACCCAGACACCGAGGTCGTCCTCGTTGAGCCGGCGCGCCGGATAGTCCCGATGGGCGGATCCGTCGAACTTGGTGTAGACCACCCGGACCATCTCGCTCGGCATGACAAGACCCTAGCGGTGCGACGGTTTCGTCGGTGGTGGCGGGTACGGTCTTCGACGTGACTGCCCCCGCCAAGTCCCGCCGCACCACCGCCGCCGCCAGGGACCTGCTCGCCGCCGCGGTCGGCGCAGTCCCCGGTGGCGCCTCCCGCCCAGGTCAGGAGCTGATGGCCACGGCGATCGAGCGGGCCGTGCGGCAGCGCGAGCACCTGCTCGTGCAGGCCGGGACAGGCACCGGAAAGAGCCTCGCCTACCTGACGCCCGCACTGCTCGTCGACGGCCCGGTGGTGGTCTCCACGGCGACGCTGGCACTGCAGAACCAGCTCGTCGAGCACGACCTGCCGCGGCTGGCGGACGCCGTCGAGCCGCTCCTCGGCCGCCGCCCGACGTTCGCCGTCCTCAAGGGCCGCCATCACTACCTCTGCGTGGCGAAACTGGAGCACGCCGACGAGGAGGAGCCGGCCGACACCCTCTTCGACGACGCTCCCGCCCGCGCCACCCAGTGGCTCGGCGAGGCGGGCCGGCTCGGCAAGCAGATCCAGCGGATGCAGGAGTGGGCGGAGAAGACGGCGACCGGCGACCGGGACGAGCTCGACCCGGGCGTCGACGACACCGCCTGGCGGCAGGTCTCCATGCCGGCCCGCGACTGCGTCGGCGCCGCCCGCTGCCCGTACGGTGCCGAGTGCTTCGCCGAGGCGTCCCGGGCCCGGGCCCGCGAGGCGGACATCGTGGTGACCAACCACAGCCTGCTCGCGGTCGACATGCTGGCCGACCGCCACATCGTGCCCCCGCACAAGCTGCTGATCGTCGACGAGGCACACGAGCTGGCCGACCGCGTCTCCTCCGCCGCCCAGGCGGAGCTGACCCCGGAGGCCGTCGAACGCGCCGCGAAACGCGCCCGCCCGCTGATCTCCCCGGCCGCCGGCGAGTCACTGGCGACCGCGGCCGACTCCCTCCTCGTGGGCCTGGCGGACATCCCGGCCGGCCGCCTCACCACCGGCCTGCCCCCGCTGCTGCACCAGGCCCTGCTGCTGGTGGACGCGGCGACCCGCGCGGCGCTCGAGGCCATCGGCGACATCAAGTCGGACGACCCCGACCCGGTCCGCAAGCAGCAGGCCAAGGCCACCCTCGACGAGCTCTCCACGACGACCCAGCGGCTCCTCGAGGAGTCCGACTTCGACGTCGCCTGGGTCGAGAAGAACGACCTGGGCAACGGCCGCCGCGCCCTGGTGGTCGCGCCCCTGTCGGTCGCCGGCACGCTGGCAACCAGTCTGTACGACGACCGCACCGTGGTCGCCACCTCGGCGACGCTGACCCTGGGCGGCCGCTTCGACACCGTGGCCCGGACTCTGGGGCTGCCCGCGGCCGCCGCCGGCGCTCCGGACAAGGGGCCGGCCGGGGCGATCCCGGCCGCTCGTTCCGGCGCCGGCCTGAGCCCGGACGCGCCGCCCGTGTCCGGCGACGGCTGGACCTCCCTCGACGTGGGCTCCCCCTTCGACTATCCGAAGCAGGGCATCCTCTACGTCGCCGCTCACCTTCCCCGCCCCGCCGCCTCGGGCCTGCCGGACGTCGCGGGCGAGGAGCTGCTGAAGCTGATCGAGGCGCTCGGCGGCCGTACGCTGGGGCTGTTCTCGTCGCGCCGCGCGGCGACCCAGGCCGCGGAGCTGGTGCGCGCGAAGACCGATCTCCCGGTCCTGCTCCAGGGCGAGGAGACGCTGCCGATCCTGGTACGCAAGTTCAAGGAGCAGAAGGAAAGCTGCCTCTTCGGCGTGATGTCGCTGTGGCAGGGCGTCGACGTTCCCGGCGAGGCCTGCCAGCTCGTCGTCATCGACCGCCTGCCGTTCCCCCGCCCGGACGAGCCGCTGGCCGCCGCCCGTGCCGCCGCGGTCGACGCGTCGGGCGGCTCGGGCTTCGCCGCGGTGAGCGTGCCGATCGCCGCGGTGCGTCTCGCCCAGGGCGTCGGCCGCCTGATCCGGTCCACGGGAGACAAGGGCGTCGTCGCGGTCCTGGACTCGCGCCTGGAGACGGCACGCGGCTACGGCGCCTTCCTCCGTAAGTCCCTGCCACCGTTCTGGTACACGACCCGCCCCGACGTGGCCCTCGGCGCCCTGCAACGCCTCGCCGGTCGATAGCGGCCCCGCCGCGCATGACGACCTCGAAGCCGCCGCGGGCCGAACGCAACGCGCCATCCTGCGGGGCAGGCGCCGGACAACCATGACCGCCCGCGCCGCGGCGCGAGTAGCCAAGGTCACGCTTGCGAATAATGCTCGGCATCGGCGCCGGAGGACCGGCTATCGTCCGGCGACCATTCCACCGGCCATCTCGCCGGACGAGCACGGAGCACGACAGACATGAATCTCGCACGGGGGCCCCTTCACGCGATGGCGGCGATAGCCGTCCTCAGCCTCGGACTCACCGGCTGCGCCGGCAACGACTCCACGACGACCGGCGCCACCGGTGCCCCGGCCGCGAGCGGCAATGCCTCCGCCGACGGTGCTCGGGCGGACCTGGCCGCCGCGGCGGCCGAGCTACAGAAGGGCAACTTCGTCTTCACCGCCACCGGGCACGAGGAGAAGACGACCGGCACCATGCACCTGCCGAGCCGCAGCGCCTCCCTCGTCGTCACGTCCCCGGACAAGGAGGACGGCGACAGCAAGATGGAGGTGCGGCTCGTCGACGGGAAGCAGTACCGGTTGCTCCTCATCGAGACGCCCGAGCAGGATCGGGTCGACCCCTCGGAGCTGCCACCGGACTTCCGCTCCGTGTATGAGGCGCTCAGTGGCAAGTTCTGGATGCGGATGGACACCACCAAGATCAAGCCGAACGGCCGCAGCCGCGAGATGCGGCTCGACCAGCCCGACATCAGCGGCGCGTCGGCGATGCTGACCACGGTGGTCACCGCCGACCGGACCGGCGAGGTGATCAAGGGAACGGTCGATCTGTCTGCCGTACCGATCCACAACACGCCCTGGGTGCAGTCGGACATCACCGCCATGGGGTCCGCCGCGCAGAAGGTGCCGTTCGAGGCAACCCTGACCGGCCAGCGGCGGCTGACGCGGCTGGCGTTGGATCTGCCCGCCACCACCGACGCGCCGGCACACCGGCGGGTCATCGAGATCAAGGACTACGACGCGGCGAAGCCGACCACCAAGCCGCAGGGCGAGATCCGGGACGCGCCCGACGAGACGTACGACTTGCTCAACCGCTAGTCGCCTGCCATGGCACGATCACCGGTCACCCCACTTCGGCGAGGAAGAGGGGTGACCGTTTCCCGTTCAGGGGCGCACGTCGCCGGCGGTGACCACCACCGCGTCCGGGGGAATCTCCGGGCGCCGGCGGGCCAGCCGGCGGACGCCCGTGTTGAGCACCGCGATCAGCGGCACCGCCACCAGCGCGCCGATGATGCCCGCCAATACCACCCCCGACGCGATGCCGATGATCACGACCAGCGGGTGGATGGCCACCGCCCGGCCCATGATCAGAGGCTGGAGGATGTGGCCCTCGACCTGCTGGACCACGATCACGGCACCGAGCACGATCAGGGCGACGATCCAGCCCTGGTCGACCAGGGCCACGAGGACCGCGACCGCGCCGGAGACGCTGGCGCCGACGATCGGGATGAAGGCGCCGAGGAACACCAGCGCCGCCAGCGGGAACGGGAACGGGACGTCCAGGATCACCAGCGCCAGGCCGATGCCCGCCGCGTCGATGAAGGCCACCAGCACCGTCGCCCGGACGTAGGAGCCGAGCGTCGCCCACGAGGCGTCGCCGGCGTCGGACAGGCTCCAGCGGGCGGCGACGGGGAAGAGGCGCACCAGGAAGCGCCAGATCTTGCGGCCGTCGCGCAGGAAGAAGAATGTCGCGAAGATCACCAGCAGCGCCCCGGTCAGGACCTCGGCCAGGGTGGTGGCGGTCGCGAAGCCGGTCGCCGTGAGCTGTGAGGTGTGCGAGTCGACCCAGTCCCGGCCCGACTCGATCGCCCGGGTGACCTGGTCGTCGTTGAGGTGCAGCGGCCCGTTGCGGGCCCACTCCTGGATCTGCCGGATGCCCGCACTGGCGTTGTCGGCGAGCTCCGGCACCCCGTCGACGAATTGGTTCACCACCAGGGTCAGCGTGCCCGCCACCGCCCCGATCCCACCGATCAGCACCAGGAACGTGGCCAGCGAGGGCGGCAGCCGCAGCTTCAGCAGCCAACCCACCGCCGGGGCCAGCAGCGCCGACAGGAGCAGGGCGATCGCCAGCGGGACCACCACGATGCTGATGGTGCCGATGAAGCGGAGCAGCACCCACCCCACCACGCCGACCACGATCAGCCGCCACGACCAGGCGGCGGCGATGCGCAGGGAATGCGGCACCTCGGCGTCGTCCTTGCTGGCCGTCGAGTGGTGCTCGACGACCGGCGGCGGGGGTTCGTATTCGACCCCGGCGTCATCGGCCGGGCGCTCGACCTCGACCCGGGCCGTCCGCACGGATTCGCGGCCCGCTTCGTACGCCTTGCGAAGGTTGGCCCGTACTCGCTGCAAGCGGCTCAACCGCTCAACCCCCTTGCCCGTCGACACGCGGTTCCCACCGTAGTCGAGACCGGCACGCGTTCCGGCCAGGCACGGGGCGTACCGTCCTTGCCGTGAGCACCGACACCCAGACAGAGGCCGGTCTGCCCATCCGCATGCTGCACGACCGTGTCCTCGTGCGGCTCGACGGCGGCGAGGGGGAACGTCGTTCGAGCGCAGGCATCGTCATCCCCGCCACCGCCTCGATGGGCCGCCGCCTGTCCTGGGCCAAGGCGGTCGGCGTGGGCCCGAACGTGCGGTCCATCGTCGTCGGCGACCGGGTCCTGTTCGACCCCGAGGAGCGCGCGGAGGTGGAACTGCACGGCAAGGAGTACGTGCTGCTCCGCGAGCGCGACGTGCACGCGGTGGCGGCGAGCCGCGTGGAATCCGACGGGACCGGCCTCTACCTTTAGTAACCAGCCGGCGGCGGGCCATAACCGGGTGGCGGGCCATAACCGGGCGGCGGACCGTAATTGGGCGGCGGACCGTAGCCGGGGGGCGGGCCGTAGCCGGGGGGCGGGCCGTAGCCGGGGGGCGGGCCGTAGCCGGGGGCCGGACCGTAGCCGAGCGGCGGCGCGCCGTAACCCGGCGGCGGGCCGTAGCCGGCGTACACCGGCATGGGGGGTGGCATGCGGACCGGCACCGGAACGACCGGCTCGTCCGGCATGCCGACCGTGCGGGTCACGCCGTCCGGGAATGCGATCTGGTAGTTGACGCCGTCCCAGAAGGCCTGCGGCATCCGCGGGTCACGGCCCACGAACACCGACCGGTAGCCGGAGATGTCGGTGAGCAGCTTGCGCTCCTCCTCCTGCGCCCCGCGCAGCTCGGCGGGGCCGCGATGGAGGCCGCGCTGCATGCCGTCGCGCAGCAGGGCGAGCTGCGTCGACGCCGACTGGAAGCCGCGCATGGCCCGCAGGCCCGGCTCGCCCGCGACCCGCTTCGCCCACTGGCGGGCGGAATGCCGGCGGCCCAGGCTGCCCAGCGTCGCCACCTCCGGCGGTGACAACCAGCCGGTCCGTACGTAGTGCGGCAGGATCCGCTCGCTGAGCCGCCCCTCGTAACCACGCAACGCGATCGCGAAGCCCAGCGTCGCGAAGAAGAACGGGACCATGAAGCCGAGGTACCCGTACAGCATGATCAAGGTCTCACCGGTGGCCACCGAGAGCGTGGGCAGCAGGTTGAAGAGGCCGTGCAGGATCATCGCGAGCAGCAGGCCGGCGATCGGCGCGAGCCAGCGCACCCGGCGGTCCGCCGAGCGGGCCGCGACGCCCAGGCCGATACCGGACATCGCGGTGAACAGCGGGTGCGCGAAGCCGGTGAACAGGATGCGCACAATGAAGATCAAGAAGAGGTTCTGCACGCCGGTGGCCGGTCCGTACTGGTCGGCGCCCGCCGCGTAGCCGTGGCCGCCGAGGTAGAGCACGTTCTCCACCATCGCGAAGCCCAGCGCGGAGAGGCCACAGTAGACGATGCCGTCGGTGATGCCGGACCACTCCCGGCGGCGGCGCCAGAACAACAGCATCGGGCCGAGCGCCTTCATCGACTCCTCGATGAAGGGCGCCACGAGGACCGCGACCAGCGCCTCGGGCAGGCCCAGCTTGTCGAAGGCCCACGCGGCCCCGCTGTTGACCCCGATGGCCACGAGGGTGGCGACGGCCGAGCCCCAGGCGAAGCAGAAGAGCAGGTAGCGGATCGGCTCCGGCTCGTAGCGGTCCAGCCACAGGAAGCAGCTAACCAGCACCGGAACCGGCAGGATGGCGGCGGTGAGGCCGACGACCAGGCCGACCGGGCCGTTGCTGAAGCCGAGGATGACCAGCATCGCGATCGCGCAGGCGGCGATGAAGCTGATGATGCCCGCGAGCGGCAGCCAGCGGCGCCACCCGGCCCGGCGGCCCGGCATGGGCGGCAGATGCGCGAGATCCGGCGGCTGATAGCCCTGGCCGAGCGGCATGGCATGCGTGACATCGCCCGAGTGCCTGACATCGCCCGAGTGCCTGACATCGCCCGAGTGCATGGCATCGTCCGACGGCTGGGCCGTCTCGGCGGGAGCGGCGGGATCGGTCACCGGCTGCGCCGGGCCCGGAAACGCCCCGTGTGCCGGGTGCGGCGCCGCATCGGGCGGTCCTCCGGGAACTTCGTCGGCCATGCCGCCAGCGTAGCCACCCCGCCCCGCCCCGGCGGGCCCACGGCCGCGCAAAGGATCAAGACCGCTCCGGTCACGGTGCGATCCCCACCGCCGGGCGTGCCAGGATGGCGGCCGTGACAACTCTTCTCGACCGATGGGTGGCCGCGGCACGGGGCGCCGGAGCGTCCGCCGCGGAGCCGGACCTCGAGGCCGCCGGTGGCTACCTGCTCGGGCGCTGGTCGGAGCCGCAGCGGCAGTACCACGACGTGACCCATCTAACCGCGGTGCTGGACGTGGTCGACGAGTACGCGGACCTGGCCGCCGCCCCGGACCGGGTACGCCTCGCCGCCTGGATGCACGACGCGATCTACGACCCCCGGGCCCTCGGCGACGCCAACGAGCGCGACAGCGCCGAGTTCGCCGAAGGGTTGCTGACGACGCTGGGCACTCCACCGCAGGTCGCGGCCGAGGTGGCGCGCCTGGTCGGGCTGACCGCCGGCCACGCGACCGGGGAGACCGACCCGGACGGCGAGCTGCTCTGCGACGCGGACCTCGCCATCCTGGCCGCCGAGCCCGACCGGTACGCGGCCTACACCGAGGCGATCCGCCGCGAGTACGCCCACGTGCCCGACGAAGCCTTCCGGGCGGCCCGGGCGCAGGTGCTCGTGTCGCTACTGGAACTGCCGGCGATCTACCGCCACGCACCGCTGCACGCGGCATGGGAGGCCCGGGCGCGCGCCAACCTGGAGAAGGAACTCAGGGCGCTGGCCGGCTGAGGAGCTCAGGCCGCCGGCCGAGGAGCTCAGGGCGTCGGCCGGCTGAGGTGCTTCGGGCGGCGCAGCCCGGCCTCCCGCAGGCGGGCGGAGAGCTCGCGGGACGACACCAGGGTGGCGCCGAGCCACAGCGCCATCGCGAAGCGTGACTCCGGGATGTCGTAGTGATCGCGGTCGAACCCGCGCCGGGGCGCGCCGAGCATCTCCGCGAAGACGTGCAGCTCGTCGAACGAGACGTCGCTGACCAGATGGGCCCAGAGGCGTCCCCGGGCCGGCCAGCGCGGCTCGTCGACGAGGATCACAGGTCGACGTGCAGCAGATCCGTCCCACGGTCCGCGGCGTACCCGCGTACGTCCGGAACGCCGAGCCGGGCCGCGTCCGCGGTGAGGTCGTCGGGCATCTTCTGCGACTGCCGTTCCGCCTCGACCCGCGCGAGGTAGTGCTCGATCTCGCGGGTCCGGACGGCCTCGTCCCAGCCCAGCGCGTCACCCATGACCTCGGCGGCGTGCCGGGCCGTCTCGGCGCCGCGGTGCGGGGTCTCGATGGAGATCCGGGTACGGCGGGTGAGCACGTCGTCGAGGTGCAGGGCACCCTCGGCGGTGGCCGCGTACGCGATCTCGGCCGCCAGATATTCGGGGGCACCGGTGAGCGGCGTGGCCAGCTCCGGCTCGGCCGCGATCATGGCGAGCAGGTGGACCGAGAGGGTGCCGTAGCGCTCCAGCAGGTGCTCGACCACCCCGGCCGTGACGCCGTGCCGCCGGGCGGTGTCCTGTCGGTCGCGCCACGCCGCCTCGTATCCGTCCGCGCCCAGCAGCGGGAGCTGGTCGGTGCGCGACGGCCGGTCGATGCCGAGGCGGCGCACCGCCCGGTCGATGACGTCGGCGGCCATCACCCGATAGGTCGTGTACTTGCCGCCGGCGACGAGCAGCAGCCCGAGCATGGGCTCGACCACGGCGTGCTCGCGGGACAGCTTCGAGGTCGAGTCGGCCTCGCCGGAGAGCAGGGGACGCAGGCCGGCGTAGACGCCCTCGATGTCGTCGGTGGTGAGCGGGCGGTCCAGCACCGTGTTGACCTGGTCGAGCAGGTAGCTGATGTCGCGGGCGGACGCGGCGGGGTGCGACCTGTCGAGCTCCCAGTCGGTGTCGGTGGTGCCGATGATCCAGTGGCCGCCCCACGGGATGACGAACAGGACCGACGTGGGTGTGCGCAGGATCAGCCCGGCGTCGCCGGTGATCGCCGAGCGCGGCACGACGAGGTGGACGCCCTTGGAGGCGCGGACCCGCAGGCCCGGGCGGACGCCGACGTCGCTGAGCATGCGTGACATGTCGTCGCTCCACACCCCGGTGGCGGCCACGACGGTGCGGGCGCGGACCTCGATCTCGGGTGAGCCGGGCGCCTCCAGGTCGCGGACCCGTACGCCGACGACCTCGCGCGCCTCGCGGATGAAGCCGGTGACCCGCGCGCTGGTCACCACGGCGGCGCCGAGGCTGGCGGCGGTCCGGGCCAGGTTGACCACCAGGCGGGCGTCGTCGACCTGCCCGTCGTAGTAGCGGATCGCTCCGGTGATGCGGTCCGCGCGCAGGCTGGGGAAGATGTGCCGCGCGCCGTCGCGGGTCAGGTGCCGGTGCAGCGGCATGCCGCGGCCCGAGCCGAATACGCCGGCGAACGCGTCGTACGCGGCGACGCCGAGCCCGTAGTAGAGGCGGTGCCACACGCGGGCGGGCGGCGAGGCCGGCTCGAGCGGCACCAGGATCGGCACCGGCCGCACGAGGTGCGGGGCGAGGCGGCTGGTGAGCAGGCCGCGCTCGGTCAGGGCCTCGTGCACGAGGTGCAGCTCGAGCTGCTCCAGGTAGCGCAGGCCGCCGTGGATCAGCTTGCTGGACCGGCTGGACGTGCCGGAGGCCAGGTCGCGTGCCTCGACGAGGGCCACGCTCAGGCCGCGCGAGGCGGCGTCCAGGGCCGCACCGGCGCCGGTGACACCGCCGCCGATGACGAGCACGTCGAACTGCTCGTCGCGCAGGCGCTTGAGGTCGGCGACGCGGCGGATCGGCGAGAGCCGCCCGGCCGAATACCGGGACACGGAGGGAGAACGCACGGTCCCACCGTAGCGCCGTCCGCGGTCCCATCGGAGAGGGATGTTTCTCAGCTCGATATGAGTTCGAGCATCTCGGCGACGGATCCCGCGGGGTCGGTGACCGGGAACTGGACCGCGCGGATCGTCGTGGTGTCGTCGACGAGCAGCGTCAGGCGCTTGAACCGGTCGGTGCCGGCGGCACGGAAGGTCGGCAGGCGCAGGCTCGCGGCAAGCTTGCCGTCGGTGTCCGACAGCAGCGGGAACGGCAGCTTCGCGTACGCCGCGAAGGCCTCGAGCTGATCCGGCCGCTGGGTGCTGACCCCGCGGATCTCGACGCCGTGCGCGGCGAAGTCGGCGGCCCGCGCGGCATAGGTGGCCGATTCGAGGGTGCAGCCGCCGGCCCCGGGGATGTCGCCCCAGCCGGGCGGATATTCCTGGGTCCCGGGGGCGTAGGCGCCGGGGAAGAAGTACAGCACCGTGGGCGCCTCGACCGTCAGGTGCGCGATCCGGCGGCCCACCAGAGCGTGCACGCGCTGCGCCTCGGCGGACGTGGGGGCGGCCGTCGCGGTCAGCGAGCCGTCGCCCATCACGTGCCGGGTGCCCCAGTCCTGCAGGGCGATGAGTACGGGCAGCAGCCCCTCGCCCTTGGCCGTCAGCAGGTAGTCGTAGCGGGGCGGATGCTCGGAATACGCCACCCGCCGCAGCACGCCGTGCTCGACCAGACCGCCGAGACGCTCGGTGAGCGCGCGACGGCTCATGCCCAGCTCCCGGTGCAGCGCGTCGAAGCGGGTCACCCCGCCGGCGATGTCGCGGACGACCAGGAAGGTCCACCAGTCCGACAGCACGCCGAGCGCCTGCGCGATGCCACAGTCCGCATCCGCCAGATCGACTCGTCGCACGCCGGCCAGTATAGTCCGTTCCAAAATGAAACTGACTCGATCGGGATGGGGAACCGTGAGCGTCTTCTGGCGGTGGTGGGCGGCCGGCACGACCAGCGGCCTGGGGTCGGCCATCGGGGGCGTGGCACTGCCACTGACGGCGCTGGCGGCTCTCGACGCCACCCCGTTCGAGATGGGCCTGATCGCCGCCGCGCGGTATGCCGCGTGGATCGTCATCGGGCTCCCGGCCGGGGTGATCGTGCAGCGCCTGCCGCTGCGCGGCGCCCAGGTCGGCGCGGACCTCGCGCGGGCGGCCGCGGTCGGCTCCATCCCGCTCGCCTGGTGGGCCGGACAGCTCACCATCGCCCAACTCGTCGTCGCGGCGCTGGTGATCAGCTTCGCGAACGTGATCTTCGACGTGGCGAACTCGACGTTCCTGCCGGAGATCGTGGACCGCGACCAGCTCCAGTCCCGCAACAGCCTCGCCTCGGGCACGCACGCCACCACCGAGCTGGGCGGGCCCTCCCTCGGCGGCGTCATCGTGCAGACGCTCGGCGCCGTCCCGACGCTGCTGGTCGACGCGGTCAGCTACCTGGTGTCGGCCCTCCTGCTGCGGACCCTGCCGGCCCGGCGGACCGCGCGGCCGGACCGGTGGCCGCCGGTCGGCGCGATGATCCGGGAGGGGTTCGCCTACGTCGTGCGGCACCCCGCGATGGGGCCGGGCATGTGGGCCGCCACCGCGGTCAACTTCGTCTGCGGCGCCCAGCTCGCCCTCTACCCGCTCTACCTGGTACGCGACCTGGACGCCGCCCCGGGACTGGTCGGCGTCCTGCTCGCCGCGGACGGCGTGGGCACCCTCATCGGCGCCGCGCTGACCACCCGGTTCACCGATGCGGCCGGCACCGCCCGCGGCCTGATCATCGCGGGATTCGTCGCCGTCGCCGGCGCGTTCGCAGTGCCCTGGGGCACGGGCACCGCCGCGTACGCATCCTTCGTGCTGGGCAATCTCGCCTTCTCCGCCGGCGTCGTGGTGCTGAGCGTGACGACCCGGACGTACCGTCAGCTCGCGAGCCCGCCAGAGCTGCTGAGCCGGGTGATGGCGACGGTCCGGTTCGTGTCCTGGGGCGCCATCCCGGTCGGCGGCCTGGTCGCCGGCGCGCTGGCCGGGCCGCTCGGCACCCGCGCCACGCTGCTCGCGCTCGCCGCGGTCACCGTCTGCGCACCCCTGGTCTGGCTGCTCTCGCCGGTCCGCGGCCTGCGCGACCTCCCCCTCCCGCAGCAAGAGGTTGTCGTTCGCTAGCAACGGCAAACGGGCCGCCCCCGAAGGGACGGCCCGTTTGAGGTGTAGCTGGTGGACTCAGAAGTCCATGTCTCCGCCGCCCGGAGCGCCGGCCGGGGCGGCCGCCTTCTCGGGCTTGTCCGCCACGACCGCCTCGGTCGTGAGGAACAGGGCGGCGATCGACGCGGCGTTCTGCAGCGCCGAGCGGGTGACCTTGGCCGGGTCGATGATGCCCGCGGCCAGCAGGTCCACGTACTCGCCGTTGGCGGCGTTGAGGCCCCAACCGGACTCGAGGTTGCGGACCTTCTCCACCACGACGCCGCCCTCGAGGCCGGCGTTCACGGCGATCTGACGCAGCGGGGCGTCGAGCGCGACCTTGACGATGTTGGCACCGGTGGCCTCGTCGCCGGACAGGTCCAGCTTGTCGAACGCGGTCTTGCCGGCCTGCACCAGCGCCACGCCACCGCCGGGCACGATGCCCTCCTCGACGGCCGCCTTCGCGTTGCGCACGGCGTCCTCGATGCGGTGCTTGCGCTCCTTGAGCTCGACCTCGGTGGCCGCGCCGACCTTGATGACCGCCACGCCGCCGGCCAGCTTGGCCAGGCGCTCCTGCAGCTTCTCGCGGTCGTAGTCGGAGTCCGACTTCTCGATCTCGGCGCGGATCTGGTTGACCCGGCCCTGGATCTGCTCGGCGTTGCCGGCACCGTCGACGATCGTCGTCTCGTCCTTGGTGATGACGACCTTGCGGGCCTGGCCCAGCAGGCTCAGGTCGGCGGCGTCGAGCTTGAGGCCGACCTCCTCGCTGATGACCGTGCCGCCGGTGAGGATGGCGATGTCGTCCAGCATGGCCTTGCGGCGGTCACCGAAGCCCGGGGCCTTGACGGCGACGGACTTGAAGGTGCCACGGACCTTGTTGACGACCAGGGTCGCCAGGGCCTCGCCCTCGACGTCCTCGGCGATGATGATCAGCGGCTTGCCGCCCTGCATGACCTTCTCGAGGACGGGCAGCAGGTCCTTGACCGCGGAGATCTTGCTGTTCGCGATGAGGATGTACGGGTCGTCGAAGACGGCCTCCATCCGCTCGGCGTCGGTCATGAAGTACGCCGAGATGTAGCCCTTGTCGAAGCGCATACCCTCGGTGAGCTCGAGCTCGAGCCCGAAGGTGTTGCTCTCCTCGACGGTGATGACGCCTTCCTTGCCGACCTTGTCCATGGCCTCGGCGATGATCTCGCCGACCGTGGAGTCACCGGCGGAGATGGAGGCGGTGGAGGCGATCTGCTCCTTGGTCTCCACGTCCTTGGCGAGCTGCGAGAGACCCTCGGAGACGCTGGCCACGGCGGCCTCGATGCCCCGCTTCAGGGCCATCGGGTTCGCGCCGGCCGCGACGTTGCGCAGACCCTCACGGACCAGCGCCTGGGCGAGGACGGTCGCCGTCGTCGTGCCGTCACCGGCAACGTCGTCGGTCTTCTTCGCGACCTCCTTGACCAGCTCGGCGCCGATCTTCTCGTAGGAGTCCTCGAGCTCGATCTCCTTGGCGATCGACACACCATCGTTGGTGATGGTGGGCGCGCCCCACTTCTTCTCGAGCACGACGTTGCGGCCCTTGGGGCCGAGCGTCACCTTGACGGCGTCGGCGAGCTGGTTCATGCCCCGCTCGAGGCCGCGACGAGCTTCCTCGTCGAATGCGATGATCTTGGCCATACGGCTGTGTCCTCCTGGACGTTCGCGGTGCCGGGCCTGCTCGGCCCCGCCCTCCGCACGGTGAGGAAACGCTGCGGACGTCACCACCTGGCGATGCGACGTCCTCAGGTCGAGCCGGATAGCCCGCGACGACCGGTCCCGTGCCCCGGCACCGATGGCGGCGCCGTGGCCGCGACCCCACCGTCCCGACCTGCTGGCACTCACATGTCGCGAGTGCCAAGGACTTGTTTAGCACTCTCGTGGGTCGAGTGCAAGGACAACGACCACCCGCGGGGGCCCCCGGAGGGGTCGGGCGGACCCGCCGGGATTCCGCGTCCCGCTTGCCTGGTCCGGCGTCACCGGGTAGGCAGGCAGCATGACCAGCACGCTGGCGCCGGCACTGACCGTGCACCGGGTGACACCCGGCGACGCGGCCCGGATGCGCGCGCTGCGGCTGGAGATGCTTGCCGACAGCCCGCTCGCATTCCTCGAGACGCTGGCACAGGCGGCGGCCCGGCCGCACGCCGACTACCGACGCCGGATCGTGCAGGCGTCGTCGGGGGTGCAGCTCGCCCAGTTCGTCGCCGACCCGGCGCCTCGACGCGGCGGGAGCACGAGGCCGGGCGACCGGCTGATCGGACACGCCGGCGGCACGGTGCTGCCCGAGGATCCGGCCGCGACGGTGGTCTTCGCGGTCTACGTCACACCGACGCACCGCGGCCGGGGAGTGCTCGCCTCCCTCGTGGAGGCGGTGGCCGAGTGGTCACTCTCGGCGGGTCGGCGGGAGCTCATGCTGGAGGTCGTGATCGGCAACGACCGGGCGGTCCGGGCCTACGAGCGACTGGGCTTCGAGGACACCGGGGTGCGGGTGCCGCACCCGGTCGTCCCCGGGCTGCGGGAGCTCCAGATGCGCCGCCGGGCATGACCACCGGGCCGTCCCGCCGGTGGCCGCTGGCGCGGTCCCTGCTCACGGCGGTCAACGGCACCACAGTGGCCGGCCTGGCCGTCGCCGTCCTCACCGGTGCGAGGATCCGCCGCGGGCGCGACGGCATCCTGGTCGCCGAGGGATACCGGCGCAGGCTGCCGCCCGCGACCTGCTTCACCGTCGGTTCGGTGATCATCACCCGCAGGACCGCGGAGTGGCTGCTGCACGAGGACCGCGCCGACCTGCTGGCCCACGAGAGCCGGCATGCGGGTCAGTACGCCGTCCTCGGCCCGCTGTTCTGGCCCGCCTACTGGGCGGCGTGCGGCTATTCGTGGATGGCGACGGGCAGTTACGGCAGCCGCAACGTCTTCGAGCGGCACGCCGGCCTCGACAAGGGCGGTTACGCGGAGGCGGCACTGCGTCCCTGGATCAGCAAACTGCTGCGGAAACGCTGAGAATTTGGTCGGGAGGACGCGCGCACAGCGCCTCCGGCACTGGGTCGTTGGGCCCCGAGAGATTGTCGCCAAGCTCGAAGGTGGGGCCACGTACGGCGTCGCGTCCTCCCGCGTAGAGCATCCTGCCGACCTCGAGATCCTCGCGCAAGCCCTCGCGGGAAGGAATTCCTGACGTACGGCAGATAGCTAGCTACACACTGTTATCCAAGCAGCCCGGCATCGCGCGCGCCGCGCAGCGAGGGCTTGATCCGGTGGGTCGGGCCGACCAGCTCGGAGACCGCGTCGATGGTCTTGAGGCCCTCGCCGGTGTTGTAGACGACCGTCTCCTTCTCGGGGTCGAGCTTGCCGCTCTCCACGAGCTTCTTCAGCACCGCCACGGTCGTGCCGCCGGCCGTCTCCGCGAAGATGCCGGTGGTCCGGGCGAGCAGGCGGATGCCTTCGCGGATCTCGTCGTCGTCGGCGTAGTCCATCCAGCCGCCGGTCCGCCGGACCGCCTCGATCGCGTACGCGCCCGCCGCCGGGTCCCCGATGTTCAGAGACTTCGCGATGCCGGTCGGCTTGACCGGAACGATCTGGTCGGTGCCGCCGTGCAGGGCGACGGCGATGGGGTTGCAGCCGGCCGACTGGGCGCCGAAGACCGTCCAGCCTCCCTCGGGCGCCTCGACCAGGCCGATCTCGACCAGCTCACTGAAGGCCTTGTCCACCTTGGTGAGCAGCTCCCCCGACGCCATCGGGATGACCACCTGGGCGGGGATGCGCCAGCCGAGCTGCTCGGCCACCTCGTAGCCGAGGGTCTTGGAGCCCTCGGCGTAGAACGGGCGCACGTTGACGTTGACGAACGCGGTGTCCTCGAACTCGTCGGTGTCCACGAGCTCGCTGCAGAGCCGGTTGACGTCGTCGTACGAGCCCTCGATCGCCACCAGGTCGCCGCCGTACACCGCCGAGGTGATGACCTTGCCGGGCTCGAGGTCGCTCGGGATGAAGACGATGCTCGGCACTCCGGCGCGGGCGGCGTGCGCGGCCACGGAGTTGGCCAGGTTGCCCGTGGAGGCGCAGGCGAAGCGGGTGAAGCCGAGCTCCCGGGCGGCGGTGAGGGCGACGGAGACGACCCGGTCCTTGAACGAGTGGGTCGGATTGGCCGAGTCGTCCTTGACCCACAGCGGCGCGCGCAAGCCGATCTCCGCGGCCAGGGCGGGCGCCTCGACCAGCGGGGTCAGCCCCGGGTCGAGGGTGACCCGGGTGGACGGGTCCTGGCCGGCGGGCAGCAGGGCGGCGTAGCGCCAGATGTTCTGCGGGCCGGCCTCGATCCGCTCCCGGGTGACGGTGGCGAGGGCGGCGGCGTCGTACGCGACTTCCAGCGGTCCGAAGCACTCGTAGCACGCGTGCTGGGCGGCGAGGGGGAACTCCGTGCCGCAGCCGCGGCAGACGAGGGCGCGGGCGGGGCTGGTGGCGGGGGCGTCGACGGTCGACGTCATGCGAGGCTCCTTCTCATCTTTCCCGGGCACGGTCGGCGGCTCCGGGACGGAATTAGCACCTGCCGCGCGCTGGCCTCGTCATCGAGTCGAGCGCGGTGGTTGCCGGGGCGTCATCGGGCCGTATCCCTCAGCCCCTCTGGATGAGGTATTCAGTTGTGTTACCGCCACCTTACGTGGCCGCTTCGGTAAGCCGAGGGGAACGTCCCAGGTTGTGAGCACTTGGGGTGGCGCCGGGTGCATAGGGTGACGAAGGTCATTCCCACTAGGCGGGGAGGTTCGGCTTGAGCGCCGTCCTTGAGATCCAGGGTCTGCAGAAGACCTACCGCAGCCGCAAGGGGGTACGCCGGGCGCTCGACGGCTTCGACATGGTCGTCGAGGCGGGACAGGTGCACGGGTTCCTCGGCCCCAACGGCTCCGGCAAGACCACCACACTGCGGACCCTTCTCGGCCTGATCCGGCCCAACGGGGGCCGGATGGCGATCCTCGGCCGCGAGGTGCCCGCGGCGCTGCCCGAGGTCGCCGGCTCGGTCGGGGCGATCGTCGAGAGCCCGCAGTTCTTCGCCAACTTCACCGCGCAGGACACGCTGCGGCTGCTGGCCGACGCGGGCGGCGTCGAGCCGGCCCGGGTCTTCGAGGTGCTGGAGCTGGTCGGGCTGCGCGACCGGGCCACCGACCGGGTCAAGACGTACTCGCTCGGCATGAAGCAGCGCCTCGCCGTGGCGTCCGCGCTGCTCAAGAACCCCAAGCTGCTGATTCTCGACGAGCCCGCGAACGGTCTCGACCCCGGCGGCATCCGCGAGATGCGCACGCTGATGCGCAACCTCGCCGAGTCGGGCATGACCGTGGTGCTTTCCAGCCACATCCTGGCCGAGATCCAGCTCATCTGCGACTCGGTGACGATCATCGCGGCCGGGCGGCGGGTGGCGGCCGGGGCCGTCGCCGACGTGCTCGCCCAGCACGCCTCGTCGTCCGTACGCGTGCGCCTGGAGTCGGCTGCCGACCTCGCGGCCTCGGCCGGGGCCCTGCGTCAGCTCGGCGCCCAGGTCACCGTCGAGAGCGACCACCTCATGGTGAGCGGACTCGACCGGCCCAGCGCGATCACCCGGGTCCTCGCCGGCAACGGCGTCTTCGTCTCCGAGCTCAGCCCGGTCTCGGTCGACCTGGAGAGTGTCTTCCTCGAGCTCACCGGCACCGCGCCGGTCGAGGGCGAGCACCGGCAAGTGGATCAGACGGTCATGGCCCCGGCGGGTCCGGCGCAGGGTGGGTGGGGACATTGAGCCTGTACACAGCGGAGACTCGCCGGTTCACCAAGCGCCGCTTCACCCGCTTCTTCGTCCTGGGCCTCCTCGTCGTGCTCGCGGCGATCGCGGTCGGCATGTTCTTCACCAACGAGAAGGCCACCCCCGCGGTGGTCGCGGCGGCCGAACAGGAGGCCGAGCGCGCATACCAGAATGACCTGGTCATGGCCGCCGAGGGGAACAAGGCCTGCGCGGCGCAACCGAGTTCGGGCTGCATGGAGTGGACACCGTCCCGGGAGGACTACCGGGCCGAGCACTACATGCCGTCCACCTTCGATTTCCGCGAGCACTTCGGACCGATGGCGACAACGCTCGCCGCGCTCCTCGCCGTGGCGGCGTTCGTCCTCGGCGCGTCCTTCGTGGGCGCGGAGTGGAACAGCGGCGGCATGATGAACCTCCTGCTGTGGCGGCCGCAGCGGCTCAAGGTGCTGACCACCAAGCTGGCCGCCCTGCTCGCCACGCTGACCGGATTGACCGTGGTGCTCTCCGCGGTCTGGACCGGCGCCTTCGCGGCGATCGCGAGCCTGCGGGGCTCGCTGGACAGCATGACGGCGGGGGCGTGGCAGTCGATCCTGCTCATGGAGCTGCGCGGGCTGGTGCTCGTGCTCGCCGCCGGCGCGATCGGCTTCGGGCTGGCGTCGATCGGCCGGCACACGGCCGTGGCCATGGGTGTCGCGATCGGCGTCGTCGTGCTGTTCCAGTTCGGGCTCGGCACGGTGCTGTCGCTGGCCAAGGTCAAGTTCCTGGAGGCGTACCTGATCCCGTCCTGGATGATCGCCTGGATGGACAAGTCCATCGAGCTGCAGGACTGGAACGCGCCCTGCCTCAACTCGCCGACCGGCTGCGAACCGCCGACGATGACCCTCACCTGGCCGATGGCCGGCGGCGTGTTCGCCGCCGTGGTGGTCCTCGTGCTCGGCACTGCAATGTGGACTATGCGTAACCGGGATATCACCTGAGGTAACTTCGCGGGAAGGCGCGCGGCGGGCATCGCCGACTGCCACTATGGTGGCGTTCCCCTCCGCGCGGCCTTCCACCACTCCGAGGTAACCCATGCAGCCCGACGCCGCCCTCAACGAGCAGCAGCACGTGCCGGCCCCTCGCGACGCCGAGGAGGCCGGCCTCGGCACCGACGTCCCGCAACCGCCCGCCCTGACCGACCGCGAGCAGCAGATCCTCGCCTTCGAGCAGAAGTGGTGGAAGCACGCCGGCTCCAAGGAGCAGGCGATCCGTGACACCTTCGAGCTCTCGTCGACCCGCTACTACCAGATCCTCAACGCCCTGCTGGACAATCCGGCCGCCCTGGCACACGACCCGGTCCTGGTCGGCCGCCTGCGCCGCCTCCGCTCCACCCGGGCCCGCACCAGACGCCGCTGATCGGCGTCCTGCCCGCGAACGGCGCTCAACGGCGCTCCAGCCGGCGACGCGTCTCGTCACACGCGGGCCGCCGGCCCGGCACGTCCTCGAACGGGACCCCGTCGGCGGTCAACCGGATCCGCACCCAGCTCATGAGCGCGCTAACCGGCCGCGCGGGTGGCGGCGTACGCCTCGAGCCAGGCCACCTGGGCCGGGTCAAGCGAGGCGCGGACCCGCTTGCGGGCCGTCGCCACGTGGCCGGCGGTCACCGTCGTCGCCTCGAGGGACTCGCGCATGGCGGCCAGGGCCGCCTCGCGGATCAGGGCCGCGCAGTCCGCCGCCGAGAAGCCCTCCAGCTCCGCGCCGAGCACGTCGAGATCCACGGTCTCGTCCAGCGGCACCGACCTCGACGACGCCCGCAGGATCGCCGCGCGGGCGTCGCCGTCCGGCGGTGGCACGAAGACCAGACGCTCCAGGCGGCCGGGGCGCAGCAGTGCCGGGTCGATCAGGTCCGGGCGGTTGGTGGCGCCGATGACCACGACGTTGCGCAACGTCTCCACGCCGTCCAGCTCGGTCAGCAGCGCGGCGACGACGCGGTCGGTCGTGCCGCCGTCGGTCGCCTGGCCGCGGGTCGGTGCCAGGGCGTCCACCTCGTCCAGGAACACCAGGGTGGGCGCGGCCTCGCGGGCACGGCGGAACAGCTCCCGCACCGCGCGTTCGCTGTCGCCGACCCACTTGCTCAGCAGCTCGGCGCCCTTGACCGACAGGACGTTGGCTTTGCCCGTACCCGCGATGGCCTTGACCAGATAGGTCTTGCCGCAGCCGGGCGGGCCGTAGAGCAGCACGCCGCGCGGCGGTTGGACGCCGAGGCGCGCGAACGTGTCCGGGTAGGTCAGCGGCCAGAGCACCGATTCCGTGAGCACCTGCTTCACGTCGGTCAGGTCACCGACGTCATCGAGGGTCACCTGGGCGACCTCGAGCGTCGACTCGGCCATCGACGTCGGCCGGACCACGTCCAGCGCGGCCTCGAAGTCGGCCATGGCCACGGTGGGCGACTCCGCGTCCTTCTGCCGCAGCGCCGCGCGGACCCCGGCCTCGCGGGCCAGGGCGCCGAGATCGGCGGCGACGAATCCGGGGGTGCGCCCGGCGACGTCGTCCAGCCGCACGTCCTCGGCCAGCGGCATCCCGCGGGTGAGCACGCGCAACTGCTCCCGCCGCATGGCCTCGTCCGGCAGCGGCACGGCAAGCTGCACCGCCAACAGGTCGGGCGCGCGCAGCGACGGGTCGACGGCCTCCGGCCGGCTGGTCGTGCAGACCACCGCCGCCCCGCCGCGGACCAGCTCGGACAGCACCTGCCGGAAGACCGTGGCGAGCGGGCCCGCCTCGTCGCGGGGCGCGAGGGCCTCGACGTCGGCGACCAGCAGCACCGCCGGGCCGCCGGCCCGTACGTCGCGCGCCAGCGCCCGCAGCCGGGTCGCGGCGGCGTCGTTCGTCAGTGCCGCCAGCTCCGGCGCCCACACCGGCAGCACGGTCGCCCCGACGCTCGCCGCGACGGCGCGGACGAGCGCCGACTTGCCCGAACCGGCCGGGCCGGACAGCAGGACGCCGAGGGAGACGGTGGTGCCGAGCCGGCCCAGCACCTCACCGTGGTGGAAGCCGAGGTCGAGCAGCTCGGTCAGCTCGTGCGCCTGGGCGCGCAGCCCCGGCAGGTCGTCCAGGCTCGGCGGCGCCGTGTGCGGGTCGGTGGACGCCGGCTCGGTACGGTCCGGCTCGGCCGTGGGCGTGGCCGGCGACGACGACGGGCCGTCCCGCCAGCCCACGACCGTGTCCATGGTGACCAGCGCGGCATCGCCGTCCGCGACCTCGACCACCTGGAGCAGAGCGCTGGTCCAGGCGTAACCGACCCGGTTGGCGAGGCTGCGCCGGGCCGCCTCGACCAGCGACCGGTGCGACGCCTCCGGCAGCACGTCCTGCGGCAGCAGGGAGACGTCGTCGCCCGCGCTGACCACCTTGCCCAGCAGCGCCAGGCGCAGCATCTCGGGCGAGACCAGCGCCACGATCTCGACCGGGCCGGAGAGGGTCACCCGGCGCGCGCCCACGACGGGCACGGGGGTGACGGTCACCTGAGCGCCGTCCCGCAGGCCGAGGTTGCCGATGGTGAGGTCGTCGGCGTAGAGCAGCGCACGGCTGGCACCCGCCTCGGCCCGGGCGGCGATGCCCGCGGTGGTGCGACGGCCGGTCAGCCGCAGCGGGTCGCCCGGGTTGACGGCGAGCGCGGCCATCACCTCGGGGTGCAGTCGTACGATGCCCCGGCGTGCATCGAGAGCCGCCGGCCGCTGGGTCACGGTCAGCGTGAGATCGTCTGGCACCGCGGGGCCTTCCGTCGGGACGAGGGGGACTAGGTTGACACGCTATCGCCGTCAGTCGCCCCGGGGAGGCACCGCACCATGAGGCTCCGCCACGCCGCGCCCGTTCTGGCCGCGCTGACCCTGCTCGGCCTCGCCGCCTGTGGCGACGACCCGGACGACAAAGGCACGCCGCCTCCGGTGCCGCCCGCCGTATCCGTCGGCGCCTCCCCGGCCGCGGCTTCCGGTGGCACGCCAGGGGCTTCCGGCCGCCCGGCATCGCCACAGGACGCCCCGACGGAGGGCACGTCCTCGCAGCGGCCGCCGAAGAAGGACGGCGGGGCTCTCCAGGGCCCGGTGGGCAGGAGCGTGGCGCCGCGCTAGCGGCGCGGAACCGGGTTCACAGCTCCCGCTCAGCGGCCCGCCGCTAGCGTGGGGCCCATGCGTGCCCTGATCAAGCTGCGTCGTGCCCTGCCCCGCCCGACGCGGCGGAGGGTCGTCGGGGGCGCCGTGATCCTCGTGCTGGTGGCCGCCCTGGTGACCTGGGCGGTCCTGCCCGAGCGCCGGTCCTGGACGGCGAGCGACCAGCGCGTCACCGTGCTGTCCGGGCCCTCGGGCACCGAGCCCGTCGCCCTCGACACCCGGTTCTACCTCCCCAAGGGCCGCGACGGGAAGGTGCCGGCGGTGTTGCTGGCCCACGGCTTCGGGGGCACGAAGAACTCGGTCAGCGCCGACGCGGAGTCCCTGGCCGACCGCGGGTACGCCGTGCTGACCTGGACGGCCCGCGGCTTCGGCGCCAGCGGCGGGCAGATCCACCTGGACAGCCCCGACCACGAGGTGAAGGACGCCCAGCGGCTGCTCGACTGGCTCGCCGCGCGCCCGGAGATCCGCACCGACGCGAGCGGTGACCCCCGGGTCGGCGTCGTCGGCGGCTCGTACGGCGGCGCCCTCGCCCTCCTCCTCGCCGGCCGGGACCCGCGCGTCGACGCGATCGTCCCGCTGATCACCTGGAACGATCTCGGCACCGCGTTCTTCCCGCAGTCGGCCACCGGCGTCACCGACCCCGGCGTGTTCAAGAAGGCCTGGGCGGGTCTCTTCTTCGGCAACGCGGCGCCGACACAGTCCGGCTCGTCGTCCGGCTCGCCGTCGGGCTCGTCGTCGGGCTCGTCGTCGCGCAGCGCCTCGTCACCGTTGCCGACCGGGCGGCCCGCCGAGGGCGGCGACCCGGCGTGCGGGCGGTTCGCCGCCTCCGTCTGCGCGGCGTACCTGAAGATGGCCACCACGGGAACGCCGGACGCGGAGACCGCCGCGCTGCTGCGCCGCTCCAGCCCGGCCTCGGTGCTGGACCGGATCAAGGCACCCACCCTGCTGATCCAGGGCGCGGTCGACACCCTCTTCCCGCTCTCCGAGGCGGACGCCAACGCCCGCGGCATCGCGCAGACCGGCACGACCGTCCGCGTCGCCTGGTTCACCGGCGGACACGACGGCGGTTCGGGCCCCCAGACGGACCAGGACCGGACCAAGTTCCTCACCGCACAGTGGCTGGACCACTACGTCAAGGGCGAGGGCGAGGCACCGGCGACGAGCTTCACCTACTCGCGGGTCGCCGGGTTCAGTGCCCTCGACCGCGGGTTGGTGACGAACGGATACTCCGACCCCGTCTACCCCGGCCTGGGCGGGACCGGCCGCACCGAGGTCACCGTCCGCGGCTCGGCGCAGCCGATCGCCAACCCGCCGAACGGCAATCCGGGTGCCCTGTCCTCGCTGCCGGGCGTCGGCGGGCAGGTCAGCACCTTCCTCGGCCGGTTCGCGGGCGACCTGCCCGGCCAGCACGCGACGTTCGACTCCGCGCCGGTCGCCGACGCGATCGAGGTGGTCGGGGCGCCGACCGTACGGTTGCGGATGGCCTCGCCGACCGGCACAGCGACGGTCTTCGTCAAGCTCTTCGACGTCGACCCGAAGGGCACCGCGACGCTCAGCGGCGGGCTGGTCGCGCCGGTCCGGCTGACCGGGCTGCCGGCCGACATCGCCTCGGCCCGCCCGGTCACCGTGACGCTGCCGGCCATGGTGCGACGCATCGACGCGGGCCACACCGTACGGGTGGTCGTCGCCACCTCGGACCAGGCGTTCCTCACCCCCGCCCCACCCGCGGTCTACACAGTCGCGGTGGAGCCGGCGGTGAGCCTGCCCACGGTGGTGGGCTCGCCGATCGCCAACCCCCAGGTCGTCTGGCGCTGGGTGCTGCTCGGCGTGCTGGGCGTGATCGTGCTGGGTCTCGCCGCGGTGCTCGTGCTGCGCCGCCGCCGGGAGATCCCGCCGGTCGCCGAGTTCGCGGACACGCCGCTGGTGGTCCGCGACCTGCGCAAGGCCTACGACGACGGGTTCGTCGCCGTGGAACGGGTCGGCTTCCGGGTCGAACGGGGGCAGGTCGTGGGCCTGCTGGGCCCCAACGGTGCCGGAAAGACCACCACCCTGCGCGTGCTCATGGGCCTGACGATGCCGACCTCGGGCGACGCGCTGGTGTTCGGGCGGCCGCTCGTGCCGGGCTCGCCGATCCTGTCCCGCGTCGGCGCGCTGGTCGAGGGGCCGGGCTTCCTGCCGCACCTCAGCGGCTACGAGAACCTGAGGGCGTACTGGCAGGCGACCGGAAGGCCGCTCGAGGACGCGCGCTTCGAAGAGGCGCTGGAGATCGCCGGGCTGGGCGACTCGGTGCACCGGCGTACCAAGAACTACAGCCACGGCATGCGCCAGCGCCTGGCGATCGCGCAGGCGATGCTGGGGCTGCCCGAGCTGCTGGTGCTGGACGAGCCGACGGACGGCCTCGACCCGCCGCAGATCGCCGAGATGCGCCGCGTGCTGCGCCGCTACGCCACCGATGGACGGGCCGTCCTGGTCTCCAGCCACCTGCTGGCCGAGGTCGAGCAGACCTGCACCCACGCCGTGGTGGTGAACAAGGGACGCATCGTCGCGGCCGGCCCGGTCGACGACATCGTCGGCGAGTCGCCGTCGGTGCAGCTCTCGGTCTCCGACGTGGTGGCGGCGACGACCGTGCTGGAGGGACTGGACGTGCGCTCGGTGACGCCCGACGGCGCTTCGGACCTGATCGTCGACATGAACGGCACGCCCCGCGAGGAGGTGGTGGCCTCCCTCGTGCGCGCCGGCGTCGGCGTGGACCGGGTGGTGCCGCGCCGCCGCCTCGAGGACGCGTTCCTGGCCCTGGTGGGCGACAACTCGCGGGGAAGTGGAGACCGATGAGCAGTGCGGCTACCGGCTACAAGGCGTCGGCCACCCTGCCGCTGCGGGCCGAGATCAGGCGCCAGGCGACGCGGCGGCGTACCCATCTGGCCCTGGGCTTCATGGTCCTGCTACCGCTGATCATCCTGCTCGCCTTCGAGTTCGGCGGGGGCGACGACGATGACAACGGCGGCGGCTCGTTCGCCTCGCTGGTCGACCTGGCCACCTCGGGCGGTCTGAACTTCGCGCTGTTCAGCATCTTCGTCTCGGCCAGCTTCCTGGTGGTCGTGGTCGTGGCCCTGTTCTGCGGCGACACCGTGGCGTCGGAGGCGAGCTGGGGAAGCCTGCGCTACCTGCTCGCGGTCCCCGTGCCTCGCGCGCGACTGCTCGGCGTGAAGCTCGTGGTGGCGCTCGGCTACTCGCTGACCGCGCTGCTGACGCTGGGCGCGACGGCGCTGCTGGTGGGCACCCTGCGATACGGCTGGCATCCGCTGGGCAGCACGGTCGCGGCGGAGATCCCGGCCGGCGAGGGCGTGCTGCGGCTCCTGGCGATCCTGGGTTACCTGGCGGTGACGCTGCTCGGCGTGGCCGGGCTCGCCTTCCTGCTGTCGGTGCTGACGGACGCCGCGTTGGGCGCGGTCGGCGGCGCGGTCCTGCTCTGGATCCTGTCGAGCATCCTCGACCAGATCACGGCGCTGGGCTCGCTGCGCAACTTCCTGCCGACCCACTTCAGCGACGCCTGGTTGGGCCTGCTGTCCACCCCGATGCAGACCGACGACGTGGTCAAGGGCGCGATCTCGTCGGTGTGTTACGCGACGCTGTTCTGGTCGGTGGCCTTCTACCGCTTCACCCGCAAGGACGTGACCTCGTGAGCGTCGCCCGCAACGGAAAGATCGAGATTGCGTACGAGGTGTTCGGCCCGCCCGACGGTGAGCCGCTGCTGCTCGTCAGCGCCACCGAGGCCCAGATGGTGATGTATCCGCAGGACCTCTGCATGGCACTGGTCGGCGCCGGTTTCCGGGTGGTCCGCTTCGACAACCGGGACGCCGGACTGTCCACCCACCTCGTCGGCCGGCCCGCGCCCGCACCCTTCCTGGCCGCGCTGCGCCCTTCCATGGCGCCGTACCGGCTGACCGACATGGCCGCCGACGCGATGGCGGTGCTGGATGCGCTGGGCTGGGAGTCCGCACACGTGGCCGGCTCGTCGATGGGCGGCATGATCGCGCAGACCGTCGCGATCGCGTGTCCGTCCCGGGTCCGCAGCCTGACCTCGATCTCCTCCACGCCGTCCGTGCGTGTCGGCGCCCGCCCGCCGCTGAAGGTGCTGCGTGCCATGACGAAGCTGCTGGCCCGGCCGGTGCGCAGCGCGGAGGAGGCCGGCGAGCGCGAGGTGGCGATCTACCGGCTCATGGGATCGCCCGGCTATCCGCTGGACGAGGCCATGGCCCACGGAATCGGTCGGGAGGCGTACGAGCGCCACCCCACCGATCCCATGAGCGGCCGCCGACAGCGCGCGGCGGTCGCCGCGTCGGACGACCGGCGCCCCGCGCTGTCCCGGTTGCGGATGCCGGCCCTCGTGATCCACGGGGACGAGGACGTGATGATGCGACCCCGGGCGGGACGCGCGACGGCCGAGGCGATTCCGGGTGCGCGGCTGGTCTCCTACCCGGGCATGGGCCATGACCTTCCGCGGGCACTCTGGCCCGCGGTCGTCGAGGAGCTGCGCAAGCTGGCCGCCTGATCGCTAGGCGCAGACGACGTGGACGCCGGCGTCACGGAAGGACTGGATCACGGAGCTCGGGGCTCCGGAGTCGGTGACGAGGGTTTCGACCTGGCCGATCGGGCAGATGCGGGCGAACGCGTGCCCGCCCAGCTTGGACGAGTCCGCGATCACCACCACCCGCTTGGCCCGGGCCACCATCAGGCTGTTCATCGCCGCCTCGCCCTCGTGGTGGGCGGCCGCGCCGAGGTCGACGTCCAGGGCGTCGACGCCGAGCAGCACGATGTCGAGGGTGACCTCCTTGAGGAGGGCGCCGCCGAGCGGGCCGACGAGCTCGAAGGACTGCGGGCGGACCACGCCGCCGGCGACCACGATCTTCATGCGGGAGCGGACGAGCAGCTCGTTGGCGATGTTGAGGGCGTTGGTCACCACCGTGAGCTGGGCGCCCTCGCCGCTGGTGTTGAGGTCGGGACGGACCGCCAGGGCGCGGGCCACCTCGGTCATGGTGGTGCCGCCGTTGAGGCCGACGACGGTGCCGGGGACCACGAGGTTGGCCGCCGCCTCGCCGATGCGCTGCTTCTCCGCCGAGTGCTTGGCGCTCTTGTAGCGCAGCGGCAGGTCGTAGGAGACCCCGTTGGCCACCGCGCCGCCGCGGGTACGGGTGATCATCTGCTGCTGGGCGAGCTGGTCGAAGTCACGGCGGATCGTGGCCTGGGAGACGTCGAGGCGGTCCGCCGCGTCCTCCACCGTGACGCGGCCGCTCTCCGCCAGTAACTCCAGCAGGGCATTCCACCGCGCGTACCGGTCCACCCGATCTCCCTGCTGCTCGTTTCGTGATAAGAGTGTGCACATTAGTGCGCGAAACGTCGCCTAGCAAAGAGCGTACCTGCGCGATCCCATCGCGGAGGTTGCGTTGCCGCCGATAGTCCACGCAGAATAGCGCTCGAAAGACCCGGAAACCGAGCGCTTATGCGCAGCCCAACGGCCCGATGGGGGAACTGCCATGAGTCACGTCAAGGTGGAGATCGCGAGTCAACCGGACTGCTGGCGGCAAGCGGCCAAGATGGCGGACTCGGCCGGGCTTCCCCTGCCGGGCGAGCGGGTCGCCGTCTCCGGCTGTGGCACGTCCTGGTTCATGGCCAAGGCGTACGCGGCCATGCGCGAGGCCGAGGGCCACGGCGACACGGACGCCTTCCAGTCCTCGGAGTTCCCGCTCGGCCGCCGCTACGACCGGGTGCTCACGATCAGCCGGTCCGGCACCACCACCGAGGTCGTCCGGCTCCTCGACGCCGTGAAGGGCCGCAGCCGGACGACCGTGATCACCGCCGACGGCGGATCGCCGGCCGCCGCGGCCGCCGACGAGGCCATCGTCCTCGACTTCGCCGACGAGCTGTCCGTGGTGCAGACCCGCTTCGCCACCAGCGCGCTGGCGCTGCTGCGCGCCCACCTGAACTACGACATCGAGCCCGTGGCGGCGGACGCAGAGGTGGCCGTGCGGCTGCCGCTGCCGGTGCACCCCGCGCTCGCCAAGCAGATCACCTTCCTGGGCCGGGGCTGGACCATCGGCCTCGCCGAGGAGGCCGCCCTCAAGTGTCGGGAAGCCGCCGGCTGGTGGGCCGAGGCGTATCCGGCGATGGACTACCGGCACGGCCCGGTCTCGATCGCCGCGCCCGGCCGGGTGGTCTGGGCGTTCGGCGAGATCCCGGCAAACCTCTGCGAGGAGGTCGAGAGCACCGGCGCGGCGTTCGTGCACAGCCGCTACAACGGCGGATACGCCGCGCTCGGTAACTGGCGCGGCGGCGGGCGCACCGGGCTCGACCCCATGGCCGACCTCGTCGTGGCGCAGCGCGTGGCCGTGCTGCTCGCCACCAGCCAGGGCCTGGATCCGGACCACCCCCGCAATCTGACCCGCTCCGTGGTTCTCGCATGACTGCCCTGACATGACCGCCGGGTGCGACGTCGTCGTGGCGCTGGACGTCGGCGGCACCGGCATGAAGTGCGCCCTGGTGCGCCCGGACGGCACGGTGCATCACGCCGAGCGGCATCCGACGCTGGCCCAGCGCGGCCCGGAGGCGGTCACGGCCACCATCCTCGACGTCGCCGCCGGGCTGGCCGGCCGGGCGCGCTCGGACGGGCTGCACCCGGTGGCCGCCGGGGTGGCGGTTCCCGGCGTGGTCGACGAGGAGTCGGGCACCGCCGTGTGGTCCAGCAACGTCGGCTTCCGGGACGTACCGCTGCGGGATCTGGTGGCGCACCGGCTCGGGCTGCCCGCGGTGCTCGGCCACGACGTCCGCGTCGGCGGACTGGCCGAGGCGCGCCTCGGCGCCGGCCGCGACCAGCGGCACGTGCTGTTCATCGCGATCGGCACCGGGATCGCGGCCGCCCACGTGGTCGACGGCCGGGCGTTCGCCGGCGCGCACGGCGCGGCCGGCGAGGTCGGGCACATCATCGTGCGCCCGGGCGGGCCACTCTGCGGCTGCGGCGCTCGCGGCTGCCTCGAGTCGATCGCCTCGGCCGCCGCCGTGGGCCGCCGCTACGTCGGCCTCTCCGGCGAGGAGGGGGTCACGGCGTACGACGTGGCGAAGCGCGCGGTGGCGGGCGAGGAGCTGGCCAACCGGGTCTGGACGGAGGCGGTCGAGGCCTTCGCCGACGGACTGCTCACCGCGCAGGCGCTCTACGACGCCGGGATCGTCGTGCTGGGCGGCGGCCTGGCCGAGGCCGGAGAGGCGCTGCTGGCCCCGCTGCGGACGGCACTCGCCGCCCGCACCACGTTCCATCGGATGCCGCGGATCGTGCGGGCGGCGCTCGGCGATGCCGCGGGCTCCCTCGGCGCCGCGCTGCTGGCCCTGGACTCCCTGGAGAACCCCACGTGACGGAGAAGATCCGCGGCCGGGTCGTCCGGCCGGGCGCGGTGGTGCCCGGCATCGTGGAGGTGGACGGCCCCACGATCCTTTCCGTTGCGGAGCACGCGGACGCCGGCGACGACATCATCCTTCCGGGCTTCGTGGACCTGCACTGTCACGGCGGCGGGGGGCACACCTTCACCCGGGGCGACGCCGGGGAGGCGGCGAAGGCCGCCGCGTTCCATCTACGGCACGGCACCACGACGATGCTGGCCAGCCTGGTCAGTTCGCCGTACGAGCTGATGCGCGACGCGACCGCCGCCTACCTGCCCTTGGTGGATCGAGGGGTGCTCGCCGGCATCCACTTCGAGGGGCCGTACCTGAGCGCCGCGCGGTGCGGGGCGCAGAACCCGGAGTTCCTGCGCGAGCCGTCCCTGGAGGAGCTCGGCGCGCTGGTCCGCCTCGGCGCGGGCGCGGTCCGCATGATGACGATCGCCCCCGAGCTGCCCGGCGCGCTGGACGCCATCCGCTATCTCGCGGCGCAGAACGTGGTGGCCGCGGTCGGGCACACCGACGCGACGTACGAGCAGACCCTGGCCGGGGTGGCGGCCGGCGCGACGGTCGGCACCCACGTCTTCAACGGCATGCGGCCGCCGCACCACCGCGAGCCGGGCCCGGTCGTCGCCCTGCTGGACTCCCCCGCGATCGTCTGCGAATTCGTCGCCGACGGCATCCACCTGCACGACGGGATGCTGCGGTTCGCGGCGCGCGCGACGCCGCACCGGGGCGCGCTCGTCACCGACGCGATGGACGCCGCGGGGATGCCCGACGGGAGTTACGAGCTGGGCGGCCAGGAGGTCGCGGTCACCGACGGGGTGGCCCGGCTGGTCCGCGACGGCTCGATCGCCGGCAGCACGCTGACCATGGACGCGACGTTCCGGCGGGCGGTGGCCGCCGGCCTCGACCTGCCCACGGCGGCGGCGATGGCCGCGACCACCCCGGCGCGGGCGCTGGGCCTGAGCGACGAGCTCGGCGCGCTGGAGGCGGGGCTGCGCGCGGACCTGGTGGTGCTCTCCGCGGACCTGCGGGTCAAGCGGGTGATGCGGGCCGGGGAGTGGATCTAGCTTCGAGCCCCCACGGCACGCGGGCCAGCACGCGGGCCAGGACCAGGCCGAGCAGCAGCCCCGCCACCGAGTCGGTGATCCAGTGGAACCCGAGGTACGTCGTCGTGATGAAGACGATCGTCGGCGGGGCGACCCGCAGAGCCAGGCGGGCCCGGGCGGGCAACGGCTCGCTCAGCAGCAGGCCGAGCAGCAAGGCGATGACGAAGTACCAGACCACGGCGTTGGCCACGTGGCCGGACGGGTAGCTCATCGCGCTCGTCCCGGAGGCGTCCGGATTGAACAGGATCTCGCGGTTCGGGCCCTTGAACGCCGGGGCCGCCCGGTCCAGCCAGATCTTCAGCGGGCCGATCGTCGCGTACGTGAGCAGGAAGGCGCCCGCGAAGACCAGCAGCGGTCGCACGGACCGCAGCCGCCGCGCGGCCAGCAGGGCCAGGACGACGGCGACAGGCATGAGCACCTGGCCGCCCTGACCGAGGTAGTTGAGCACCCGCAGGGTCCAGTAGAGCGGGCGCGGCCGGTGCTCCGCCAGCCAGTCGGCCACGCCGACGTCCAGCGCGAGCAGGTGACCGCGGGCCAGCGCGACGGTCAGCAGCGCGAACGCGGCGAGCAGCACGAGATCCACCCACCACGCCCGCACCCGCATGCCGACCACGCTACCGGCCGGCCTCAAGATCAGATGTACGACTTGATCCTCTTGTACAGCAGATCGGCGCGGACACCGGAGTTGGGGCAGCCGCCGAAGTGGTGCAGGGCCACCACCTTGTCGGTCTTGCGGGACAGCACCGGGCTGCCGCTCGAGCCGCCCTCGGTGTCGCAGTAGTAGGACACGTCGGAGTCCTGGGCGTACCCGTCGAAGGCGTTGTCGGCGACCGCGCAGGTGCCCGCCTTCTCGCCTCGGCGGCCGGCGATGCGCGTGGGCTCGCCCGCCGGGTGCTGCGGGACGTACAGCTCCTGTCCGCGCGCCGGACGGCCGGTGTCGAGGGTCAGGAAGCCGAACTTACGCACCGCGGCGAACTTCTCGACGGTGAAGAGCGTGTAGTCGTAGACATGGTTGGTGGCGATGACCTTGTCGCCCCAGACCTTGGTCGGCCGGAACACGTCGTAGCCGCCGCACTTGGCGCACTGGTAGTTGAACCACACCTCGGTCTCGTACGCGTCGTCCGAGTTGTCGAAGCAGTGGTTGTTGGTCATCATCCGGTTCTTGGTGCCGATCCGCCAGCCGGTGCAGAGCTCGGTGCCGTTGATCAGCAGCCGCGCGATCGCCTTGGAGCGGGTGTAGGCGACCGGGTCGGCCGGCCGGTAGCAGACGGCGTCGCTGCTCTCGTCGCCGCCGCAGACCGACTCCTCGCGCCCGGTGCGGTTCGGGTTCCGCACCTCCTCCTGCCTGGTGTTCGCCTGCTCCTGCTTCGAGAAGCCCTTGGCCACCTGGTCGACGTGCACGCCGAGCCGGCCGAGCAGCGAGCTCAGCAGGGCGCCGCCGCCGCGGTGCACCTCGAGCACGGCGGTGTCGCCGGTGATCGACATGGCCCACCGGTCGTTCGGGGCGGCGGTGTCGAGCAGCTTCGGCGCGTCGTAGCGGTAGGACTCCTCGCCGGACGCGTCCGAGACGGTCACGTAGTCGCCCGGCAGCATCGTCATGCGGCTGAAGTGCAGCTTCACGTACGAGGCGCCGGGGTAGCGGAAGACCTCACGCTTCGGCGCCCGGTAGCCGAGCAGCTTGTCGACGCTGAGCAACTCGCCGATCTTCTGCCGGCCGTCCTCGGGGGTCTTGATCGCCGACTCGTGGTCGCGCGGCCCGCCGCCCCGGGACTCGCCCGCCGTCGTGGCCCCGACCGCGTCCTCGCCCGCGGCCTTCTTCCCCGCGCTCGTCTCGCCGACGGGCTGCTGCACCGCGACGGGCGTCGGAGCGGCGACCGCGGGTTCCTGCCACGTGCCGACCGTCCGGCCCTCGTCAGCGGTCTGCGTCCAGGCCACGCTACCGGCCGTACCGACCAGGGCCAGGGCGGCGCATGCCCCGGCGACGATGCTCACCGCGCGTCGCAAATCCACTCCTGTCCCTCAAAGCCACATCGCTGACATAAGAAAACAATCGGGCGATCTCGCTTCTGTGTAACGAGCCACCTGCGGCGGCGACGCGCCGTCCCGACCGTGCAGACTGGGTCCGTGCGTATCACCTCGGCCCTCGTCGACCCGGCATTGCTGGACCTGCCGTGGCATCTGCCGCTCGAGGACTGGCCCGCGGACCACCTCGTGGCGCTGCCCCAGGGCATCTCGCGGCACGTCGTCCGTTTCGTCAAGCTCAACGACACCGTGTACGCCCTGAAGGAGACCCGGGAGCGTATCGCCGAAAAGGAGTACGACCTGCTCCGCGCGCTGGAGCGGATCGACTTCCCCGCGGTGAAGGCGGTCGCGATCGTCACCGACCGGGTCGACTCGCTCGAGACGGTGCTGATCACCCGGCATCTGCAGTTCTCGCTGCCGTACCGGGCGCTGTTCTCGCACGTGCTGCGCCCGGAGACGATGAACCGGCTGCTCGACGCGCTCGCCGCGCTGGTCGTCCGGATGCACCTCACCGGCTTCTCGTGGGGTGACTGCTCGCTGTCCAACACGCTGTTCCGCCGGGACGCGGGCGCGTTCGCCGCCTACCTCGTCGACGCCGAGACCGGCAACCTGCATCCCCGGCTCTCCGAGGGCCAGCGGAGCGAGGACATCGAGATCCTGAGGCTCAACATCTTCGGCGAGTGCCTCGACCTGCAGGCTGCCGAGCTGCTGCACGAGGCCATCGATCCGGAGGCCGTGGTCGACGACATCGTGGCCCGCTACGAGCGGCTGTGGCACGAGGTCACGTACGAGCAGGAGGTTCCCCGCGACGCCCGGCACGACATCGAGGGCCGCATCCGCCGGCTCAACGACCTCGGCTTCGACGTGGCCGAGGTGGCCCTGTCCACCGTGGACGGCGGCTACCGGGTGCGCCCCAAGGTGGTGGACGCCGGCTACCACACCCGCCGGCTGCTGCGCCTGACCGGACTCGACGCGGAGGAGAACCAGGCCCGGCAGTTGCTCAACGACCTGGACGCGTACCGGGCCGAGAGCGACCTGACCGACGAGCAGCAGGCCGCGCACCGCTGGCTGACCGAGGTCTTCGAGCCGGTCGTCCGCGCGGTGCCGGCCCACCTGCGCCGCAAGCTGGAGCCGCAGGAGATCTTCTCCCAGATCATCCAGCACAAGTGGCTGCTGTCCGAGCGCTCGGGCCGCGACGTGGGGATGGGACCGGCGGTGCAGTCGTACCTCACCGACGTGCTGGCCCACAAACCCGACGAGCAGGCCGTCCTCGGCGTCGAGATCGTCTAGGGCGCCTGGTCCAGCATCAGCGGCTCCGCGGGCGGGGTCGCCCGCTCGACCAGGGCCCGCAGTCCCGCGCGGCGGGCGACCACGAAGATGCGGTCGCCGGTGACCAGCACCCGGCGAGGGTCCGGAGCCCAGTCGACCCGCTCGGAGCCGGGGTCGGCCACGCCGATCACCCGTACGCTCAACTCCCGGTCCGCCTGGCCGAGCGGCGCACCGTCCAGCGGGGAGCCGGCCAGCACCCGCACCGCGGCGACCAGCAGAGCATGCCGGTCGACCGGGATGGTGGCGAGCACATCGCGCTCCAGCATCGCCGCGGCGAAGGCGGGGGCCGCCAGCCGGGACACGCTGCGCGAGATGTCGATGCTGAGGGCGGTCTGCACCCGCCGGGCGAAGTCGTCGTCGAAGAGCCGCAGCACCACCCGCAGATCGGGTCGTGCGGCCCGCGCGTTCAGAGCGGCCTGCAGGTTCGTGACGTCGTCGGTCGATACCACGACCAGCGCCTTGCTCGTCGCCACCGAGGCCGCGCGCAAGGTCTCCTCGAGCCCGGCGTCGCCGACGATCAGTGGCACACCCAACTGCTCCGCCACCTTCGCGCCGCGCGCGTCCGAGCGGCGGTCGATCGCCACCACGTCGAGCCCGAGATCGACGAGCTGGCGCAGCACCCGGGTGCCGACGTTGCCGAGCCCCACCACGATGATGTGGTCCTGGCGGTCGTCCGGGACCGCGCCGCGGGACAGCGCCAGCCGCGCGTTGACCATGCCCTCGACCACCGCCGCGGTAATCAGCGGCAGCAGCGCGAGCCCGGCGATGGTGAGGACGAGCTGGGCGGCCTGCGCCACCGCGTTGCGCTCCTCCTCCACATCGGACGAACCGACCGCGGTGAGCAGCGTGACGTAGATGGACTTCCAGAAGCCGTCGACGTTGTCGGCCTGGGCGAGGACGGCACCCGCGATCGCCGTCACCACCAGCGTGATGATGACCGCGATGCCGAGCTTGCGGCTCATCGCGGCACGCAGCGCCCGGCCGAAGGCGGCGACCGGATGGCGGCGACGCTTGCGGGCACTGGCCAGCCGCTGGGCGGCGAGGGTCTGGCCGGCGGCCCGCCCGGTCGCCTCGGCGAGGACGAGATCCGTCGGCCGCCGCGCCTCCGGCGGCGGCTCCGCGGGAAGGACGTCGACCTTTCCGGCACCGTCCGCGGCGGTCAGGGCGCAGATCACGTGCTCCGGGCGTACGTCCGCACGCCGCGCGACGTAGACCGTGCGGCCCGGGAGCCGGACGTGGGTCGGCGCCACCTCGCCCAGCGAGGCGGCGACGAACGCGGGGGCTGCCATGGCCGCGTCGGAGAGCACCGCGCAGTCGGCGAAGAGGCGGCGGACGCCGTACCCGAGCCCGGAGTTGAACATGCGGATCACCAGCCGCAGGTCCGGCTCGACCGCCTGGGCGCAGAGGGCGCCGTGCAGGTTGACCACGTCGTCGGGCATGACCAGAGCCAGCGCCGCGGCACCCGCGAGCCCGGCGACGCGGAAGGTGCGCTCGTCGAGGCGCTCGGCGCGCACGATCCGGACCCCGCGCAGGGCGCCCAGATCCGGCACGTCGGCCCGCAACCGCGGCGGCACGACGACGGTCAGCCGGATCCGGTGACCGGTGTTCGCCAGCTCCTCGGCGAGGGTGTAGACCAGCGCGTCCGCGCCGCAAACCACGAAGTGCGGCCGGGTGTCACCGTTGCGCGGGAGACCCTCGCGCAGCCGTGACACCAGCGATCTGCGGAACACCTCGCGGGTGGGATCGCCGGCCATGGCCGCATCGTAGTCAGCCGGAACCGCTCGCAGGGCCCGCTCGTTGCCCCTTCTGAGGCTTTCATCCCTATCTTTCGTCCCCATCGCAGGAGGAGATCGAATGCGCAAGTGGTTCTATGCCGGGGCGGTGGTCGGCAGCCTGCTGCTCGGCGCGGCACCCGCGCACGCCGACGACGTGGCACCGTCCCCGGTAGGCGACCTGACCGGGCTGACGTCCACAGCGGACGCCGGACAGGGACTCGGCCAGGGGCTCGGCCTCAACCCGGCGGGCGGCGGCCTGGGCCTGGTCAACCCGCTCGGCGGCGGCAACCTCGTCGCGGTCAAGCCGGGCAACAACTCGGCCGACCTCAGCGACGTGACATCCCGCGTGTCCCCCCAGTCCGTCCGCTCCCTCCGCGAGGCCGACGAGCCCGCGGACCGGATGCCGGCCACCGGCGTACCGGCCGAGGACCAGCCGGGCGCCGGCGTCGTCGGCGGGGTGCTCCCGCAGACCGGAGGCGGCCTGCCCACCGACGCCCTCGCCGATCAGCTCCTCGGCGGTCTGCCCCTGCTCGGCGGCCTGCCACTCCTCGGCGGCCTGACCCCGGACGGGCGCGCCACGGCCGTGGCACCGCAGGAATCGGAGCCGTCCACGAGCGAGCTGCCGCTGCTCGGCGGCCTCGGCGGCCTCGGCGGACTGCTGCCGGTCTTCCAGACCCCCGACGACATCCGCACCCTCCCGGCGACCAGCGGCCTCCCGGCCGGCGGCACCGACGTGAGCCCGACCGCCCTCAACGGCGACACGGCCGGCGACGACCAGGTCAAGGACCAGCGGGTGCACGAGGAACCGGTCGACGACGAGGCCCGCAGCTTCTCCGGAGGCGGCCGCCCGGTCGCCGGCGAGGACGCCCGGTTCCGCTGACCCCGGACCCGAAGAGCCCGTCCCCCGGCGTTGTGGGACGGGCTCTTCGCATATCGGACGGCATCATGAGCGGATGCAGACGTTCCTGCCGTACCCGGACTTCGTCGCGAGCGCTCCCCACCGATCTGGTCGACCTTCTGAACCCGGAGCTAGGTCGAACCGTCGGTCACGTCCCAGGACAACAGGAGGAAGGGCTCCTCCTCGTTCGCGCCCGCCCTGCGGTACGTCCGCTGCGCGGCCTCGTTGTCGTGCTCGGTGCCGACCCACATGCCGTAGCAGCCGCGTTCCCGCGCGATGTCCGCAAGCGCCTGGACCAGTGCGGTGCCGATGCCCTGAAGCCGGGCATGCGGCGCGACGCCCAACTCGTAGAGGAACATTTCCGTGCCCTTGTCGGGATGGGTCATCTCCACCCCGGAGACCATCCCCACCGCCCGGTCCGCATCGTAGGCGAGCAGCAGGTGATGACCGGGAGCGGCGAGGAACTTCTCGGTCGCGTCGGGCAGCGGCGGACCGTCGAAGAGATCGGCCGCCCGGAGCACCTCGGCGGCATCCGTGATCCGCTCGATACGCATGGCGACACCCTAGCGACGGAAGCATGGGAGCCACCGATCGGGAATCGAACCGACGACATCCTCGGGTGGGTCAGTCACCGAAGAGGGCGTGCAGGCCCGCTGTCATGTCTCCGGCGTAGCCGACCAGGCCGACCGGCAGCTCCGGCCGCAGCCGGCGCAGCGCCGCCACCTCGTCGTGGCTGAACGCGCCGCATAGCTCCACCAAACCGCGCACGGCCAAACCACACACCGCCAAACCGCGCACGGCCCGTCCCGGCGGCACGCGCACGCCGCATTCCCGGAGCCGGGCCCCGGCAAGGTCGACCGGGCTGCTCATGCCGTCCAGCGGCGCCTACACATCTCCAGCGGACGGGGCAGTCGCGTAGCGGGCTGGAGTGACCAGTCCTGCCTCGTAGGCGACCACCACGGCCTGGGCACGACTACACAGGTCCAGTTTGGTCATGGTGCGGTTCAGGTGCGTCTTGACCGTCGCGGTACTGACCACCAGCCGGGCGGCGATGTCGTCGTTCGTCAGTCCCCGGCCGACCAGGCGGAGCACGTCGACCTCGCGGGCCGTGAGCGCGCTCAGGTCCGGCAGCTCGGACCCGATCTCGGCCCGCGTGGCGTACGCCTCCACGAGCCGGCGGACCACGGTCGGCCCGACGAGCACGTCACCCGCGGCGACGACCCGGATCCCGCTGATCAGCCGCTCCGGCGGGGTGTCCTTGAGGAGAAAGCCGCTGGCGCCGGCCCGCAGCGCCGAGTAGACGTACTCGTCGAGGTCGAAGGTCGTGAGGACCAGGACGCGGGGCGATTGCCCGCGGGCCGCGGCGCGGATCCGCCGGGTGGCCGCGACGCCGTCGAGGACAGGCATGCGGACGTCCATCAGGACCACGTCCGGGCGCGCCGCCGCGGCGACGCTCACCGCCTCCTCCCCGTTGCCCGCCTCACCCACGACGCGTAGCCCGTCGGCCGCCGCGACAAGCGCGGCGAGGCCGGCCCGGATGAGCACCTGGTCGTCCACGACGAGTACGTCGGTCACCGACAGCCCTTCCCCTCGGCTATCCGGGCGGCTCCCCACCCGGCGCATGCGCCGCCGCGACCGGAGTGGGCAGGAGGAGGACAACCTGGAAGCCGCCGTCCGGAAGCGGGCCCGCACTCAGCGCTCCACCATAGAGCCTCACTCGCTCCTGCATACCAGGCAAGCCGTGACCTCCGGGAGACACGTGACGGATCCCGGACGAGCCGGCCGTATTGACCACCCTGACCGTCACCCGCTCCCGCTAGTAAAGAACGTCCACGGTGGCCCGTGCGCCCTGGGCGTGCTTGAGCACGTTGGTCAGGCTCTCCTGCACCACCCGATAGGCGCAGAGGTCGACGCCGGAAGCCAGGGGGTGGCGCGGCCCGGTCACCCTCACCTCCACCGGCACCCCGGCGGCCCGCACCCGGTCGACCAACTCGCCGAGACGATCCAGTCCCGGCGCCGGCAGGTACCCGCCGGACCCCGCGTCGTCCCGGCTGTCGCCCGCGGGACCGGTGTGCAGCAGGTTCAACATCCGGCGCATCTCCCGCAGCGCCTCGCCGACGCCCTCCCCGACCACCACCAGCGCGTTACGCGCCGCCTGCCGATCGCCGTCCAGCACGTACTGCGCCAGCCCGGCGTGTATCGACACGACCGCCATGTGATGGGCGATCACGTCGTGCAGCTCCCGCGCCAACCGCACCCGCTCGTCGATGATGACGCGCCCGGCCCGCTCCCGCTGTTCGCGCTCCAACTCCACAGTGAACAGGGCGAGCCGGCGATTGCGCTCCGCCAGTTGCCGGGCGGTGTAACCAACCCGCCACACCACCGCGGTCCAGCCTCCACTCTGGACGATCGCGGTCAGCAACGCATCCTGTCCCGAGGATGAGCCGGCGTAGACCCAGACTCCGGCGAACAGTACGGCGGCCACCGCCGTCAGCCGCGTCGACCGGCTCGCCGCAACGGTGTACAGGGCGAGCAGGGCGCCGCCCGCGTTCACCACCGGCCAGTATCCGGCGGCCACGAACACCACCCAGAGCAGCCAGTACACCAGCGCCGCACCGAGCGGACAACGCCGGCGGACCACAAGCGTCAGCGTGACCGCACCCGTCAGGACGTAGCCCAGCGCGTCGAAGGGCCGCTCCCCGGGCTGCGGCGGCTGGACGGCGAGGGCCAGGCTCACCGTGCCCGAGGCGGCGGCGATCAGCGAGTCGGCCAACAACGGATGCCGTTCGCCGAGCCGTGCCAGCCGGACCAGCACGGCGGGCGATCCGGCGCGCTCGTCCGTCGACCCTGGCATGGGCGCACGGTAGCGGACCGGCATCGGTCCGTCCTGCCGCGACGGGTTGAGCGGGGTCGCCGACGTACCGCGGAGGGTTGACACGAGATCAGCCCTCCGTTCGACGCCCAGCGGTACGGAAAGCTCTAACTTAGGCCGAAAGGCCACGGTCGTGATTGACAAACGTCTTTGTGTAAAGACGCCGAAACTCGGCCGGACAGGCACTGGATTCAAGCTATAGGGAGGCGTTCAGTGGTCAAGAAACTGGTTGTCGTCTGGGCGGCGATGGCCGCGGTGTTGTTCGGTTCCGCCACCGCCGCGCACGCGGGATCGGACAGCGCCTGGGCCTACACCACCGATGCCAGTCCTGGCGGCAAGGCGCGTTTCATCAGCAACGGCGACAAGATCCAGGCGTGCGACAACCAGGAGGACGGCTACTACGCCTGGGGCTACATGTACGACCTCTTCGAGACCTACCTCGAAGCCGTCCGGGAGGAGACGACCGGGGACTGTGACTCCGACAGCCACGACGTCCCCGAATGGGAGACCATCCTGGTACGAGCCTGTCTGGGCAACTCCGACGCCTCGGTACGCAAGTTCTGCACCCCATGGTCGAAGGCCACCGTGGGAACCGCGTGACGGACTGACATCCCGTTCCCGCCGAAGGTGGCGGCCCGTTCCGAGACGGGCCGCCACCCGGTCTTCCCACAGAGGTGGTGTCCATGGTGCGCCGAATCGCGTACTGCCTGATCGCTGTCGTCCTTGCCGTGTCCGGCTGTGCCGACGGCGGCGGTCCCGCCCTACCGGCCGTGTCCCGCATTCCCGTCCCGAGCGCCGGAGTCGCGGCGCCGCTCCCTCTTGACGACTATTGGCCCAGCCCCGAGCAGGAAGACACGCTGATCCGCGCGAAGCGGCTGATCGCCGACAAGTGCATGGCCGATTTCGGCCTTGACCTGTCGGGCCTGCCCGCCTTCCCGCCCTCCGCGATGACGATGACGCGCCTGCGCCGGGCCCAACTCCTCGACGAGACCCTGGCAAGCCGCTACGGCTACCACTACGACCGGTATCCCGAGGCCCCGACACAGGACGGCCCAGGCGACCGGAGTTCCGGAGGTCCGGCGCAGCGCCCGGATCCGGCGGCCGTCCAGGTCTTCCTCGGCAGGACCCGGGAATACGGCGGCAGAGCCGTTCCCGCGGGCGGCTGCCGGGACCGCGCGGAGGGCGAGCTGACCCGCGGTGCGCCCTGGCCGGATCCACAACCGGGACCCGAGGGTGTCCTCTCCATGCGCGACGAGGTGTCCTTGGAGAACTTCCTGCTCGGCCTCCGCTACCAGGCGTACGAGTCCGCGCTGCGCGACCCCCGGCTGGAGGAGGCAGCCGACCGCTGGAGCTCCTGCATGGCGCGCAGCGGCTACCGCTATCCCCACCCGGCCGCCGCGGTCGAGGACAAGCGCTGGGACACCGACGGCAAAGACATCACCCGGCCGGAGACGGACGCGGCGACAACCGACGTGCGCTGCCGGGTGACGGTGAACTACCTCGGCATTCAGGAGGCGCTGCAGGCCGCCTACGAAACGCGGCTCGTCGGCGAGCACGCCGAACCGCTCCGGCTGATGAAGCAGAATCTGGAGATCCGCCTCCGGAACGCGGCCACGGCACCCGAGCCAGCTCCCGAACCGCGCCGGCATGGCGCTTGAGTCCGGCAGGGTCACGTCAGCGATCTGTCGCGTAGGGCAAGGGCTTCTTCCGGCAGGAGCGGACGAAGACCGACGCTCGAAACCGTATAGATGATCATGAGGCCCTGGCCGGCGTCTCCACCGGTCAGGGCCTTGCGCTGAGCCCCGGTCGGAATCGAACCGACGACATCCTGTCCTCGAACAATGTGACCTTGGACTTGTCAGCGTCTGTCGGAACTTGGCGCCCTCACATGCGTCTGCCTCGCCGTCATGGCCCTCGACCCGACCGGGGCCGGCCGCCGCCGCTGGATCACCCGTGGGAAACCCGCTCTCAACGCCTTCGACCTAGCCTTCGAAGGACGCCTGTCCGCAGGCCGTAACTGACCCCTCAGCAAGATCGAGTTACACCATTTTCTTGACAGTCCCCATGCACGAGGTCGTTAGCTCTGGTCACGCGACTGGACTGCTGACAACACCGACAGCCACGCGTAAGCTTCCACCTACCGCGCGGAGTAGGCATGCTGATGCCTGAAGCTATCGAGGAAAGGTCCGGAGAGGACTAGATCCGTCCCCCGGCCTCCGTCGCCGGCTCACGGGGCGGCGACCGCGGCGGGACAACCAGGGCGCTGGCGGACGTATACCCGGGCCCGGCGAAACGACATGATCCGGCCAGCGAGCGCCGGGCGGAACAGCGTGGGGCCGGCGCGGCCGACGACGGCACAACCTCGATGGCAGTCATTCTGGGCCGGCGTGGGCTGTGGCGTTCGGCGAGCGTGGGAGGAGGGAAGTGCCGTGGCTATGAGTCTGGACGCGAGAGAGCGCCTCGATGGGCTACTGCGCAGCAAGGAGTCCGAGATCGTCAAGCGGTGGACGGCAATCTCCACGAAATCACTGGGTGGGCGGATGGCGGCCGCGGACCTGGCACGTCAGGTCAGCGAGACCTACGCGTCGTTGCTCTCCATGTTCGGCGGGCAGGATGAGGTCGAGTTGAGGGGTAAGGCCGGAGACCTGCTTCGAACCAACCTGGCCGACCTGTCGACGAACTGGGTACGGCAGGGCTTTACGCCGGGCGAAACCGCCTCGACGGTGTTCGCCCTCAAGGACGCACTCCTCGGTGTGTGGGTCGCCGACGAGGGCGTATCCGCAGAGGTTGGCAGGGATCTGGTCGACTTCAGGGAGCTCTCCCGGCTGGTCGATCAGATGGGACTGCACATCTTCGAGACGTACGCCCGAGAGCGTGAGGAGATGATCGCCGAGCAGAGCGTGCAGTTGCTGGAACTGTCCACTCCGGTGATCAAGATGTGGGACGGAATCGTCGCGGTTCCGCTCATCGGCACCCTGGACTCGGCCCGAGCGCAGGTGGTGATGGAGACGCTCCTGCAGGCGCTGGTCGACACCGGTTCGGAACACGCGATCATCGACATCACTGGGGTTTCCGCGGTCGACACCCAGGTCGCTCAGCACATCCTCAAGACGGTCGTCGCGGCGCGCCTCATGGGCGCAGAGTGCATCATCTCCGGCATCCGCCCGCAGATCGCGCAGACTGTCGTCGGCCTCGGCATCGAGTTCGGTGACATCCTGACGAAGGCGACGCTCGCCGACGCGCTCGTGCATACGCTGCGCGCCAGCGGGGTCGAGCTCGTACGCCGGGGGGCGTGATGGTCCGGGTGCCCATACTCCAGCTCGGTGACGTCCTGCTGGTCTCCATCCAGATCGACCTGGAGGACCGATCCGCGCTGCAGTTGCAGGAGCACCTCGCCCAGCGGATTGTCGACACCAGCGCGCGCGGTGTCGTCATCGACATCTCGGCTCTGGACGTGGTCGACTCGTTCCTGGGCCGGACGTTTGCCACGATGGCGGCGGTGTCGTGGGTGCTCGACACCGAGACCGTCGTCGTCGGCATGCGCCCTTCCGTCGCGATCACCCTGGTCGAGATGGGTCTGTCGTTGAAGGGCGTACGCACCGCGCTCAACCTGGATCGGGCGATGAACATACTTACGGTGCGCGCGACCGGCCGGCCGCGGGCCGTCCCGGACCGCGGCCGGCCGTCGTGGATGCCCGTCGGCGCGCCATGACAAGCCTCCAGCAGACCGAGGAGGTGGGCCGGCTGTCGATCTACCGCGAAGAGGACGTCTTGCGGGTGCGCCAAGCCGTCCGGGCGGCGGCCAACGCAGTCAGGCTGCCCTTGGTGGATCAGACCAAGCTGGTCACCGCGGCGAGCGAACTCGCTCGCAACGCGCTTGTTCACGGCGGGGGCGGCTACGCGATCATCGAGCGGCTCGGCAACGGCCGCCGCGGCGGCGTGCGGGTCGAGTTCGTCGACTCCGGCCCCGGCATCGAGGACCTGGCGTTGGCGATGACCGATGGTTACACCACTGCGAGCGGGTTCGGGCTCGGGCTAAGCGGCTCGCGGCGGCTGGTCGACCAGTTTGAGATCGACACTGGTCCGGGTAGGGGCACCCGCGTGACGGTTACAAAGTGGGCCCGGTGAGCCGCCGGCCCGCGCCGCCAGCCGCGCCGGTCCCGGAGGAGGTTGGCTGGTTCGACGTCAACACGTCCGCCGGCGCCGGGATGGCGCGGCGGGCCGCGGCGGCGGCCGCCGATCGGCTGGGATTCGACGAGACCCGCACGACGGAGGTCGCCATCGTTGTCTCCGAGGTCGGCAGCAACCTCTACAAACACGGCGACAGAGGTCGAATCGTGATCCGCTGCCTGCGAAGCGGGAGCCGCGCCGCCGTCGAGCTGGTGGCGATCGATGCCGGGCCCGGCATGGCCGACCTCGTCCTCAGCCGGCGCGACGGACACTCGACCGTCGGAACGCTGGGCATCGGAATGGGTGCGATCGCTCGACTGTCCAGCCAATATGACGCGTACTCCGGGCTCGGTCGGGGCACCGTCCTGACGGTGCGGTTGTGGTCCCACAAGTCCGACTCCACCGAGCCCACCGTCGGCGGCCTGTGCCGGCCGACCGCGGGCGAGCAGGTCTGCGGTGACAGGTTCGTGTCTCGGATGCACGTAGACGGACCGCTCATGATGGTCGTCGACGGCCTGGGACACGGGCCGCTTGCGGCGGCCGCCGCCGCCGCGGCCGTGGATGCCTTTCAGACAACGGACGCCGATGAGCCCGCGGCGATCGTGGAACACGTACACCGGAGCATCCGGCAGACCAGAGGGGCGGCGGTCGGCGCCGCCAAGCTCGACCCGACCCACCGGACAGTTCGCTTCGCCGGGGTGGGCAACATCGCCGGTTTCGTGGCCGCGGGCGCCGACCGGTGCGCCATGGCGTCGGTGCCTGGGATCGCCGGTTACCACGCGCGCAGCATCAGAGCGTTCAGCTACCGGTTGGAGCCCGACGCGATCGTGGTGATGCACTCCGACGGTGTCACCGACCGGTGGAGCCTGTCCGCCTATCCGGGCCTGGTCAAGCACAGTGCGCTGATCATCGCCGCGACCCTGCTGCGCGACGCCGGGACCCGTCACGACGACGCGTGCGTGCTCGTGGCGAAGGCGGCCTGATCATGGAGGTGACACGCCTGGAGCTGCCGCGTATGGCCGTGCGGACCGAGCGTGATGCTTTCCTCGCCCGGCAGCGGGGGCGCGAGATCGCGGCGGCGTTGGGCATGCAACGGCTGGACCAGGTACGAGTGGCCACCGCGCTGAGCGAGGCGAGCCGGCGGCTGCTCGGCCCGGCCGGCGGCATGTGCGTAACCTTTGATCTTCGGGCAGAGCCCGAGCCGGCGCTCGCCATCGTGCTGGAAGACTTCGGCCAGCACCTCCCTCCGGGTGTGCGCGACTCGGAGGGACTCGTCGCCGCTGGGCGACTGATGGACGCCGTCGAACTGGTCGATGCCCGGTCCGGACCGATCGTCCTGATCAGGTACCTACCCCTCGCCGCGGCGCACATCGACCCGGGGCGCCTGGCGCGGCTGCGCGCGGATCTGGCGATCAGCGTGCCGACGAGCCCGCTGGACGAGCTGACGGTACGCAACCAGTGGCTGGCGGCCGCGCTGGAGGACGCACTGGCGGAGCGGGAGGAGTTACGCCGGCGGGGTGCTGAGCTAGACCGGCGGGGTGCTGAGCTAGAGCAGACCAGCCGCGGCGCCATGACGCTGTACAGCCAGCTCGCCCAGGAACTGGCACAGACCAACCGGGGCGTGGTCGCCCTGTACGCCGAGCTCGACGAGCGGTCGGCTCAGCTACGGGCGGCGAGCGAAGCCAAGAGCCGATTCTTCGCCAACGTGAGTCACGAGTTGCGCGCCCCGGCGACCGCGATCATCGGGCTGGCCCAACTCCTGCAAGATCCGAGATCGCAGGCGCTCACCGACCGGCACTTCGCCCAGCTTCGGCTGATCCAGACGGCAGCGGCAGACCTGCTCGGCCGCGTCAACGACCTGCTCGACCTGGCCAAAGCCGAGTCGAACCGGATCGAGCCACGCTGGGGCCCGGTCGACCTGCGTACCCTCTTCGGCCAGCTTCACGGCATGTTACGACCGACGGCGCGGGCCGGCGTCGAACTCATCGTCAGCGACCCGCACAGCGGGCACACGATCGTCACCGACGAGGTTCTCCTGGCCCAGATCCTACGGAACCTGTTGACCAACGGCCTGAAGTTCACCGAGGAGGGCGAGGTCCGCCTCACTGCCGTGCCGCACCCGTCGAGCGACCGAATCGATCTGGTCGTCACGGACACAGGGATCGGCATTCCCGAGGGCGAACAAGAGCGGGTTTTCGAGGAGTTCCACCAGGTGCGCGGCTCGCTGCAGGTCGGCACCACGGGCACCGGCCTCGGATTGCCGCTCGCCAGGCGGCTGACCACGCTCTTGGGCGGCGAGCTGACGATGCGCAGCAACCCCGGCGTGGGAAGCACCTTCACCGTAACCCTTCCGACGAGGCCCGCTGCGGACCGGGAGGGGCCAGAGGACGACCGGCCGCGGATCGGTCAGGGGCTCATCGTCGACGACGACCCCGCGTTCCGCCAGGTATTACGCAACGCGCTCGACGGCTTGGCGGACACCGTCGTGGAGGCGGAGGACGGCCGGGCGGTCCTCGACATGGACTCCCGGCACCGACCGGACGTGATCTTCCTTGACATGTGCATGCCCGATGTCGACGGCGTCGAAGTCCTGGCCGCGCTGGCCGATGACGAAACGCTGCGCGACGTCCCGGTCATCGTGGTCACCGCGCTCGATGTCGGCCAGATCGACTCCGCCAGCGTGGCCCACGCTGCGGTGGTGCTGGACAAGTCCAAGGTCAGCCGGCGTGCGGTCGAGGCGGCGTTACGCGAAGCGCTTGCCCGCCGGCGGTATGAGGCGGGCCCGTCCCCGCCAGCACCTGGCGCTCATGTACCCATGATGCCACTCTGAGTGAGGGTATGCCGTCGCAGCGCAGGCTTCCTGGCTGACCAGGTGCTCGCGCCCGCCGGATTGCGGGGACCGAGGCCGAGATCCGGGGTTGCCACTCGGATGGGGGAGGCCCGTGACGATGTGCGGGAACGGTGACCACCTGCCCGCCACCGACCGGGCGGAAGGTCTCGATCGCGACTTCGACCTGTCCTCGATCCGGCGGCTGCGCGACGAGGTGAGGGCCTGCGGCATCGCCTACGGCCTGGCTGACCTGCGGCTGGCAAAGTTCGTACTGGCCGTGAACGAGGTAGCGACCAACGCGGTACACCATGGCGGCGGTCGTGGTCACCTGCATCTGTCGCGGGACGGCTCTGACCTATGGTGCCGCATCACCGATCAGGGCCCCGGCTTTCCGCAGCAGCGCCGCACCCGTCAGTCGCGCCCCCCGCCCGTGTCGGCGGTGGAGGATCTATCCGGTGGCTACGGTTTGTGGCTGGTTCAACAGGTGTGCACGGAGGTCCGCATCGCCTCGACAGCCCACGGTACCGAGGTGGTGTTGCGCTATTCCTTGTCCGCCGGCTGAAAGCCCAACAGCTCGGATAGCCGGAAGACGGCGATCAGCGCCTCCGTGTACCCATCGGCGTTGGTGATCATCATGCGGTAGCCCGCCCGCGTCGCGGTGTCTCGCACAGCCAGCAACGCCCGCAGGCCCGCGACGTCGCAGAAGCTCACCTGCGAAAGATCAAGCTCCAGTAAGCCCTCCAGTACACGCACCCCGCCGTCGGGCAGCAGCGCCTCGACCTGGGTACGAAATCGGTCCACGGTCAGTAGATCCACCGGTCCGGAGACCGTGGCCAGTATGACGCCGGCCCGGCACGGCTCGACCGCGGTGATGGTCAATGGCTGGGACGTTTTGCTCATGATGCTTCTCCATCCCGCCGCACCGAAAGCTCTGCCTGCTGGTCAGCTCGGGTATCCGCTGCGCGACCCTTTCCTGACTATTCCGAGCCCACCGTCCCAGTGTCACGGGACGCTACGTCCCGTTTCGGTGGGTCCCTGTCCCAACCCGCTCGGGTCGCGACGGCGCTCCGGCCACGACAGCGCACTCCTCGCCCCACGACCGCGGGTCCGGAGTAGGTTAAGCAGGACGCCGATGCGGGATGCACCGCATTAACCGGGCAGGTTACACATGATCCGAGCACGCATGGCAACCAGCGCGTCGGCGATGGGCCATGGGTGACCGCATCCGGGTCCTGGTGGCCGACGACTACCCCATCATTCTGGAGGGGCTCAGGACTCTCATCGAGATCACGCCGACGCTGGAGCTGGTGGGTGCCGCGGCGACCAGTGCCCAGGCGGTCGAGATGGCCTCCGCCTCCGGACCCGACGTGGTCGTGATGGATATCCGGATGCCGGACTTCTCGGGGATCGACGCCACCCGACGGATCGTCGCGGCCCGCCCGGACGCCAAGGTACTGATCTTGACGATGCTCGAACACGACGACTACGTCTTCGCCGCGATACGGGCGGGGGCGCACGGTTACCTCCTGAAAGGCTCCGACCCGACCACCATCGCCCAGGCGATCACGGCCGTCGCCAGCGGTCAGGCGGTCTTCGGTCCCGGCATCGCGTCGCGCATCATCAGCTACTTCGCGCATCCGCCGCCGACCATCGCTGGCCATCCGTTCCCTGAACTCACCCATCGGGAGCGGCAGATACTCGCCCTGGTCGCGAAGGGACTCGGGAACGCCGCCATCGCCCGGGCCCTCAGCATCGAGTCAAAGACCGTCCGCAACTACGTCTCGAATATCCTCGCCAAGCTGCACGCGGCCGACCGGGTCGAGGCCATCGAACGCGCCAAGGAGGCCGGACTCGGGTGATGCCACGATGGTGGCGTCGCGCCACGCGTGTCTGCGCGAGATGGACAAGACGGCCGATGACGAGCGCACGGTTGAGCCTCACCCCAAGGTCGATGCGCCACTGACCTGGAAGAACACTATCTGTCCGTGTATGGGACCGAGCACGACCGCGGACGGGTCCTCCGCCCGGCCGGCCTTCTCCCTCGCCTGGCAGCGCAGCAGATCATGGATGATCTGGTCGGTGCCGTCGTCGCGCCACAACGCGAAGTAGTAGTACGTCGCGGACTTCGGTGGCAGGTCATGCGGCAGGTACGCCCACTGACACCCGGTGCGATTCTGATAGAAGATCGCGTTCACGATCTCCCGCAGCTCGTAGAGGCCCTGATGCCCCGACACCGACGGATGCCGGGCCTTCCACGCCGTCAGGAACGGGCCGACCACCGCCCACTGCTCATCGGTGAGATCGCTCGGGTAAGCCTTCCGTTCGCCCAGGCCCAGCCCTACGCAGCCCGGCACCGGCCAGCCTCACCACCAGCCGGAACACCACGCCATCGAGCGACGACGAACTACCAGAACCTCACGAACCGGCCTCTCACACACACCAGCTAGGGCCCAACCTGCCCAAAACACTCAGTCGCCAATGGACGACCGAGCCCGGTGGCTGCATTCGATCGACAACGCCGCGCTGACCCAGGCCTACGCCGTCGTCTCCGCGGTCGGTCACCCGCACCAACTCGGGATCGGCCTGCTGTCCGGCGTCCTCGGTAGCGGCGGCGCGGCTCTGCTCGCGGCCGCCGGACGGATCAGCCGCGCCGCCTGGTGCCGCTGGTTCATGCTCGCCGTCGCGGTCGTCCTGGCCGTGCACTCCACCGCATTGGTCGGCCTGGACGGCGGCGCCACCACAGTCTGCGCATTCCTGTTCCTGGCCCCACCCCCGCTGATCGCCCCTCACCGCGCCGCCCGCTCCGCGGTTCCCGTCCTGGGCCTGTTCTCCTCCCTCATCCTCGCCACGGCAGTCCTGGTCGGCGCCGATAGCTGGTGGTTCGTAGCCACCCACTTCGGCGGTGCCCTGGCCGCCGCAACGGTGTGCGCTCCCCAGAGAGTCAGATTCTCGGCCGCCGCTACATGAAGTCGAGACCGGGGCGGATCAGGCCGGATTCGTAGGCGAAGATGACGGCCTGGGTCCGGTCCCGCAGCCCGAGCTTGGCCAGGATCCGGCCGACGTGCGTCTTGACCGTCGCGTCGGCGACCTGCAGCCGCTCGCCGATCTCGTTGTTCGACAGGCCCTGAGCGAGCAGCAGCAGCACCTCGCGCTCGCGGTCGGTCAACTCGGGCACGTCGCCGGGCGCACGGGCCGGCGGTGGCGCGAGCCGGTCGGCGAAGCGGTCGAGCAGCTGCCGGGTGATCCGCGGGGCCACCACCGCCTCGCCGCCGGCCACCGTCCGGATCGCCGCCAGCAGATCGTCCGGCGGCACGCTCTTGAGCAGGAAGCCACTCGCGCCGGCTTGCAGAGCGGCGAACGCCTCCTGGTCGGTGTCGAACGTGGTCAGGACCAGCACCCGCGGCTGCGGGCCGGCGGCGCAGATGTGCCGGGTCGCGGCCACCCCGTCGAGTACCGGCATCCGCAGGTCCATCACCACGATGTCGGCCTCGATGCCCCTCAGCAGCCGCAGCGCCTCGGCGCCGTCGCCGGCCTCACCGACGACCGTCATGTCCGGCTGCCGGTCGAGCACCATGCGGAACCCGGCCCGCACCAGTTGCTGGTCGTCGACCAGCACGACCCGGATCACACCTCCACCGCCCGTTCCGCCGCCCCGCCGATCGGGATGCTCGCCCGCACCCGCCAGCCGCCGTCCGCGCGCGGTCCGGCCACGAACTTGCCACCGTACAGCTGCGCCCGCTCGCGCATGCCGACCAGGCCGAACCCGCCGGGCCGGGGCGGCGCCGCACCCCGGCCGTCGTCCTCGACCTCGACCTCGATGGCGTCCGGCCGGTACCAGACGTGCACGGTGGCGACCGGATGACGGCCGGCGTGCTTGAGCGTGTTCGTCAGCGACTCCTGCACGATCCGGGTGACCGCGAGCGCGACCCCGCCGGGCATTGCCGGCGCGACGCCGTCCACCACCAGGTCGACCGCGAGGCCGGCGCCCCGGGCCCGCTCGACCACGGTCTCGATCTGTTCCGGCACGGCCTGGCTCGGACCGCCCGCGTCACCGGCGTCACTGCGCAGGTGCTCGACGAGCTGCTGGATCTCGGCGAGCGCGTCACGTCCGGTCATGCTGATCGTTTGCAGCGCCTCGCGCGCCTCGCCGGGGTCCTGGTCGAGCACGTACGAGGCGCCGTTGGCGTGCAGGACGATCACCGACAGCGAGTGGGCGACGATGTCGTGCAGCTCCCGGGCGATCCTCGTGCGTTCCTCGGCCACGGCGATCTGCGCCAGGTGCATGCGATCGCGTTTGGCGCCGGCCCGGCGTTCCTGCGCGATGGTCCGCTGCTGCTGGATGAGGCGCACGATCAGGGCCGCCGCCCAGATCACCGCGCTGAAGGCGGCTACCTGACCGAACGCCTCAAGCGCGTCGAGCAGCTCGAACCGCCTCCAGCCCAGCCACGGAGGCGGCCGCATCATGACGAGGGCGGCGCTGAACAGCAGGGTCGCCAGGCCGGCGCCGGCCGCCATCAGGAAGTTCGGTACGTACACCAGCACGGCGTACAACGCGAAGCCCAGGGTGACCAGCGACATGCCCACGTGCAGTCTTGTGCCGTGCACCTGGACCACCGCGGCAATGGCGCACAGCACCATCACCGCAGCGAGGACAGGCAGCGGCCGGTGCCGCCGCCACATCAGCACACCGCCGGCCAGGCACCCGAAGAGCAGCCCTCCCCACGGGAACTGGTGCCACCACCAGGTGGCGACCACGGCCACCGTGCCCGACACGATCACGTCGGTCACCATCGCGTATTGCCGTGGTGCACCTCGCTCGTCCATTCCGCCCCCCGGTCGGTTGGTTCCGGTCCGCCATTGTGCGCCTCATTCGGTGCGCAGCTCCTGGACCCGGGTGAAGCGGAACAGCAGCGGCAAGCCGGCCGCGGTGACCGCGAGCACCACGGCGATGGCGGTGGCGGTGAGCCCGGCGATGGCCACCTCGTCGAACTCGATCGGTCCGTTCGTGGCGGCCAGCAGCGCCGCCGACAGGCCGCTGCCGACCGACACGGCCAGGGCGAGCCCGAGTACGGCCGGGATCGCGCTCTGATAGAGCAGCGACATCGAGAGGACCCGCCGGGGCGTGCCGAACGCGGTGAGCATGGCCAGCAGCCGCCGGCGTTCGCGGAGCTGCTCGACGCTGCTCACCAGCAGGCTGGCCCCGATGAAGATCAGCAGCAGGACGGCTCCGGCCTGAGCCGCCTGGGCCGCGCCGGCGAACTGGTCGGCCACCCGACGGTCACCGAACACCTCGACCGTGGCCGCCGGCGCCAGCCGGGTCGTGACGTTGCGGACCCGTTCGATGGCGTCCGGGTCGCCGGCGTCCAGCGACACGAGGAGTCCGTCCTGGTTGAGGCCGCGCAGAGATGGCTCGATGCCCACCGCCTTCGGGGTCGCCAGGTACTCCCACAAGCCCAGCTTGATGTTGCTGTACCGGGTCACCGTGGTGATTTTCGCCGGCACCGTCGGGCGGGACAGGGCCTTGTCGCCGGCGTAGTCGTACAGCTGGACGGCGGTGCCCGGGCTCAGCGATGCCCCGTCCGATCCCGGCATGCGCACAGCGAAGATGTCACCGTCGGCGCACGACGGCAGGGCGGCGGCCTGCCGCAGCACGTCGCAGTCGCCTACCCGCACCCCCGCATGGGGCTGCTCGGGTCCTTCGATCCGCAATTTTCCGTACGCCGTCCGGCCGACCTCGCGGACGCCCTCGACGCCGCCGAGTGCCTCGGCCCAGCCGTTGGTGTCCCCGCTGTCGCTGAAGACGACGGCCGCGAAGCGATCAGCGGGAGGCTGCGCCGCCAGGTTCGCCGTCACCGAGGCGTTGAGGATGCCCTGGAAGGCGATGATCCCGGCCACCGACACCGCGATGCCGGACACGGCCCGCACCGCGGTGTCGCTGTCCAACTGCAGGCGGCGCACCGCCAGCTGCCATGCCACGCCCGACGCGCGGAGCCGGCGGACCACCGCCGGGACCAGCCACGGCAGCAGTACCACGACGCCGATCAGGAGCAGGGCGACCCCGATGGCGACCTGGCCCAAGGAGGCCCCGGCGCGGTTGCCGCCGAGCAGCGGGACGAACAGCGCCGCCCCGATCGCCGGCGGCATCAGCCGCCACCACAGCCGGCGACGCTTGGCGCCGGCCTGCCGCACCACCCCGAGCGGCTCGATGACGACTTGGCGCAGGGCGGCCAGGGTTACCGCCACGGCCGCGGCCGGCACGAAGCCCGCGATCAGCGCGGCCGATGCGGTCGGCGGGCTCATGTCCGAGGTGAACGGGGCGAAATCCGCGGGCAGCAGCTCACCGGCGAGTGGGCGCACGGCCAGGAACATCAGGGCGCCCAGGCCGAGCCCGAGGACGGCGCCGACCAGGCTGTCGCCGGCCGCGATCCGGTGCGTCATCCGGCCGTCGGCACCGACCAGCCGGATCGCCGCGAGCTGGCGTTCCCGGGCCGAGCTGCCGAAGCGCACCGCGGTGATCAGGAAGATCAGCACCGGCACCAGCATGATGACCGCCCCGACCACCGCCAGCAACAGGAACTCCGCCCGGACCGTGCCGGCCGGCCGGCCGCCGAACGAGCTGACCCGCACCGTGTTCTCGCCGCCGGCCAGGTCACCGGAACCGACGTACACGTACACCTCGCGCGGGCCGGCCAGGCCCGGCGGCGCGATCGTGCCGGCCACCCGCGCCGACCACCGCGCGCCGAGCACATCCCCGCCGGGGCCGTCGAGCAGCTCCGCCAGGGCCGGCGACACGAACATCTCGCCTGGCGCGGGCAGCCGGGGCAGACCGGGCGGCACCGGCGCGACAGGGCCGTCCGCGCGCACCATCCGGCCCCGAACGGGCTGGTCACGGAAGCGCGACTCGATGGTCCGGACCAGCAGTCCGCCCTTGTCCGTGGTGTGGGTCAGGCCCCGGTCACTGCGCCGCTGCTCACGGTTCCCGCTCGCGGTGGGCACCGAGGCCACCAGCAGCAGCATCGCGACGCCCAGGCCCACGCCGGTCGCGATCATGGCGAGCCGCAGCCAGCCGGACCGCCCCGCGGCGATGCTCAGCCGCACCCCGAGCATCAGATCCCTCATCGGACGGCCCCCATCTCGTGTCGGCCGGTTCGCGCCTCGCTTACCTGGCCGTCGCGAACCACCGCCTCGCGATCGGCGTACCGGGCGATCCGCGGTTCATGGGTGACCAGCACGACCGCGGTTCCGCGCTCCTTGGCCGCGCCGATCAGCAGGTGCATCACCCGCTCCCCGTTGCGCGAGTCGAGCGCGCCGGTCGGCTCGTCGGCGAAGATCACCTGGGGGCCGGCAATCATCGCGCGGGCGATCGCCACCCGCTGACCCTGCCCGCCTGACGCCTGACCGGGGCGCTTGTCCGCCACGTCGGCGACCTCGAGCCGGGCCAGCAGCTCGGCCGCCCGCCGGGCCGCCTTCACCCGCCGCACACCGTCCAGCCGCAGCGGCAGGGCCACGTTCTCCAGGCAGGTGAGCTCGGGCACGAGCTGACCGAACTGGAAGACGAACCCGAAGGTCTGCCGCCGCAGCGCGCTGCGTTCCTGGTCGGACAGGTCGGCCAGGTTCCGGCCGGCGAAGCTCACCTGCCCCTCGTCCGGCGGGATGATCCCGGAGAGGCAGTGCATCAGCGTGGACTTGCCCGAGCCGGACGGCCCGGTCAGCGCAACAACCTCACCGGCGCGTACTCCCAGCGAGGCGCCATCGAGTGCCCGCGTGACACCGTACGACTTGACCAGCGCATCGGCGTGCAGCAGCGGTTCGGCGGGACTACTTCCATCGGTCTGAACTGGCATGACCATGAACCGTAGGGCTCTCGATCAGTGAGAGCGTCCCCGAAAAGAATGAGGGCTTCCGTACGACCTAAGACTTACGCCGTACCAGCGAGGCCGCATTTTTGTACCACCGGAGACCTCGTGCCGAGCGTAGCGGCAGCGAGGCGACACGACCTGACGACGTGCAGTGGACGGTGCTCAAACCGGTGCTGCCTGCGGGAACGGGTTGAGATCGGCCACGCAGACCCTGACGGTCGTGGACCGGGCAGGTCTCGTATTCGTCGGGACTTCGGTAACCGAGTTCCTTCTGGAATCGTCGGGTGTTGTACCAGATGTCGATGTAGGTGAAGGTCGCGTCCTCGGGCTTCGTCGCGGGTTCGCCACGAGGTTCGGCGTGGCACAGCGATCGCGGCGACGGGGGCGGCTGCGCCAGGGCTTAGTAGCCGGACACGGACACGTCCAGCACGCGGCAGCACAGGTCGACGGAGAAGCTCGCTTTCTGCAGCGGATCCGGGCTGATCTCGAACGACATGGTGATACCACAAGGATCTATGCCAACTTTGTGGGCGGTCTGGAACGAGCCGAGCTCGCCTGGCAGGTCCCGCCAAGGTGAGCAGGTGCGGTACATCCACACGATGGCCTCAAGGGTTCGGCGATGGTCGGCCCACCGCCGTCCGCGCACCAGACGGACGGTTCCTGATCTACATCTCTTCAACCTCAGCGCTCGGTTGATGCGGACGGTGTAGCTTGATCCACTCGCTGACGTCGTACTCGAGCCAAATCTGCCAGGCGACAGATCTCTTGTCGCACCAAAGCCGTCTACCGTAGGTCCCTCTCGTGGGACGCTGTGTCCAGCAGCCTTGGGGGCAGCGAGTCGTTCTGGCGGCCACCCGAGTCGCTTCATCGCCAGTGGGCGAACGCCGATGGCTTCTTGCCGCCGTGGGGCGGCTGCACTCGGGTCTGGAGTGACGGGCATGGACAGCAGTGGCGCGCGGGTTGACACTCCGGTCGAGCTGCGGTTGCGAGAGCAGGTCGCGCTGCGGCGGGCGGCGCTGTCGGATCGGGTGTGCTGGGCGGTAGCCGGAGCCGGGGTCGTCTGGCTCGGGCTCTACGCGGTGCTGACGGCGCTGGCGCAGGACAGTCCACGGCTGGCCTGGTTCCAGGGCAATGTGCTTTACCCCGTTCCGATGCTCGTGGCAGTGGTGCTGAGCGCGATGGCCGCACGGGTCAGTCAGGGCCGTGGGCGCGCGATGTGGCGGCTGTTGTTCGCGGTAGGTGTCTGCTCGCTGGCGGGCGACCTTATCTGGACGGGCTACGGGCTTGTCACGGCCGGTGGTCCGCCGACCCCGTCGATCGCCGACGCGGCGTATCTGCTCGCCAACGTGCTGACCGTCCCGGCGATCGTGATCGGCTTCGGCGCCGCCCATGTGCTGCGCCGCGCGCGCGGGCTGCTCGACGCGGCGCTGATCGCGGTCGGGCTGGGTGCCGTGGGCTGGCCCCTGCTGATCGCCCCGCAGCTGCCCGACAGCTTCGACCTGGATGCCGTGGTCGTGGTCGCCTATCCGCTGCTGGACGTGATGATCCTCGCCACCCTGGCAGCGGTGGGCTTCGCTGGTCACCGGCTCGTGCCCTACCCGGTGCTGCTGATGGCGGCGTCGTACTTGGTCATGGCGGTCACCGACTGTGTGTTCACCTACGTCGCGGTGGTGCACACCTACACCGACGGCAGCTGGTTGAACGTCCCCTGGCAGGCGCGCCGCGTGCTTATCGTCCTCGCCGCGCTGGTGGCCGTGCGCCACCGCAGCGAGGCCCGGGTGGCACGGTTCGACCGCGACCTGGCCTTTCCTGCGGTACTGGTGGCCGTGTTGTCTGTCGCGGCCCTGGTCGGTGCCGAGCAAGTACGCAACGGCCGGGTCGGCGGCGGCACGCTCGGCGTCGCCGCGTTCGTCTGCGGCGGGCTGCTGGTACGGCAGCTGTTCACCACCCGCGACCGTACCCGGCTGGCCCACGAGCTCCAGGTCTCGCTGCAGGAGCAGGAGCGCCTCGCCGTCACCGACTCCCTCACCGGTCTGTACAACCGGCGGTTCTTCCAGGAGATGCTCAAGTTGGAGTCGGAACGAGCCGTCCGTGCCGACGAGCCGATGGCGCTCATCGTGGTGGATCTCGACCGCTTCAAGCAGATCAACGACACGCATGGCCACCCCACCGGTGACGCCGTCCTGGTCCAGGTCGCCGACCGGATCCGGCAAGCCGTGCGGAACAGCGACATCGTGGCCCGCTACGGCGGCGAGGAATTCGTGTGCCTGCTCCCCGGGGCCGGCGAGGAGGCAGCGGCCGAAGTCGCCGAGCGGGTCCGCTGGTGCGTGCGCCGCACCCCGATCCAGACCGGGCCGGGCCACGAGATCGCCGTCACGGCCTCGCTGGGCTTCGCCGTCACCACGTCCGTCACGACCGACGGCGCGGGCACCGACGGCATCGATGTCGAGCGCCTGGTCGCCGCGGCCGACCGGGCCCTCTACGAAGCCAAGGCCGGCGGTCGCGACCGGGTGGTCAGCGCGGACCGTCCCCTCGCGACCCCGATCGAGGAGGACATCGCGCTGCCGGCGGGACTGCTGTGGCTCGCTGACCAGGTCGACGCCGAGCACGGCACCGGTCAGCACAGCGCGGTAGCCCGCTGGTGCCTTGCCGTCGGTGACCGACTCGGCCTGGACATGGCCACGCTTCGCGCCACGGCCGCCGCCGGACGACTGCACGACATCGGCAAGATCACCGTAGACGAGGCGGTCCTGCGCAAGCCGGGGCAGCCCGACGCCGACGAATGGGCACAGCTGCGCTGCCACCCGCAGGAGGGCGCCCGGCTCGTGGCTAACCTCGGCGAACACGGCGACCTGGCCTCGCTGATCGCCGCCCACCACGAACGCTACGACGGCACCGGCTACCCGCAGGGCCTCGCCGGTGAGCAAATCCCGATCGGCGCGCGCATCATCGCGATCTGCGACGCCTGGGCAGCGATGCGCACCGACCGGCCCTACGCCCGCGCCCTGACCACCGCCGAGGCCCGCGCCCAGATCGAGCTCGGCCGGGGTGGGCAGTTCGACCCGACGGTGGCCGACGCGTTCCTCGCGCTGCTGGACGAGGGCGTCATCGACGACATGCCACCGGCCCGCGCTGTCCCCCGCGACGACGCAAGGGCTCGCTAGATCGCCGCAACCGTTCATGGTCCCGTTTACGGGTGGTCGTCGCAGGCCCCGGCCGCCGAGCGGTCATGCCGTCGCGAGAGTGGCGGTCTGTGCCAGGACGGCGCTGATGTCGTTGCGTAGCTGCCGAGGCGAGAACGGCTTGGACAGCCAACGGGTGATCAGCCCGTCCCGGTCGAGGTCCGGGTCAGCCGCCGCGCTGAGCACCACGATCGGCGCGGCTGCCGTGGCCGAGGCCCTGCGGCGACGATCAGGTTCGTCGGACCGTCGGATTCGCGATGGTCGGGGCTGTCGTCGTGGGCGCGGTCGTCGTGGGCGTGGGGGTCGGTGCCGTCGTTGCGGGGGCCGTGGTGGGAACGGTCGACGGTGTCGCTTCGCCGGTGTGCGTGTACGCCCGCACGTAGTCGACCAGCAGCCGCCGCGGGAACGTCGTGCTGGCGTCCGGGTCGCCGGGCCAGCTGCCGCCGACCGCCAGGTTGAGCAGCAGGGAGAACGGGTGCTCGAAGACCCAGGTGTTGCTGCCGACGGAGGCCGGTGTGGCCCGGTGGTACTCGACGCCGTCGATCTGCCAGACGATGAGGCCGGGTCTCCAGTCCACCGAGAACACGTGGAAGGCGTCGGAGAGCGGCGCGCTCAGGGTCTTGGACGACTGAATGCCCGCGGCCGCGGAGTAGCCGGGGCCGTGGATGGTGCCGTAGACGGTGTTCGGCGCCTTCGCGCCGAGGTGCTCGAGGATGTCGATCTCGCCCGAGGCCGGCCAGCCGGCCGTGCCGATGTCGTCGCCGAGCATCCAGAACGCCGGCCAGATGCCCCGCCCGCCGGGCACCTTGATCCGCGCCTCGAACCGGCCGTACGCCTGGGTGAACTTGCTCGCGGTGATCAACCGCGCCGACGTGTACTGGCAGGCGCCGTACCAGCATTCATAGCCGGCCGGATTCTCCTTGCGGGCGGTGATGACCATGTTGCCGGTGCCATCATGGGCGGCGTTGCTCGTGCTGGTGGTGTACCACTGCCGCTCCTGGTTCGCGGCGCCGGGCTCGCCGGTCTCCATCGTCCACTTGGTCGCGTCGACTGGCGTGCCGGCCGGGGCGTTGAACTCGTCGCTCCAGGTGAGCTTGGTGGTGGCCGCGCCGGCCGAGTCGTGGCGGGAAGCCGCGTAGAGGCTGCCGCTGAGGGCGGCCGCGACGGCCAGCGTCGCGACGAGTTTCCGTGAGCTACGCATGGGTGATGCCTTTCGAAGGAAGTTTGGAAGCGCTTCCTGTCAATGACCGTCCCACCGTGCGCCACGTCGCCAACCCCAGTCAAGGCCACCGCGGGCATCTCTCTCGATGTTTTTCCAGTTCACGAGCGCTTCGTGAGGACCTGCGTGACTTTCGGTCAGCTTTCCTTAATGAAGCTTTTAATCTTGCTGAAGCCTCGAACAGGAAGCGCTTCCAGTAGGCGGTCAAGCGGATTCGCGGACGGCCATGCGGGTGGGGAGGATGAGCGGCGCCGGCTGCTGGCCGTCGAGCAGGGCCACCAGCATGCGGGCCGCCTCCCGCCCCAGCGCCTGCACCGGCTGGTGCACGGTGGTCAGCCGCGGCTCGGTGTGCACCGCGATCGGCAGATCGTCGAAGCCCACCACCGCCACGTCGCCGGGAACGGTACGTCCCGCGTCGCGCAGCGCCCGCAGCGCACCCGCGGCCATGTTGTCGTTCGCGGCGAACACGGCGTCGAGATCTGGATGCGTCCGTAGCAGCCCTCGCATGGCCTCGGCGCCGCCGGACTCCGTGAAGTCGGCCGGCTCGCTGGCGTACGGGGCGAGTCCCGCCAGCACCAGAGCCTCGGTGTATCCCCGACGGCGGGCCTGGGTGACACCGGTGTCGGCGGGTCCGGTGATCATGGCGATGCGGCGGCGTCCGCCGGCGACGAGGTGCTCGGTGGCCGCCCGCGCGCCCCCGACGTTGTCCACGTCGACATACCAGGGCGGGGTGCCGTGCAGTGGCCGTCCGCCGAAGACCGTCGGCAGCCCGGACTCCGCGGCGGTGCCGATCAGCGGGTCGTTGCCGCGCAGCGCCATCAGGATGACGCCGTCGGCACCCCGCGTACGCAGGAAGCTCTCCAGCCGCTGCTGGCCGTTGCCGGTGGTGGCCAGGCTGAGCACCAGGTGCAGGTCGGTCTGCTCGAGCGCGGCCGAAACCCCGACGATGACCTGCGCGAAGAAGGGGTCCGCGAACACCTCGGGCCCGTCACCGGAGACCGCCAGCACCACCACGCCGGTCTGCCGGGTCGCCAGGGCCCGGGCCGCCCGGTTGGGGGTGTAACCGAGCTCCCGGATCGCCTTCTCCACCGCGTCCCGCTTGGCGCGGCTCACGTGCGGCACATTGTTGATCACGCGGGACGCGACCGTCCGCGACACCCGCGCCCGCTCGGCGACCTCGTCCAGGGTCGGGGGCCGCCGGGGCGAGGCCGGTGTCGCCATTCGTCATCCCATCAGCGGCGCCTATTGATCTCCAGGCCAGTGTAGGACCTCAAGAGACCGTCACCCGCGCCAGCGCGGCCTGGATGTCGCCGCTTTCGGCGAAGGCCAGGACGACGAGCATCCGGGTGCGATTCAATGGGCCACCCTCAAGATGATCTTGCACCTCAGGGCGAGTCTGGCGAGCCCGGTGGCTCGATGGTTGCGGGGCTCCAGGCATGACGGCTGTCGACTGCCCCGTGTCGGTGAACATACCGGCGCGGCGGCGTACGCGTGGGTGAAGCGCACGCCGTCGACGGCGAGCCGGTCGATGTTCGGTGTCTCGTTGAACGTATTGCCGTAGCAGCCGAGTTCTCGCCGGGCGAGGTCGTCGATGATGATCACGACGAGGTGAGGTCGCCCGGCAGCGGCCACGGCATCCCTGGCGATCGCGTCGTCGCTCGCCGGTGCGGCCATCGCGTCAGGCGGCGTCGCGGCTGCTGGAGCTGCCGCGGCGAGCCCGCCGAGGCCGCGCAGGACCGACCGGCGTTTCCAGTTGTTCGTTGCCATGCTGCACTTCTCGGAGTCGGTAGGTCAGTTCCCGCAGCAGGTGACACCGGAGCATGTGGTGATCACATCGAGGCGTCGGGTCAGGTCGGCTCGGATCGATGCATAGGCTGGTTCGGTGTAGACGTTGACCTTTTCTCGCGGATCCGTGATCAGGTCGTACAACTCGCGTTCGCCGTTGTCGTGCTCGAGCAGCTTGTACGCGGCGGTACGGATGCCGCGGACCGTCGCGTCGGGGACGTCGTAGTACTCCTCGTCCACACCCATCAGCGGTACGTCGCGCCTTCACACCTCGGCCGGATTCTTCAGTAGGGGAAGCAGTGATCGTCCGTCGAGCGGCCGGGCCGGATCTGCGCCGGCCACGTCCATGAGGGTGGCCGGCAGGTCGGCGTTGGTGACGAGGGTGTGCGAGACCGCTCCCCGTTCGGCGCCGAGTCCGGGGGCACGGATCATGAGGGGGACGCGCAGTGCCGCCTCGTACGGGATGCGTTTGCCGTAGGTGATGCGGTGTTCCCCGAAGAACAGACCGTTGTCGGAGGTGAACACAAACATCGTCCGGTCCAGCTCGCCGGTGGCTTTCAGCGCGGCGACCATCTGACCGACGGCCTCGTCGACGGCGAGCAGGCTGCGTAGCACGGCACGGTACCGCTGGGTGATCGTGTCCTCCACGGCCGGGGTGAAAGAGGGTAGGCCGCGGATCCACGACGGCTTGTCGGACACGTCGGCCTCGTTGTACGGCAATGCCTTGTCGGGATGAGCGTTCGGGAACGCGGAGCTGTGACGTGGCGCGGGAATCGGGTTCTCGCCGATGCCGTTACGCACCTGGGTGTGCGGCGCCAGCGGAGCCAGCGTGAGGAACAGGGGCGCCTCGTGCGGCACGGTACGCCCGATGACCTCGACGGCCCGGCGCGCCAGTACGTCGGTCTGATAGTCACCCGGCGCGTGGCCGTACTGCCGGATCGTGCCGTTCTCGCTCAGCTTGTAGTCGTAGTACTGATAGGTGGTCGGGTCGACCAGGCCGTACCACTCGCTGAAGCCCTGCGGTATCGCCGTCTGGTGTTGCTCGCTGTGGGGTGCGCAACGCGTCACATCAACAACGCAGCCCAATCCGAGTCGACATAGCCAACCATGAATGGCTCGACGTCATCACTTTCCGCGCTGGGAAGGTAACGCAAACCGTGTCGATCTGGCGTCTACCTCCTGCCCTGGCCGGCGCTCCTGTACGGGGTGGAGGTTTGATGCAGGCAGAGACGCCGCCGGACGGCTTTGCCGAGTTCGTCGAGGCGAACTCGGCCGCCCTGCTGCGTGCTGCATGGTTGTTGACTGGCGACTCGGGGAAGGCGGAGTCCGGAGCTGAACCCGACCGAGGGCCTGTGGGCGCACCTCAAGCACGGGATCGGCAACCTCGCCGCGTGCACCACCGACCAGCTCGCCGCCTTGGGCCGCACCGGGGCAGCGGCGATCCATAGGCAGTGGCCACACCCGGGCGCAGGCAGATGGAACCCGATCGCCCACAGGCGTTATCGGGGGGCGGTTCGAAACAGCATTGATAAACATGAGGCCCCGAACAGCTTCTCCGCTGGTCAGGGCCTTGCGCTGAGCCCCCGGTCGGAATCGAACCGACGACATCCTGTTTACAAGACAGGTGCTCTGGCCAACTGAGCTACAGGGGCGCGGGCCCCAGCATAGCCGCTGACGTCCGTACGGGCGGAAACGCCCAGCGACCGGCTTGTCCTTGGCAAAACATGAAGAAACCTTTACGGTGGCGAGGCGTGTGTGGTGCGCCACACCGTCGTTCCTCCCACTCGGATCGTCCGGCACGTTCCTGCCGGTGGAAAGGAAGTCGATTCCCCATGGCTACCGTCACGTATGACAAAGCCTCCCGGATCTATCCCGGGGCCGAGCGTCCCGCCGTCAACGAGTTGAGTCTCGAGATAGGCGACGGCGAGTTCCTCGTTCTGGTCGGCCCCTCGGGTTGTGGCAAGTCCACCAGCCTGCGCATGCTCGCCGGCCTCGAGGACGTCGACCGCGGCCGGATCCTCATCGAGGGCAAGGACGTCACCAATCTGCCCCCGAAGTCGCGCGACATCGCGATGGTCTTCCAGAACTACGCCCTCTACCCGCACATGTCGGTGTACGAGAACATGGCGTTCGCCCTGAAGCTGCGGAAGACCCCGAAGTCGGAGATCGACCGCCGGGTCAAGGAGGCCGCCGCGCTGCTCCAGCTCGAGGAGTACCTGTCGCGCAAGCCGAAGGCGCTCTCCGGCGGTCAGCGGCAGCGTGTCGCCATGGGCCGGGCCATCGTCCGCGAGCCGCAGGTGTTCCTCATGGACGAGCCGCTGTCGAACCTCGACGCCAAGCTGCGCGTCCAGACCCGTTCGCAGATCGCGACGCTCCAGGCCAAGCTCGGCATCACCACCGTCTACGTGACCCACGACCAGGTCGAGGCCATGACGATGGGCCACCGGGTGGCGGTCATGCTCGACGGCGTGCTCCAGCAGTGCGACACCCCGCGCGCCCTGTACGACACCCCCGGCAACGTCTTCGTCGCCGGCTTCATCGGCTCGCCGGCCATGAACATCAAGACCGTGCCGCTGGCCGAGGCGGGCGCGAACTTCGGCCCGCTGGCCGTGCCGCTGACCCGGGAGCAGGCCACCGCCGCGCAGTCCGGCGGCGGCCGGATCACCGTCGGGTTCCGCCCCGAGGCCACCGACCTGGTCGCGCCGACCGCGGGCGGGCTGCCGATCGTCGTCGACCTGGTCGAGGACCTGGGTTCGGACGCCAACGTCTACGGCCACGCGGCCCTCGACGGCGGTTCGGAGCGCTTCGTGGTCCGCACCGACCGGCGCGGCATGCCGACGATGGGCGAGACGGTGTTCATCAAGCCGCAGGCCGACCACGTGCATCTCTTCCACGCCGAGACAGGCCAGCGCATCTGACGCTCGACAAGGGCGGCTTCCCGGTGGGAGGCCGCCCTTGTCGCGTCTCAGGACGCGAACGTGTGCAGGACGAAGTCCTTCTCGGCGACGCAGGCCAGGTGCTTCTGGTCCCACGCGCAGGTCGCCGACCGTACGCCGGCCAGCGAGCCGAGCGGCACCGCGGCGTCGCCGACGTGCTCGCCGGAGAGTCCGGGATCGTCGGGCGAGGTGGAGAGCGCCTTGGAGAAGTGCAGCACGTTGCCGCCGTCGAGCCGGCCGGCCGCACCGGCCCGGGTCCACGCGACCGTGCCCCCGGCGTCGAGGAGCGACACCTGAGCGGGTGAGCTGTTCTGGGTGACGAGCACGGCGTCGCCGACCGGCACCAGTTTCTCCGCCTGCGGCAGGGGCCGCGACCATTGCGCGCCGCCCTTGGCCACGTCGACCGCCACCACGTGAGCGGTCTTGGCGTCGTACCCGGTCGTCTGCACGAAGCAGACCCGGTCGTCGCCGCAGGCGGTGAGGCGCTCGATCTGGCGGTTGTCCGGGGCGGTGTACGGAACCTCGGGCTCACCCAGCTTGTCGAGGTCGTAGACGAGGATGCGGCGGGTGTTGCCGGACTCCGCCACGATCAGCCGCCCGTGGTGGGCGATGACCTCGTCGTCCGGGTCGGCGACGCTGGGCCGCGGCGCGGTCACCTCGTCACCGGTGCCGGCGTCGAGGACGCGGGCCGAGCGGTCGGCGCCGATCTGCACGAGGCGTTCGTCGTCGTCCATCGGCTCGGCGAACGGGACCCCGCCGGTGGTGGCGGCCCCGGCGAGATCGCCGGAGGTGGTGGCCGTGACGACCTTGGTGGTGCTCTGGCCGTACTGGGATTTCGGGTTCTTCTGGTCCCATGCGACCCAGCCGCGGCGGCGGACCTCGAGCCCGACGACCCGGCTCTCGGCGCGGTCGACGAGAACCGCGGTGTCTCCGGTGAAGAGCATGCTGTCGTCGCTCGCGATCCGCCGCTCCCACATCTTGTTGCCATGGCCGGGGTCGAGCAGGACCATCCGCCGGTCCCGGGTGTCGGAGTCGGTAGCGCTGATGGCGACGACCGCGTGCGGGAGCGTGAAGAAGAACTCCCAGCGGTCGGCGACTCCGGCTTCGGTGCTGCGCCACAGCGTCTCACCGCTGTCCGCCGCGGCCGCAACGACGCCGAGCTGCCCCTGGTCATCGGCGCCGGCGAAGTAGGCGCGTCCGTCGCGCAGCGCGGCAGCGGAGAAGGACGAGGTCAGCGGCGCCACCGGAGCGATCCGCCGCGGCTCGCCGAGCGGCTGGTAGTCCAGCGCGGAGTAGCCGGGCCAGAACAGCGCTACGACGGTCGCGGCCACACCCAGCACGACGACGGTCGCGGCGGAGACGATCCAGAGACCTTTTCTCCGGTACGCCGGAAGCGCCGGTTCCGGCGGCGGCTGCGCCGACGCGAGCCACGGGTCGCCGGTCGGCTGGATGGGGGTGGGCGACACGGAGGCACCGGAGGTCGGCAACGTGAAGGTTTCACCGTGGGCGGCGGCCAGCGCGACCGCCTCCCCGGTGGCCCACGGGTCGACCGGCTCGGCATAGCTCGGCTCGCCGGTCGGCTCGACCGTCGGCGCGGCCGGAGAAGGCGGCGGCGCAGACGAAGTCTCGGCCACGGAAGCCGACGGAGAGGCCGGAGTCCCGACCACGGAAGCCGACGGAGAGGCCGGAATCGCGGCCGGGGAAGCCGGAGAGACCGGCGCCGGGGGCGGAGTCGCGGCCAGGATCGCTCCCTCGGCCACGGGCAGTTCGGGCTGCTCGAGCACCGTCGGCGCGACGCCCAGCTCGCTGTGCAGCAGCCGCGCCACCAGCGGCACCCGCGACGAGCCGCCGACCAGGAACAGCCCCGCCAGGTCCGCCGGGGTCAGACCCGCTGCCTTGATCACCACGCCGGCCTCGGCGACGCCGCGGCGCACCAGCGGCGCCGTCACCAGCTCCAACTCGTCGCGGGTCAGGTGGACGGCATGCTCCAGGCCCGGGACCGCCACCGGAGCCTGCGCGGTCCTCGAGAGCATCTCCTTCGCACCGCGGACGTCGTCCCAGAAGTGCCGCCGGGCCCGCCACTGGGCGAGGGTGACCGGCTCTCGCAGGGCGGCCCAGGCGGTGGGCTCGGACGCCGCCAGTTCCATGCCCAGGTGGTCGACCAGGGCCGCGTCGATGTCCAGGCCGCCGAGGTCGTCCAGCCCACCGGAGGCGATCACCGCGAACCGCCCCCGGCCGTCCGGCGCGGTGCCCTCGTTGCGCACCACGGCGACGTCCAGCGTGCCGCCGCCGAAGTCGAAGACGGCCAGCGTCGCACCGACCGGCACCGGGCGCCGCAGCACCTCGGCGAAGTAGCGGGCCGCCGCGACCGGCTCGGGGACGAGCTGGGTCTCCGGCGGCCAGCCCGCCAGGGCGAGCGCGCGGGTCAACACCTCGCGGCGCGCCGTGCCCCAGGCTGCGGGATGGGTCACGACCGCGGGCGGCAGGAGACCGGCGGCCGCGACGGCCTCCCGGGCGACGGCCTCGAGGAGGGCAGCGAGCAGCTCGGGCACCGGCACCTCGGCGTCGCCGAGCAGGATGGTCGCCGCGTCGACGTGCCGCTTCGGGTGGGGTTCGAGCCGGGCCGGTTCCGCGTAGCCGAGCCGGACCGCGTCCTGGCCGACGTGCAGGCGACCGTCGGCGTCCCGGAAGACGGCGGACGGCAGCAGCGGCCGGCCGTCGAAGAGCAGAGGCCGGACCCGCCCGTCGGGCCAGCGCAGCATGGCGACCGTGTGGGACGTGCCCAGGTCAACACCGAGCATGCGCTGCCCCTCCGCCAACGGACGACTCGGCCCGCCACGTTACAGGGCGGGCCGGGCCACCCGCCGCCGCACCGGGGCGTCGGACCCACCCGGCCGGCGTCGGGTCAGCCGTACGTGCGGCGGCGCGCCACCTCGGGCCGGCGTCAGGTCAGCCGTAGGTGCGGCGGCGCGCCACCTCGGCCAGCGTCACGGCGGCGGCGACGCTCGCGTTGAGCGACTCCACCGTGGAGACCATCGGGATGCTGACCCGGATGTCGCAGGTCTCGCCGACCAGCCGGGACAGCCCCCGACCCTCGGAGCCGACGACCACGATCAGCGGGCCGACCGCCGCCTCGAGCTGGTAGAGGTCCGTCTCGCCGTCCGCGTCCAGGCCGATCACGGTGAACCCGGCCTGCTGCGCGGCCTTGATCGCCCGGGTCAGGTTGACCACCTGGGAGACCGGCACCCGGGCCGCCGCGCCCGCGCTGGTGCGCCAGGCGGTCGCCGTGATGCCCGCCGCGCGGCGCTCGGGCATGAAGACGCCGTGCGCACCGAAGGCGGCCACGGACCGGATCACCGCGCCCAGGTTGCGGGGGTCGGTCACCCCGTCGAGGGCCACCAGCAGCGGCGCGGTCTGCTCCATCGCCGCGGCCACGAGATCGTCGAAGTTCTCGTACGCGAACGGCGGCACCTGCAGGCCGATGCCCTGATGCAGCACGCCGCCGGTCATCCGGTCGAGCTCGTTGCGGCTGATCTCCAGGATCGGGATGCCGCGGTCGCCCGCCGTCCGCACGATCTCGGTGACCCGGTCGTCGATGTCGATGCCCTGGGCCACGTACAGCGCGGTGGACGGGACCAGGGCGCGCAGCGCTTCGACCACGGGGTTGCGGCCGAGCAGCAGCTCGGGGCCTTCCTTGGTCGGGTTGGAGCGCCGGCCCGGTGCGACGCGCGGTCCGCGGCTCGGCGTCCGGCCGCCGCGCTGAGGAGCCGGGCGCCCGGCGGCGCGACCGCCCCCGCGACCCCAGGTGGTGTCCTTGGTGCCCGGAATGCCGACCTTGGGGGCCCGCCCCTCGGCCGCCGCGGCGCGCCGCTCCTTCTCCTGCTTGCGGGCCGTCTTCTCGGGCAGCTTCTCGGTGCCGGAGTAGCCCTTGTGCCACGGCCGCTCGTCGGCGGGCAGGGTCTTGCCACGGCCCTTGAGGCCGGCCCGGTTCTTGCCCCCGGACCCCGTCGTCGCGCCCTTCTTCGACGTGACGCGCTTGCTCGCGTTACGGGAGTTTCCTGGCATCAGTGCTCTCCTACCGTCCAGCGCGGCCCGGTCGGAGTGTCCTCCACCTGAATTCCCGCGTTCTTGAGCTGGTCGCGGACCGAGTCGGCCGCCGCCCAGTCCTTGCGTGTGCGGGCCTGCGCGCGCTGCTCCAGCGCGAGCGCGACCAGCGAGTCGACGACCGGCTTGAGGTCGCCGCCGGACTCCGTGCCGCCGCCCCAGGCCTCGTCGAGCGGATCGAGGCCGAGCACCGCGAGCATGGCCCGCACCTCGGTCAGGGCCGCTCGGACGCCGGTCTCGTCGCTCCCGGCCAGCGCGGTGTTGCCCTCGCGGATCGTGTCGTGCACGACCGCGAGCGCCGCCGAGGTGTTGAGGTCGTCGTTCATCGCCGCGGTGAACGCCGGCGGCACCTCCTTGGGCCGGCCGGGGCCGACCACCTCGACGGCCCGTTGCACGAAGCCCTCGATCCGCCGGTACGCCGTGGCCGCCTCACGCAGCGCGTCGTCGGAGTAGTCGATGCGCGAGCGGTAGTGCGGCACACCGAGGTAGTAGCGCAGCTCGACCGGGCGGATGCCCATGGCGCGCACGGCCTCGACGTCGATGACGTTCCCCAGCGACTTGCTCATCTTGGCCTCGCCGAGGTTGAGCAGCGCGTGGTGCACCCAGTAGCGGGCGAACGGCAGGCCGGCCGCGCGCGACTGGGCGATCTCGTTCTCGTGGTGCGGGAAGGTGAGATCGAGCCCGCCGCCGTGGATGTCGAACTCGTCACCGAGGTAGCGGCGGGCCATCGCGGAGCACTCGATGTGCCACCCCGGGCGGCCGCGGCCCCACGGCGACGGCCAGGAGGCGTCGGCGGGCTCGTCGGCCTTGACGCCCTTCCAGAGCGCGAAGTCCTCGGCGTGCCGCTTGCCGCGCTCCGGTGCCTCGCCGGCCGAGAGCATGTCCTCGGGCTTCTGCCCGGAGAGCGCGCCGTAATCGGCGTAGCTGGGCACGTCGAAGTAGACGTCACCATTCGCCTCGGACGACTCGTACGCGTGGCCGCGCTCGATGAGCGTGCCGATGAGCTCGTGCATCTCCGGGACATGACCGGTGGCGAGCGGCTCGTAGGTCGGCGGCAGCACGTTGAGCGCGCGGTAGTCGGCGTCGAGGACGATCTTGTTCGCGTACGCGATGGCCCAGAACGGCCGGCCCGTCTGCTGCGACTTGACCAGGATCTTGTCGTCGACGTCGGTGACGTTGCGGATGAAGGTGACGTCGTAGCCGGAATGGGTCAGCCAGCGCCGCAGCACGTCGTAGTTGACGCTGCTACGCAGGTGGCCGATGTGCGGCACGGACTGCACCGTGAGACCGCAGAGGTAGATGCCAGCCTGACCGGGCGTCTTCGGGACGAAGTCCCGGACGGATCGGGTCGCGGTGTCATGCAGCCTCAGCGTCACCGTACAAGGGTACCGACACTGAGAAGTTGATAACCGCCCCGTCCGAGTGCACGGGCGGGGCGGTTATCCACAGGGTTGTCCACAGGTGCGGGGCTCAGCGCCCGCCGACCGCCTTGTACGCGTCGACGATGCCGTGCCCGTAGAAGCTGTTGAAGTCCTTGTCCCCGTCGCAGTACGCGTCGAACTCCGCCGGGTAACCCTCGTTCGCGTAGCTACGCAGGCGCGGCTCCGGGCACGCGGTCTTCTGGGCCGTGCGGTAGAGCCGGGCCTCGACCAGCTTCGGGTTCATCTTCAGGCCGCCACGCCACCAGTCGCGGTGGCCGTACTTGCTGACGATCAGCGCCGCGACGCCCGCCGCGTGCGGCGCCGCCATCGACGTGCCGGCCAGGTAGGTGTAGTAGCCGCACTTCCCGTCGGCGGTGCACTCCTTGAAGACGTTCGGACTGACCGGGTTGCCGTCCGCGTCGACCGTCCCGTTCGCCTGCAGAACCTTCAGCGGGTACGTGGACAGGATGTTGTTCGCCGCGTTGTTGTACTGCGGCGTACCGAAGAAGTCACGGGTGAAGCCGCCCGGCGCCGAGACGCCGATCTGCTCGGTGCCGTAGTTGGAGTAGTGCGACTTCGACGTCGACGGGCCGAGCGCCGAGACGCCGATGACGTTCGGGCCCTCGGCCGGCAGCGAGAAGCAGGTCGCGTTGTCGATCGGCCGCTCGTACGGCTCGCCGCCGTAGTCCGGGCTGGTCGTGTCGACCTGCGGGTCGTTGAGGTTGTCGTGCTGGTTACCCAGCGCGCCCACCAGCGTGACGCCGCGGCTGTGCGCGTAGTTCAGCGCCCGCTTCATGCCCGTGATGATCGCCTGCTGCTCGGCCTGCGCCTCGGGGGAGTCCGCGGCGTTCGCCTTGCAGTTGTAGAGCCACGGGTCGACGTAGAACGACATGTTGACCACGTCGAGGCCGGCGTCGCCCGCGTACGTGAGGGCGTTGACCACCGGGTCGAGGAAGAAGTAGCCGGAGTCCTGGCCACCCTTGAGCTCGACCAGAGTGACGTTCGGCGCGACGCCGGAGAGCCCGGAGCCGTTGGCCGCGGCGGCGATCGTGCCGGCCACGTGGGTGCCGTGCCCGCCGTCGTCGGTGCCGACCGGGTCCAGGCAGCCCTCGACCTCGCAGGGCCCGTCGACGTCGACCAGGTCGGGGGCGAAGTTGCGGGACAGCTTGCTGCTGAAGTTGGCGGCGAGGTCCGGGTTGGAGGCGTCGAGGCCGGTGTCCAGGACGCCGACCGTGACGCCGCGCTCGCCCTTCTCGATGGCGCGGGCCTTGTCGGCCTTGACCATCTTGAGGCCCCAGAGCTTGTCGTCGAGCGGGTCGGGGGTCGTGGCGCCGCGCGGCCCGCGTCCCCGCAGCGCCTCGGTGACCGGCTGCTCGACGGCCGGCGAGACCTTGGGTGCGTGTCCGATGGCCTTGCGGGCCGAGGCGCCGATCAGCGCCTCGGAGCGCGCGGCGCGGGTCGTGAAGTCGGCGGCGGAGGAGGTGACCTTGTATGTGCCGACCGCCGTGTTGCTGGCGACGACCGTGCCGCCGGCAGCGGTGATCGCGGCGATCGCGTCGGCGGCGGCGACGCCGTCATCGGCGACGACGGTGTACTCGGTAGTGGTGGCGGCGGCCGCCGGCGTGGTGGGCAGGCCGACGAGGAGGGCGGCGAGGCTCGTCGCGGTGGCGACGGCCCCGGCCGTCAAGCGTCTTCTCATCCCCGCATTCCATCGAAGAAGACGATCATTCACAAGGGTTGATCGTTTTCTTCTGCCCGCGTTCGGTTACGGACGGGTCATCCGAAGGACGTCCAGCGCCGAGTCCAACTGCTCCTCGGTCAGGGTGCCGCCGGCGACATGTCCGCGTTCGATGACAACCGCCCGGATGGTCTTGTCTTCCCTCAGCGCCTGCTTGGCGATCGCGGCGGCCTCGTCGTAACCGAGGTAGCGGTTGAGGGGCGTGACGATCGACGGCGAGCCCTCCGCGTACGCCCGCGTGACGTCCTCGTCGGCCTCCAGGCCCGCGACGCAGCGGTCGGCCAGCATCCGCGAGGCCGCGGCCAGCAGTTTGATCGACTCGAGCACGTTGCGGGCCATCACCGGCAGCATGACGTTGAGCTCGAAGTCGCCCTGCGTGCCGGCGAACGCCACCGCCGCGTCGTTGCCGATGACCTGCGCGACCACCTGGCGCACCGACTCGGGCACGACCGGGTTCACCTTGCCCGGCATGATCGACGAACCGGGTTGCAGGTCCGGCAGGCGCAGCTCGCGCAGCCCGGCCCGCGGTCCCGAGCCCATCCAGCGGATGTCGTTGACGATCTTGTAGAGGCTGACGGCGACGACCCGGAGCTGCCCGGACGCCTCCACCAGGCCGTCCCGCGCGCCCTGCGCCTCGAAGTGGTTGCCGGCCTCGGTGAGCGGCAGCCCCGTCGTCTCCCGCAGCCGCTCGATCACCGCGGCGGCGAACCCCGGCGGCGTGTTCACGCCGGTGCCCACCGCGGTGCCGCCGAGGGGCAGCTCGGCCAGGCGCGGCAGCGTGGCGGTGAGCCGGTCGATGCCGTGGCGCACCTGGGCCGCGTACCCGGAGAATTCCTGCCCCAGGGTGACCGGCGTCGCGTCCATGAGGTGCGTCCGGCCGGACTTGACGACCTCGGCCCACTGTTCGGCCTTGGCGCTCAGCGCCGCCGCGAGATGCTCCAGCGCAGGAACGAGGTCACCGGTGACGGCCTCGGTCGCCGCGAGGTGGATCGAGGACGGGAACACGTCGTTGCTCGACTGCGAGGCGTTGACGTGGTCGTTCGGGTGCACCGCCCGGCCCAGCTCGCGCGAGGCCAGCGTGGCGATCACCTCGTTGGTGTTCATGTTCGACGAGGTTCCGGACCCGGTCTGGAACACGTCGATCGGGAACTGGTCGTCGTAGCCGCCGTCCGCGACGTGCGCCGCGGCGGTCGCGATGGCCTTGGCCAGGTCGTCCTCCAGCACCCCCAGCGCGGCGTTGGCCTGGGCGGCCGCGCCCTTGATCCGGGCCAGCGCCCGGATGTGCGCGGGCTCCAGCCCCCGCCCGGAGATCGGGAAGTTCTCCACCGCCCGCTGCGTCTGCGCCCGCCACAGGGCATCGGCCGGCACCCGGACCTCACCCATCGTGTCGCGCTCGATCCGGAATCCGCTCTCGTCAGTCGTCGTCACGACTTCCATCCTGCCCCCGCCGCGAGCGGCACGCAGTTGATCCGCGCCACTGTTCAGCGGTCGAGCCCGGCCAGCCGCCGGGCCACCTCGTCCTTCGCGGCGAAGTCCATCCGATCGAAGAGTGCCAGCGCCTGCTGCCAATACCGGCGCGCGGCGTCCGGATCGTCCTCCACCAAGCACGCCCCCAGACCATGCGACGCCCGGCCTTCCTCGAGCGCATAACCGATCCGCCGGGCGATCGCCAGGGCATCGCGGTGCAGTTGCATGGCACCCGAGACGTCACCCATGGCGAACAGGACGGCACCGAGGTCGTTCGAGATGAGCGCAACAGCGGGCGCGTGACCTACCTCGCGGGCCACGGCAAGAGCCGACAGGAACGACTCCACCGACCGCTCCCACCGCCCCCGACGCTGTTCGACCAGACCGAGGATCCGCAGCACCTGACACTCCTCCGATCGCATGCCGTCCTGCCGGAACAGCCGTAGCGCGGTGTTCAGGACGCGATCGGCCGCGTCCACATGGCCCAGGCCGGTTCTCGCATGGCCGATGTTTCGCAGGCAGAGTCCGACAAGGCGGTCGAATCTCAGTTCCGCCGCCAGTTGCAGGCCCATCCGGGCATGCCGGAGTGCCTCTTCGTAGCGCCCGCACTCGTTGTACAGGCTGGCGAGATCGACGTTACGTGCCGCCAGATTGCGGCCGTAGCCCAGTTTCTGCCAGGTCCGCCGTGCCAACTGGGTATGCCCGATGGCCTCGCCGGGGCGGCCGAGCCGCATGAGGGGTCCGGCGATGTTCGCGCGGACCCGTGCCTCGCCCCGCACGTTCCCGGTTCGCGTCTGATACTCGAGCATGATCGACAGCCGCTGCAGCGCCTCGTGGTACCGGCCCGTGCGATAGAGGGCGGAGGCCACATAGTTGCTCAGCAGGGCGACACCGCGCTCGTCGCCGGCCTGTTCCGCGACCGTGATCGCCTCGCCGAGCACCGCGACCAGGTCGTCGTAGTAGTTGCGGTGGTAGAGGAACGGCCAGCTCACGCGGGCGAGCAGCCAGGCGCGCTCCGGTTCGCCGATCGCGGCGGCGGCCCGGACCAGCGCTCGCAGCAGGGGTCGCTGCTCCTCCAGCCAGTCCAGGTCGGTGACCGCCCGTTCGACGAGGTCCGGCCGGAGCGCGGGGGCCGTCGGATAGTCCTGGGTGGCGCTCTCGGTCTCGCCCGGTCCGTTCAATCGCGCGGCCGCGTACAGATGCAGATCGACCAGCCCGGACACCGAGGCATGCCGTTCCCGTTCGGACAGGGCGTCGGCGAGCGTCGCCGCGTACTGGCGGACGAGGTCGTGCAGCCGATAACGGTCCGGATCGGGTTCCTCGACCAGATGCATGTCCACCAGTTCGTCGAGCAGGTCCTGCGCGTCGCGCAGGGGCAGGTCGCCCAGCGCGGCGGCCGACACGGCTCCGAAGCGCCCGGCCGGGTGCAGGCCGAGCAGCCGGAAGAGCCGCCGGGCCGGCTCGATCAACTGGCCGTAGGAAAGGGCGAACGCGCTCGCCACCGTGCGGTTCTCGGCGGCCAGCTCGGGAAGCACCGCCTCGTCCAGGCGCCGCACCAGATCGGCCACCGCCCACCGGGGACGGTGGGCAAGGCGGGCGCCGGCCAGCCGGATGGCCAATGGCAGGCGACCGCACCGGCGCACGAGCTCCCGAGCGGCGTCGGGCTCGTGCGCCACCCGGTCGCCGACGATGCTCCGGAGCAGCCCGAGGGCCTCCCGCTCCGCAAGCACCGGGAGGGACTCCGTGTGCCCGCCGTCGAGGCCGAGCAGGCGGCGCCGGCTCGTGACCAGGCAGAGACAGGTCGTTCCGGATGGCAGCAGCGGACCGATCTGAGCGCTCGACGCCGCGTTGTCCAGCACGACCACGACCCGCCGCTTCATCAGCTCCGATTGCCACAATGCGGCCCGGCCGTCCACATCCGGCGGGATCCGGCCGGGCTCCAGGCCGAGCTGCCTCAGCAGAGCCACCAGCGCGGCACCGGGCGTCAACGGATCCCGCTCGCTGTGCCCCTGCAGATCCAGGAAGAGTTGGCCGTCCGCGTAGTCGGTCCGCAGCTTCGCCGCAAGCTGGACCGCCAGGGTGGTCTTGCCGCTTCCGGCCATGCCGTCGATGACCAGCACATTGGTCCTGGCGGCCGCGCCCAGCAAGCGGGTGATCACCTCAGCCCGGCCGGTGAAGTCCTCGACAGCCCGCGGCAGGCGATTCACCGGCGTGGCCGGCTGCTCCGCGACCGGCTCCCGCGTCATCTCGCCCTGCAGGATCCGCCGATGCACGTCTCGCAGCAGGGGACCGGGCTCGATACCGAGCTCCTCCCGCAGCAGCGCCCGCGCCCGGCGGTACTCCGCGAGCGCGTCGGCCTGCCTGCCCAGCCGGTGCAGCGCCAGCATGAGCTGTGCCCGCAACCGCTCGCGCAGCGGATGGCGCTCGACCAGCCCGGTCAGCTCGCCGACGATCTCTCGCGCGTGCCCGGCGGCCAGCTCGAAGTCGATCCATTCCTCGACGGTGGCGCCGTACTCCTCGTCGAGCACCGCGGCGAGACCGCGTACCGCGGGTGCCTCCAGGCCGGCCAGCGCGGAACCCCGCCACAGCGCGAGAGCCTGCCGAAACAGCGCAGCAGCCCGGCCTTCCGGCGTATCGCCGGAGCGGGCCCGGGTCGTGAGCCGGATGAAAAGATGCAGGTCCAGTTCATGGGCAACCAGCACGATGCCGTACCCGGCGGGGTCGGTCCGGATCACACCGGGCGCAAGCAGCCGGCGGAGCCGGGACACACACGTCTGCAACTGGCCGCGCGCGGTCGCCGGCGGGTCGTTCTCCCAGACCGCATCGATCAGCTCGTGCAGACTGACGATCCGGCCCTCGTGCAGCAACAGCATCGCCAGCACCGTCCGGTCCCGGCCCGCGGTGACGGCGACCTCCACGTCTCCGTCTGTGATGGTGAGCGGCCCCAGAATGCCGAATCGCACTGAGCCTCCTCCCCCGGACGGTGATCGGCCCTCGAAGATACCGGCGATAGCGGGCCGACAGCCGATCGAGAGCGCGTCACGGCATGCTGCTGGCCAGGCCGTTCCATTCCCGTGACGATGTCACGTCCCCCTTTTGGAGCGGGGCGGCCGTAACGGGGATGCACAGCTCGTCCGCCTCGCGCGGGCGAGCTGTTCACGTTCCGGGGGATGACACCGGTTGGACGCCGCACGTAGGCGGAAGTATCGTCCCGAGGGTTTGCACACCCCGGACGAAGAGGATCTTTGTCATGCGACGCACCCTTCTCGCCGCGGCTGCGGGCGGCCTCCTCCTCGCGGGAGCGGGCTGCGGCAGCAGCGACACGACAGCGTCCGCGGCGCCCGCCCAGGCCGCTCCCTCGACCGCGGTGACCACCACCCCGCCCCCGGACTACTCGGCCGACACCAAGAAGGTCTGCGACCGCCTGGAGAAAGTCTTCGACGCCGACCTGAAGGGCTTCGGCACGGAGCTCGGCAAGATGATCGCGTACAAGGAGGCCGAGCAGGCCGACAACGCGAAGGCGGCCCAGCAGGCGGCGGGCAAGGAGCTCAAGGAGGTCGCCGCGCGGGTACGCAAGGAGACCGCCGCGGCGCAGGACCCGAAGCTCAAGGAGGCGGGCGCGTCCACCGCCACCCGACTCGCCAAGAGCGCCACCGACACCAAGCTCTTCGACGGCATCAAGGCCGAGAAGGACCTGGACAAGGTCCTTCAGGGCGCGATGACGAACTGGCTCACCCCGGTCGCCGGCCACTGCGCCTGAGGCGGCCACGGACCGGCGCCGCCGGACCTTCCAGGTGGAACGACCCGGTGGCCCGCCTAGGCTCCCTTGCCGATCTGCAGGACGGCCTTGGGGCGGGTCACCTCGGCGAAGAAGTCGTTGCCCTTGTCGTCCACGACGATGAAGGCCGGGAAGTCCTCCACCTCGATCTTCCACACCGCTTCCATGCCGAGCTCCGGATACTCGAGGACCTCGACGTGCCGGATGCAGTCCTGCGCGAGCCGCGCCGCCGGCCCGCCGATCGAGCCGAGGTAGAAGCCGCCGTGCGCCTGGCAGGCCTCGGTCACCTGGGTGGAGCGGTTGCCCTTGGCCAGCATCACCAGCGAGCCGCCGGCGGCCTGGAACTTCTGCACGTAGGCGTCCATGCGGCCCGCCGTCGTCGGACCGAACGAGCCGGACGCGTAGCCCTCGGGCGTCTTGGCCGGGCCGGCGTAGTAGACCGCGTGATCGCGCAGATACTGCGGCATCGGTTCGCCCGCGTCGAGGCGCTCGGCGATCTTCGCGTGGGCGATGTCGCGGGCCACGACCAGCGGGCCCGACAGCGACAGGCGGGTCTTCACCGGGTACTTCGCCAACTGTTCCCGGATGGCGTCCATCGGCTGGTTGAGGTCCACCCGGACGACCTCGTCGGTCTCCAGCGTCTCGTCGGTGACGTCCGGCAGGTAGCGGGCCGGGTCCGGTTCGAGCCGCTCCAGCCAGACCCCGGACGGGGTGATCTTGGCCAGCGCCTGCCGGTCGGCCGAGCAGGAGACCGCGATCGCGACCGGGCAGGAGGCGCCGTGCCGGGGTAGGCGGATCACCCGTACGTCGTGGCAGAAGTAGCGCCCGCCGAACTGCGCGCCGATGCCGAAGTCGCGGGTCAGCTCGAGGACCGCCGCCTCCAGCTCGACGTCGCGGAAGCCGTGCCCGGTCATCGAGCCCTCGCGCGGCAGATTGTCCAGATACTTCGCGCTGGCCAGCTTGGCGGTCTTGAGCGCGTGCTCGGCGCTGGTGCCGCCGATCACCACCGCCAGGTGGTACGGCGGGCAGGCCGACGTCCCGATGAGCCGCAGCTTCTCGTCCAGGAAGGCCATCAGCCGCGCCGGGTTCAGCAGCGCCTTGGTCTCCTGGTAGAGGTACGACTTGTTGGCCGAACCGCCGCCCTTGGCCATGAAGAGGAACTTGTACGCGTCCGGCTGGCCGCCCGGGTCCTCCGCGTAGAGCTCGATCTGCGCCGGCAGGTTGGACCCGGTGTTCTTCTCGTCCCACATCGTCAGCGGGGCGAGCTGCGAATACCGCAGGTTCAGCCGGGTGTACGCCTGGTAGACGCCGAGCGCGATGGCCTCCTCGTCGGTGCCGTCGGTCAGCACGTGCCGGCCGCGCTTGCCCATCACGATCGCCGTACCCGTGTCCTGACACATGGGCAGCACGCCGCCGGCGGCGATGTTGGCGTTGCGCAGCAGGTCAAGGGCGACGAACCGGTCGTTCGCCGACGCCTTGGGGTCGTCGATGATGGCCCGCAACTGGGCGAGGTGTGCCGGGCGCAGGAAGTGCGCGATGTCGTGCATGGCCTCGGAGGTCAGGTGCGTGAGCACGGCGGGGTCGACGGTGAGGAACCGGCGGCCGCCGGGGCCGTCGACGACGTCCACGCCCTCGTCCGAGAGCAGTCTGTACTCGGTGGTGTCCTCGCCGGTCGGCAACAGCGGCGAGTACGAGAAGGCGGCGGCTCTGCTCATGACGGGCAAGCCTAGGCCAGCGCATGCCGGCTGTGCGAACCCGCGGGGTCATGCCCACATACCGGTTCGATCACCGTGCGGCGGCCGAATCGTACGGAAGGTAGGCCATGTCGCGCCCGGAGACCAGGATCAAACCCTCCGGACCGGCCGCGAAGACCTTCGCGTCCGTGCGGGCCTCGGTCAGGACCTTCCCGGTGGCCGGGCTCAGTGCGACGACCCGGGCCGGTTTCGCCTCCGTCACGATCGCCGCGTACGGGGTGAGCGCGGCAGCGGCCTCCCCGCCGAGGTCGCGGACCCACACCACGGACCCGCGGCTGAAGGACCGGGCACTGAGCGTCTTCTTGTCGGCACTGCGGATCAGCGCGTGCGCGTTGTCGACGGCGAGCACGCTCTGCCCCTTCTGCCCTCGCCACAGGTCGCGGCCGTCGTGCGCGGCGATCAGCTCCTGGCGTCCGGTGGGATCGACGCCGAGGACGACGTCGGAGCCGCCCGCCGGGTCCCGCTCCTGCTTGCAGTCGGAGCCGTTGTCGGCCGTGCGCAGGTTGAGCCCATCGCGCTCCCAGACCGGCCGGCCCGAGGGCGGGTCGTGGGCGATCACGTCGTAGTAGCAGGTGCCGTCCCGGCCCTCGCCGGTCACGGTCAGCACCCGGCTGCCGACGACGGCGACGCGCTGGTCCCGGCCGGGCGTACGGGTCTGCGTGACCCGGCCCTGCGCCGTGTCGATGATCTGCACCTTGCCGTCGCCCGGGAGCCCGATGAGGTCCGGCAGCGGCGTGGGTCCGCCGGCCCGCGCGTCGACCCGCTCGGCGGCCAGCGGCCGGGTGTCGGGAAGGTCCGGGTTCGACGCGTTGAGGACGAAGCCGATGCCGGGCGTGGAGATCGTCCACATCGGCTTGCTGCCGTGCGGCTCCCAGGCGCTGAGCTCGCACTCGCCCGTCTCCGGGCAGCGCAGGTCGAGGATCGCGTCGGAGTACGTCCAGACGGCCGTGGCCGCGGTGTCCTTGCGCCGGACCGCGCCGGTGGCCGGGTCGAGGACCTCGTAACCCTTGGTCAGCAGCCGGCCCACCACGACGACGGCGTCGGGGCCCGCGCCGGCCACCCCGGCCCAGTCGGCGTCGGACTTCCAGAGCCGCACCCCGGCGGTGAGCCCGTACGCCTCCACCGACGTGCGGTATTCGACGATCGCCGCGCCGCCGGTGAGCGTGACGCTCTGCGGCGAGCCGCCGATCGCCGTCTGCCAGCTCGCGACCCCCTCGGCGATCGGGTCGCTACGGGTGATCCACGACCAGAGCCGCGGGAAGGGGTTCCAGACCCCGGTGGTGGCCAGGACGATGACGGCGACGAGGCCCACGAGCGCGATGCTCTTGAAGTTCGGACCGCCGGAAGCCACGCCGACACGGTAACGAGATCAACACGGCGCGCCGGTCAGCCCGATAAGACCGTGTCGATGCCTTATATCCCGCTGGCCGCTCGCACCAGCGGCGTCGTCCGATACGGCACCTGCTCGGCGAGCGCGATGATGGTCGACGCTCGCATGATCCCCTCGTACGCCAGCACGTTGTCGATCACGCGCTGCAGGTCGGCGTTCGAACGGGCCACGATCCGGCACAGCAGGTCGCCGCTGCCGGTGATCGTGTGCGCCTCCAGCACCTCCGGGATCTCCGCGAGATGCTCGGTGACGGCGGTGTGGCCGTACCGCTGGGAGATCTCCAGGGTCACGAAGCTCATCACCCCGTAGCCGATCGCGGCCGGGGAGACGTCCGGCCCGAAGCCCCGGATCGCGCCACGGGCGATCAGCTTGTCCAGCCGGGCCTGCACCGTTCCGCGCGCCACGGCCAGCCGGCGGGACAGCTCGAGGACGCCGATCCGCGGCTCGTCGGCGAGCAACGCGAGCATCCGGCCGTCGAGGGAGTCGAGGTGGACATCTTGCACAGTCATGATGCGTTCAGACCCTACCGAATGCGCAGCCTGGCCACCGCAGAACCCAAGCCGTCGAGCGGCAGCGGGTGACGCGCGGAAACCTGTAACACTGTCCTCGTGACCGAAGCACGAGACCACGCCCCGCCTGGCTACGGACCACCGCGCCCGCCCGCGCCCGGGTGGGGGCCGCCGCCCGTGCCGCTGAGTCCGGACGGCCGCCCGCTCGCCGACTTCGGCACGCGCCTGCTCGCGTACATGATCGACGCGGTGATCCTCGGAGCCGTCGCGATGGTCCTCTTCCTGCCGCCGTTCGCGTGGTTCATGGTCAACGCGATGTCCGACATCGCCGCGCGGAGCGATCCGTCGACGCCGGGCACTCCCGTCGCCGTGGAGTACGAGCAGGTGTTCAACCAGTTCTTCCTGCCGCTCCTTCTGCTGGAGCTCGGCTTCTTCGTGTTCCTGCTGGTCGCGTACTACGTCTACTACGTCGAGATGATGTTCCGCAGCGGCCGGACGCTGGGCAAGAAGCTGATGAAGGTGCAGGTGGTGCCGCTCGAACCGGGCGCCACGCTCACCCGGGGCATGGCCGCCCGGCGCTATCTCGTCGAGTGCGTCGGCGGTTCCTTCGTGCCGTTCCTCGGCCTGCTGGACGGGCTCTGGCAGCTCTGGGACAAGCCGTACCAGCAGACCCTGCACGACAAGGTCGCCAAGACCATCGTGATAAAGGTTGCGCCATGAGTTCGCTTCCCGCCGGCTGGTACAAGGACCCGGCCGACCCGTCGACCCAGCGCTGGTGGGACGGCGAGGGCTGGCTGGGCCAGCCGATACCGGCGGACCAGGTGCCGCCGGAGGGGCCGCCGCCCGCGGAGGAGCCCCCGCAGAAGGCCGAGCCGGCTTCGGCGCCCGGCGCGCCCTCGGCCCCCGCTCCCGCCCCGGCCCCGGCCGGCGCCGACCAGCCCCCGCCGGGATATCCGCCACCGCCGCCCGGATATCCCGTGCCGCCGCCGGGCTGGCAGCCACCCCCGGGCTGGCAGCCGCCGCCCGGATATCCCATGCCACCCCCGGGCTGGCAGCCACCCCCGGGCTGGCAGCCGCCGCCCGGATATCCCATGCCACCCCCGGGCTGGCAGCCACCCCCGGGCTGGCAGCCTCCGCCCGGGTTCATGTATCCCTACCCGGTCCGGGCGCGGCCGCACGGCATGGCCCTGGCCGGGCTCGGCCGTCGGCTGGTGGCACGGCTCGTCGACATCGCGGTCGTGCTGCTGCTCAACGTGGTGGTCAACGGCTGGCTCGCGTACCAGTGGTGGCGCGAGGTCGAACCGGTCGTGCGCGCCGTCATGACCAACCCGGCGGTCACGCCGGAGCCCGCCCCGGCCCGGGCCGGCTACATCATGATGACCATGCTGCTCGTGGCCACCGCGCTGTGGTTCGCGTACGAGGTCCCGGCGCTCGCCAACAGCGGCCAGACCCTCGGCAAGCGGCTGCTCGGCGTCAAGGTCGTCAAGCTGGAGGACACCACCGCCATCGGCTTCGGCCGGGCCTTCCGGCGCTGGGGCCGCCTCGGCATGTGGACGCCGCTCTGGTACTGCTCCGGGATCGGGTTCCTGGCCCAGCTCGTCGTCTCCGGGTCGGTCCTCTTCGACCATCAGCTCCACCAGGCCCTGCACGACAAGACGGCCGGCACCGTCGTGGTGTCCGCACCGCCCGGCCACAACCCGAACTCCGTCCCGGCCACGCCGGACAACGCCGACGACTCCACCGGAGGAAAACGATGACCAGGCTGACCCGCGCCGACCTGGACGCGCTGCCCGTGTACGTGCCCGGGCGCAACGTCGCCGACCTGGCCCGCGAGCTCGGCATCGCCGAGGCGATCAAGCTGGCCAGCAACGAGGTGCCGTTCGGCCCGCTGCCCGGCGTGGCCGAGGCGGTCGCGGCGGCGGTCACCCAGTCCCACCGCTACCCGGACATGGGCGTGGTACAGCTCCGCGACCGGCTCGCCGACCGGTACGGCGTCAGCCCCGACCGCATCGTCACGGGCTGCGGCTCGGTCGCGCTCGCCGAGCACCTCGCGAAGGCCACCTGCCTGCCCGGCGACGAGATCGTGTACTCGTGGCGCTCCTTCGAGGCGTACCCGATCATCTCGGCCGGGGTGGGTGCGACCAGCGTGCGCGTCCCCAACACCGCCGGGCACGGGCACGACCTGCCGGCGATGGCCGACGCGATCACCGACCGGACCCGGCTCGTGATCGTCTGCAACCCGAACAACCCGACCGGCACCAGCGTCCGCCGGGCCGAGCTGGACCGCTTCCTCGACACCGTGCCGGACGACGTCCTCGTGGTGCTGGACGAGGCCTACCGCGAGTTCGTCACCGACGACACGATCCCGGACGGCCTGGAGGCGTACGGTGACCGGCCCAACGTCGTCGTGCTGCGCACGATGAGCAAGGCCTGGGGGCTCGCCGGCCTGCGCATCGGCTTCCTCGTGGCGCAGCCCGACGTGGCGGTGGCGATCCGCAAGGTGCTGACCCCGTTCTCGACCAGCCTCGTCGCCCAGGCCGCCGCGCTGGCCGCCCTGGACGCCGAGGACGAGGTGAGGCGGCGCTGTGGCCTCGTCATCGCCGAGCGGGAGCGGGTCACCGAGGCGCTGCGCAAGCTGCTGCCCGACGTGCCGTCGAGCCAGTCGAACTTCGTCTGGCTGCCGCTGGGCGACCAGGCCGCGGCCTTCGGTGCCGCCTGCGAGAGCCGCGGGGTCATCGTCCGCCCGTTCCAGGGCGACGGCGTGCGCGTCACCATCGGTACGCCGGAGGAGAACGACGCGTTCCTGGCGGCCGCCGAAACGGCCCTCTGACCCCGGCACCGTTCCCCCGGCGGAGCGAGCCGAAAGGATCACCGCGCCGAACACGCCGTGCGCCGCCGCCCAGATCGGCCAGGACGGCGCGAGGATGGAAAAGGGGAGTCCGAGAAGGAGGAACGGTGTGACGACGCGCGCGACCGAGCTGCTGCGGGTGGTGCACGCCCGGCCCGGCGTCACCCGGGCCGACGCCGCCCGGCTGATCGGCGTCGGCACCGGCGCGACCACCGAGCTCGTCGGGCGGCTGGGCCAGGCCGAGCTGCTCGCCGAGGGGCCGGCCGCGCCGAGCGGAGCCCGTGGCCGTCCCACCACCGCCCTCATCCCGCACCCCCGCGGCCCGCTGATCGCGGCCACGTCGATCACCCACGAGGCCTGGCGGGCCGACGTCGTCGAGCTCGGCGGCGGGATCCTGGCCACGGTGGGCGAGGAACTCCACGGTCGCGGCGGCAACGAGGTGGTCGCGGCGATCGGTACGGCGGTGGCCGAGCTGCGTACCCGGTTCGCGGGCCGGATCCGCGGCATCGGCATCGCCGTACCGGGCACCGTCTCCCGCGACCTCATGCTCGACGCCAGCAACCTGGGCTGGCACGACGTCGACCTCGCCGCCGCGTGGCCCGGCGCGGAGATCTTCGTGGCGGGCAACGACGCGACGCTGGCCGCCTCGGCCGAGTCGCATCGCGGGGTGGCGGTCGGCGCGTCCGTCGCCCTGCATCTGCGGATCGAGGCCGGGCTGGGCGGCGCGGTGGTCAACGGCGGCCAGGTCCTCGTCGGCGCCCTCGGCGCGGCCGGAGAGTTCGGGCACATGCCGTTCGGCGACCCCGCGGTGGTCTGCCCGTGCGGCGCCCGCGGCTGCTGGGGCACCGCGGTCGCCGGCTCCGCCCTGGCCCGCGCCCTGGGCCACGAGCAGCCCCGCGACCCCGTCTCGTACGCCCGCCGGGTCATCGCGGCGACGGACGCGGCAGCGACGGACGCGACGGCGACGGTGGCGGCCGCCCTGGGCCGGGGCATCGCGGGACTGGTCAACGGCCTGGATCCGGACCTCGTGACGCTCGGCGGCCTCGGCGTGGATCTGCTGGCCGCGGCCCCGGACCGGATCGAGGAGGCGTACCGGGCGGGCCTGATGGGCTTCCGCCGCGCGGCGCCCCCACCGGTGCTGGCGGCGGCGCTCGGCGACGACGGCCCGCTGGCGGGCGCCGCCGAGGAGGCGTGGACCGCCCTGCTGACGAACCTCGTCTAGATCGCGGCCAGGATCTCGGGATCGATCGTGTAGTAGTGGTCGTGCTCGTCCGGATCGGCACCAGCGCCCGGACGCAGCCGTTCGAGTGCGACGAAGGCGTCGGTCACCTGCCACAAGTGCGGCTTCCACGGCTCGACCCGCTCGTTGTCCGTGTACGCCGCGAACCGCGCGAGCTGACGCCCGGTCTGTGCGTCCAGGGTCACCAGCTCGAGGGTCGCGGTGAGCAGCACGACCTTGTTCGCGCGTACGCCGAGAACCTGGGCGTTTCCCGGCCAGCTCCAGGACGCCGCGCCGGAGGCGGTCACCGCATCGCCCGACGTGGCGAGGACCAGGCCGCCCGCGGCGGTGGTGCCGGGCTGGTCGAGGGCGGTGGCGCGGTGCGGGCGGCGGTCCCCGGTCAGCCAGCCCTGGCCGGAGGCGTCGCGCAGCCCGCCGCAGGCGGACCGGGCCACGTCGCAGCCGACCGGGGTCGACGGGCCGGACGGCCAGCCGCGCACCACCGCGCCGGAAAGGACGTCCCAGGCGCCCGTGCCGCAGACGAAGCGCCCCCCGGCGGTGACGAACGAGTTGTCCGCGCACCCCGGGGGCAGGTCGGCGGTCCACCGCAGGGAGCCGTCCGCGGCCGACCGGGCAAGCAGTCGTTGCCCGGCGGCGACCAGGACGCTGGTGCCCGCGACGTGCAGTCCCGGCGGTGCCCACACCGCAGCCGCCCCGGTGCGTCCGGCGAATCCCGGTCCGGCGGGGCCACCGGCCCGCCAGGCGACCGTGCCGGTACGCCCGTCGAGCGCCACCAGTTCCCCGTCGGTCCACCGGCTCACCACCGTGGTGCCGACCGCCACGACCCCGCTGACCTGCGCCGGCCACCGCCGGAACGACCAGCGGGGGGTGTGCATCGTCCGGAAGTCGACCGGGCCGTCGGCCTTGACGAGGCGCTTGCCGGCGTACACCCGGATCCGCCCGTCGACGATCAGCGGCGCCTGCGTGGTCTTGCCCGCGACGCCGGGGGCCCGGACCACCGCCACCGGATAGGGCTCGGTGGCCACCTCGATCACCTCGGCGGGCCCGAGCACCCGCCAGCCGATCAGGGCGGCGGTCGCGAGCACGACGACCGCGGCGAGGGCGCGCAGCAGGTTCCGGGTCACCCCCGGCACAGTAATTCAGGCGGCCGCGGCGAGGTCGTCGAGGTCGCGGCGCAACGCACCCTCGACCGTACGCGCGGCCAGCCCGCCGAAGACCAGCGCGAGGAACCGCCCGGCCGGGGCGGTCGGCGCGCCGTCCTGCACCACGGTGACCATGGTCGCGCCGCGGTGCCGTCCCTCGACGACCGGCTCGAACGTGTAGGTCATCCGGTAGTCGGCACCGATCCCCGGGGACGCCACCACGAACCGTTCCGGAGCCACGCACTCGCCCACCCGGAACTCTTCGGTGACCTCATCGCCGTCGGCCATCGTGCGGGTCTCCCGCCACACCGTCCCGGCGGCGAACGCGCCGGAGGTCAGCATCTCGACGCGGGTGACCGTGGACAGCCACTCGCAACGCTGGGGCAGGTTGGTGAAGACCCGCCACACGTCGACGACCGGCGCCTCGACCAGCCGTGTCACTGCGACCGTGGACATTGCGTGACCTCCCGCGTACACGGTACGGGGAGTCGCCTCCCAAAAACAGACAGTTCCGGCGACGTGGCGTCCGGCGTCGCTCAGACCTCGGTGCCGCCGTTGATGAGACCCAGGCGGATCAGCTCGGTCAGCGGCTCCAGCACGTTGCCCGCGCCGAAGCCCACCCACAGCGGCCGGGCGTCCTCCCACCGCGCCCGGGCGGGCTCGACGAGCGGCAGGGGATGCGTCGCCGCCAGCACCTCGGCGACGTCCGCCACCTCGCCGCCGTCGACGGCGAGCGCGGAGGCGACGAGCACGTTGAGGAAGCCGTGATGGGTGAAGCCGGTCTCCGGGTCGGTGTGCCGCAGCGCGTGCCGCAACCCGGCGGCCAGCTTGAACGGCAGCTCCCGGTCGCGGCACGCGCAGATCACCGCGGCCAGCTCCACCGGGGTCGGGAACAACTCGGCCGCCAGCCCCCCGACCCGGAACTTCGGGCAGATCGCCACCCCGTCGGCGCGCGCGGCGGCGACGGTGTCGAGGGCGGCGAGCAGGCCCCAGCTCAGCGGGATCTCGGCGTACACCCGCAGGCCTTGCTCCCGGATGGCGAGGTCGCGCAGCGCATCGAGGCCGGGCCGGGGATCCTCACCGCGCCGCGCCACGAGTGCCTCGGCCTGCGCCACCACGGCGCCGGCGGCGCGCAGCTTGCCGATGGCGACGGGCAGGGCGGCGATCGCCGCGTCGTTGACCACGGCCACCGGCAGCCCGCGCGGCGACACTTCGAGATCTACCAACGACGCGGGTACGAGCAGAGCGCCGACCAGCGGGGAGTACCAGGCGGCACGGTGCTTGCGATGAGCCGCCAGCGACTCGGTGACACCACCCATGGCCGGCGGCAGCATGGACGCATCGTCCACGAGCCCGGCGAAAAGGGGTGGCACCTGGGTCAACACGAACTGAACCTAATGGACTCCGCGAGAGCCGGACAACACCGCCCGCCCAGAAGGCGGGGAACCCCCGTGGCTCCCCGCCTCCCGTGTCCTACGCGCACCTCGACCTACTCGGACCGTGCCCATCTCGCCCGGCTGACCTACTCCCTCGCGGAGCCGGGCGGAGTGCCTCGTGTCCACTCGGGACCTCTTCGCTTCGGCCGTTCCGTCACGGGCAACCTGCCGTCACGCTAGGTCAGTAAAATTGATTAATCAATAGGCACCCGTCAAGCCGTAGGGTATTGACTTCCATCGAGGGGCGGACCTACGGTCCAGCCAATTGTTAACCCATTTTCCAATTCGAGGAGGAGCCTGGTGACACGCCTGGCGGGATCGTCCAAGCTGCTGCGCGCCATGAACGCGAGCGCGGCACTGGCCCACCTGCTGGAGGTGGGCGAACTCACCCGCGCCGACCTACGCCGGCTGACCCAGCTCTCCACCCCGACCATCTCCGAGGTGCTGCGCAGGCTCACCGACGCCGGGCTGGTCTCGGTCGTCGGCTACCACAGCGGGCGCCCGGGCCCGAACGCGGAAATCTATGCCGTCGACCCCGACGCAGCGTACGCCGCCGCGCTGTCCGTCCGCGACATCGGCGCCAGCGGGGGCCCGTCGGTCGTCGCCGCCCTCTGCGACCTCACCGGCGAGGTCCGCGCCCGGATCGAACGGCAGGTCGACTTCCTTCGTGCCGATCCCCGTACCGCCCTGGTGGAGGCGATAGCCGACCTGCATGCCGAGGCCGGCGTCCCCGCCGACAAGATCCACCACGTCCAGCTCGCCGTCGCCGGGTCGTACGACGCCCGCGCCGAGACCATCCGCCACGTCGACGTGCCCGGCTTCGCCCGCCCGGGCCTGGTGCCGGAGACGGCCGCGGCGCTGGGCACCCGCGTCGGGGTCGACAACGACGTCAACCTCGCCGCGGTCGCCGAGCGCCGCCGCGGCGTCGCCCAGGAGGCCGACGGCTTCGCGCTGCTCTGGCTCGGCCAGGAGGGCCTCGGTCTGGCCATCGACATCGGCGGCACCCTGATCCGCGGCGCCCGAGGCGGCGCCGGCGAGATCGGCTACATGCCGCTGTACGCCCCCGGCTCCATCCACCGCAAGGTCGACCTGCAAGACCTGGTCGGCGGCGCCGCGATCATGGCCCTCGGCCAGGACCACGGCATACCGGGCCGAACCCCCCTCGACATCGTCACCACCGCCGCGACCACCCCGGGCCGGTCCGGAGAATTCATCACCCAACTGGCCGACCGGATCGCCGTCGGCCTCGCCGCGGTCATCGCCGTACTCGATCCCTCGCTCGTGGTGCTCGCCGGCCCCATCGCCCGGGCCGGCGGCGAAACCCTGCTCGCCGCCGTCCGGGACGCGGTCCACCGGGCCGCCCCGCTGGAGAGCACCATCGCCGTCACCACGATCGCCGACGACGCGGTCCTGCTCGGCGCCCTCGACGCCGGCCTCACCGCGGTGCGCGAGTCTCTGATCGCCGCCATCCGCGACAACCAGACCTGAAACGCTCTCGCCGGTCAGGCGCGCCGGGTGAGCACCGCGAGTTCCGCGACCGCGGCCACCGCCATGGCCGCGATGAGGGGAATCGGGCCGCCGACCAGGGCATGGGCCACCAGAAGGACGGGTGCCAGCGCAGTCGCACAGGTGGCGAGGGCGAGCTTGCGGGAGGACCGTCCGAGCACCACGCCGATCGGCTCCGGGCGGAGCTCCCGAGACAGCCACACCGTCACCCCGAGCAGGATGACCACCCCCATCACGCCCGCCCACATCCGGGCGACGCCGGAACTGGCCAGGTTCATGACGGCACTGACCACGGCCGCGACCACCACGGCGTTGGCGCCGAGCAGGATCGCCCGCCGGATCGCCTCCGCCGTGGCCTGGGAACGGTCCAGCACCGGACCGACCGGCAGGCTGATCTCCGGAGAATCGAACCCAGGGCCGGGCCACTGTCCCGCCGAGCCGGGCCCCTTCCCCACCGAACCGGGCCCTTTCTCAGTCGAGCCCGGCGCCTGGCCCTCGAGGCCGCGCTCCTGGGGTGAGGAACCGAGGGCCCGGTCGCCCGAACCGGCTTGAGCTGTCGGACCGGGTTGAGCTGTCGGTCCGGGATCCTGAACTGACGGGTCGGACGGGGCTGCCACGCCGGGACCCTGAGATGCCGCGCCGGGAGGCTGGGCCGACGGGTCGGGTGGCGGCGGCAGTGTCGCCTCGTCGGCCAGTTGTTCCAGCGCGGCCGCCCAGCGACGCCGTTCCAGGCGGACGATCCCGACCTGGCGCTGGGCGTCACCGAGCCCCGCGTCCAGGTCCAGGGCCTCGCTGTATCCCCGCTGCGCGAGGTCGAACAGGCGCAGGCGGGCGGCGACCACGGCGAGGACGAGGTGCGCCTCGGCCTCCCGCGGGGCCAACCGCACGCCGTTCCAGGCGGCGTTGAGCGCCTCCTGGCCGTTGCGCGACTCGCTGAGCAGTGCGGCACCCGTACGTTGCGCGAACGCGTCGCCCGGCCAGCGAGCGAGGATCTCGGTGGCCGTGTGGGCGGCCTCGGCATACCGGCGGTCGTCGGTCAGCGCCATGGCCCGGACCACGAGCGGTTCGATCGTGCCGGGCGAAGCCGCGGCCGCCCGGTCCGCCGCGGCCAGCGCCGCCACCGCCTGCCCGGCGGCCACATGCAGCCGGGCAAGGGTGATCAACAGCCCGGGATCATCGGGCGCCGACGCGAGGCCGGCCGCGATCTCGCCCGCCGCCTCGTCGTAACGGCCCAGGTCGGCGAAGAGCAAGGCTCTCTGCCGGTATTCCTCAGGCGTCGTCTCGGGCTCGGACTGGGAGGTGGGCTCGCTCGACACCCATCGAGCGTAGGTCGTCTAGTGCGTGATCACCTTGCGCGGGGTGACCCGGCAGACCACCCGCACCACCTCGGGCGCGTCGAACGTCCACGGCCGGTCGTCGTACTTGAGGCTCAGCTCGTTGATCAGCTCCGGGCCGCCCTCCTCGTCGAGCGTCACGGCGCCCTCCACGGTGAAGGAGAAATACGGCTGCGCCGGGTCATACGCACACACCGACACGCGCGGATCCCGCTCCATGTTCCGGGTCTTCCTCCGCCCTCGCACGGTGGAGAAGATCAGGTCGTCGCCGTCCCGCTTGATCCAGATCACGGTCGATTGCGGACTGCCGTCGGAATTGATCGTGGTGACGACGGCGAATGTGGGACCGTCGATCAACTTACGAACATTATCGGGCAACGAGATCGTCATGCTCCGATCATGCCGCACCCGCCGGACCACGCCGAGGCGAACATCACCGCCACCACCGGGTCTGCCCCCCATGGATCCGCCCCCATAGACCCGCCCGCATGGACCGGCCCGCATGAGCCCGCCCCTATAGACCCGCCCACATGAGCCCGCCCGCAGCGGAACGAACTCCATCTCCGCCGACAGCCTGGTCCGAGGTGCCGGAGTGCGTGGAGCAGCGCGGTGGGCGCGGTCAGAGTGCGTGGAGCAGCACGGTGGGCGCGGTCAGAGTGCGCGCAGCAGCGCGGTGGCGATGGCCGCGAGCCCCTCGCCACGGCCGGTCAGCCCGAGCCCGTCGGTGGTGGTGCCGGAGACGGTGACCGGGGCGCCGACCGCCTCGGAGAGCACCCGCTGGGCCTCGTCACGGCGCTTGCCGACCTTCGGTTTGGCGCCGATGACCTGGATCGCCACGTTGCCGATCTCGTAGCCGTGCTCCCGGACCCGGCGCGCGGTCTCGCTGAGCAGGTCCACACCCGGCGCGCCGGCCCAGCGCGGCTCGGAGGTGCCGAAGTTGCTCCCGAGATCGCCGAGCCCAGCGGCGCTGAACATGGCGTCGCAGGCGGCGTGCGCGGCGACGTCGGCGTCGGAGTGGCCGGCCAGGCCGGGCTCGCCGGGCCACATCAGGCCCGCGACCCAGCACACCCGGGCGGGGTCGAAGGCGTGCACGTCCGTACCGATGCCGATGCGCTGGTCCACGCCGTCAGGCTACGCGGAGCAGCGCCTCGGCGATCACGAGGTCCAGCGGCCGGGTGATCTTCATGGCCAGATCGGAGCCCGGTACGCAGACGACCGGCGTCCCCGCCTTCTCCACCATCCCGGCATCATCGGTGTGGCTGACCCGCCCGCCACCGCCGGCGCCGCCGTCCGGACCAGCGTCGTCAGCACGAGCAGCCAGACCAGCGTCAGCACGACCGGTCGGACCAGCGCCCTCTGCACGAGCGGCCGGACCAGCGTCGTCAGCACGAGCGGCCGGACCAGCGTCGTCGGCACGACCGGCCGGAGGAGCGTCGCCGGGGTGTGTGAGCGGCCCGAGCCCGTGCGCCGCGGCGAGGACGGCGTGCCGGAAGCCCTGCGGGGTCTGCACGCTGCGCAGGACCGAGCGGTCGACCGTGCCGAGAACGGTCTCGCCCGGGCCGATCTCCTTGATCGTGTCGACGACCGGGAGCACCGGGATCACCGCGGGATGCCCGGACCGTACGGCCGCAGCCACCGATTCGACCAGGTCGGGTGGGGTCAGGGCGCGGGCCGCGTCGTGCACGAGGACGATCTCGGTCTCGGCCGGCACCGCGGCGAGCATCGCGGCGACCGAGTCCTGGCGTTCGGCGCCGCCCGGCACGACCACGACCGGGGCGATCGGCTCGAGCAGCACACGGACGGCATCGACCTCGGCGGCCGGAGCGGCGACGACGATCATGCGTACCGAGGGGGCGGACGCGACGCGGCGGACCGCGTGGACGAGGAGGGGTTCGCCGGCGAGCGGGCGGAGGGCCTTGGGCGCTCCCGGGCCGAGGCGGAGCCCCGAACCCGCCGCCGGAATGAGGACCGCGACGTCACCGCGAGCATTGAGCTGCGCGGTCACGTCGCGGTCCTCAGTTCGGAGATGGTGCTGTGGAGAGGTGGTGGGAAAACGTCAGGCCTCGGTGAGCACCTTGTCGAGGAGGACTTCCGCCTCGTCCTTGGTGCTCTTCTCGGCGAGGGCCACCTCGCCGACGAGAATGTCGCGGGCCTTGGCGAGCATGCGCTTCTCCCCTGCCGAGAGACCACGCTCGCGCTCGCGACGCCAGAGGTCACGAACAACCTCGGCAACCTTGAGCGGGTTGCCGGAGGCGAGCTTCTCGAGATTGGCCTTGTAACGCCGCGACCAGTTGGTCGGCTCCTCGGTGTGCGGTGCGCGGAGGACGTCGAAGACCTTGCCCAGGCCTTCCTCGCCGACCACTTCGCGCACGCCGACGATCTCGGCGTTCTCAGCGGGCACGCGGACCGTCAGGTCGCCCTGGGCGACCCGCAGGACGAGGTACTGCTTCTCCACGCCCTTGATCGTTCTAGTCTCGATTGCCTCGATGAGTGCGGCCCCGTGGTGGGGGTAAACAACGGTCTCGCCGACACTGAAAACCATAGGTTCGAAACCCCTTTCGCTGTGTCTAGGGTAACACGCTCAGGCAGCGATGTCCCACCCAGACGGTGACTGTTAGTGCAGCTCAGGGGCCCTGTGAGCCGTCTTTCTACCGCTTGACATGCGGGCGAAGAACTGCCTCAGTCACCCAGCGTGATGACATCGTGACCACCGGATCCAGCGAGTCGGATATTCCGGACCTGGAGTCTTTGTGAGGTCAAGCTTATCGCTAGCGACCGGAACGTCCCACCACTGGCGGTGCGGGCCCCGAGTGGGGGAGGCTGGGTGCACGGTCCCCGCAGCACGTGAGACTCTGCGGCAGAGGGGAGGGTGAGCCATGGGCAGTTTGAGCGACAACGGCGGCGGCTGGGCGGGCGACGGCGGCTCCCCCGACGGCCTGCCCGGCCTTCCCGAGGAGTGGGGCGTCATCGTCGTCCCGGACGACCTCTCCGAGCTTTCCGACGAGGTCACGGCCGTCCAGGAGGAGCTGCACCGGTCCCGGAGACGCACCCCGTGGCAGCGGTTCGTCGACCGTCCGGGCGTCCGGGTGCTGCGCCGGCTCGGCCCGGCGGGCCTGCGTGCGCCGGTGCTCATCATCTCCATGGCGATCGTCGTGACGATCGCCAGCCTCTTCGCCTCCGCCTGGTCCGGGCCCTCCCGTTCCCCAGCGACCCAACGCACGGCGAACACCACGGACGAGGGCCCGGAGACGCTTCCCGCCCTCGAGCTGATCGGTACGAACGGACAGCCGGTGCCGCTACGAGGCCAGCTCCCGGCGGTCATCCTGCTCACCGAGGGTTGCGACTGCGAGCAGCTCGTCGCGGAGACCATCGCGGCCGTGCAGGCCGGGATCACCGTCGTGACGGTCCACGGTCCGGCGCCGGCGGTGACCAAGCACACCCCGGCGACCAGCTCCACGCCCCAAGCCCAGGGCAAGAACGTGCGTGAGCTCCGCGATCCCACCGGCGGGCTACGGTCGGCCACCCACCTCAACCGCCCCGACGGCACGGCCGCGGTGCTACTGGTCGACCGCACCGGTGAAATCGTCCGGAAAGTCCCCCGAGCCGCCACGGTCGCCGTCTTCGAACCCGACCTGGCACGCCTCGCCACCCGCTAAGGGGAACCACCCGCCCGGAAGGAGGCCACCCGCCCGGAAGGAGGGCCACCCGCAGGGCGCGGGCAGCCGACCAGACGCCACTCTGATGTCACGCGTCGCCCTGACTGAGCAGAACCCCCTGCCGAGCGTCAGAGCCGGCTGAGCAAGACCCCGTAGAGAGTGAGGCCGGGACCGAAGGCCAACATCACCACGTGCCGCGGAGGCGTCCCCCTGCGGCGCAACTCCTCCAGCACCAGCAGGACCGTCGGCGACGAGCAGTTCCCGTACGCCGCCAGCACCCCGCGCGACGCCGCCAGGTCGTCGTCGGTCAGGCCGATCCGCTCCTGCACCACGTCGAGGATCCTCGGGCCGCCGGGGTGCACCGCCCAGCCGTCCACCTCGCCCACCGTCAGCCCGTTGCGGCCCAGCAGATCCTCGACCAGCGCCCGTACGTGCATCGACAGCACGTCCGGGACCTGTGCCGACAGCCCCATGCGGAAGCCCATGTCGGTGACGTCCCAGGTCATGTGCCCGGCCGTGGTCGTGTCCGTGAGGGCGGTGACGTCCATGACCACGTACCCGCCGACGGCACCCGGCGAGAGAACGACGGCGGCCGCGGCGTCCGAGAAGAGCGCGTGCGAGACGATCTGCTGGATGTCCACCCGGTTGTCCGGCGGCTGCAGGTGCAGGCTCGTCAGCTCGGTGCAGAGCAGCAGCGCGGGCCGGCCGCGGGCCGCCACGAAGTCCGCCGCCGCGCCGAGGCCCGGCAGGGCCGCATAGCAGCCCATGTGCCCCACGAAGAGGCGTTGCAGCGCCGGGGACATGCCCATGTCGCGGGCGAGCAGGATGTCCAGGCCGGGCGTGGCGTAGCCCGTACAGGAGCAGACCGCGAACAGGCCGACCTCGTCGGCCGCGACGCCGGCGTCGGTGAGCGCGCGGCCGACCGCTTCCTTGCCCAGCGGCACCGCCTCCACCTGGTAGCGGCGCATGCGGCGCTCGGTGGACCAGTCCGACACGTCCTCCAGCAGCGGGCTGACCGCGGCCTGCCGGGTGCGGACCCCGGAGTTCGCGAAGATCCGCTGGGCCAGGCCGCGCCGGCCACCCGCCGCGTAGTGCCGAGCGAAGTACCCGTCCCAGAGCTCGTCCTGCACCGTCGAGGGCGGCAGTGCCACCCCCAGGCCGGCGATCACCGCCTGACCGCTTCTGTTCACTTGCGCCTCCCCAGGCCGACCCCGTTTGATACCCGCGCAGGCCATCACCAACGTGGGGCGGTTCCTTGCGAGTCCGGGTCTCCGCCCAGCGCCGCGACGCCGAGCCAGTCGGCGCAGACGTCCGAGGTCGCGGGCTGTAGGGAACCCGCTCGCGCGTCCCGGTAGAGGCGTTCCAGCGGATGGCCGCGGCGCATCGCGGACGTGCCGGCGGCCTCCAGCATCGAGGCGGCGACGTCGGCCGCGGTCGTACCCGCGACCAGCTTGGCCCGCCACACCCACCGGTTGGTCTCGGCGTCGCCGGGCGCCTCGTCGACCCTGCGGGCGGCCTCCATGACGGTCAGGTGGGCGGCCGCGACGGCGGCGTCGGCCCGGCCGATGCGCGCGCGTACCGCCGGCAGGTGCTCCAGCTTGCGGGCCTCGACGTGCTCGACGGCGGCGTCCACGGCCGCCCGGGCCACCCCGACGTAGACGGCCGCATAGCTGGCCACCATCCAGTGCGGAGCGAGCTGAGCGACGACGAGCGCGAGCCCCTCCACGCCGCCCAGCAGCGCCGTCTCGTCGACGACGACGTCGACGTGGACGTCGTGCGAGCCGGTCGCGCGCATACCGAGCGCGTCCCAGGTCGGCTCGATCGAGAGCCCGTCCCCGGCCGGCACCAGGAACTGCGAGACCTGCGACGGGTCGGCGGCGCTGCGGGCCGCGACCAGGTACGCGTCGGCGTGCCCCGCGCCCGAGCAGAAGGTCTTCGCGCCCTTGATGTGGAAGCCGTCGGCGGTCCGTTCGTAGCGGGTCGCCATCTCGGAGAGCCGGGAGCCCGCGCCGCGCTCGCTCATCGCCACGGCGTACCAGTTGCCCTCGGCGGCGGCGCGCAGATAGCTGTCCCGAGCCTCGAGGGCCTCCGGCGGTAGGCCCAGGGCGTCGGCGAGCTCGTCCGTCACGCCGCTGAGCGCGCCGGTGACCGAGGCGTGCATGTTGAAGACGAGAGCGGTGGCGCCGTTGCCGCGGGCCAGCTCGTACGCGACCGCCGCATAGTCGGCGAAGCCCGCGCCCATGCCGCCGAGGCGGGTCGGCACCATCAGGCCGAACAGCCCGGACCGGCGCAGGTCGGCGAAGTCCTCGACGGGAAAGGAACCGGTCCGGTCGTACTCGGTGGCCCGGGCCACGAACCGGGGTGCCAGTCGCCGAGCCTCGTCGGCGGTCACACCTGCACCTCCCCGCGCGAACCCTGTTTGCGGCCGATCCCCTGATAGAGCACCTGCGTGGAGCGGGTCGGCACCATCCGGCCCAGCCGACGCGGCGCGGTGCCGGTCGGCAGCGCCAGCCAGCGGATCAGGCCCGGAACGCTCGGCCGGACCCCACGGACCCGCAGTCGTACGCCGTGCTTGGCGCAGTGCATCGTCAGCTCTCCCGGGTCGACGAACAGCTCGGGATCGTGGATGCCCACCGGCGCGGCGCCGAACCGCTCGCCGAGTGTGATAGAGATCAATCGACCGAGCCGGGTGTCGTTGATCGTGTCCAGGACGAGCAGGCCGCCCGGACGTAGCACCCGGCACAGCTCCGCCACGGTGGCCGGCAGGTCGGGCACGTGCTCGAGGATCTCGCCCGCCACCACCACGTCCGCGGACTCGTCGGCCAGCGGCAGGGCGGCGACGTCGCCGGCGAGCACCGCCACGCCGCGGGACGCCGCCTGCTCCAGGCCCGAGCGCCGTAGGTCGACGCCGACATGGCGGTAGCCGAGGTGTTCCACGTGCGGGGCCAGCAGGCCGCCGCCGCAGCCGGCGTCCACCAGGACCGCGCCGGGCCGGGACGCGGCGGGCACGAGCGCCCCGCGCGCCGCCGCCAGCCAGTGCAGCAGCTCGAAGCCGCCGCCCGGGCGCCACCACTCGCCGGCGAGGTCGTCGTACTGGCGGGGGTCGTTGCGCGCGAGGCGGGACATGTGATCGAGCGTGGCACGTACGGAGCGCAACCACCACACTGCACTCATGGCCGATCTTGCCGCGCTCCTCAGGGCGTCCCACGCCGAACCGGGTGGCGCCGTCACGCTCGCCATGACCCTGCTCGCCGTCGGCGCCGGACATCGCGGGTGGGCGGTGGCCGGGGTCGCCGCGGCGATCGGCGCGACCCAGCTCTCGGTGGGATGGGTCAACGACTGGCTGGACGCGGACCGGGACCGGGCCACGGGACGCCGCGACAAGCCCGTGGTGTCGGGCGCGGTCTCCCGCCGTACGGTCGGCATCGCAGGGTTGATCGCTTCCCTGGCCATCCCGGTGCTGGGCCTGCCCTTCGGGCCCGCGGCGACGGCCTGCATCACGCTGGTCGGCGTCTTCGCGCTGCTCTACGACTGGCCGCTCAAGTCGACCCCTTTCTCGATCGTGCCGTACCTGGTGGCGTTCGGCCTGATGCCGGCCTTCGTGGTCCTGGCCCTGCCGGGTCACCCGTGGCCGCCGGCCTGGCTGGTCGCGGCGGGTGCGCTCCTCGGCGGCGGCGCGCACTTCGCCAACGTGCTGCCGGACCTGGCCGACGACGCCGCGACCGGCGTGGTGGGGCTGCCGCATCGCCTCGGCGCCGCCTGGTCGCAGGTCGCGGCCGGAGGACTGCTGCTGGCCGCGACGCTCACGCTGGTCTTCGGACCGCCCGGGCCGCCGTCGTGGCCGGGCATCGCGGCCGCCGCGGCCGCCGTCGTGGTCCTTCCGCTCGGTTGGTACGCGGGAAGGCGCGAACTCCGGCAAGGCGCTCGTCAGGTGGCCATGTTCCGCTCCGTCATCGTGGTGGCGCTGCTCGACGTCGCACTGCTGGTCTTCAGCGGAAATGTCGTCTGAGCCGGGCCCCGGGGCCGGATGGACGGGTCGGCGTACGCGCCGGATCTCGGCCCTCTAGGCTGATCGGCGGAGGATTCTCGATTATCTTGGAGGACTGTGATGCGCTCGCTGGGAACCCGCCGCGCCTTCCTGGCCACGGGTGTCGCCACGGTGGCCGCGATCGCGCTCACCGGCTGCAGCGCCGGTCAGGTCGCTGAGACCGCCCTCAAGAGGGCCTCCACTCCGGGCGTCAACATCGACAACTCCGACCGGACCGTCCTCATCCGCAACCTCTCGGTGCAGTATCCGGGCACCGCCGGCTACGCGGCGGGTGCGAACGCGCCGCTGGAGCTGGGCATCTACAACCAGACCAAGCAGCCCGTCACGGTGATGGTGAGCAGCCGGCCCAGCGACGACCAGGCGAACCGCAAGGACCTCGTCGCCGCCCGGCAGATGGGTCTCGTCGGCGGCGGCGCCGCGAAGCCGGCCGCGCCGTCCACCGCGATCCCGGAGCCGTCGGGCAGCCGCCCGCCGGCGGACGCGCACGAGGGCGAGCAGGTCCCGTCGGCGCACGCGAGCGCGCCGGCAGCCGGCCAGGCGCCCAGCACCGCACCGGCGGCGCCCGCCGCGGCGGCCCGCCCGGCGCGCATCGAGATCGGCCCGCTCGGTTCGGTGACCTTCCGGCCGGGCGACGCGGAGCAGCTCACCGCCCTCGGCCTCACCGGCAAGCTCATGCCGGGCAACGCGCTCAACCTGGTGTTCGAGTTCAGCAACGGCGCGCAGCCGCTCGTCGTCCAGGCTCCGATCAGCGTCCCGCTCACGCCTGCCTCCCGGGGACCGGCCGTCCCGGGCGAGCACGCCGAGAGTGAGGAGCAGGACAACACCCACGGATAGTCCGGGATTGTCATACGGTCGGGCTAGCGTGGCGCCTGTGACGACTTCCCGCACCCGTTCGGAACCGCGCCCGGCCTACCAGTGCGATGCGTGCGGCCACCAGCCGCCGAAGTGGCTGGGGCGCTGCCCGGAGTGCAACGAGTGGGGCTCGATCATCGAGTCCACGATGACCGGTCCGGTGGTATCGGGCCGGGTGGTCAGCTCGCGGCTGCCGTCCGAGCCGGCGCGTCCGATCGCGACGATCAGCGCCGCCCCCGCCAAGGCCGTGCCCAGCGGCGTCACGGAGCTGGACCGGGTGCTCGGCGGCGGCCTGGTGCCGGGGGCGGTGGTGCTGCTCGCGGGCGAGCCGGGGGTCGGCAAGTCCACCCTGCTGCTCGATGTGGCCCAGCAGTGGGCGGCGGGCGCCGGCACCCCCTCCCTCGTGGTCAGCGGCGAGGAGTCGGTCAGCCAGGTGCGGCTGCGCGCCGAGCGGCTCGGCGCCCTGCACGACCGGCTCTACCTCGCCTCGGAGAGCGATCTCGGCGCGGTGATCGGGCACCTCGACGCGGTCAAGCCCGGCTTGCTCATCATCGACTCGGTGCAGACGATCTCGGCGCCGGGCACCGAGGGCGTGCCCGGCGGTGTCACCCAGGTGCGCGCGGTCACGGCCGCCCTCGTCAGCGTCGCCAAGGAGCGGGGCGTCGCCACCGTCCTCGTCGGCCACGTCACCAAGGACGGCTCGGTCGCCGGTCCCCGCGTGCTGGAGCACCTCGTCGACGTCGTGCTGCACTTCGAGGGCGACAAACATTCGTCGCTGCGCCTGGTGCGCGGCGTGAAGAACCGCTTCGGCGCGGCCGACGAGGTGGGGTGCTTCGAGATGCACGAGAGCGGCATCGTCAGCCTCGCCGACCCCTCGGGGCTGTTCCTGACCCGATACAACGAGCCGGTGCCCGGCACCTGCGTCACGGTCGCGATGGAGGGCCGCCGGGCGATGGTGACCGAGGTGCAGGCGCTGATCGGGGCCCAGGTGCAGGGCTCGCCGCGGCGCACGGTCTCCGGCCTCGACAGCGCCCGGCTGGCCATGGTGCTGGCCGTGCTCCAGCGCAGGATGGAGAAGATCAAACTCCACGATCGCGAGGTCTTCGCCGCGACGGTCGGCGGCATCCGCGTCACCGAGCCGTCGGCCGACCTGGCGATGGCCCTGGCGGTGGCCTCCGGCGCGCTCAACCTGGCGATGGCACCGCATCTCGTCGCCATCGGCGAGGTCGGCCTGACCGGCGAGGTGCGGCGGGTCGGCGCGGTCGGTCGGCGGCTCGCCGAGGCGGCCCGGCTGGGCTTCCGTTTCGCGCTGGTCCCGCCCGGCTGCGGTCCCGGCGAGGGCGACAGCCCGCCCAAAGGAATGCGCGTCGTCGAGGTGGGCGACCTGCAGACGGCGGTGCAGTGGGCGGCCCGGGCGTCGGCGGAATGACGATCCCCGGGCCCCGCGCCGCCACGGCAGGGACGCAGCATCAATCACCGAGAGTGAGCACCGATCACGCTATGGAGCATCGGCCGAACCGCGGGTCGTTGAGCTGGATGACGGTCCGTAGAATGTACAGGTGCCGCTCGACCGCGATGCCTCCACCAACCGTCATGCCAACGGGGCTGCCCCGGGCGTCAACGGATCGGCAGCCCGTCCGATGACCCCCACCGCGCCCGGCCTGACCGGCGGCGGGCTCAGCGGCGACCCGCTCCGCGCCAACCTCGCCCTGATGGCCCCGGGCACCGCGTTGCGCGACGGCCTCGAGCGCATCCTGCGCGGCCGGACCGGCGCCCTCATCGTGCTGGGCCACGACGAGGTCGTGGAGCGCATCTGCACCGGCGGCTTTCCGCTCGACGTCGAGTTCTCGGCCACCCGTCTGCGCGAGCTGTGCAAGATGGACGGCGCCGTGGTCCTCTCCAGCGACGGCACCCGCATCGTCCGCGCGGCCGTGCACCTCATGCCCGATCCCGGCATCCCCTCGGAGGAATCGGGCACCCGGCACCGCACCGCGGAACGGGTCGCCAAGCAGTCCGGCTTCCCGGTGATCTCGGTGAGCCAGTCGATGCGGATCATCGGCCTCTACGTCAACGGCCAGCGTCACGTCCTCGACGACTCGGCCGCCATCCTCTCCCGCGCCAACCAGGCCCTCGCCACGCTCGAGCGTTACAAGCTGCGCCTCGACGAGGTGTCGGGCACGCTGTCGGCGCTGGAGATAGAAGATCTCGTGACCGTCCGTGACGCGGTGGCCGTCGTGCAGCGCCTCGAGATGGTGCGCCGCATCGCCGACGAGATCTCCGGATATGTGGTGGAGCTCGGCACCGACGGCCGGCTGCTGGCGCTGCAGCTCGACGAGCTGATGGCCGGCGTCGACTCCGACCGCACCCTGGTCATCCGCGACTACCTGCCCACCGGCCGCAAGGCGCGCACCCTCGACGAGGCCCTGGTCGAGCTCGACCTGCTCACCGCGACCGAGATGATCGACCTGGTCGCCGTCGCCAAGGCCATCGGCTACGCCGGCGCCTCCGACGCGCTGGACGCGGCGGTCAGCCCCCGCGGCTTCCGGCTGCTGGCCAAGGTGCCCCGGCTTCCCGCCCAGATCGTCGAGCGGCTCGTCGACCACTTCGGCAGCCTGCAACGCCTGTTGGGCGCCACGGTCGAGGACCTGCAGGCGGTCGAGGGCGTGGGCGACGCCCGGGCCCGCGGGGTCCGCGAGGGCCTGTCCCGCCTCGCCGAGGCGTCAATCCTCGAACGCTACGTCTGATCCGACGGCGACCCGGCCGGGCCGTTCCACGGTGGCGAACACGCCGAAAGTCATCTCTCGCCGCTCCGCCAGTGCCTTGAGCAGGTCGTTCCGGCCGACAGCGGGAGCCTGCGCCATATCGATCATCACGCACCGGGTGAGCGGCCGGACCACCCGCAGCACGACATCGCGGCCGACGCGCAGCCGGCGCCCGAACCAGTCGTCCTCCGGAAACCCGCTCCCGGGGACGTCGACGAGAAAGTTGGCCCGGAACCGCAGCGGGTCGACGTCCCCGCCGCCCGGCTCGCCGCCGCACATCCCGGTCAGCGCGCGGAGCGCGGCCGTGGAGATCAGGCTGACCGGCCCCTCGTCGTGATGCGGAATCGTCGTCTCCGCGACGAGCGTCACCGGGCGGCCCAGCACCTCGCTGACGGCCCGGTGCCCCGCGGACTCGTCGGCGGCGAAGCACCGGCCGTCGGGCAACTCCACGATGGGTACCGGCTCGCCCGCGTGGGCCCGGAGCCGGAACAGGCCCGGCATCCGCCGGAACCGCCGGGTGTTCTTGCCGCTGCCGAGCTTGCCGTCCGCGTCGCACACCGCCCACAACCGGTCGCCCACCAGGCCGCGGTGATCGACCCAGGCGTCCGGCACCGCGTCGCCGAGCATGGATTTCACCGGAAAACGACGGACTTCGGCGATCTGCACGAACCGACAGTAGTAGGTGGGCGCAGCCGCCATCACCGCTCTCGATGCTGCTCGAGACGGTCGCGGGTCCACGCCGTGTGACGTGCACGCAGGTCGGTGGCGGTCAGGTCGGTGCGGCCGAGGCCGTGGTAGTTGTCCCGCCAGCTCTCGACGGTGTGATGGGAATTCGTCAACGCGAACAGGTCCCACAGGACGACGTCCGGCACCGCTTCTCCGGCCGCCCGCTGATAGGCGGCCAGAAAGACGTCTGCCGTCGCCGGGCCGTACAGAAGAACCAGATCCAGCCGACACCAGCTCACGTCGAGGCCACGCGGTGCCCGGGACGCCCCGGACCAGTCGACGATGCCGGTGATCGACCGCCGCTGCCACAGCACGTTGCCGGACCAGTAGTCGAAGTGCGTCAGGACCGATTCCTCGGCGCGAAGACGATGACCGTCGGCCGCCAGGACCGCCGCTCCCGGGGCGTACCGCGTGGCCGGTGACGATGTCGCTGCCATGCCGTCGCGTAGCCCGTCGAACCGGGCGAGCGGCACGGCATGAATGCGCGCCAGAACTCGTCCGAGCTGTTCCGCCGCGTCGTCCGGCGGCACCGAGGTGATGTCGGCACGACCGGGAAGACGAGTGATCAGCACTGCGGGCTCACCGAACCGCCTTCCGATGGCATCGACGTCCACAAGGCGCGGCGCCCACCCGTCCAGGCCGTCCAGTGCCTTCAGGACGGCTGCCTCCCGCTCGGCCGCGTTGTCGCCGGGCGGATATCGCCGCAGCACGATCTGCCTTGTCGGCTGCCCGGTCTCCAGCAGGTGGGTGACGGCGTGCGTGCCACCGGCGAGGCGCTGGACGACACGCGCCGACGCCTCGGGGCCGGCGTTTCCCGCGGCCCACCGTAAGGCCGCGGGAGGCGGGTCGGTCGGGATCATGGGCACCGGGCCCACGGGGTCACGGGGTGAGGGTCAGGATGACCGGGGCGCTGACCTTGGCGCCGAGGCGGCCGCGGACCTGGTACTGACCCGCGGGAGGGGCCGTACCCGCGGCCAGGCCGGCCGCGCACTTGTTCGACTGGCGGCCGTTCCAGGTCACGTTGTATTCGCGTTCGCCGTTCGACGGGAACTCGCGGACGTCGGAGCCCTTCGCGTTGCTGCACGTGTCCGACGACCAGACCTTCTGCGCGCCCGACTCGATGTAAAGCTCCTGGAGGTCCGCGCCCACATCGCGCGAGCACGTACGGGCCGACACGTTCTTGATCTTCAGGCGAATCTCGATCGGGACGCCGCGGCGTGCGGTGGTGCCGGCCGGGATCGGGGTCACCGAGATCTCCTGGTCGGTGCAGGAGCCGTCGGCCGGCACGGTCACGTTCGTGTCCGTCCCGGGCTGCGCGCCGTCGCCCGTATCCGGCTCACCGGCCGGGGCTTCGGACCGCAGCTCCTCCGGGCTCGGCCGGGAGGGGGTGCCCGCGCCGGGAGGCGCGTCCTCGAAGGACGGCTCGGTCTCCGGCGTCGCGGAGGCCGGCGTCGAAGCGGGGCCCCGGGCGGCGCCGGTGGCCTGCTTGCCGCCGCTGTCGTCGCCGCCGCCGAAGCAGGAGACGAAGAGCACGATGACGCCGAGCAGCAGTGCACCCAGCACCACAGCTCGACGCCGCCAGTACACGGCGGCGGGAAGCGGACCAACCGTCGTACGCATGATGGGAGCACCGTATCGTCGTCCGCGCGCCGACGGGGCCGCGACGCGCCGGTTATGCGACACCGACTCGTTTACTGATCGTTAGAGATACACCTTGCGCTGGTAGACGGCGTGCGCACCGGCCACCCGATCGAGAAAGAGTTTTCCCGCGCAGTGGTCGATCTCGTGTTGCAGGGCGCGGGCCTCGAAGGCGTCGGTGGCCAGGCGGACGGCTTCGCCCGTACCCGGAAGGACGGCCTCGACCACGACGCGGCCGGCGCGTTTCACGTCGCCGGTCAGGTCCGGCACGGACATGCAGCCCTCCCGGCCGGGCCGCCAACGGCTGGCCTCCACCACCCGGGCGTTGCACAGCACGAACGTGCCGTGCGAGGTGGCGGTCTTGGGATGCTCGGTGACGTCCACGACGAAGACCTGGGCACCCACCCCGACCTGGGGCGCGGCGAGACCCACGCAGCCGGGCGACACCCGCATCGTGGCGACCAGGTCCGCCGCGAGCTGGACCACCTCCGGGTCCGCGGGGTCCACCTCGGCACCCGGGCGGCTCAGCACCTCGGCCGGGGCGGTGACGACCGGCAACACCCGGCCGTCGACGCCGAGCAGGTCGGGCTTCCAGCCGGCCAGAGCGTCGCTCACAGGACGTCCGTCTCGGCGCGGCGCAGGGTCACGTCGACGCCCAGCTCGTCGGCCGCGGTGGCGAGCCGTACGGCCAGGTCCTCGGCGCTGCCCCGGGGCAGGTCCACCTCGGCGATCAGCACATACAGCGGGCCGCTGAGCCGGGTCGTCAGGTCGGTGATGTTGCCGCCTGCCGCCGCCACCACCCGGGTGACCGCGGCGACGATGCCGAGCCGGTCCGCGCCGTGCACGCTCACCAGGTAGGGCTCGCCGGCCGCGTCCGCCTCCGCCTCCGGCTCGACCGCCCGTACCGTGGCCAGCAGCCCGCTGAGCGGCTCCAGCGCCTTCTCCACGTCCTCCGCGGACGGTCCTGTGCAGATCAGCGTCATGGCGAAGTGTCCGCGAAGCCGGGTCATCGTGGAGTCGGAGAGGTTGGCTCCGACTCCGGCGAGGGCCTCGGAGACGTCGGCGATGATGCCGGTGCGGTCCGGGCCTATGACGGTGATGGCGAGCTCGTTCATCCCGGCATCTTAAGCTTGCCCGGTTATGACGCTCGCCGACTCAGCCATCCAGTGGTACGACCGCAACGCCCGCGACCTGCCCTGGCGCGTCCCCGGCACCAGCGCCTGGGCGGTGCTGGTCAGCGAGGTGATGCTGCAGCAGACCCCGGTCATCCGCGTGGAGCCCGCCTGGCACGCCTGGATGAACCGCTGGCCCACCCCCGCCGACCTGGCCCAGGACCCGCCGTCCGAGGCGATCCGGATGTGGGGCCGGCTGGGATACCCGCGCCGGGCGATGCGGCTGCACGCGTGCGCGGTCGCGCTCGTCGAGCGGCATGACGGGCGGGTGCCGGACGACCTCGACCAGTTGCTCGCGCTACCGGGCGTCGGGACCTACACCGCGCGGGCCGTGGCCACCTTCGCGTACGGGCAGCGTCACCCGGTCGTGGACACCAACGTGCGCCGCGTCGTCTCCCGGGCGGTGGCCGGGGACCCGGACGCCGGCCCGGCCACCACGGCCGCCGACCTCACCGCCATGGCCGAGTTGCTGCCCGAGGAGCCGGCCCGCGCCGCCCGGGCCAGCATCGCCTTCATGGAGCTCGGTGCCATCGTCTGCACGGCCCGGTCGCCGCGGTGCACCGAGTGCCCCTTCGAGCAGGTCTGCGCGTGGCGCCTGAGCGGTGCCCCGGCGCCGTCCGGCCCGACGCGCCGGCCGCAGCGGTACGCGGGCACCGACCGCCAGGTCCGCGGCCTGATCCTCGAGGTGCTGCGCCACGCCACCGGGCCGGTGCCGCGGCAGCGCATCGACGTCGTCTGGGCGGACGACGTGCAGCGCGCCCGCGCCCTCGCCGGACTGGTCACGGACGGTCTGGTGGAGCCCCTGGACTCCGACGCGGACCGCTTCGTGCTGGCAGGTGACCACCCGCCTCGCTATCCGGCGCTGGAATAGGGGCGTTCCACCGGCAGCAGGGCCGGGTCCCGCTTCGCGGCGATCTCCCTGACCATCGGCGTCACGTCCGTGATCGACACCGTCCAGTCGTCGACGTATCGCCGGACCGCGTCTGCGCCGATGCCGAGCTGCAAGGACCGGTACGGCAGGGCGTTCAGCGCCAGCGACCGTTCGGGGTCCCACTGCACCCGTACGGGGCTGGTGCGCAGCCGCCGCGCCCACTCCTCCCGGCTTTCCCCGCTCGCCCGGTCGTGGTGGCTCGAGCAGGCGTGGGCGAGCGCCCAGTCGAAGCCCGCACGGGTGATCCGCACGGCGAGGACGCGTTCCTGGCCGGGCTTGGTGGCCCATCCGCAGCGGTACATCATCCACAGGAAGGACGGCTTGATCCAGGTCATCCGCTCGCGCTTGAACGGGTCCACGAACCGTCCGGCGCGCACGGCAGGACCGGCGATCGCCTCCGGGTACGCCTGGTAGACGGTGATGGTGTGCTCGTCGTACACGGCTCGGATCTGCCGCTGGGGAACTTCCATGAGCCGATGATCGAGGGTGGCGCGGAATGCCGCGACCGAGTTATCCCGCGGAACAGCACAACGGCCCGGCGCTTTCCGCGCCGGGCCGTGGTGTTTGTGCTCGATTACTCGTCGGCAGCGGCCGCACCGAGGTCGGCGGGCACCGCGTCCGGAACCACGGATCCGCGGTCGGCTCCCTTGAACACCAGCTTGGACTTGTCGGTGTTCTCCGGGTCGCCTTCGCAGTCCACGACGACGATCTGGCCGGGGCGCAGTTCGTTGAACAGGATCTGCTCGCTGAGGGTGTCCTCCAGGTCCCGCTGGATCGTGCGGCGCAGCGGCCGGGCGCCCAGGACCGGGTCGAAGCCCTTCTTCGCCAGGTACTTCTTGGCGTTGTCGGTCAGCTCGAGGCCCATGTCCTTGTTCCTGAGCTGGGACTCGATCCGCGCCGTGAAGATGTCGACGATCTCGAGGATCTCGTTCTGGCGCAGTTGGTGGAAGACGATCGTGTCGTCGATACGGTTGAGGAACTCCGGGCGGAAGTGCTGCTTCAGCTCGTCGTTGACCTTGACCTTCATCCGCTCGTAGTTGGACTCCTCGGCCTCGGAGGCCTGGAAGCCCAGCGACACCGCCTTGGCCACGTCACGCGTGCCCAGGTTGGTGGTCAGGATGATCACCGTGTTCTTGAAGTCCACGATGCGGCCCTGACCGTCGGTGAGGCGGCCGTCCTCGAGGATCTGCAGCAGCGTGTTGAAGACGTCCGGGTGGGCCTTCTCGATCTCGTCGAACAGCACCACCGAGAACGGCTTGCGGCGCACCTTCTCGGTCAACTGGCCACCCTCGTCGTAGCCGACGTATCCGGGAGGCGCACCGACCAGGCGCGACACCGTGTACCGGTCGTGGAACTCCGACATGTCGAGCTGGATCAGCGCGTCCTCGGAGCCGAACAGGAACTCGGCGAGGGCCTTGGACAGCTCGGTCTTACCGACACCCGAGGGGCCGGCGAAGATGAACGAGCCCGAGGGCCGCTTCGGGTCCTTCAGGCCGGCGCGGGTACGCCGGATCGCCTTCGAGACCGCCTTGACCGCGTCCTCCTGGCCGATGACCCGCTTGTGGAGCTCGTCCTCCATGCGCAGCAGCCGGGAGGTCTCCTCCTCGGTGAGCTTGTAGACCGGGATGCCGGTCCAGTTGCCCAGCACCTCGGCGATCTGCTCGTCGTCGACCTCGGACACGACGTCGAGGTCGCCGGCCTTCCACTCCTTCTCCCGCTGCGCCTTCTGGCCCAGGAGCTGCTTCTCCTTGTCGCGCAACTGCGCGGCCCGCTCGAAGTCCTGCGCGTCGATCGCGGACTCCTTGTCCCGGCGGACCTGGGCGATGCGCTCGTCGAAGTCCCGCAGGTCCGGCGGCGCGGTCATCCGGCGGATGCGCATCCGCGCACCGGCCTCGTCGATGAGATCGATCGCCTTGTCCGGCAGGAACCGATCCGAGATGTACCGGTCGGCCAGCGTCGCCGCCGCCACCAGGGCGGCGTCGGTGATGCTGATCCGGTGGTGCGCCTCGTAACGGTCGCGCAGGCCCTTGAGGATCTCGATGGTGTGCGCCAGCGACGGCTCGCCCACCTGAATCGGCTGGAAGCGGCGCTCGAGCGCGGCGTCCTTCTCGAGGTGCTTGCGGTACTCGTCCAGGGTGGTCGCGCCGATGGTCTGGAGCTCGCCACGCGCCAGCATGGGCTTCAGGATGGACGCGGCGTCGATCGCGCCCTCGGCCGCACCGGCACCGACCAGGGTGTGGATCTCGTCGATGAACAGGATGATGTCGCCCCGGGTGCGGATCTCCTTGAGCACCTTCTTGAGGCGCTCCTCGAAGTCACCGCGGTAACGGGAACCGGCGACCAGCGCGCCGAGGTCGAGGGTGTAGAGCTGCTTGTCCTTCAACGTCTCGGGCACCTCACCCTTGACGATGGACTGCGACAGCCCCTCCACGACCGCGGTCTTGCCGACACCCGGCTCGCCGATGAGCACCGGGTTGTTCTTGGTCCGGCGCGAGAGCACCTGCATGACCCGCTCGATTTCCTTCTCCCGGCCGATGACCGGGTCGAGCTTGCCCTCCCGGGCGGCCTGGGTCAGGTTGCGACCGAACTGGTCGAGCACCAGCGACGTCGACGGCGCGGCCTCGCCCGCCGCCGCACCGGCCGCGGCCGGCTCCTTGCCCTGGTAGCCCGAGAGCAGTTGGATGACCTGCTGGCGAACCCGGTTGAGGTCGGCGCCGAGCTTGACCAGCACCTGGGCGGCGACGCCCTCACCCTCACGGATCAGCCCGAGCAGGATGTGCTCCGTGCCGATGTAGTTGTGGCCGAGCTGCAGCGCCTCGCGCAGCGAGAGCTCCAGCACCTTCTTGGCCCGCGGCGTGAACGGGATGTGCCCGCTCGGCGCCTGCTGGCCCTGGCCGATGATCTCCTCGACCTGCTGGCGGACACCCTCGAGGGAGATGCCGAGGCTCTCCAGAGCCTTGGCGGCGACGCCTTCGCCCTCGTGGATCAGGCCGAGCAGGATGTGCTCCGTCCCGATGTAGTTGTGGTTGAGCATCCGGGCCTCTTCTTGGGCCAGGACGACAACCCGTCGCGCTCGGTCGGTGAACCGCTCGAACATGCCCTCGTGCTCCTCACGTGCCGTGCGCCAATGAACTGGCGGGGCCAGCGCACGGGCATCGGTGATACCCGTGCTGTAACTCTATCGCCGCCGGGTGACTCTGCTGGGCCCTCGAGCCCTCTCGGGACGTCCTGCGCCGATGATTTCCCCAACTTCGCACGCTCAACGGCTGTTCCCCACCCCTGCGGAGTACGCGCACAGCGAAATCCAAGGCGCGATCATCAGCGGCGGCGACGCCGTCCACAGCCTGTGGACAACGCCGTACACCCCTGTGGATAACTTACGCACGCCGAGCACGGAAGGAGCGAAAAGCAGCAGGGTCCGCAGCGCCGAAGCGCTACGAACCCTGTGGAAACCCCAGTGTGCCGGGCGACAGCCCCGGCGGCCGGACCTATCTCGATGCGCTCGGACCCACCCCGATGGGTTCCGGCGGCCGAGCTGGACCCGGCCCGGAGCGGCGAGCCTCAGCGGCCCGGCCCCTTGGCGTGGAACTCGTCCACGATCTCCTGGGGGATGCGGCCCCGGTCGGAGATCTCCTTGCCGTTCTTCTTGGCCCACTCCCGGATGGCCTTGTTCTGCTCCCGGTCGGCGGTGGCACCGCCCCGGCCCCGGGCAGCCCGGCCGCCCACGACCACCCCGCCACGGGCGACCTTCGATCCGGCGGCGACGTACTGCGCGAAGACTTCCCGCAATTTCGTCGCGTTCTTGTCGGACAGGTCGATCTCATACTGAATGCCGTCGAGGGCGAACTTGACGGTCTCGTCGGCATCACCGCCGTCGAGATCGTCGACCAGCTTGTGAATGATCTGCTTGGCCACGCGCCGTTATCCTTCCGAACACAGGTTCTCAGACAAAGCCCTGCGGAGAACAATAACGCTATGCCCGCGTGTTCCGTCAATGCGGGCCTCGATATCGACTTGAACGCGTACCGGCATCGAACGGAGTGTTTCGTGGAATGCCCGCCCCGGTGACGGGCACGTTTCCCCATTCCGGCGGGGCCCGGAGCGCCGATTCCCAAGCGGAACCACGGAAATCGCGCCGAGTGCGACCCGGACGGGCCGGCTCATCGGCGAGCGCCGCACGCCGCCCATCCCACCGCGTTGCCACCGGCTTTCGGCCCGGCGCCGTCGCTACCGGCAGACTGCTTTCGACCATCCGCTCACGACCGCGCGATGCTGCCGACCAGCCACCGTGCGGCGCTGCCGACCAGCCACCGTGCGGCGAGTAGCGGGCCGCGACCGAGGTAAACGGCCTGGTCCTAATCCGCCGAAGTCACCGGCGCTGCCCGCGGGCCCCGGCGAAAGCAGGTGGCCGGCGTAGGCCCGATCCCGCGCCGGGAAATCGGCAAGTCGCCGACCGGCGATCCGCGCCCGCCATGCCGCAGGTAGCGGAATTGCAACGATGATCAACCGGGCGGCCGCCAAGCCCGGAAAAGATAGAGATCCGTGAACAAAGCGTCGCTGTGCGTCACAAACGCAGGCTGGAGGATCTGTTCCGGACCGCAATTAATACACCGCGCGGTCGGGCCCCGCCGGGTGACCGGGGCCGCCGATCGGGACGATCAACGCGATCGCGTGCGGAACAGCCGATCAACCGACATTGCGCTCATAGACCATGCGCAGACCGATGAGTGTGATCATCGGTTCGTGCGCGGTGATGGTCCGGCACTCGTCCTTGACGAGCCAGGCCAGTCCGCCGGTGGCGATGACCGACCGCACGGTGCCCAGTTCGGCCGTCATCAGCTCGACGATGCGGTCGACCTGCCCGGCGACGCCGTAGTAGAGGCCGGACTGCAGGCATTCGACCGTGTTCTTGCCGATGACCGACCGCGGCTTGGTCGGCTCCACCTTGCGCAACTGCGCCGCCCGCGCGGCGAGGGCGTCGAAGGAGATCTCGATCCCGGGCGCGAACGCACCGCCGAGGAACTCCCCCTTGGCGCTGATCACGTCGAAGTTGGTGGTCGTGCCGAAGTCCACGACGATCGAGGGCCCGCCGTAGAGGGCGTGCGCGGCCAGGGTGTTCACCACCCGGTCGGCGCCGACCTCCTTGGGGTTGTCGATCGCGAGCTGCACGCCGGTCTTCACGCCGGGCTCGACGATCACATTCGGCAGATCGCCGTAGTAGCGCGCCAGCATCGTCCGCAACGACCGCAGCGCGGCGGGCACGGTCGAGCAGGCCGCCACCCCGGTGATCTCCACCGCGTCGCCGGCCAGCAGCCCGCGAAACATCAGACCGAGCTCGTCGGCGGTCGACCGCGCGTCGGTCTTGATCCGCCAACTGTGCACCAGCTTGTCGCCGTCGAAGGTGGCGAGGACGGTGTTGGTGTTACCGATGTCGATGCAGAGAAGCACGATCAACCTTAGGTGGGACGATCAGTCGATGCGGGGACGATCAAAACCTTAAACCGTTTCCGGGTACGGGCGTTGGCGCCCACAACCGCAACACCGCCCCAGCAACACACGGGACCGAGCCCCCGAGCCACCCACCCCGCTGCCGGGCCCCAGCTCCGTGCCACTGCCGAAGAAACCCCGCCGCCGAGGCCTCGCCGAGGCCGCACAACCGCCCCCAGCCCGAGCCGCCCCGACGCGCCCGCCGCAAGGCTCGACCGACGTCCGGCCGCGACCGCGCCGGGCGCCGGCAGCCGGCGAACATGGGCGCCGCCGCCCTCGCGGTGGCCGCCGCGCCACGAGCCGGGCATCGTCGGCCCGGCGACCCGACCGAGCGGTCGGTCAGTTCACCCGCAGGTCCAGCGCGATGTCGAGGATCGGGGAGGAATGGGTCAAACCACCCACCGAGAGGTAATCCACCCCGGTCGCCGCGTAGGCGGTCGCCGTTTCGAGGGTCAGGTTGCCGGTCGCCTCCAGCTCGGCGCGTTCGCCGACGCGGTCCACGACCGAGCGGAGCAGCTCCGGCGTCATATTGTCGCAGAGCAGGAAGTCGGCGCCGGCCTCGACGGCCTCCTCCGCCTCGGCGAGGGTCGTCACCTCGACCTGCACCGGGACGTCCGGGAACCGCTCGCGGACCAGCCGGTACGCCGCCGAGATGCTGCCCGCCGCCAGCTTGTGGTTGTCCTTGATCATCGCGACGTCGTAGAGGCCCATGCGCTTGTTGGTGCCGCCGGCGACCCGGACCGCGTACTTCTCCAGGGCGCGCAGGCCCGGGGTCGTCTTGCGGGTGTCCAGGACGGTCGCCGTCGTCCCGGCGAGGGCGTCGGCCCACCGGCGGGTGTGCGTGGCCACGCCGGACATGCGGCACAGCAGGTTCAGGGCCGTACGCTCCGCCGTCAGCAGCGAGCGGGTCGGCCCGGTGACCACCGCGAGCACGTCGCCGCGGGTGACGCGGGCACCCTCGGGCACCCGCTGGTCGAAGATCGCCGTGCCGCCCGAGGTCACCGCGAAGACCTCGGCGGCGACCGGCAGCCCGGCCACGACCCCGGCGGCGCGGGCCACCAGCTCGGCCGTGCTGGTCTGCTCCGCGCCGATGGTGGCCTCGCTGGTCACGTCCCGCGGCGGATCGCCGAGGTCCTCCGCGAGCGCCGTGTAGACGACGCGCTCCACCTCGGCGAGGTTGAGCCCCTCGATCGCCTGCACCTGCGGGGTTTCGTCTGTCATGCCATCTCCTCGAAGGTCTGGGCCAGCATGCCGTGCCGGTCCATCGAGTCCAGCAGGTGCCCGCGCCACTCGTCGGCGGCGTTCGGGTGGTCCTCACGCCAGTGGCAGCCCCGGGTCTCGCGACGGGCGTGCGCCGAGGCCACCAGGGCGGTGGCCACGGTCAGCAGGTTGGTCGACTCCCACGCGGCGTTGCGGGGCTCGCCGCGCTGCTCACCGAGGCGGCCGAGCTCTTGCGCCGTGCTCTCCAGGGACTCCGCCGAACGCAGCACGCCCGCACCGCGGGTCATCGCGCGCCGGAGCTGGGCGCGGATCTCCGGAGCGGCCACCCAGCCCGGCTCGCCGGTCCGCGGGGCCGGGTCGGCCTGCGCCGGCAGGTCGCGGGCGATGTCGTCGGCGATGCGGCGGGAGAAGACCAGCCCCTCGAGGAGGGAGTTGCTGGCCAGCCGGTTGGCACCGTGCACGCCGGTGCAGGCGACCTCGCCGCAGGCGTACAGGCCCGGGATGGAGGTGCGGCCGTGGAGGTCGGTGCGGACGCCGCCGGAGGCGTAGTGGGCCGCGGGCGCCACCGGGATGAGCTCGGTGGCCGGGTCGACGCCGGCCGCGCGGGTCGACGCCACGATGGTCGGGAAGCGCCGCTCGAGGAAGTCCTTGCCGAGATGGCGCGCGTCCAGATAGACGTGGTCGTCGCCGGTGGCGCGCAGTACGCGGTGGATGCCCTTGGCGACGACGTCGCGGGGTGCGAGCTCGGCCAGTTCGTGCTGGCCGACCATGAACCGCTTGCCGGCGTCGTCGACGAGGTGGGCGCCCTCGCCCCGCAGGGCCTCGGAGATCAGCGGCCGCTGCACCGAGGTCACGCTCGCGGTGACGAAGGAGGTCGGGTGGAACTGGACGAACTCCACGTCGGTGACGCTCGCCCCGGCGCGCAGCGCGAGCGCGACGCCGTCGCCGGTGGAGACGGCCGGGTTGGTGGTGGACGCGAAGATCTGGCCCATGCCACCGGTGGCCAGCACGACCGCGCGCGCCAGGATCGCGCCGACGCCGTCCTCGCTGCCCTCGCCGAGCACGTGCAGGGTGAGGCCGCAGGCCCGGCCGTCGGCGGAGCGCAGCAGGTCGAGCACGAGGGCGTGCTCGACCAGGCGGATCCACGGATCGCGGCGCACGGCCGCGTGCAGGGCCCGCTGGACCTCGGCCCCGGTCGCGTCGCCGCCGGCGTGCACGATGCGGTCGGCGCGGTGGCCGCCCTCGCGGGTCAGCATGAGCGAGCCGTCGGCGTTGCGGTCGAACTCCGCACCCAGCCGCATCAGCTCCTTGATCCGGGTGGGACCCTCCTCGACCAGCACCCGCACCGCCGCGGGGTCGCAGAGGCCCACGCCGGCGATCTCGGTGTCGAAGGCGTGCGCCTCGGGGGTGTCGAGGGGGTCCAGCACGGCGGCGATGCCGCCCTGCGCCCAGCGGGTCGAGCCGTCGTCGATGTTGACCTTCGTGACCACCGTGACGTGCAGGCCCTGCTCCCGCAGGTGCAGCGCGGCGGTCAGACCCGCGATTCCCGAGCCGACCACCAGCACGTCGGTGGATTCGCTCCAGCCCGGCTCGGGGGCGGCCAGGCGGCGGGGTAGCGCCGGCAGGCCGGCGAGATGCGACATGTGATCAGTCAACCGCGCCGGTACGACGAAATCACGGCCGGGGCGCCAAGAAGTGCTCAGCGTTACTGGTACTGGACCGGCAGCGCCTTCTGGCCCTTGCCCTTCAGCGAACCCTTCAGCTTGTTGGTGTCCACCCACAGGTAGCAGCGCACGCCCCGGTCGCCGAGCTCCCACACGTCATCTCCGCCCGGCAGCGACACCACGCCGGCCCGGTACTGCAGGTCGGCATCGTCGGGTACGCCGACGTACGAGGCGATCAGGCCGCGGCACCCGTCGTGGTACGCGTCCCACTGCTTGGTGGTCTTCGGGTACGCCCGGTCGCCGGCGTCCCAGACCCCGACGAACTCGGCGTTGTGCGGGGCGGAGCACGGCGCGGCGGGCATCGTGCCGATCTCGCCGTCCTTGTCGAGCAGCACCCTGTAGCAGGTGAGCAGCAGCGGCGACGCGGCCTCCTGCAACGCCCCCCGCAGGGTCCCGACCCGCTGGACGAGCCCGCCGTCGTCCTCGACCGAGCTGCTGACCACGACCTCGCAGCGGAACCAGCGGGCACCCCCGGCCCAGGCGGCCCGGGTCGGCTGGGTCACCCCGATCCACAGGCGGGCTGTGCGCCAGGGTCCGCCGACGTACTCGGTGGTCTTCTTGTCGCAGGTCGCGTACGCCGCGCGCGCCGCCGCGGACGCGTTCGCCGGAGGCTCGGGCGCCTCGGCCGCCGGGCTCGGGTATTCGCCGACGTGGACGGTTTCGGTGCGGTGCACGAGCTGGCAGTCGACCTCTTCGTACGAGGCCCGCGGACCGAACTGGGAGAAGTTCGCGAGGTGGCAGGTCCCGGCCGTCGGGGTGAAACCGGTCGGCACGCCGAGCGCGGCCCACTGGTCGGTGAGGTCGCCGTCAACTCCACCGGGTTTGGCGCATCCGGCGAGGGATACGGCGACCAGCACGCTCAGCGCGGCGGCGACACCACAGCGGCTCAGCCGCCGGGAGTGCCGCCGGAGGAGCCGCCGGGAGAAGTGACGCATGAACCGAGCCCCCCGAGCGCCGCGCGATGTCCGATTTGCCGATGATATGGCAATCGACCCGGACCTCAGGCGTCGTTCGTCAGACCGGCCGGTCCCCCGGAGGAAGACTGGGACCGCCGGCCCCAGAGGGGGGATAAGACCGCCGGCCCCCAGAGCGGGATGAGACCGCCTGCCCCCACGCAGGGAGTAAGGACTCGCTGCCCCGCAGGGAGATGAGACCACTGGCCCCCGCAGAGAGTAGGGACTCGCTGACTCCCAGAAAGATGAGATCCATCGGCCTCAGCGCGCGGACAGCGTGAGATCACCCCGTACCAGATCGTCGGCCATGCCCTCGACGGCGGCCGCCGGGTCCGCGCCCAGCTCAATGATCTTGTTGTCCGCGTCCACGTGCACGATCCGGGGCTGGTACGAGCGCGCCTCGGCCGAGTCCATCTGCCCGTAGGAGATCAGGATGACCAGGTCGCCGGGGTGCACCAGGTGGGCCGCCGCGCCGTTGATGCCGATCACGCCGGTGCCGCGCTCGCCCGGGATCACGTACGTCTCCAGGCGCGCGCCGTTGGTCACGTCCACGATCGCGACCTGCTCGCCCGGCAGCAGGTCCGCCGCCTCCAGCAGGTCCAGGTCGACGGTCACCGACCCCACGTAGTGCAGGTCGGCCTGCGTCACGGTGGCCCGGTGGATCTTGGACTTGAGCATGGTGCGGAGCATCAGGCGACCTCTCCCAGGAGCAGCGGAACGTTGTCGATCAGGCGGGTGGTGCCGACCTTCGCCGCCACGAGCAGGCGGGCGGGGCCCGTCGTGGGCGCGGGCCCGAGCAGCGGGTCGGTGAGCGCAAGATAGTCGACCGCGACGCCCCGCTCGTCGTCGAGGATCTTCCTCGCCGCCTCCAGGACGCGAGCGCCGTCGTCCTGCAACGCCCCCTCGCGCAGCGCCTGCGAGAGCGCGAGAGCGGCCCCGCGCTGCTCGGCCGAGAGGTACCGGTTGCGGCTCGACATCGCCAGGCCGTCGGGCTCGCGTACGGTCGGCACGCCCACGATCTCGGCGCCGATCTCCAGGTCGGTGACCATGCGCTTGATCAGCGCGAGCTGCTGGTAGTCCTTCTCGCCGAAGAACGCGATGTCGGCGCGGGTGAGCTGGAGCAGCTTGGCGACCACGGTCAGCATGCCGGAGAAGTGGCCGGGCCGGCTGGCGCCCTCCAGGATCGTCCCGAGGGCACCCGCGTCGAGGGTCACCGACGGCGTGCCGCCCGGGTACATCTCGTCGCGGTCCGGGGCGAACACCAGGTCGGCCCGCTCGGCCGTGCACGCCTCGACGTCCGCGGCCAGCGTGCGCGGGTACTTGTCGAAGTCCTCGTTCGGGCCGAACTGCAGCGGGTTCACGAAGACCGTGACGATCACAAAGTCGGCCCGCTCGCGGGCTTCCCGCATGAGCCGGCGGTGCCCCTCGTGCAGGGCGCCCATGGTCATCACCACCGCGACCCGACCCGGTGCGGCGGCGCGGGCGGCGGCGAGCTCGGCCCGGGTGTGGACGAGAACGGTCATGAGGGGCTCCCAACGGTCGCGTGGGCGGAGGCCAGGACATCCAGCAACAGCGCCGCGTCCTGCGGGCGCAGGCGTCCGGCGGCGATGGCCCGGTCGGCGGTGCGCCGGGCCAGGGCGAGATAGGCCGGCGCAGACTCCGGCGCCAGCCGGTCGAGATGCTTGCGTACGGTGCCCGCATCGCCCCGCGACACCGGCCCGGTCAGCGCGGCGTCGCCGAGCTCCAGGGCGTTGCCGAGGGCCGCGTGCAACAGCGGCGAGAGCACGGTGGCCGGGCGCTGCACACCGGCGGCGCGCAGGAGGTCGGCCGCCTCGTTGACGAGCGTGACCAGGTGGTTGGCCCCGTGCGCCAGCGCCGCGTGGTACAGCGGCCGGGCATCCTCGGCGATCCACTCCGGGACGCCGCCGAGGTCGGTGACCAGGCGGGCGGCAAAGGCCCGGTCGCGGGCGGTCACGCCCCACGCGATGCCGGGCAGGCGGTCGAGGTCGCCGTCCGCGCCGGTGAAGGTCATCGCCGGGTGCAGCGCGATGCCGTCGACGTCCCCCAGGATCGCGAGGCCGTGGGCACCGGAGGTGTGGGCGACCACCGCGCCGTCGGCGAGCGCCCCGGTCGCGGCCAGCCCGGACACGACGCCGCCGAGCGCATCGTCGGGTACGGCGAGGAGCAGCAGATCGGTGGCGGCGCGGGCGACCTCGTCGGCGGGGAGGATCTCGGCCCGCGGCAGCAGTCGGCGGGCTCGTTCCCGGGAGGCGGCGGAGACGGCCGCGGCGGCGACCACGTCGTGCCCGGCCGCGGCGAGGGCGGCCCCGAGAACGGCACCCACCCGGCCCGCACCGACAACGCCGACGACCAGCGGGTACGCGCGCGAGGCGGCACGCGGCACTGCGCTCATATGCAGATCCAGTCCTCGACAAGGGGGTACCGGTCGAGGGAAAGTATGCGCCCCCGTAACACACCCGTGACAAGGGCGTGTGAACAACTGCACCGCCGTAGATTGCTTCCTGTGACGAGGGTGGGTTGGCGGTTCGCCATGCAACACGCGCTGTACGGCGCCGAGGGGTTCTTCACGAGCGCGGCCACAGGCCCGGCCGACCACTTCCGGACCAGCGTGCACGCCTCCCCGCTCTTCGCGGGCGCTCTGCTGCGGCTGATCGAGGCGGTGGACGCCCGGCTCGGCCGGCCGCCGGTCCTGCAGGTGGTGGACGTGGGCGCGGGACGCGGGGAACTGCTCGCCGCCCTGGCCGCCTCGGCCGCCGGGACGGCACTCGAGGGACGCCTCCGGTTCACCGGCGTCGAGCTGGCGCCCCGGCCCGGGGGACTGCCCGCCACGACGGCCTGGCGATCCGACATTCCGGCGGACATCGTGGGCGTGCTGCTCGCCACCGAGTGGCTGGACAACGTCCCGCTCGACGTGGCCGAGATCGACTCGGACGGGCGCGCCCGCCGGCTGCTCGTCGACCTCGCCACCGGCACGGAGTCGCTGGGCGCCGACGTGAACCCCGCCGACCGGTTCTGGATCGCCCGGTGGTGGCCACGGGCCGGGCTGGGCGACCGGATCGAGATCGGCTGGCCCCGCGACGTGGCCTGGGCCGACGCGGTCGCCTCGGTGCGCCGGGGCTGCGCCCTGGCGGTCGACTACGGGCATCTGCGCGGCGCCCGACCGGCGTTCGGCACGCTCACCGGATACCGGGGCGGGCGGCAGGTCGATCCCGTACCGGACGGGAGCTGTGATGTGACCGCGCACGTGGCCCTCGACTCGGCCGCGGCCGCCGGCGGGACGCCGTACCGGATCATGACGCAGCGGACGGCGCTCCACGCCCTGGGTGTGGACGGTGGCCGGCCACCGTTGGATCTTGCCCGCACGGACCCGACGGGCTATCTGCGCGCACTGGGCGCGGCGGGTGCGGCGGCGGAGCTGACCGACCCGGGCGGGCTCGGCGGTCACTGGTGGCTGCTGCACGAGGTGGGCGTCGAGCTTCGTGGGGCGATGTGAGCCGCTCGGCGGCCGCCGCACGAGGCCGGCGATGAGCTTCGTGGGGCGATGTGAGCCGCTCGGCGGCCGCCGCACGAGGCGGGCGTCGAGCTTCGTGGGACGATCTGAGCCGTGAGTGACTTGCGGGAGATGACGGTCGGGACCGGAGCCGGGCTCGACACCGCCGACATGGTGCTCAACATCGGTCCGCAGCACCCGTCCACCCACGGCGTGCTCCGGCTCAGGCTGAAGCTCGACGGCGAACGGGTCGTCGAATGCGAGCCGATCGTCGGCTATATGCACCGCGGCGCCGAAAAGCTTTTCGAGGTCCGTGACTACCGGCAGATCATCGTGCTCGCCAACCGGCACGACTGGCTGTCGGCGTTCTCCAGCGAGCTCGGCGTCGTCCTCGCCGTGGAACGGCTGATGGGCATCGAGGTGCCGGAGCGGGCGACCTGGCTGCGGACGGCGCTCGCCGAGCTCAACCGGGTGCTGAACCACCTGATGTTCCTCGGGTCCTACCCGCTGGAGATCGGGGCGATCACCCCGATGTTCTATGCCTTCCGCGAGCGGGAGACGCTGCAGGCCGTCATGGAGGAGGTGTCCGGCGGGCGCATCCATTACATGTTCAACCGGGTCGGCGGCCTCAAGGAGGAGGTGCCTGCCGGCTGGACGCGCCGGGCCCGGGAGGCCATCGCGCTGGTTCGCAGCCGGATGCCCGACATCGACCGCCTGATCCGCAGGAACGACATCTTTCTGGCGCGTACGGTCGGCGTCGGCGTGCTGACCGCCGAGCAGGCGGCGGCGTACGGCGCCTCGGGACCCGTCGCCCGAGCCAGCGGCCTGGACCTCGACCTGCGGCGCGACGAGCCGTACCTGGCGTACGGCGAGCTCGACGTGCCCGTGGTGACCCGGAGCGCGGGCGACTGCCATGCCCGGTTCGAGGTGCTGCTGGAGCAGGTCTACGTGTCGCTGGACCTGGCCGAGCAGTGCCTGGACCGGGTGGACGGTATCGGCGGACCGGTCAACGTGCGACTGCCCAAGGTGGTCAAGGCTCCCGAGGGCCACACGTACGCCTGGACGGAGAACCCGCTCGGCATCAACGGGTACTACCTGGTGTCCCGCGGCGAGAAGACACCGTGGCGCCTCAAACTGCGCACGGCGTCGTACGCGAACGTCCAGGCGCTGGCGACGCTGATTCCCGGCTGTCTCGTGCCGGACCTGATCGCCATTCTCGGCTCGATGTTCTTCGTGGTCGGCGACATCGACAAGTAGGACCCGCGGCGGGTCACCAGCCGCGGCGGTGCCGATCCCGGTCCGGAGCGGGGCGCCGGTCGAGACCGTCGGCGCTACCGCGCACCCGACCCTGCCCCCGCCCATAGCCGTAGCCCGCCGCGCCGTTGCCCGCCACGCGGTTGCCTGCCGCGCGGTTGCCTGCCGCGCGGGAGCCCGCGCCACCACCCCGGTAGCCCGCGCCACCGTCATAGCCCGCGCCACCGTCATAGCCCGCGCCACCCTCGTAGCCCGCGCCACCGTCATAGCCCGCGCCACCGTCATAGCCCGCGCCACCGTCATAGCCCGCGCCACCGTCATAGCCCGCGCCACCCTCGTAGCCCGCGCCACCGTCATAGCCCGCGCCACCCTCGTAGCCCGTGCCACCGGCATAGCCCGCGCCACCGTCATAGCCCGCGCCACCGTCTCGGTAGCTCGCGCCGCCGTTGAAACCCGCGCCACCGTCGTAGCTCGCGTCGCCGTCGTAGCCGGTGCTGTCCTTGTGGCCCGCGCTGCGGTCGTCGTAGCCCGTGCCGTATTCCACGCCGCCGCCGTCGTAGCGTCCGGCCGGGTAGCCACCGTCGTAACCGTTCGACGCCCCGGCGGCGTCGTCTGCCGAGCCGCTGAGGGCACCGGTGGTGAGGCCGTAGGCAGCCTGCGCTTCGAAGCCGGCCGGCTCCGGAGTCGAGAAGCCGCCCGGCTCCGGAGTGGAATGGTCCGGCCACACCTGTCCGGAACGGGACCAGAGCGGGTCCGGCTCGAATCCGTCTCCGGCGGTGTGGGACCAGTCCGGCTCGGCGTCGGGCCCGTAGCCGGAGCCGGCGATGTCCGTGCCGGTGTCCGGGGCCGCATGCCTTCGCCGCCGTTCGGGAGCCGCGGCGTGCAGAAGATGGTCACGGTACGACCCCGCCCGAGGCGCCGGCACCGAGGCCGCACCCCGCTCCCGGGGAGATGCCGCAGGCCGGGTCGCCGCCGCCCTGACCGGCACCGAGGCGGGCTTCGGCGGGAGAGGCGCCACGCCGGGGACGGCAGCCGCGGCGAGAGGCGGACGAGGCGCAGCGCCAGCGACCGCGGACGAAGCGACAGACGAACGAGAAGCAGTACCGGCCACCGCGGCCGTGGCGAAAGGCGGAGGAGGCGCGGTGCCGGCGACGGCCGGGGACACCGAGGCGGAGGCGGTCACGCGTCGTGCCGACCCCATGGCCGCGCCGACGGGTGCACGACCCTCCACGCCGGGTCCTTCGGCCGTCCCGGCTGCGACGGCCGGGCGCGGACCGGCCTTGCGCACCTCGTCGCGCAGCTCACGGCGCAACGCTTCGACCTTTGTGGTCACCCGCTCGTCGACGTCCGTCGCCGGCTCGCGGCGGACCAGGAGAGACGTGCCGATCAGCAGCACGCACAGCGCGACCAGCAGGACCGCGAACTTCACCGAGCCACCGGCGCCGCCGGTCAGCACCACGACAGCCGCCAGCGGGGCCAGGCCGATGCCGGCCCAGATCAGCGCGCGAGGAAGATGGTCGCTGTGCCGCATATCGGGATCCCGGTCAGGCATGGTCGCAGATGCTACCGAGAGCGGCGTCCGTCGCGGAACGGGCAGGCGCCGCTCCGCACCGAAAGTGGCGGCGTCCCGCCCACCGGGCGCAAGGCTCGGCGGGCGGGACCACAGATCAGCCGGCCGCCAGGGCACCGTCCGAACTGAACACCAGGCCGACGCTGATCGTGCCCTGCTTGAGACCGGTCTTGGTCAGCGGGCCGCCCGCGTCCAGAGAGCTGAACTTGCCCGCCTGGAAGCCGTACTTTTCGACGAGGCCCTGCTGGCACTTCGGCCGCTGCGGGCACTCCGGCGGACCACCGAGGACAGTGGCCGCACCCGAGCACTTGGCGGCGAGGTCGGACAGGGTCTTGACGCCGTACTTGGTCGCGAAGGCGTCGGTGACGGCGAAGGCGTTCTGGTTCTGTGCCGGCGACGGCGTGCCGAGGACGAGGCCGGACTTCTCGCCCAGCGCCGTCAGGTTGGTCATCGTCGTGGTGAGGTCCGGCGAGGACGGGTCCTTGGCGTCCTTGCCCTCCACCTTGCCGGCGAGGAAGGTGGCCAGGGTGGCCGCGTACTCCGGGACCACGTCGATCTCGCCCTTCTCGAGGGCGGGCTCGTACAGCTCGCGGTTGCCGATCTGCTGGACCTCGACGGTGTAGCCGGCGGCGGTCAGCACGATGTTGTAGAGCTCGCCGAGCGTCTTGCTCTCGGCGAAGTTCGCGGCGCCGACGGTCAGGTCGCCGCCGGGGCCCTTGGCGATGCCGGCCGTGAGGTTGCCGGCCGTGGCGAACTCCTGCGCCACCGCCTTGGACGACTTGCGGTCGATGTCGACGGCCTTGTTCAGCTCGATGAGCTTGGCGGTGTCGAGGGCCGCGGAAACCTTGTCCAGCGCCGCGACGAGCTGCGGCGAGGAGGACTTCTTGTTGATCGCCGGGACGATGTTGTCGGTGTTCTGCAGGTTCTTGTCGTCGGTGAGCACGACGAGCGTGTCACCCGCGACCGGGGCGCACCCGGCGCCGGAGGCGGAACTGGGCGGGGCCGCGGTGCCCGACGAGCCGGATTCGCCGCAGCCGGTGAGGATGACGGCGGCGGTCATGAGGGTGCCGGCCGTCAGGAGCAGGTGTCGATGCATACTGCCGCCTTCTGTGTCCCGGCACGACCGGTCGGCCGCGCCGCGTGTCCGACGGGCAGTCGAAGTTCCGATGCCCGCATCTTCGGTTGTGCACGCCGCCCTGGCGCAGGAACGGCACCTCCGTTCCTAACCTGGGGGTACGACAACCTATGCCGCTCGCGGTCCTACGTTGCCCATTCGTTACCTGTGACCATCACCCGGCCGGAGCCGCGGCGGTCGGCCGGCGTCGCCGCTGCCCGCGCAGGGCCGGCGGGGTGACCAGACGCTGCACACCCGCCAGCAGAGCCTCCACGAGCAGTGCCAGCAGCGCGACGACGATGCCGCCCGCGACGATCTGTCCACCGCCGCCGTTGCTCATCCCGACGCCGAAACCCGCGGCGATGATCTGGCCCAGCCCGCCGCCGTTGACGAACGCCGCCAGCGCGGCCGTGGCGACGACCTGCAGTGCCGCCGTACGCAATCCGGCCGCGAGATAGGGCACGGCCAGTGGCAACTCCACCCGCCGCAGCAACTGACCGCCGGACAGGCCCATCCCCCGGGCCGCGTCGCGGGTCTCCGGGTCGATCTGCCGCAGCCCGGTGTACGCGTTGGCCAGCAACGGCGGCACGGCGAAGACGGCGAGTGCCACCACCACCGGCGGCTTGCCGAAGCCGAGCGGGGTCAGCGGCAGGATGGTCAGCAGGGCCAGCGTCGGGATGGCCAGGGTGAGGTTGGCGACGGTGACGACCGCTCCCCCGCCGCGGCCGCGATGGCCGAGCCAGATGCCGAGCGGCCAGCCGACGACGCAGCCCAGCAGCACCGCCCAGCCGCTGATGAGCAGGTGCTCCTCGAGCCGCTCCAGCAGGCCACCGGGGTTGGTCCAGTTCAGCGGGTCGTTGAGCCAGATGAAGCCCTCGCGGAAGTAGTTCACGCGCGCCGCTCCCTGCTCCAGGGCGTCAGCAAGCGACCCAGCCCGGCCAGCGCGAGGTCGAGGACGAGGGCGAGGGCGACGCAGAGGATCGCGCCGGTCATGATCTTGGCCTTGTAGAAGTTGTCCCCGAAGCCGCCGAGGATCAGATCGCCGAGGCCACCCTTGCCGATCATCGCACCGACCGTCACCAGCGCCACGGTCGAGACCGTGGCCAGGCGCAGGCCGGTGAGGATGCCCGGCAGGGCCAGGGGCAGCTCGATCCGCAGCAGGAGCCCGAGCCGGCCGTAGCCCATGCCGGAGGCGGCGTCGCGAACCTCGGCCGGCACCTGGGTCAGCCCGGCGAGGGTGTTGCGGACCAGCACGAGCAGGGCGTACAGGACCAGGGCGATCAGGACCGACGCATCGCTCGTGGTGCCCACGGCCGGAGCGACCATGGCGAGAAGCGCGAGCGACGGAATCGTGTAGAGGACGCCCGAGAGTGCAAGAATCGGCCCGGTCAGCGGTCGCCACCAGTAGGCGACGATCGCCAGCGGCAGGGCGACGACCAACGCGATGATCACCGCGCGCGCGGTGAGACTCGAGTGGAACTGCACGGCGGAGAGGATGTCGTCCGCGTTGTCGTGGACATAGCGCCAGGAGAACCACGGATTGCCCGGACCCTCGTCAGCGGGGGCGGCCAGGGGCCACGCGGGCGCCGGGGCCCTCGACAGGAAGGACATACGTGGACGCTACCGCGATCAACGACTCCGGTGCTGGCCGGACCGCGGCGTCTATCACGCTCGAGAACGTGGGAAAGGTCTATCCCGACGGCACCGTGGCCGTCGGCGACATCAGCATGGAGGTGCGGGCCGGCGAGCTGGCCGTCCTCATCGGGCCGTCCGGCTGTGGCAAGTCGACCGTGCTCCGCATGCTCAACCGGCTGATCGAGCCGTCGAAGGGCCGGATCCTCATCGACGGTGAGGACATCGCGGCGCAGGACCCCGTCGAGCTGCGCCGGCACATCGGGTACGTGATTCAGAATGTGGGACTCTTCCCGCACCAGACGATCCGCGCCAACGTCGGCACCGTCCCCCGGCTGCTCGGCTGGAACCGGAAGAAGACCCGGGCACGCGCGGAGGAACTGCTCGAGCTCGTCGGCCTGGACCCCGCCCGGTACGGCGGCCGCTACCCGCACGAGCTCTCGGGCGGGCAGCGTCAGCGGGTCGGTGTGGCCCGGGCGCTCGCCGCGGACCCGCTGGTGCTGCTCATGGACGAGCCGTTCTCGGCGGTCGACCCGATCGTCCGCGGCCGCCTCCAGGAGGAATTCCTCCGGCTCCAGGCCGCGGTCCGCAAGACCATCGTGCTGGTCACCCACGACATCGACGAGGCCGTACGGCTCGGCGACCGGATCGCGGTCCTCGCCGAAGGCGGCCGGCTGCTGCAGTACGCCTCCCCGGCCGACCTGCTGAGCGAGCCGGCGTCGGCGGCGGTCGGCGAGTTCGTCGGCAACGACCGGGGCGTCCGCCGGCTCACGGTCACCAAGGTGCGCGACGCGATGCGCCCGATGGGACAGATCGAGGACATCGAGCGGCTGCCGACGGTCGACGCGGGCGGCACGCTCTACGACGCCCTGTCGGTGATGCTGACCAGCGATGCGCTGAACGTGGTGGCCATGCAGGACGGGAAGCCGGTCGGGACCATCTCGCGGTCGCTGCTCTTCGACGTACCGAATCGTCAGGCCGCGGCCCGGACCTGAGCGGGCACCGCACCGCGGACCTGAGCGGGCACCGCAGCCCGGACCCGGCACGGTCCGGGCTGCCGCCCACCGGGCGGGGGAGCGGCGGGCGCTTCGGCGACCTGGGACATTGTCGGTCGCCTAGGGATGTCTCGACCGCCTGGCGATAGGCCTGGCGGTGGGTGGCCTCGGTCGTTCAGCGGGTGCCTCGGCGGCCGCCGAGGGTGGCCAGGCCGATGATCCAGCCGACGAAGAGGCCGTAGGCGGCGCCCTCGCCGGCCGCGCGGAACGCGCCGAGCAGCGACGGGTTCGCCAGCAACAGGGCGGTGAGCAGGGCGGCGAAGCCACCCGCGAAGACGTAGGACGCCCAGCCGGCGAAGAGCTGGCTGATCGTCCCGCGGGCCCGGGCAAGCTGCGAGCCGGGCAGCAGGTAGAGGAAGAGCAGGGTCAGCACCACGACCAGGATCGCTCTGAGGTCGGCGAGAATGATCGAGCGCAGGGAGTCGTCGGAGTCGAAGCGCCAGTGCGGCCACGCCAGCAGGCGCAGCCACCAGCCTCCGGCCGTGTCGGGGTCGGTGTTGTCGGCGGCCCAGTCGGCGTACCAGGGACTGCCGAAGATCAAGACCAGGATGAGTGCGGCCAGCGTGCCCGCACCCGGCGCGGATCTGTAGCGGTTGGTGAGAGCCATGACCCGCTAGTTCCCAGCGGGCGCTCAGTTTCAAACGACACGCGTGGATGCGCTAGTGCTTCTGCAGATAGTCGATGAACGCGGCCCGCAGCAGCGGCTCCTGCTCGCCGTACCCGTGACCGGTCAGCTCCCGCCACAACGCCACGGCCTCGTCGATCGTGGGGCCCACCGTGTGCGGCGCGCCGTCGAGGGCGGCGGCGTCGTCCGAGTCGGGCAGGTGCTTGAACACCGACCAGAAGAAGCCCAGGTCGCGACGTTCGCGCGCCCGCGCGAAGGCCCGCTCGCGCAGCTCCTCGGTGGTCAGGGCGTCCAGCTCGGCGAAGGTGGCATCGGTCATGACGTCAGCATAGGGCCGCAACCGGACGCCACCGTGCCGGTCACGCCATCAGCCTCCGCCGCTCCACGACCATCAGCCTCCGCCGCTCCACGACCATCAGCGTCCGCCGCCCCAGGGTCCGAGGTCCCACTGCTCGGACGAGCGGCTCTGCGCCGAGGTGGCCGACGACGACGACCAGGTCTCCGGCACGGCCGGCGACCACTCGCCGGTGTCCGGAGCGCCGTTCCAGTCCTCGTCGACGCCGGTCGGCGGCAGCGGCCGTCCGTACGTCTCCACCAGCCGCGTCACCAGCAGGCCCGCGCCGATCGCGGCGGCGCCGACCGCGAACAGGGCGATGTCGAAGTCGCGGCGGTCGGCGTAGTCGAGGAACAGCGTCAGCCCGGCCGTCGCGAGCAGGGTGCCGAAGATGCCGCCGCGGCGGCCGTACGCGCTCGTGCCCGCCAGCAGTGCCACGCCGAACGCGACCCCGGTCCACTCCAGCCCGGTGCCGGGCACGATCGGCGCCGTCGACCGGGCCGCCAGAAGGGTGCCGGCGCCGACCGCGAACACCGACGACAGCACGAGTGCGGCCACGACCGGCAGCACCGCCTGGCCGCCGCGCCGGTCGGCCGGGTCGCCGACCGGGCGCATCCGGCCGATCATCCGGCGGATCGGCTGGACCGTGCCCAGCGCGCCGCCGATCACGGCCACCAGAGCGAAGCCGCCGAAGAGGTAGAACGCCTGGTCGGAGAGGTCATAGGTGCGCTGGATCGGGGCCGGGGCGGTGCGCAACTGGTCGTACACGATGACGCCCATGGCCGCGGCCAGCGAGGTCAGCCAGCCCGGCACGTGCAGCACGAGCACGAGGACCGCGGCCACCAGGCCGCCGGCGGCGGCGACGATCAGCGCCGGGACCACCGCCCGGACCAGACCGTCGTCGCCGTTCTCGGCGAAGTGCAGCGCCGCGGCGAGGGCGATCGGGCCGACCGCGAGATTCGGTACGCCGGCGCGCAGCGTGAGCCCGGCGCCGAGGGCGAGCAGCCCGATCGCGGCACCCGAGGTGAGCAGCGTGTCCAGCGCGGGCCGGCGCAGGGCGGCGGGATCGAGCCGGTAGAGGAGGAAGGCGACGGCCGCGACGGCCAGCAGCAGCACGATCTCCCAGCCGATGTGGACGCCGAGCCGGTCGCGCCCGAGGTCGGCACGGCGGCCGGCGGCGGGCAACGGCTCGGTGATCCGGGTCCCGGCGTCGTCCGCCTCCGGATCACGGCGCCAGGAGCGGGGGTCGGTGGCCGCCGAGCCGGTCCGGTATGCCGCCGGGTCGGCCGGCGTCTGCGCGTCGCCGACGTTGCGACGGTACGGGGTCTCGTCGTAGGCCATCTCGTCCACCTCCTCCGGCGCGGCTCAGCATACGGAAGCGAGGGGGCCTGAGTTCAAGCCTTGAGGCGAGGTCAGCTCACGGATGTCCGGCGCGCCTGCCCGAATCGTCCCCATCCTTGCGGTCCGGCTCGTCGGGCACCCGGCAGGAGCGTTCCAGCCACAGCCCCGCGCCGACGAGCGCGAGCGACGCCACGACCCCTCCGATGGCGGCCGGCACGTCGTCGGTGGCGGCTTTTGTCGGCTCGAGGGCGAGCCAGGCCAGCAGGCCCGCGGAGAACCCGGCGAAGATCGCCCCGGCCAGCGAGGACGCCTTGGCGAGGACCGCGTAGCGGGCGACGGCGAGCGGGTCGACCCGCGGCGCGCCGGGCTTGCGCTCGATGCGGGCGCTGGTGTTCTGCGCCAGGACCGCCTCCGCGATCGCCAGCGTGGCCAGCACGATGATCGGCAGCCAGGGCAGCCGGGGCATCCGCGCGTAGAAGGAACTGAGCAGTAGCCAGCCGGCCGCGGCGGCCGCCAGCCCGGCGATCACCAGCGCGGAGAGGCTGGTCGGCCGCATCGACGGATCGGGCGCGGCGCCGCCGGGAACGCTACTCACCCTCCAGACTCTAACGTCAGATCCGGCCGGGGGGTCATCGCGTTCGCGTCGGCGGCGAGCGCCGGCAGGTTCAGCAGATCGGTCACCCATCCATGGCCGGGAAGCTGGGCGTACGGCTGGATGTCGAGCCACGGCTTGAGCACGAAGGCCCGCTCGTGCACACGCGGGTGCGGCAGCGTCAGCTCCGGGTCGTCGCTGATCACGGGATCGCCGTCGTCCGCCCAGACCGCGATGACGTCCACGTCGAGCGTGCGCGGGCCGAACCGGCGCCCGGGATCGCGGACCCGTCCGGCTCCGGCCTCCAGGTTCCGGGCCTTCTCCAGCCAGGCCCGGGCGTCGGCCGCCGGGTCGACGGCCAGCAGGACCGCGTTCAGGTACGCCGGCTGCGCGGTGTCACCCCAGGGTGGTGTCTCGTACACCCCCGAGACCAGCACGACGCTCTCGCCCAGTCCCTCGACGGCGCCCTTGAGATGGGCGTACCGGTCGCCGAGGTTGGCGCCGATCGACAGAACGGCCCGGGTCATCGGGTACGCCGCAGGGTGACGGCCACGTCGGCGAACTCCTGTGGAATGGGCGCCTGGGGCTTGTGCACGGTGACCGTGGCCGCGGCGACCCGCTCGTCGTCGAGGCACACCGCGACGAGCCGGTCGGCCAGGGTCTCGATCAGGTTCACCGGTTCACCGGCCACCACCTGGGCGAGGCGCTCGGCCAGTTCCCCGTAGTGCACGGTGTCGTCGACGTGGTCGCTGGCGGCCGCCGGGGCGAGGTCGAGCTCCAGCTCCACGTCGATCACGAAGTCCTGGCCGTCGCGGCGTTCGAAGTCGAAGACGCCGTGATTGCCGCGTACGCGAAGCCCGCGCAGCGAGATCCGGTCTGTCATGGGTGTGTCCTTTCCAAGCGGGGGCTTCCGGTGGCCCGCCAGACGGCCAGCGCGTCCACGGTGGCGCGGACGTCGTGCACCCGCACGCCCCACGCTCCCGCCGCCACCGCGAGGACGGACGTCGCGATCGTCGCCGGCTCCCGGCCGTCCACGGGGCGCGGCTCGCCGCCGGCGTCCGCGAGCAGCCGGCCGAGATAGGTCTTGCGCGACGCGGCGAACAGCACCGGATGGCCCAGGGCGATCAGTCGATCGAGATGGGCACTCAGGGCCCAGTTGTGTTCCGGCCGTTTGGCGAAGCCGAGGCCGGGGTCGAGGATCAGCCGGCCCGGATCCACTCCGGCGTCGACCGCGGCGTCCACGCGGTGCCGGAGCTCGTCACGGACCTCGGCGACGACGTCGGCGTACACGGCGAGGTCCTGCATGCGGCGCGAGTGGCCGCGCCAGTGCATCAAGATCCAGGGACAGCCGGCGTCGGCGACGACCGCGGCCATGCCGGGGTCGGCGAGTCCACCGGAGACGTCGTTCACGATCGCGGCGCCCGCCTCGAGCGCGGCGGCGGCGACAGCGGCCCGGGTGGTGTCCACGCTGAGCGGCACGCCCGCCGCGACCAACTCCCGGATCACCGGCAGCACCCGGGCGATCTCGGTCGGCGCATCGACCCGATCGGCGCCCGGACGGGTGGATTCCCCACCGATGTCGACGATGTCGGCTCCCGCGCGGTGCAGGGCGATCCCGTGGGCGACGGCAGCCTCGAGACCGGCGTACCGCCCGCCGTCGGAGAACGAGTCCGGCGTCACGTTGAGAACCCCCATCACGACCGGGTGATCTTGATGAAGCAGCAGGTCGCCCGCGACGTGCCGGGTCGTTGCGCTACCGGTCGGCTCACTCACGGGAAGACGGTACCCGGCAGACATCCTTCGAACACATGTACGATCGGGAATGAGTCACGTTCAGTCACGCCTTCATCTTGGGTAACGAATCAGTCAGCTTGTAGGTAGGAAGTACGGCCCGTACGCTTCGGAGCTAGGCATCATTAATGAACCGAAGAGAGCAGACGGGCGTGGGTAGGACAGCAGGGCCCTTAAGCATCGACTCCGCGCACTCGACGTGGTGAGCGGGAAGTAGCACCATATGGGCGTTGCCACCAGGCTTAACAACTGCAGCGTGTCCGGCACCCTCACGTCGGGCACCCGGGAGGTTTACCGATGATCGCCACAGAGCTCGCCGCGCGGGTCGCGACGGCAATGCACCATGGCGCCACCCTTGCTGCCCCCGACCAGCCCAAGGGCATCAACACCGAAGGCGTCGTCTCCTTCTTCGCCAGCAACATCGCCCCGATCCTGCTTGCCGTGCTCGGTGTCATCTTCATCGGCCGGGCCAGCCGCGGCGAGATCTCCAAAGTGCTGACCAGCAGCGCGATCGCGATCGTCGGCCTGGCCTTCATCGCCGGCGCCGCGACCCTGTTCTTCGTCGGCGACTACCTCATCAACCTCATCTTCAGCTGAGGCCGAGCTCCCATGCGGCTGCGCACCGACGACGACATCTACCGGGCCCGCCTGGTCTACCTGGGTCCGCCCGGATACACGCTGCCCATGCACCTTCCGTACGCGCAGTACGGGATGTTCGTCGTCCTCGTTCCGGTCTTCGTGTTCCTGCACTACCTCATCACGTGGGAGTTCGACGCGTTTCCCGCGTGGGAGATCGCGCTGGCCATGGTGACCACGTCCTACGTCTTCCGGCACGTCGACCCCGACCGGCCGGCCCGGATGGTCATCCGCACCGCGCTCACCGACTGGAAGCGCACCCGCGAACCGGCCGTCGAGCAGCGAGACCCGCGACTAGTCGCCACGCGCATCCGGGTACGGGAGGAGTTGGTATGACCAGTCTCGCCCCTCTTGCCGCATGCCCGAACGGGGTCGGCGCATGACCGCTTCCCCACCGCCCGGGCATCCCCGTGCGGAGTCGTCTCCGGCGGGCAGGCCGAGTAACGGTGCGCGACCGAAGGACTACTCTTCGGAGGACGCGGCGCCGGAGCAGGTGCCGGGGCCGGGACACGGCGCGGTAGCCGTCTTCCAGGCCCCTCAACCGATCCGCCCGCGCACCAACGGCACCCCGCCGCCGGTCGACCCGATGGACATCGACTCTCCGTTCCTCGACCTGTTCGGCGGCACGACGCCACGTCAGCCACCGACGGTCGAGCCCCCGCCGGACGACCCGGACGCCGACTTCGACTTCGGCTTCGACTTCGACGGCGAAGACGCCCGCCGTTCCTCCTCCCCGCCGCCCGCAGCCCACCCGACCTCCGCCCCGCCGATGTCCACACAGCCGGTCTCGGCCCAGCCGGTCTCGGCCCAGCCGGTCTCGGCCCAGCCGGTCTCGGCCCAGCCGGTCTCGGCCCAGCCGGTCTCGGCCGCACCGGCCCCGATTCCACCGGCCTCGGCGCCACCGGCCGTCGGGCCGGTCTCCGGAGCGCCTGCCGTCATATCCGAGCCGGTCTCGGGGCCGCCTGCCGACACCAGCCCCGTCTCCGGGCCGCCTGCCGCTGCCGTCCCGGTCTCCGGGGCGCCCGCCGCTGTCGACCCGGTGTCCGGACCACCTACCGTCCGACCGGTGTCGGGGCCGCCGCCGGTCCGGCCTGTGTCGGGCTCACCCTCGGCCGCGCCCGTATCGGGGCCTGCGACTCCGCCCGTCGCGCCACCGCCCATCGCGCCGCCGTCTGCCGCGCCACCGTCTGCCGCGCCGCTTTCAGAGGCGCTGCCGACCTCCGGGGGGCCGGCCGATCCGCCGGTGCCGCCCTTCACCCGGGCTCCGGTCGGGCCGCAGGCCGACTACTTCGACGAGCGCGAGCCATCCGACCTCGGCCTGGGCGACTGGCCGGACGACATCCGGTCCGGCGAAACGCCCGCACCTCAGACAACGCCCGCACCTCAGACGCCGCCGTTGTGGCAGCAGGCCGCCGGAGCTACCACGGCTCCCGGCGTGTACCCGGTCGGCCAACCCGATGGTCCACTGCCGACGACCATGCCCGGCGTGCACCCCGTCGGCGCCCCCGGACCGCACCCGGCCGAAGCCGCCACCACGCCGTATCCGATGAATTCGGCCGGCACGCCAGAACCTCACCCGACTGACGCGGTCGGCGCCGTGGGGGCGTACCCGATGAATGCGGCCGGTGCGCCGGGGACGTACCCGGTGAATGCGGGGGCCGAGCCGGAGCGGCACGCCGAGCTGGCGCCCATGCCGGAGAAGGCCCCCTCGCCGCGGCGCGAGAAGGCGCCCGCCAAGCGCAGGGGTCGCCGGAAGCGGGACGAGCCCGCCAACCTGCCGGCCGTCCGCAAGCCGGCCAAGGACGTCAAGCCGGCGCCGCTGCGCCCGCACAAGCTCAAGTTCAGCGACCGCGACCCGGCCATCGAGCTGGAGATCAGTGAGATCGCCGGGCACCTCACGTTCACCCAGAGCACCGTCACGGCGTGGTACTACCTGCCCGAGGTGCGCTGGGCCTTCCGCCCCGACGCCGAGCGCGAGGCACTGCTCTCCGCGATCTCCGAGCAGTACGCCGGCCTGGCCGGGTTCCGCCTGCACCTGCGCCGGACCAACCGGCCGTTCCCCGCGGACGAATGGGCCCGAACGGTCGACTCCCTGACCGCCAAGCCGCTGCCCGACGTCACCGGCGGGACGTCCTGGTCGGACCATCTGGTCGCCGCCCAGCGGCACCTGCTCTCGGTCAACCACGCCGAGGGACAGACCTACCTCGGCGTGACCTTCGCGCGGCGCTCGCTCGGCGACACGTTCTCCGAGCGCATCCTGCGCATGTTCGGCCGGGGCACCTCCGACAGCGAGCGGCGCAAGCTGGGCCGGACGGTCGAGCAGTTCGACGAGGTTCTCAACGCCTTCGGCATGCGCGGACGGCGGGTCACGCCGCAGGAGCTGGAATGGCTGCTGTTCCGCTCGGTCGCGCTCTGCATGGCACCGCCGGGACCGCTCTCCCCCGTCTCGCACGGGCACTGGGAACGCGGCGACCTGCTCGCGCTCACCGAGCAGGTGGAGCGCTACCGGACCCCGTACGGTTCCACCGTCAAGCTGGTCAACCGCATGACCGGCGAGGAACGGCACGTGGCGGTCCTCTCCGTCGGACGCATGGAACCGCTGGAGATCCCGGAAAAGCACGAACCGTGGATGCACTTCCACGAGCGCCTGCCGTGGCCGATGGAGCTCTCCTCACGCCTCGACATCCTCGGATCGAACAGCTCGTTCAAGAACCTCGAGCACCGGCTCCGCATGATCCGCTCCCAGCAGCTCGACTACGCCGAGCACGGCATCGACGCCCCGCCGGAGCTGGAACGCCTCGCCAAGCGCGCCCTGGTCATCGGCGACGAGATGACCACCGGCCTACCCGTCGAGTCCGCCCGGGCCCACGGCTGGCACCGCATCGCGGTCGGCGGCCGCACCCGCGAGGAATGCCTCGAACGCGCGCGCCGGCTCATCCAGCTTTACTCCCGCGAGCTGCGCATCTCGTTGCAGCACCCGAAGAACCAGGACCAGCTCGCCCGCGAGTTCATCCCGGGCGAACCCATCGCCAACACCGGCTACGTGCGCCGCATGCCGGTGAAACTGCTGGCCGCCGCGCTGCCCCAGGCCGCGTCGACGGTCGGTGACCGCCGGGGAGACCTCATCGGGCGTACGGCGGGAACCTGCCGCCGGCCGGTCTTCCTCGACCTGCACTTCCCCATGGAGGTCCGGGAACGCTCGGGCCTCGGCGTCTTCGTCGCGGAGCCCGGTGGCGGCAAGTCCACGTTGATGGGTGCGCTGGGCTACCTCAACGCCCGCCGAGGCGTCCAGGTGACCCTGCTCGACCCGTCCGGCCCCCTCGCCCGGCTGTGCCAGATGCCGGAGCTGCGGCCGTACTCGAGGGTCCTGAATCTGACCGGCTCCGAGCAGGGAACCCTCGCGCCATACGCGCTGATCCCGACCCCGGTCCGCACCGAGTTCGCGACCGGGCCGACCGGGGACCGCGAGTACGAGATCGCGGTCTCCAACGCCCGCGCCGAACGTCGCATGCTGGTCCAGGACATCTGCTCCATGCTGGTGCCGCCGCAGGTCGCCAAGGAGGCCTCGACGGCGACGCTGCTGCGCCACGCGGTACGCCGGGTCCCGGCCGAGGAGACCTCGACCCTGGATGACGTCGTGGCGACCCTCCAGGGCCTGGACGACGACGAAGGCAAGGAACTGGCCAACCTTCTGCTGGACACGGCGGAGATGCCGCTTGCCCTGCTCTTCTTCGGCCGCCCGCCGCAGCACCTGCTCGGCGCGGACGCGGCCCTGACGGTCATCACGATGGCCGGCCTGCGCCTGCCCGACCTGAAGATCGAGAGGGAATACTGGTCGGCCGAGGAATCCCTGGCCCTACCGATGCTGCACACCGCCCACCGCCTGGCGGTACGCCGCTGCTACGGCGGCTCGATGTCGTCGAGGAAAATGGTGGGCCTGGACGAGGCCCACTTCATGGAAGGCTGGCGCTCCGGCCGCTCATTCCTGGTCCGCCTCGCCCGCGACTCCCGCAAATGGAACCTCGCGGCCCTGGTCGCCTCCCAGAACCCCCGCGACATCCTCGGCCTCGACGTCCAGAACCTGGTCTCGACCGTGTTCGTGGGCCGCATCGCCGAAGACCAGGAAATCGCCTCGGAAGCCCTCCGCCTCCTCCGCGTCCCGGTCCACGACGGCTACGAGGCGACCCTGGCGTCGCTGTCGCAGGCGGACACGTCGTCATCGTCCCGCCTCGGCTTCCGAGAGTTCGTCATGCGAGACGTGGACGGCCGGGTGCAGAAGGTGAGAGTCGACGTCTCGTACGTCGAAGGCCTGCTGGAACACCTGGACACCACCCCGGCAGCGGCGAAGGCGGCACCAACAGCCATCCCGACCTTCTCCGACCTGGAGGCCTGACCATGCTCCGCCGGGTATGCGCCCTGCTGACAACCATGGCGGTAGTGGTCGTGGCAAGCATTGCCTGGGCAGTAGTAGTCCCGACCCCGGCAACAGCAGCCTCCCTCCAAGCCCCCGGCGGCGCATGCAGCACAGAAGAGTGGCAACAAGACTTCAGATCCTGCGTCAATCGCCTGGCTGATGTGACCGAAGACAGGGCGCAGTGCCTTATGCCACCGACGCCCAGTACACCCGATTCCGGGTTGGCCGGCTGGTTTGCCGAGCGGCCGAAGTCCTCCACGCTGAACGGCCCACAAGGGATCTACAGCCAATACGGCTACGCGGGCTACAGCTATACGACCTACGACCTAGAGGGTGGCTGCGCGTCGACTTTAATAGACCCCGAATATAAGATCGAGACGACCGTCGCCAACGGTGAATTCATGATCGCCACGGCAGTCATAGGCGCATCCAACGCGCTCCGCGAGCGCGCATGGGACCCCCAAGCATTGTGGGGTTGGGCTGATCCGCTTGTTGATAAAGCAACCAAGGCCGTCTACGAGAAGGTATTCAGCGTTTTCGGAGTCATCACTCTAGCAGTTGTCGGTCTCTATCTTCTGTGGCGATCACGCCAGGCCGACATGGGCGCGGCCACAACGACCGCAGGGTGGGCGATCCTCATCATGGTCGCTGTGACCGCCATCGCCGCGTGGCCCGTCCGCTCGGCAAACATCGCCGACCAGAGCCTCATCACCACGTTGGGCGTCGTGCACGATGCAGTAGGACCACGGGCACAGGACACACCTGAGTCGAAATGTGACGACAAGACGCCCGGAGCATGTACAGATAATCGCCCACCGGCGGTTCGGGCCAGCGACACCGCGACCGAGACGATGCTCTATCGCAACTGGCTGCGAGGACTACTTGGCTCAGCCGACAGCGAGACCGCGAAGAAGTATGGACGCGCCCTCTACGACGCACGCTCGCTGACTTGGCGCGATGCGGAGCGACTGAGGACGAACCCGAATGATCGCCAGGCGACGATCAAGGCCAAGAATGCCCAGTGGGAGAAGGTGGCCGAACAGATCAAGGTTGAGGATCCGGAAGCTTACGAGTACCTGCAGGGCATCAATGGGATGGAGCGGATTGGCGCCGGTTTTATCGCGGTGCTGGCGGCGATCATGTTTGCGATGTTTGATTTGACTGCTTCTCTGCTGGTGTTGCTGGGCTTCCTGATCTTTCGGTGGGCGGTTATTGCCGCGCCGATTCTTGGCACGGTTGGGTTGTTGCGGCCGGCTAGTTCGGGAATTCGGCGGCTTGGCAACGCCGTCATTGCGGCGATCTTCAATATTGCGATCTTCGGGACCGGGGCGGCGATCTATCTCTTCGCTGTGGATCTCATCATGAACACTGCAAGCCTGCCTGGATGGCTGCAGGTGGTTCTGGTGTGGCTGTGCGGGGTCGTGGGTTGGTTGCTTCTCCGCCCGTACCGGCGGATCACTCAGTTGGGCGGTAAGGACAGCACGGCGGCGATCACGTCGGCCGGGTCGTGGCATCGGAGGTTCTTCCGGGATATGCGGGAGGCTGCGAAGCTCGACGTCGCCGATGCCGGGGGGACGACCGAGCCGCGGATCGGCAAGGGGCGGACCGTCTTTGTCGAGCAGGGCAATCTTCGGCCCGAGGCTCGCCTCGAGGATCCGGCGCATGCTGCTGCGGCTCGCACCGAGACGACGTCCGGGGCGGTTCGGGATGCGACCGTGGTCGCCCCGCGGCCGGATGGTCAGGAGTCTTCTGGGGACGCCGCGGCGGTGGGGGATCCTCGGCCAGGTCCGGTGGGTGGCGCGGCTTCGCCGAACCGGCAGCGGAGGGCGGCGGGGTGGACCGAGCCCGATGTCGCCGAGCCGCCGGCTTCATACGCGATCTATCGTCCGGAGACCGGCGCGACCACGCGGGAACCGGCGCCGCCGCGGGTGCGTACCGAGGCCCGGTGAGCGATCATGCGCAGGGTGCTCGAACGCGGTCTCACCGGGTTGTTCCGGTCGCGGTGGGGTGTGGCGCTGGTGATCGCCGTGCTCGTACTCGCGGTGGTCGGTATCGGGCGGCTCTTCTCCGACGGCAGCGGCAACGAAGGGCGGCTGCTCGCCCCCGTGTCGCCGGCGCCGACCGTGAGTGTGGATCCCAGTTTCAATGACGACGGCGTGATCGTGGACGACGAGCCGCCGCCGTCGCCGCGGACGAGTCCGGGGACCGCGGCGCCCGAGGCTGTCGCGTACGCGTTTGCCTCGGCGTGGGTCGACCACAAGAACGTTTCCGCAAAGGCCTGGCACGATGGGATCGTCCCCAATGCCACCAAGAGCCTCTCCGACGAGCTGAACGGCGTCGACCCGGCCGACGTTCCCGCCGATCGGGTGATCGGGCGGCCGGCGCTCGTACCCATCGGCGACGGGCTGGTCAACGCCGTTGTCACCGTGGATTCCGGCAAGCTGACGCTTCAACTCGTCGCGCCGGACGGACGGTGGCTTGTCGACGGCGTCGACTGGGACAGGTCATGACCGCGCCACGTCCACGGCGGATCGCTCTGCTGGTGGCCCTCGTGGCCACGCTGGCGTTGCTGTGCTGCGGTGGCAGCATCAGCGCGCTCCTGCTGGGCGGGTTCGGCAGCGACGACGATCTGAGCCTGTACACGTCTGGCTGCGGCACCGGAGGGCCGGTCGATCCGGATTCCAAACTGCCGCGTCTGCCGCCGTACGGGCCAGCACACATGAAGAACGCCGCGATCATCATCAACGTCGGCGCGAAGCTGAAGATGCCGCCGCGAGCCTGGGTCATCGCTGTCGCGACCGCGATGCAGGAGTCCGGTCTGAGGAACCTCGGACATCTGGGCAAAGAGAACGACCACGACTCGCTCGGGCTGTTCCAACAGCGGCCGGAAACCGGGTGGGGCACTCCGGCGCAGGTCACCGATCCCACGTACGCTGCGACCAAGTTCTACGAAAAGCTCAAGACGATCGACGGCTGGGAGACCATGCCACTGACACGCGCCGCGCAAAGGGTGCAGATCAGTGCCTACCCGGATGCGTACGCAAAGCATGAACCCGTCGCCACCCGGATCGTTAATCTGCTCGCGGACGGCGCGGCCAACGCGGTGGGGAACTCGTTGTCAATGGTCTGTGCCTCGGGCGCGGATATCGCCGCCTCGGGGTGGACGAGTCCGTTCGCGGTCAAGGCCAAAGACGAGCACAGGTGGAGCGTCGGGTCCGGGTTCCGCACCGCACAGCGCCCGGACCACCATGGGGTCGACATCATCGCCGGCCTCAATACGCCGGTTCGATCGGTATCCAGCGGCGTCGTCTCGCGCGTCATGTGCGACGAGACGTTCAGTGGGGTGAAAGACTGCGACCGTGCGGGGTATCCGGGCAAGGGTGGGTGCGGCTGGATGGTCGAGATCCGGCATGCCGGCAACATCATGACCCGTTACTGCCACCTGGTGAAACGGCCGGATCTGAAGGTCGGCCAGCGAGTCGCTGCTGGCCAGGTCATCGCGTACTGCGGTTCGAGCGGGAACTCGTCCGGTCCTCACCTGCACTTCGAGGTGCACCGTAACAACGACACCTCCAGCGCCAGCGCGGAAGACCCGGTCGAGTTCATGGCCCAGCGTGGCGCCCCGCTGACCGGTTCACAGTGATGGGCGGCCCCCTGCCGGACCCGTTCGCGGGCAGTTCCGAGTGGGCGCCCGGGCCGCCGCGGCCGGTCGTACCGACCCCGGCCACCATGGGTGGCAGCCTGCGCGGCCGACGCGTCCTGATCGGCCTGCCGGGGCATGGGTGGCGCGCCGATCTGCGCGCCGACGAGAAGGTGGTGCAGGGCAGCCGGACGTACGTGCCGGTGATGCCGGAGGGCGAGTGGTATCGCGCGGAGGCGGAGCAGACGGAGGTGTTCGCGCCGCTCGTTCCGGTGGAGCGGGTGTGGGTGGAGGAACTGGGCATGGCGGATACGGCGAACAAGCGCGCCGACGTCATGTCCCGCCTGGTGTCGATGGACGAACCGCCGCGCCGCAACCCTGTGGCGGCACTGGACGCGGACGGCCTGACCGGTCGCCGAGTAGTCCAGATCCTCGAGGACGGCAGCGAACGACGAGACCTGCGAGCGGTAACCGAACTCCACACCAGCGACGAAGGCGACATCTGCGCCCGAGTAACCACCGAACTAGACTGGTACCGCTGGTCTTGGACTGGTAAAACGCCAAGGACACTTACAGTGGCCGTCCACCTGCTTTGGTTGGAATGACCTCAAGATACCTTGGCCGCCCCACAGACCCGCCATCCATCTTGGTCGACTACACCGAATCGCCAGGACTCCGTGCGCTGACTGATCGATTGACCATCAGCGGAGCCAGCAATGGTCAGCTCAGTGGAGACGTCACGCCGGTCGCCCTCGCCTGACACCGTCAAAGTTCCCCAATTGACGCTGACCGTCACATCAAAGACCCTTTCGCGATCCACCATCTCGGCGCGAAGAGCAGTCATGCCGCTCAGGTCGGAGGTCGTCTTACACATGAAGAGCGCCGCTTCCCCGTCATCGCGATTCACCAAGAAAGCGCGGAGATAGCTGGACACCACCGCGTCGGGGGCGGTTCTTTTGATTTGGGTGGCTTCGTCGTAGAGGGAGATGAAGACTCCGACTCCGCCTAGGCAGATGAGGGACAGGATGCCTGCCGCCATTGCCAGGATGAGCCTGGCGCGGCGGTTTCTCGGTTTCGGAGGCGCAGCGGCCTGGGCCGGGGGTGGGACCGCCGGCTGGCTGGGCGGGTTGGTGGGCTGCACCCCTACGAGATTAGTGGGTTCCCCTGTGGACTAGCTCTCGATACTCGGCAGCCGCCGGGGTTCGGTCGATAGAGTGCCGGCGTGACGAGCGGCTTCGATGGCTTGGTGGGTGCTGCCGCTCGGTGGAGCCCGCGCGTCACCCTGTGCATCGCCGGCTGGGAAGATTGACCCGGCTACGGACCTCGGATCGATGGCTGTCGCACGCGTGGCCGGGCGGGTTGAGGGCGGCGGGTCGCCGGGCTCGGCGGGCAGGCATCGGCGACGCGGCGGACAGCGAGCGGGGGTACGGTTTGTGCGCACACACGGAGGTGAGGCGGTGGATTCGACGGGGCGGATCGAGCAGGCCGCTGCCCTGCACCGCCAGGCGGAGGCCACCGTCGTGGCGGCTGCCGCCGCACTGGAGGGGCAGGTTGCGCCCACCGCCGATTCGCTGGAGCAGCATCGTCTTGCCGAGGAGTTGCGGGCCGCTGCCGGGGAGCTGGCTCCCGGGTGGCTCGGGTCGCCGCTTGATGCGTTGTCGGCGAATGCTCCGCTCGGCGGCGTTTCTCCTCCGCAGTTCGTCCGGCTGGGGGTCGCGCAGCCGCTCGATGATGCGCGGTTTCCCGCCGTCGTGCCGCTGCTCGGCAGCGGGCATCTGACCATCGATGCCGACGCCCGGGATCCCCGGGTCGCCGGGTTGTTGCGCTGCCTGCTGCTGCGGCTGCTGGCTGCCGCGCCCGCCGGGTCGTTGCTCGTGCGGGCCGTCGACGGCACGGGGGGAGGCACCGTCTTCGCACCCTTCGACGTCCTGGCCGACGCGGGTTTGATGTCGCCGCCGGCCATCGACCGCGCCGGGCTGCGGGAGGTGCTCACCGAGGCCGAGAAGTGGCTGCGTCCCGTGCGCGGTGGTGCCGTCCGTCGCGGCCGTCGCGACCGGATGATGTTGCTGGTCGTCGCGAGCCTGCCGGAGTTGACCGAGGGCGCCGACCTGGTGCGGATCGCCGCGTTGGCGCAGCAGGGGCCCGAGTCCGGCTTGCATCTCGTGGTGGCCGGGTGGCCGCCGCCGCCGCTGACCGCCGAGACCACGCAGCCGCCGCTGCCGCGCACCACTCAGGTGTCGGTGCGTAATCCGTACGCGGTGATCGGCAACCCGCCCGGCGCGACGTTCGGGTCGATCCCGGAGGCGGTCTGGCTCAACGCCCCGGTCTTCCTCGACGAGGATCCGCCGCCGCATCTCGTCGACGCCGTGTGCCGGGAGCTGGCCGCGCATTCCGCCGCCGCCTCGCGGGTGACGCTCGCGGACCTGTTGCCGGAGCCGGCCGACGGGGTCTGGCCCGGCGATGCCGCCGACGGGCTCGGCACCACGGTCGGCCACGACGGCGACACGCCCGTGGTCCTGCAGTTCAACGACTTGACTCCACACTGGATGGTCGGCGGGCGGTCCGGCGCGGGCAAGACGGCCTTCCTCATCAACGTTCTGTACGGCCTGGGCACCCGTTACAGCCCCGACGAGCTCAGCCTGTACCTGCTGGACTTCAAGGAAGGCGTCTCGTTCGCCGAGTTCGTGCCGACCGCCCGGGACCGCACCTGGTTGCCGCACGCGCGCGCCGTCGGTGTCGAGTCCGACCGGCAATACGGCCTGGCGGTGCTGCGCGAGCTCGACGCCGAGATGACCCGGCGGTCGGTGGCGTACAAGCGGGCCGGGGTGACCCGGTTCGCGGATCTGCGCGCGGTGGCGGCCGAGGAGGGCCGCGGCAAGCCGATGCCGCGCGTGCTCTGTGTCATCGACGAGTTCCAGGTGCTGCTCGCCGGCAACGATCCGATGGCCGGCGAGGCGGTGCAGTTGCTGGAGTCGCTCGCGCGCAAGGGCCGCTCGTACGGGATCCATCTGGTGCTGGCGAGCCAGACCGTCCTCGGTGTCGAGGCGCTGTACGCGAAGCGTGACTCGATCTTCGGTCAGTTCCCGGTCCGGATCGCGCTGCCCGGTGGCGGCGACGTCCTGGAGCCCACCAACGACTCGGCGGCCGGGCTGCCGCTCGGCACCGCCGTCGTCAACACCGCCGGCGGGCTGGGCGGCCCGCGGGGCGCGACCCGCGGCCACGAGCGCATCGTGCGCTTTCCCGATCCGCACGCCGACCGGGACGTGCTCAGCGACCTGCGGCACAAGCTGTGGGGCGCCCGGGATCCGGAGGCGCTGCCGCCGCGCATCTTCGCCGGGTACGCCCGTCAGCATCTCGCCGACGACCCCACCTACCGGGCCGCGCTGGCGGGCCGGGCGGGCCGTCCGTCGGCCCTGCTCGGCAGGGTCATCGACGTGAACTTGTCCACTGCGGCCTTCCCGCTCGACGCCTCGCCGGGACGGCATCTCGCGATCCTGGGCTCGCAGGCGGCCGGCGCAGAGGTGCTGGATGCGGCCGCCCGCGGTGTCGCCGCCTTCCACGCTCCCCGGACCGCGAGGTTCGTCATCTCCTCGCTCGTCGCGGAGGGTGACGAGCTCGCCCGGGAGCTGGCCGCCGAGATCGGCCACCGCCAGGAGGTCGTCGTCGTCGACGCCGCCGGGCTGGCCGCCGAGCTGGACCTCGAGCGGCCGGGATACCGCGTGGTCTTCGGCATGGACGCGGCGAGCCCGGGCACGCTGCCGACGCTCCGCAAGGTGCTGCGTGAGGGCCCGAGCCGTGGCGTGCACCTGCTGTCGTGGTGGCGCGGGCTGCGCCGGTTCAGCGAGGAGACCGGCGGCAGCGCGGGCCGCGAGGACGTGGCCGGCCTGGTCTTCCTCAACGTCCCGCAGCAGGACGTGTCCCTCATGCTGGGGCAGAGCCTGGACTGGCAGCCCCGGGAGAACAGGGCGCTGCTGCATGACAGGCACGCCGACCGTACGGTGACGATCGTGCCCTTCGCCCGACCCGAGGCTGAGCGATGAGCACCAAAAAACCCGAGGCTGAGCGATGAGTGACGGACCCGGCCCCTGGGACGACTATCTCGCCGCCGCGCAGCGCCTGGACGCGGTTCGCCGCGCCGCCAGCGCGGCGGCCGGGGAACAGGCGGCGACGGCGCAGGCCGCCCAGCAGGAGCTGACGGCGGTCCGGGCCCGGCTGGCGCCCCAGCGGGCGCGGCTGGTGCAGGACCTGGGCGTGCCGGAGGCGCGGCTGATCCCGCAGCCGGCGGAGCAGGCCCTCGCCGCGCAGGCCGTCGCGGGCGGCCCCACGGCCGTCCTCGCGGCGCTGCGACAGGCCCGCGCGACGGCCGACGCCGCGGACGCGGGCATGCTGGGCCCGGGCCCGGCGGGACCGCTGCGACCGTGGGCTCGCAACCTTCTCGTGTACGGGCCGTTCGCGGCGGCCGTCCTCATCGTGCAGATAGTCCTCTACCTGGTGGCACCGTCCGGCTCGCTGCCGACGTACGCGCTGCTGTGCGGCCTGAGCCTGCCGCTGCTCGCGTACGGGCTGGGCTGGCTGACGATCGGCTTCGTCTACGGCGGCGGACCGCAGAAGGTGGACCGCACGCCCGTCGTCGGTGCCGTCACGTGCCTGACGCCGGTGCTGCTCACCTGCATGGGCGTCGGCCTGCTGGCGTTCATCCGATAGCAAAGCCCGGAAGGGGTGCGGCATGGCCAGCGTCGAGGAGATCAAGGCGAACGTGGCGGCGTCGGTGGACGGCGCCCAGCGCGCGGTCACCGGGATTCAGCAGGTCAACGACCAGCTCGACGAGGCGTTGACCCGGCTGCGGATCACCGCGATCGGTTCGCTGCACCCGTCGGTCGCCGCGGCCATCGCGCAGCTCGAGCAGGCCCGTACCCGATTGGACGAGGCGGCGACGCTGACCCGCGCCGCCATGGACAGCGCGGACACCTACCGCACCGTCGTATAGCGAGCCACGGCCGGGCCGCGCAGGCCGACCCTAGCCGGCCCCCGGACCGGGAAGTCCCGAGGAGGCGGGGTCAGCGGGCGTTGATCAAGGCCATGGCCTCGGCGCGGACCTTGCCGTCGCGCTGGAAGGCGCCGCGGACCGCCGAGGTGACCGTGCGGGCGCCCACCTTGCGGATGCCGCGCATCTCCATGCAGAGGTGCTCGCATTCCAGCACGACGATGACGCCGCGGGGGTCGAGCCGCTCCATGAGCAGGTCGGCGATCTGGGAGGTGAGCCGCTCCTGCACCTGGGCGCGGCGGGCGAAGACCTCGACGAGGCGGGCGAGCTTGGACAGGCCGGTGATGCGGCCGTCGACGCCCGGGATGTAGCCGATGTGCGCGACGCCCTTGAACGGCAGGAGGTGGTGTTCGCAGAGGCTCATCACCTCGATGTCGCGCACGAGCACGAGCTCGTCGTGGTTCGCCTCGAACGAGGTGGTGAGCACCTTGGCGGGGTCGACCCGCAGGCCCGCGAAGAGCTCCGCATAGGCCCGGGCGACCCGGGCCGGGGTGCGCTCGAGGCCGTCGCGGTCGGGGTCCTCGCCGAGGGCGATGAGGATCTCCCGGACCGCCTTCTCGATGCGCGCCAAGTCGACGGCCTGCTCCACCGGTGCCCCGGTGAGCTTGCCGTCGACCAGCCGGGCGGCGAGGTAGTCGATCTCGTCGGAGTCGTCGGGCTCCGTCGAGCTCGAGTCGATCGTGCTCAGTGGGTGCCCTCCGATGTGCCGTTCGGGTTCGGTTCCGAGGGGCCCGCGTTGCCGCCACCGACCGCGACCTGGCCGTCGGCCTCGGCCTGAGCCTTGAGCTTGTCCCGCTCGGCCGGCGTCAGGACCGGCGGCGCCTCGGAGGGAAGCCGCTTGCCGAAGCCGTTGAACGGCGACATCGGCGCGCGCTTCTGCACCCGGGCGCAGATGCGGTCCATGTCCTGCTGGGTGATGGTCTCCTTCTCCATCAGCTCCAGCACCATGGCGTCGAGGACGTCGCGGTATTCGACCAGGATCTCCCAGGCCTCGTCGTGCGCCAGCTCGATGAGCGCGCGCACCTCCTGGTCGATCTCGGCGGCGACGGCGTCGGAGTAGTCCCGCTCGTGGCCCATGGAGCGGCCCAGGAACGGTTCGTCGTTGTTGGAGCCGTACTTGACGGCGCCCAGCTTGGAGCTCATGCCGTACTGGGTGACCATGGCGCGGGCCAGGCCGGATGCCTTCTCGATGTCGTTGCCGGCGCCGGTGGTGGGCTCGTGGAAGACGAGCTCCTCCGCGGCACGGCCGCCCAGCGCGTACGCCAGGGTGTCGATCATCTCGGCCCGGGTCTGGGTGTACTTGTCCTCGGTCGGCAGCACCAGCGTGTGGCCCAGGGAACGGCCGCGAGGCAGGATCGTCACCTTGTGCACCGGCGCGGAGTGCGGCAGCGCGTACGCGACCAGCGCGTGCCCACCCTCGTGGTACGCGGTGATCTTCTTCTCGTTGTCGCTCATCGCCCGGGTCCGCCGCTCGGGGCCGGCGATGACCCGGTCGATGGACTCCTCGAGGAACTCGTTGGAGATGGCCCGCTTGTCGTTGCGGGCGGTGAGCAGCGCCGCCTCGTTGATGACGTTGGCCAGGTCCGCACCCGAGAAGCCGGGCGTGCGCCGGGCGACCGAGTCGAGGTCGACGTCGGGCGTGAAGGGCTTGCCCTTGGCGTGCACCCGCAGGATCGCCTTGCGGCCCTCCATGTCGGGGTTGTCGACCGGGATCTGGCGGTCGAAGCGGCCCGGGCGCAGCAGCGCGGGGTCGAGGATGTCGGGCCGGTTGGTCGCGGCGATCAGGATGACGCCGCCCTTGGTGTCGAAGCCGTCCATCTCGACCAGCAGTTGGTTGAGGGTCTGCTCGCGCTCGTCGTGCCCGCCGCCCATGCCGGCGCCGCGGTGGCGGCCGACGGCGTCGATCTCGTCGACGAAGACGATCGCCGGGGCGTTGGCCTTGGCCTGCTCGAAGAGGTCGCGGACGCGGCTCGCGCCGACACCCACGAACATTTCGACGAAGTCCGAGCCGGAGATCGAGTAGAACGGCACGCCCGCCTCGCCCGCGACGGCGCGCGCCAGCAGGGTCTTACCCGTACCGGGCTGGCCGAAGAGCAGGACGCCCTTGGGGATCTTGGCACCGAGCGCCTGGTATTTCGCGGGGTTCTGCAGGAAGTCCTTGATCTCCTGGAGCTCCTCGACGGCCTCGTCGGCGCCCGCCACGTCGGCGAACGTCGTCTTGGGCATGTCCTTGGTCAGCATCTTGGCCTTGGACTTGCCGAAGTTGAGCACGCGGGAGCCGCCACCCTGCATCTGCGACATGAACAGCAGCAGCAGGATCACCAGGATCGCGATCGGCAGCAGGTTGACCAGCAGGGTCAGCAGGATGCTGTCACCGGAGACCTCGGCGTCGAAGGTGCCGGTGATCCGACCCGCCGCCTTCGCCTCCTTGACCTGGTTCCAGATCTGCTCGGACAGCTCGTACGGATACTGGGTCTCGATCTTGTCCGAGTTCTTCTCGCCGAAGCGCTCCGGACTGGCGAGCTCGAGCTGGAGCGTCTGCTCCTTGTCCTGCAGGACGACGTTCTTGATGTTGGGCTGACTGAGTCGATCGAGGACGACCGAAGTCTTGACTCGGTGGTAGCTCGGACCACTGGTGAAGAATGAGCTCAGCGCGATGGCGCCGAAGATCACCAGAATGATCCAGACCACCGGGCGGCGGAAGAAACGCGTACGTTCCATACTGTTGTCGGGCGGCGATCCGCCCGGACCCTCCTGATCGGCGTCCTGGTCACCTGGGTTGACGGGTCTCCGCCGTCGGCACCGACGCCGGCGTCCGAACCGCGGAGACGCTGCCGGTATCGATTACCTCCGGGCGATGAGGGCAAACCCCACCGGCCCGTCCGCTTCCGACCCGACCCGAGCGGCGCACGTGACACTGCGCCACCGGTCACTCGACGGTACACCGTGGGTGCCGCTCACGACTCCGTCAGCCCGGCTGACGGAGAGGTCCCCGTCCACCGCGGTTCATGTTCTCGGCAGCCGCGAACCGGCACAAAGACGGACAATACCCCCCGCGCCCACACCGGTCCGCCGATTTCTGAGAGTCGCCTGGGAGACCGTTCAGCTACGGGCGTAGACCTCGGGCTTCAGCACTCCCACGTATGGCACCTCGCGGTAACGCTCAGCGAAGTCCAGGCCGTATCCGACCACGAACTCGTTCGGGATGTCGAAGCCGACGTACTTGGTCGGCACCGGGACCTTGATCGCGTCGGGCTTGCGGAACAGGGCCACGACCTCGACGCTCTCCGGCTGGCGGGACCGCAGGTACTTCATCAGCCAGGACAGGGTCAGGCCGGAGTCGACGATGTCCTCGACGATCACCACGTGCCGGCCGGTGATGTCGCGGTCCAGGTCCTTGAGGATGCGCACCACCCCGGACGAGGTGGTGCCGGAGCCGTACGACGAGACGGCCATGAACTCCATCTCGGAGTAGGGACCCTGCCGTCCCAGCGCGCGGGCGAAGTCCGCCATGAACATGACCGCACCCTTGAGCACGCAGACCAGCAGAACGCCACCCTCGGCATCCGCATAGTCGGCGGCGACCTGCTTCGCCAGCTCTTCGGTCTTCTCGCGGATCTGCTCCTCGGAGATGATCACGCGGTCGATGTCGGCGTCGTACCAGGAGCCGTCTGCCATGCGTCTAGCCTGCCGTATGGGAAGGGCGTCGCGCCGCCGGGGGCAGCGGTCGTTGCCCGGACAAGCGCACGTTATGGGGCGAATCCGCCCGAGCGGTGCCGAGACGCGCCACTCTCGGTGACAACTGTCACAGCGATGCGCGGACGAGATCACCCGCTCGGCGGGCCACCAGGATGCCCTCCGGCAGCGCGGCCGGACCCTGGCCGTGCCACCCGGTGACCAGGGCGTCGAGGGCGGCGACGTGCCGGTGGGAGAGGGCGGCGCCCGGCGCGCCCAGCTCGGCGGCCCAGGCATGCAGCACGCGACCCCGGATCGCCTCCGGCAGCCGCGACAGGGCCGTGACGGAAAGACCCGCGGACGTGCGCGCGGTAGCCAGCGCCTCCGCGGCGACCTCGTCCAGGTAGGCGACGTCGGCGGCCAGCAGCGAGGCGGTCCGGGCGAGGTTGGCGACGACGGCGGGCCCGAGCGCGGCGGCCAGTGCCGGCAACGCGTCCGCGCGGACCCGGGCACGGGCGTACGCGGGGTCGGCGTTGTGCGGGTCCTCCCAGGCCGCGAGGCCGAGAGCGGCGCAGGCGCCACGGGTGTCGGCGCGCGAGACGTCCAGCAGCGGGCGGACGAAGAGCCCCTTTCGGCGCGGCATCCCGGCCAGCCCGCGGGGGCCGGCACCCCGGGCGAGCGCCAGCAGCACGGTCTCGGCCTGGTCGTCGCGGGTGTGCCCGAGCAGCACCACCGTGGCGCCGGAGCGTTGCGCGGCCGCGGAGAGCGCCTCGTAGCGGGCGTCGCGGGCGGCCGCCTCGGGTCCGCCCGGGCGTCCCGCCACGTCGACGGTGGCCACCTCGACGGGGTCGAACCCGGCCGCACGTCCCCACTGCGCGACGGAGGCCGCCCTCGCGGCCGAGCCGTCCTGCAGCCCGTGGTCGACCGTGACCAGGCCGGCGGCGATGCCGAGCCGGGGTGCCACGAACGCCGCCGCCGCGGCGAGGGCCAGCGAATCGGCACCGCCGGAGCAGGCGACGAGGACCGGCCCGGAGGTCAGCTCTCGCCGTACCGCCGCACGAACGGTCGCCACCGGTGGCGGGATGCGGGCCACGAGGACGAGGTTACGAGGCGAGCCCGACCGGTCCGTGCACCCGGGCCACCCACGCGTCCGGGTCGCTCAGTTCCTCCAGCCGGGGCAGGGTCAGCGGGGAGCTGAAGATCTTGTTGAAGCCGGCCATGCCGATCCGCTCGACGACGCCGTGCACGAACTTGCGGCCCTCGGCGTACTGACGCATCTTGACCTCGATGCCGAGCAGCCGCCGGATGGCCTTCTCCAGGGGGTTGCCGCTCTCGCGGCGCTGGTTGAACTTGGCGCGGATGGACTCGACCGAGCCGATCACCTCCGGGCCGACGCCGTCCATCACGAACTCGGCGTGTCCCTCCAGCAGCGTCATCAGGGCCGTCAGGCGATCGAGGACGGCCTTCTGCGCCGGGGTCTGCACGATGTCGAGCACCGAGGAGCGGCTCTCCGGGTCGCGCAGCGCGTCCGACAGCGTGGCGACCCCGCGGCGCAGGCGCTCGAGGATGTGCTCGCCGCTCTGCGAGGCGTCCACGAAGGCCTGCACCTCGCCGAGGAAGTAGCCGCGCATCCAGGGCACGGCCTGGAACTGGGTGAGGTGGGTGACCTCGTGCAGGCAGACCCACAGCCGGAAGTCCCGCGGGTCGGCGTCGAGCTTGCGCTCCACCTCGACGATGTTGGGCGCGTTGAGCAGCAACTGGCCCGGCTCGGCGGAGAAGACCTCGTACTGGCCGAGCACACGCCCGGACAGGTACGCCAGCACGGTGCCGGCCTGCACGCCGGTGACCCGGGAGCCGATCGCGTCGGTCAGCGCACCCGGCTGGCGGTTGCCGGACAGCCGGCTGACCAGCGGGATGATCACTTCCTTGAGGCCGGCGATGTTGATCGCCGCCCAGTCCTTGCGGTCGACGATCCGCACCGGCGGACCCTCCACCTGCGGGGTCAGCCCGGTGTACGCGGCGACGTGACCGCGCGCCTCGTCGGTCAGCTCGCGCAGCTGGGTGACCACCTGCATGGCTTCCTCGTAGGACACCGCGGGGCCGGATTTCGACAGCGCGCCCGCGGTGGCGGCGGCCAGATCCCAGTCAACGAACTGCGCCATGCTGACCACCGTACCCGTGGGGGACCAGCGCCAGACCCTGAGAAATCCCTTACTGGCAGCCGCAGGTCACGAGCTTGGCGGCGATCCGGTCGAGCGCCTGGCGCGCCGCGCCGGTCTCGCCGGTCGCGTCCGCCAGGACCGCGAAGACCAGCAGCCGGCCGTCCTTGGTGATCAGGTTGCCGGAGATGGCGTTCACCCCGGTGAGCGAGCCGGTCTTGGCCCGGACCAGACCCTGGCCCACCCGGTTGCTCGTGGGGTCGGTGAAACGCGACTTCAGGGTGCCGGACCAACCGGCCACCGGCAGGCCCCCGAACATGCCGCCCAGCGCGGGGTGCTTGCCGCTCGCGGCGAGGGACAGCAGATCGGTGAGCAGGCCGGGACTGATGCGGTTGTCCAGCGACAGGCCGCTCGCGTCGGACAGCTCGGCCTGGTCGGCGGGGAGCCCCAGCTCGGCCAGTTCGGCGCGCATGGCGGCGGACGCGCCCGCGAAGGACGCCTCCTTGCCGGTGGCCAGGGCGACCTGCCGGGCCAGGGCCTCGGCGAGGACGTTGTCGCTCTGCTCGAGCATCCAGTCGAGCACGTGCACGAGCGGCGGCGACTGCACCACACCCAGCTCGGTGCCGGGGCCGCCAGCGGCGGGGGCGGACGACGCCGCGGCAGCCGGGGCCTCGCCCTCGCGCACGGCCGTCTCGGGCAGACCGAGCTGCGCGGCGAAGGCCCGGCCGGCCGCGAGCGCCGGGTCGGCGAACCGCTCGTCGCCGCCGAATTCGTTGTGCACCGGCTCGACGCGCCCGCCGTTGGTCATCAACGCCTGGATCCGGGCCACCTGGCCGTCCTCGATGAGGCCGTCCTCCCAGCCTGGCCCGGTCTCCGGGCCGGTGAAGAGCGAGGTATCGATCACGACCCGGGTCGGCTTCCGGGCACCGAGGGCCTTCTTGACCTTCTCGGCGAGCTTGTCGAGGCGGGCCGCGCCCGGGAACAGATCGTCGCCGTCGACCGCGAGCGAGGGATCGCCGCCGCCGATCAGGACGACCTCGCCCGGCTCGGCGCCGGCCACGGCGCGGGTGCTCAGCCGGTAGGCCGGGCCGCGGGTGGCCAGCACGGTCGCCGCGGTGAGCAGCTTGGTGGTGGAGGCGGGGGTCGTCTTCGTCTCGGCGTTCTTCTCGTACAACGCCTCGCCGGTCGCCGCGTCCACGATCGAGACGTTGACCCGGGAGCCGAGGGCCGGGGCGTCGACCAGCGGGCCGATGGCCGCCTCGATGCCGGCGGCGGTGGGTGCGGTGCCGCCGGTGCCGGCCGCGACCAGCACGGGCGACGGGGCCGGCTCGGGGGCGCGTGCGGCCACCGACGGCTTCGCCGGGTCGCCCGACAACCAGTCGTCGACCGGTCCGGGCCGGACCAGGACGACCGTTCCCGCGGTCAGCACCACCAAGATCAAGATCGCGAGGGACACCACTACCGGACGCCGGGCCGGACCGGTTGCCGGCTTCGCCGCTGGCGCATCCCCGCGCGACGGGTGGTCCGGGCCGGTGACGGACGTGCCGGGCGAAGTGGGGGGTCCGTCGATGGGTGGGAAGTTTTGCGCCGTCTGCGGGACCTGGCCGACGTTCGGGGGAATCACGGCTCGGCCATACGTCGTACCCGAAGGGCGGGGAACGGCCGGCACCCCAGGAGGCACACTGGCCCGCCCTATCCCAGAAGTGCCGTCCTGTGGCCTCGACACGCCGTTGTGGTCAGGACCATTCTGTGAATCTTGCCTCCCCACACGCCCCTCCCCCGTACGTAGCGTCAGACTTAGGGGAGACTACAAACATCCGGCACACCGGCGCGCACGGATCCTGCGGGGCTCATGACTGTCCTGCTCCGGCGCTGGAACCACGGCCGGTCCAAGTCGGGGCGAACAAGGGAGCGAACGATGGATTTCGACGTACTGGTTGAGATCCCCAAGGGCCAGCGGAACAAGTACGAGGTCGACCACAAGACCGGCCGGATCCGTCTTGACCGGACGCTCTTCACCGCGACGCAGTATCCGGCCGACTACGGATACATCGAGGGGACCCTCGGGCAGGACGGTGACCCGCTCGACGCCCTGGTGCTGATCCAGGAGCCGACCTTCCCCGGTTGCCTCGTGCGGGCCCGGGCGATCGGCATGTACCGCATGACGGACGAGAAGGGCCGCGACGACAAGGTCCTCTGCGTGCCCTTCGAGGACCCGCGCCAGGAGCACCTGCGCGACATCCACCACCTGGGCGAGTTCGACCGGATGGAGATCCAGCACTTCTTCACGGTCTACAAGGACCTGGAGCCGGGCAAGTCGGTCGAGGGCGCGACCTGGTCCGGCCGGGTCGAGGCCGAGGAGGAGATCCGCGCCTCCTTCAAGCGTGCCGAGGCTGCCGAGCACGACGAGGACCACTGACCGGCGCACGCGTCGACGATGGCCGGGCTTCTGCCCGGCCATCATGCTTTGACGGGTCATCGTGTTTTTGCAGAGCCATCGCGCCTTTCGGCTTTCGCCGCGCCATCGCGCTTTTCGGCTTTCTCGGGGGGCCGTCGCGCTTTCCGGCGGAGCCGCCCGCGGCGGGCGTCAGATGCTGATGGTGCTGACCAGGCCGTAGAGGCCGACCACGGAGCAGGCCACCGGGATCACCGCGATCACGGCCAGGCCGTCGAGCAGGTCGGCGGCGCGTCCGAGGTACGGCGACGGTGCCCGACGCGACCAACTAGCCCCCGCGGCCACGGTGGCCACCGCCAGCAGCAGCCCGGCCACACTCAGGCCGAGCAGCATGACCTCACCCGCTCCCACGAGCAGGTCGACGCCGAGCACGAAGGCGCCGAACAGGCCGCCGACGAGCAGCGGCACCCGCTGACGCAACGTCACGAAGAGCCGGGACCGCAGCAGCAGGGCGGCGACCGCGAGGCCCGTCAGGATCCGCGCGGCCATCCCGTCCGACGACGCGAGCACCACGAAGGCACCCGCGGCGAGCACGGCGTGGCCGATCAGCATGCCGGTGAGCAGTTCCTCCGTGCGGCTCACGGCGACGAACACCCGCCTGCGGTCGGGCAGTTCCCGCGCGGCGTCGTCGCCCGCGGGCCGAGCGGCGGTGAAACCCTGCTCGGCGTCCGTGCCGGTCGGCAGGGTGACCGGCGGCGTGGGCAGCTTGCCGAAGCGGATCGCCAGCAGCGGCAGGGTGCCGATGCCGCAGACCAGCAGCGACATGAGGACCGCCGCCGCCCCCGCCGCCGTCGTCAGCAGGCCGGTCAGCGCGGTGAGGGCGCCGAGCAGGCCGACCGTCACGCCCGCGGCGAAGATCCGCAGCGAGGCGGCCACGCCGACCCCGCCCAGCGCCGCGAACAGCAGCACGGCCGCCGAGCCGGCGAGCAGCTCCGGGCCGCCGAGCCACGGCAGCAGCGGGAAGACGCCCGCCCGGTCCACCACCCCCTGGCCGACCAGCACCGCGCCACCGGCGAACGCGTACGGCAGCGCCAGGCCGCCGAGGGCCGCGCCGGCGCGCGCGTCCCCGTACGCCCGGGATGCGGTGATGCCCGCGAGCGTGAGCAGCAATGCCACGCCGAGGCCCGCGAACGCCGCGCCGCCCCACCCCGGCCCGGCCGTGAGCACCGCGAAGAGGCCGAGCGAGAGCAGCACCGCGGCCGCGGCGAGCGTGGCCGTCCGGGTCGCGGCCGCGGACCACACGGTTCCTCGGCGGCGCGCGCCCTCGGCGATCGCCTCCACCACGTCGTCGTACTCGAGCTCGGGCCATTCCTCGCGCGCCGGGACGAGGTGCAGCACCTCACCGTCGCGGACGCCCTGGGGAAACAGGCCCTGGGCGGTGGCGAGCGCGACACCGTCCGTACGCCGCAGCACCCACCCGCCGTGCTTCTCGCCGTCGTCGGCCAGGCCCTCGCCCGCGTGGCGCAGGACCTCCGGCAGGAGCTCCACGAGCGGTACGTGCTCGGGCAGCGCCACGTCGACGCGGCGGGAGGGGGCGCTGATGGTGATCCGGGCCAGGCCGATGCTCATGCCGTCACCCCGCCGCGCCCGGCGTCGAGGCGAGCCGTCATGACGCGAAACTCGATGACGAGCACGCTGGGCTCACTCATGGCCAAATTCCCATCGGTGGTGACGAGGCTGCGGAACTGCAGGAACTTTACCTATCCTGGGCCGGGCGCGGTGATCCGGCGACGGCCGCCGCGGACGGGAAGGCCGCCATCGGCCTTTGTGGACAAGTGCCACGAAAGCCCAGAGTGCGGACGAAAGGGATAACTACGGTATGAGCACGGTGGTGATCAAGCGGGCCGCACGACGGCCGGCACCGGAGATCCCGACCGGCGAGCTCGCCGTGGATCCGCCGCCCGAGATCCCGCAGGCGGTCGGCGGCCGCTGGCAGCAGGCGTTCATGGTGCTGCCCATGCTCGGCGGGTCCGTGGCCATGGCGATGATGATGGGCCGGGGCCAGGGCGGCGCCTTCGCGTACGTGATCGGCGGACTCTTCGGCATCTCGTCCCTCGCGATGCTCGCCACCTCGTTCGGCTCCAGCGGCTCGCCCAAGAAGGCCGAGATGATGGCCGCCCGCCGCGAATACCTGCGGCACCTCGCCGGCCTGCGCCGCCGGGTGCGCGACACGGCCACCCGCCAGCGCGTCGGCCTCTACTACCGGCATCCCGACCCGGCCCGGCTGTGGTCGACGGTCGGCAGCCACCGGGTCTGGGAACGCCGGGCCACCGACCCCGACTTCGGCGTCGTCCGGCTCGCCGTCGGACCGCAGACCCTCGCCACCCCGCTCGTCCCGCCGGTGACCCGGCCCCTGGAGGACCTGGAGCCGATGACCGCGGGGGCGCTGCGGCGGTTCCTGGACGCGTACTCGGTCGTCCCGGATCTCCCGGTCGCGGTCTCGCTGCGCGGCTTCGCGCGGGTCTTCCTGCGCGGCGACGGCCCGGACGCCGAGGCCGACGCCCGGGCGCTGACCCGTGCCGTGCTCACCCAGCTCGCCACCTTCCACGCCCCCGACGACCTGATCATCGCGGTGTGCGCGGGGCCCGGACGCCGGGAACGGTGGGAATGGGTCAAGTGGCTCCCGCACAACCTGCACCCCACGCGGACCGACCGCCTCGGCCAGGTACGCCTGGTCGCCAGCGCCGGTCCGGACCTGGAGAGTCTGCTCGAGGACGTCATCGGCAACCGGCCGAGGTTCAACCCGGCCGGTTCCGGCACCTCCGCGCCCCACGTGGTGATCGTGCTCGACGGCGCCGACCTCAAGGGCGCCACCCAGCTCGACGACGGCATCGACGGCGTCACCGTGCTCGACCTGGACGACGTGCCGCCGCGGCTGCTCGACCGGTCCCTGCTCGTGCTCGAGATCCGCGCCGACGGCAAGCGGCGCGAGCTGCACACGTACGCGATGGACCACGCCGCCGAGGTGGGCACGCCCGACCGGCTCAGCGAGGAGGAGGCCGAGGCCGTCGCCCGCCGTCTCGCACCGCTGCGGCTCGCCGCCCTGTCGAAGTCGGCGGACACGCCGCTGGCCGCCGAGATGGGCCTCGCCGAGCTGCTCAACCTCGGCGACCCCGACTCGTTCAGCGTGGCCCAGGCCTGGCTGCCGCGACCCGACCGCGACAAGCTGCGCGTGCCGATCGGTCTCGGCGGCGACGGTTCCGCGATCGAGCTCGACCTGAAGGAGTCGGCCCAGGACGGCATGGGCCCGCACGGCCTGCTGATCGGCGCGACGGGCTCCGGCAAGTCGGAGCTGCTCCGCACGCTGGTGCTCGCGCTGGCCGCCACCCACTCCTCCGAGACGCTCAACTTCGTCCTGGTCGACTTCAAGGGCGGCGCGACCTTCTCCTCGCTGGACCGGCTGCCGCACACCGCCGCCGTCATCACCAACCTCGCCGACGAACTGCCCCTGGTCGACCGCATGGTGGACGCGATCGACGGCGAGCTGATCCGGCGCCAGGAACTGCTGCGCAAGGCCGGCAACTACGCCAGCCTGCGCGACTACGAGAAGGCGCGGGCCGGCGGCGCCGCCCTGCCGCCCCTGCCGTCCCTGCTGATCATCTGCGACGAGTTCTCCGAGCTGCTGTCGGCGAAGCCCGACTTCATCGACCTGTTCGTGCAGATCGGACGCCTGGGCCGGTCGCTGGGCGTGCACCTGCTGCTCGCCAGCCAGCGGCTGGAGGAGGGACGGCTGCGGGGACTCGACACCCATCTGTCGTACCGGATCGGTTTGCGGACCTTCTCGGCGCTGGAGTCCCGGGCCGTGCTCGGCGTGCCCGACGCCTACGAGCTTCCGCGCTCGCCCGGGCACGGCTACCTCAAGTTCGGCACCGAGCCGCTCGTACGCTTCAGGGCCGCGTACGTCTCCGGGGTCTTCCGGCAGGCCGGCAGCCGCCGTCCCGGCGCGACCCGTGACGGCGCCGCGCCCGAGATCCTGTCCTACTCCACCCACTACGTCCCGGCGCCGAAGCCGGTGCGGCTCCCCGAGCCGAAGCCGGAGGAGGTGCCGGCCGGCGAGAGTCTGCTGGATGTGATCGTGGCGCGCCTCAACGGCCAGGGGCCGCCCGCGCACCAGGTCTGGCTGCCCCCGCTGACCCGGTCGGCGACCCTCGACGAGTTGCTCGGCCCGGTCGCCGCCGACCCCGCGCGCGGCCTGTCCTTCGCCAACCCGGAGCTGCACGGCGCCCTGCAGGTGCCGATCGCCCTCATCGACAAACCCCGCGAGCAGTTGCGCGACGTGATGTGGCTGCAGCTCGACGGCGGCTCGGGTCACGTGGCCGTGGTGGGCGGCGCGCAGTCCGGCAAGTCCACGGCGCTGCGCTCGCTGGTCTGCGGGCTGGCGCTCACCCACACGCCCGCCGAGGTGCAGGTCTACTGCCTCGACTTCGGCGGCGGCTCGCTCGGCACCCTGCGCGACCTGCCCCACGTCGGCGGCGTGTACGGGCGCCTCGACGCGGTCGGCGTCCGGCGTACCGTCGGCGAGGTCTCCACCCTGCTCACCGAGCGGGAGCGCCGCTTCGGCGAACTGGGCATCGACTCGATGGCCTCCTACCGGCGGCGCCGCGCGGCCCGCACCGAGCTGGGCACCGGCGCCGACGCGGACCCGTTCGGCGACGTCTTCCTGGTCGTCGACGGCTGGACCACGCTGCGCAAGGACTACGACGAGCTCGAGGGCGTCATCACCGACATCGCGACCCGCGGCCTGTCGTACGGCATCCACGTCGTGACCAGCGCTCCCCGCTGGATGGACTACCGCCCGGCGATCCGCGACCTCTTCGGCTCGAAGGTGGAGCTGCGCCTCGGCGATCCCACCGACTCCGCGGTCAACCGGCGCCAGGCGATCACGGTGCCGGAGAAGCCCGGCCGCGGCATCGTCGAGCACCCGACCGACAAGAACAAGGCCCTGCACTTCCTGACCGTACGGCCGGAGCTGAGCAACGCCGAGTCCACCGAGCTGGTCAAGATGATCGCCGCGTCGTGGACCGGGCCGGTGGCGCCGCGCGTACGGTTGCTGCCGCCCTCGCTGCCGTACGCGGACATCGACCTCACCCGCTCGACCGGCCTGCGCCTGCCGATCGGCATCGCGGAGTCCGACCTGCAACCCGTCGAGATCGACTTCGCGGGCGAGCCGCACTTCCTGCTCTTCGGTGACGCCGAGTGCGGCAAGTCGTCCTTCCTGCGCGCGCTGGCCACCACCATCACCCGGCGCTTCCAGCCGACCGAGGCCCGCATCATCCTGGTCGACTACCGGCGCAGCCTGATGGACCTGCCGGAGAGCGAGCACCGCATCGGGTACGGCATGCAGGCCCAGAAGACCCTCGAGCTGATGGAATCGGTCGCGGGCTACATGGAACGCCGCCTTCCCGGGCCGGACGTGACCGCCCAGCAACTGCGCGAACGCTCCTGGTGGAACGGCCCCGAGCTGTTCGTGCTGGTCGACGACTACGACCTGGTCGCCTCGGGCCCGACGAACCCCCTGCAGCCGATCCTGGAATACCTGGCCCAGGCGCGGGACGTGGGTCTGCACCTGATCGTCACCCGCCGGGCCGGCGGCGCCAGCCGGGCCATGTACGACCCGGTCATCCAGCGCCTGCGCGAGCTGTCCTCGCCGGGGCTCGTGATGAGCGGTCCCGCGGACGAGGGTGCGCTCATCGGCCCGGTCCGCCCGGCCCTGATGCCACCGGGACGTGGCCGCCTGGTGACCCGGCGTGAAGGGGTGCGGTTGGTGCAGTTATCGCATCTCCCCCCGTACTGAGCCGTCGCCCTTGCCCGGACGCACCTCCGGTGCGATCCGCATAGACAGACCACCGCGACAACGCGCGGATTCGGAGTAATCTCGCTCCATCGACCGTCCATCCTCAGAATGGCCCGCCGTCCAGTGAGCGCTGTGAGCGAAGCACCGATCGCGTCCCGTCCAGCCCGGCCTGACGCTTCCGCGCCCCGCGCGCCCCGCGGCGGTGCCCGTTGGTGAGATACCTTCCCGCGCGGGTCACAGCGGCCTGCCTGGCCGCCGGCCTGACCGCGGCTCCCGTCCTCGCTCCCGCCTTCCTCCCCACCGGCTTCTCACCGGCCTCGTCGCCGGGCTCCTCCGCGGCCTCGTCGTCGGCCTTCCCCGGGGGCTCGTCGAGCTACTCCGCGGGCTCGTCGAGCTTCTCCGCGGGCTCGTCGAGCTTCTCCGCGGGCTCGTCGGGCTTCTCTTCGGCGGGGGCAGGTGGGATCGCGGGTCCGCTGGCCGCGCCCGAGCCACTCCAGGGCGACACGGTCCGGGCCGAGCAGTGGCACCTGAAGACGCTCAACGTCGCCGGCGCCTGGAGCCACTCCGCCGGCGAGGGGGTGACCGTCGCGGTCATCGACTCCGGCGTCGAGGCGAGCCATGTCGACCTGCAGGGCCAGGTGCTCAAGGGCCTCGACCTGGTGGACCCGGACGGCGACGGCGACACCGACCTGGTCGGCCACGGCACCACCGTCTCGGCGCTCATCGCCGGCCGCGGCGACGACAGCTCCGGAGTCGTCGGCATCGCGCCCAAGGCCAAGATCCTGCCCGTCCGCGTCCTGGACCGCGACAACCGGTACGACGACGCGATGATCGTCGCCAAGGGCGTCCGCTGGGCGGTCGACAACGGCGCCCGCGTCGTCAACCTCTCCCTCGGCGGCAACGGCAGCAGCCCGGCCCTGGCCGCGGCGCTCGACTACGCCTTCGCCAAGGACGTGGTCGTCGTGGCGTGCACCGGCAACGCCAGCACCTCGACCTCGTCCGGCGTCTGGTATCCGGCCCGTGAACCCGGCGTCATCGCGGTGGCGGGCATGGAGAAGGGCGGCGACACCCTCTGGAGCGGCTCGATCACCGGCAAGGAAACCGTGGTGACGGCCCCGGCAACCCAGCTCACCGGCGCCCGCCCGGACGGCTACTGGCGGGTCCAGGGCACCAGCTTCGCGGCGCCCATGGTGTCGGGCACGGCGGCGCTGATCCGCGCCCGCTGGCCCGCCATGTCCGCGGGCGAGGTGGTCAACCGGATCATCAGGACCGCCCACGACCGGGGCCCGCTGGGACGCGACAGCGATTACGGCTACGGCATGGTCGACCCGGCGGCGGCGCTCACCGCGGATATCCCCGCGGTGACCAGCAACCCCCTCGACACGACGGCCTCCCCGGGCATCGCCCGATTCGGCAGCGCCCCGGCCTCGGGCGAGGCCCAGTCGGCCCCGGACGCCGCCACGTCAAGCTCGGCCGGCGCCCCCGCGTCCGGCGCCAACGCGGGCACCGCGATCACCATGAGCGAGACCGGCACGACCGAGGAATCCCGCGGCTGGTGGGCGGCCGCAACCCTCTTCCTGGCATCCCTCGTCGCCGCGGCCTGGACCATGCGCCGCTTCGCCGGCGTCACCTGACGACCCGCCACCCGCTCGCCCGCGCGGCCACCGCCGCGCTCGGTCACCGCCGCGCTCGCCTCCCGGCCGCTCTCCGCCGGCACACCCGCCCGCGGGCCAGCACGCCCGCTCGCCGTCCGAACCCGAATCCCCGGCGTCGAGCACGGTCGCTGCACGGCCACCGGAAGGCGCCCGCCACCGGCACAGTGCGCACGGGAAGCCCACACCGGGCACCGGGCACCCGGGACAGCGTCACCGCCGCCCAGTGGGAGTGCCCTCGCGGCAGCGTGTCCAGGTCCGCCTACGCGCGCGGCCGTCCGGCCGGCGCAGCGAGGGTCAGTCCGGCGCAGCGGGAGTCAGGCCGGCGCAGCGAGGGTCAGTCCGGCGCAGCGGGAGTCAGGCCGGCGCAGCGAGGGTCAGTCCGGCGCAGCGGGAGTCAGGCCGGCGCAGCGAGGGTCAGTCCGGCGCAGCGGGAGTCAGGCCGGCGCAGCGAGGGTCAGTCCGGCGCAGCGGGAGTCAGGCCGGCGCAGCGAGGGTCAGTCCGGCGCAGCGGGAGTCAGGCCGGCGCAGCGAGGGTCAGTCCGGCGCAGCGGGAGTCAGGCACAGTCGCCCGTCTTCACTCCTCGGGTGCGTTCGATGCCGAGCTTGGCCGTTCCGGCCGCCTCCGCCGCGGTCAGGGCGAAGCCGACGTTGCGGTCGTCCGCGGCCGCCGCGAAGATGACGCCGAGCACGTCGCCGTTGGGGGCGATCAGGGGGCCGCCGGAGTTGCCGCTCTGGACCAGGGCGCGGATCGTGTAGATCTCGCGGGTCACGTTGCCCGAGTCGTAGATGTCCGGCCCGGTGATCTTGCTGACGTCGCGGACCCGGGCGCCCTGGGCGTTGTACGGGCCGTCGAGCGGGAAGCCCAGCACGATCGCGTTCGCACCGGTGCCCGCGGGCTTCCTCACGAACGGCATCAGCGGCGCCTTCAGGCCCGGGACGTAGACGACGGCGAGGTCACGGTCGGGGTCGTACACGACCACTTTGCCGTCGAGGCGGTCGTTCTGCGTCTCCACCTGGACGTTGCGGGTGCCCGCCACCACGTGGGCGTTGGTCATCACGCGCTCGTCGGCGTACACGAATCCGGAGCCCTCGATGCGGCGTGAGCAGCTCGGGGCCGTACCCAGGACCTTGATGACCGACTTGCGGGAGTTGACCACGACCTGGCTCTTCGCCAGGGCCGGGTCCGGGGCCGCCACCTCGCGGGCGTTGGTGCGCCTCAGGCCGCCGAGGACGTCCGGGAAGCCGTTGGTGTTCAGCGACTGCTGCAGCCCCGCCGACAGCGCCTGCGCCTGCTCGGGCATGAGTTTGTTGATGCCGTTGAGCACGGCGCTGCTGCGGACCTGCCGGTTGATCTCGGGGAACGGCGTCGATCCCAGCGGTACGGCGATCAGCCACGCGACCAGCAGCACGGCGACCAGCGACACCATGGCGCCACCCGCGTCGTCGACGCGCTGCAGCGGCCGGCTCTCGATGGTGCGGCGCACCTTGGTGCCGAGCCAGCCCGCCAGGGTCTGCCCGAGCACCGCCAGCGCGAAGATCGTCACGAGCGACACCACGAGCCGGACCGTGCCGTCGGCGAACTGGTTGGCGATCAGCGGCCCGATCTGGAGGCCGATCAGCACGCCGCTGAAGAAGCCGCCGAAGGACAGCGCGCCGATGACGAAACCCTGCCGGTATCCGCTGATCGCGAAGACCAGCATGAGCAGGATCAGGAATCCATCGACCACGGGCACTCGCTCCAGGTAGAAGTGACGGTCACGAGACCACCTCGTCGGAGGTGGCGGCGGCCGACGCGTCGGCGACCGGAACGGATCCGTTGGGCAATGGCGCGGGGCCGGGCAGGTGTGCGGGATCTGGTAGCTCCATGATGCGACCCGGATGCCAGGGTCGGCTCCAGCCGGCCATGTCGAGTAGCGCGGAGATGACGGCGGCGGTGAAGCCCCAGACGAGCATGCCGCTGGTCTGGAAGGCCGGGCCGATCCAGCCGCTCGGGTGGCGTACCCGGATCCGGTTGTCGGGGTCGACCAGGTCGGCGATCCGCAGCCGCGCGACGTGCGCGACCTCGGCGGGGTCGCACGGGCGCACCGGATGCGGGGCGTGCCACCAGGCCAGCACCGGCGTGACCACGAACCCGCTCACCGGGATGTACAGCTCCGGCAGGGTGGTCAGGACGGTCGCCGTCGCCGGATCGAGCCCGACCTCCTCCTGGGCCTCCCGCAGCGCGGTCGCCGCGGCGTCGTGGTCCTCGGGATCGGCGGCGCCGCCGGGGAACGCCGGCTGACCGGCGTGGTTGCGCATGGTCGCGGCTCGCTGGAGCACCAGCAGGTCCGGCTGACCGGTCCGGTCCTCGCCGAGCAGGACGAGGACGGCGCTCGGCCGGGCTCCGGACGCGGGTGGCCGCAGGCTGGTGAAATCCTCGGCACGTGCGGCGGTGGCGCGGGTCAGCAACGGCTCCCACCAGCCCGGAAGCCCGCCGGGACGCTCGTTCGGCGGCCCGCCGGACCGTGCGCTCGCCGGTCTCATCCGGTCACCGTCACGCCAGTGTGGGTACGCACGAGCGTCCCCAGCGTCAGCTTGTCGAGAGCCTTGCCGGTGTAGACGAACTGCTTGCCCTGAGCGTCGAGGAAGACGGTCACAGGCAGGGATGCACGTCCGAGCGCCGACAGGAGCTCCTGATCGCGGTCGAACAGCGTCGGCATCGTGACGCCGTGGTCGGCGGCGAACGACGCCCCGGCGTCGCGGTCGTCCCTGGTGTCGACGCCGAGCACCCGCAGCCTGCCGGATGTGGCGTCGGCCAGCTCCTGCATCAGCGGCAGTTCCTGGCGGCACGGGCCGCACCAGGAACCCCAGAGGTTGATGACGGCGGGACCGCGCAGATCGCTGATCCGCACCTGCGCACCCCCGGTGAAGCAGGGCAGCGAGACATCCGGAAGATCCGAAGAGCCGGGGGGCGAGGAAGAGGCCGCGGCCAGGATCGCGCAGTCGGCGAAGGGCGACGGCCTCTCGGGGTCCGGCGTGCCGACGGAGGTCGTGCAGGCGGCGAGGAGCAGCGCCACCGACGGGACCAGCCACAGCGACGGGTTGAACCACCTCGCAGGGCCGGCCCGACGTGCATCCGCGGTGTCACAGCGCCGCACAGCCCCCGGGACGCGGCGCCCAGGGCCCAGGGAGTCACTGCTCACGGCGCCTCCGGGGTCGCCACGGCCGCCGCGGGGACGAGGCCGGGGTCGATGCCCGCCTGCACGGCCAGCTCGCGTGCCCGGGGGCCCTTGAGCAGCCGGGCGGCCGGGGCCGCCTCGGTCGGGCCGGTGCCGTACGACGGGCACACCGCGGCCAGGGTGCAGGCGCCGCAGGCCGGCTTGCGGGCGTGGCAGACGCGGCGACCGTGGAAGATGATCCGGTGCGACAGCATGGTCCAGTCGCGCTTCTCGATCAGCTCGGCGACCTGAAATTCGATCTTGACCGGATCCTCTTCCTGGACCCACCCGAAGCGGTTGACCAGGCGGCGGAAATGCGTGTCGACGGTGATGCCCGGGACGTCGAAGGCGTTGCCCAGGATGACGTTGGCGGTCTTACGGCCGATGCCCGGCAGCGCGACCAGCAGGTCCAGCTTGCCGGGCAGCTCGCCGCCGTGGCGCTCGACCAGCGCCTGGCCCAGCTTGATGAGCGAGTCGGTCTTGGCACGGAAGAAGCCGGTCGGCCGGAGGATCTCCTCGAGCTGCGCGCGGTCCGCCGCCGCGTAGTCGGCCGCCGTCAGGTAGCGCTTGAAGACGACGGGCGTGACCTCGTTGACCTTCTTGTCGGTGCACTGCGCCGACAGGATGGTCGCCACGGCGAGCTGCAGAGGCGTCTCGAAGTCGAGCTCGCAGTGGGCGTCGGGATGGGTCTCGGCGAGCAGCCTGGCCGTCTTACGGGCTCGGCGCTTGCGTCCGACGGGTGTCTCTCCCGCGAACCGCCTGGCCGACCGGTCGAGCACGGCCGCACCGGTGGACGCGGCAACAGGAGGACGACTCACGCGAGCAAGAGTACGTCGCGCCTCCGACATTCCTCGCCCGCAGAAAGGTCATGAAAACCCCACAAACGGGCGGGATATCGGGCAGTACGGTACGGCATCCATCAATGGAAGGCGCCACGATTCGATTACGCAAAGTGATTACCGCCGAACGGCCGAGGGCCTCTCACCGAGAGCGACGGATTTTTGGGTCTTCTGCGGCTGGAGCGGTTACGCTGCGAGATCCAGATCGAGGGGTGCCCGCCCGTTTGAGGGTCGCGTACGCCTAGACTGATCGTGCGCGGCGAAGCGCGTAGTCGGAGGTACAGCGATGGATGAGGTACTGGCTCGCAGCGGGATCTTCCAGGGCGTTGACCCGGAGGCTGCCGAGGCGCTCGCCAAGGAGATGGAGACGATCGAGTTCCGCAAGGGCGACATCGTCTTCAATGAGGGCGAGGCGGGCGACAGCCTTTACATCGTTCTCTCCGGCAAGATCAAGCTGGGCCGCCGCGCCGCGGACGGCCGGCAGAACCTGGTCTCAATCATGGGTCCGTCGGACATGCTCGGTGAGCTGTCGCTGTTCGACCCGGGCCCACGCACAGCGACGGCAACCGCGGTGACCGACACCCGGCTCGCCCGGCTCAAGAAGTCGTCCCTGCGGCCCTGGCTGAACAACCGTCCGGAGATCGCCGAACAGCTCCTGCGTGTCCTCGCCCGCAGGCTCCGCCGGACGAACGACGCGCTGGCGGACCTCATCTTCACGGACGTGCCGGGCCGCGTGGCCAAGAACCTGCTGCAGATGGCGGGCCGTTTCGGCACCCGGGACGGCGGTGTGCTGCGGGTGACGCACGACCTGACCCAGGAGGAGCTGGCCCAGCTCGTCGGCGCCTCGCGCGAGACGGTCAACAAGGCGCTGGCCGACTTCGCGTCGCGGGCCTGGCTGCGGCTCGACGGCAAGAGCGTCATCATCCTGGATCCGGAGCGCCTGGCCCGCCGGGCCCGCGTCTAGGTTTTCCGGCACCGCGCAGCAGTACGTAAGGGGTCGTCCCGACGGACGACCCCTTCGGCGTGTCCGGATAACGGTCATAGCGCCGCATAGTTTGCGAATCGCCACCTGATTGGAGGACAGAACCCGCCCGTCAAGATCCGTGTCGCACCCGGTCAGCCGCTCGTTACGGAGGTGGTCGATAGGCACTACGACGGTCGAGAGGGCGCGGCTTTGAACGAGGTGGCGGGCGTGCAGCGCAGCGGGGTGACGACGTGACCGTGCTGGACACCGCGATCGACCCGCGCACCCCCGCCTATCTGGCCAGCCGCAGCGCGATGCTGGAGCGGCTCGCCGAGCTCGAGACGGCGCTGGAGGCGGCCCGCGCGGGCGGCGGCGAGAAGTGGGTGACCCGCCACCACGCGCGCGGCAAGCTGCTGCCCCGCGAGCGGGTCGAGATGCTGCTCGACCAGGACAGTCCCTTCCTCGAGCTCTCACCGGTGGCCGCGTGGGGTTCCGAGTTCCCCGTGGGCGCCAGCGTGGTGACCGGCATCGGAGTCGTCGAGGGCGTCGAGTGCGTGGTCATCGCCAACGATCCGACGGTCGACGGTGGCGCGGTCAACCCGTACACGGTCGAGAAGATTCGGCGGGCCGCGCGGATCGCCTCGGTGAACCGGCTGCCGCTGGTGAACCTGGTCGAGTCGACGGGCGCGGCCGCGCCCGCGGGTCCGCCGCCCGGCGGCGCGATCGCCCGCGATCTCAGCCAGTTGACCGCCGACCGGGTGCCCACGGTGTGCGTGGTCTTCGGCGCCACGACCGGGGACGCGGCGTACCTGCCCGCGCTCTCCGACTACACGATCATGGTGCGCGGGCACGCCAAGATGCTCACGATCCACCCGCAGCCGGTCCGCGCCTCGGGTGCGAACGGCCGGCCCGCTCCCGAGGTACGCAGCGCGCCCACCGTCCCGGCCGGAGTGACCGGCCCGGCCGACCAGTTGGCCGAGGACGAGCGCGACGGGCTGCGCCTGGCGCGGCAGTGCGTACGCCGCTTCAACTGGCGCAAGCGCGGTCCGGCCCCGCGCTCGTACCCGCCGGAGCCGCCGAAGTACGACGCCGAAGACCTGCTGACCATGGCGGGTACGGATGCGGCGCCGCCCTTCGACCCCCGCGAGGTCCTGGCCCGGATCCTCGACGGCAGCGACTTCGACGAGTTCAAGCCCGCCCAGGGCACCGGGCTGGTGACCGGCTGGGGCGAACTGCACGGCTATCCGATCGGCGTGGTCGCCAACCTCGGCGGCGCGTTCTCGCCGGCCGAGACGCAGAAGGCCGTGCATTTCATCCAGTTGGCGAACGCGACCGCGACCTCGCTGCTGTTCGTCCAGTACACCGGCGTTCCCACGGCCGAGCCGCACGAGGCCGCCGACGTACGCCACGGCGCGCCCCTGGTCCACGCGGTGGCCAAGTCCACGGTGCCGCACCTGACGTTGATGATCGGCGCCACTCCGGCCGGGGAGGCCGGGGGTGTCTACGGGCGCGCGTACGAGCCGCGGTTCCTGTTCAGCTGGCCCGTCGAGCGGCCTGCGGACGGGCCCCTCGGGAAGCTCCCGGACGACGGCGTCATCGACCCCCGAGACACCCGTACGGTGCTCGGGCTCTGCCTGTCCGCGGTGCACAGCGCGGCCGTCGAGGGCGCCGAGCACATCGGCGTGTTCCGGCCCTGACGCGATTTTCGAAAGGTAGAGCAGAGCAGTGATCCGACGTCTTCTGGTGGCCGATCGTGGGGAGATCGCCCGCCGGGTCTTCGCCACCTGCCGCCTGGTCGGCATCGAGACGGTCGCCGTCTACTCCGATGCCGACTCCGACGCGCCGCACGTCACGGAGGCGGACTACGCGGTCCGCCTCACCGGCGGCTCGCCGTCCTCGACGTACCTGCGCGGCGATCTCATCATCGCGGCGGCGAAGCGGGCCGGTGCGAACGCCGTCCATCCCGGCGACGGCGTGCTCGCCGAGGATCCGGCGTTCGCGGCCGAGGTGGCCGACGCGGGCATGATCTGGGTCGGCGCACCGGCCAAGACGCTCGGCACCCTGCACAGCAAGATCGAGACGAAGGCGGTCGTCGCGGAGGCCGGCGTGCCGGTCCTGCCGACGTTCACCGATCCCGAGGCGGTCGACGACTTCCCGGTGCTCATCAAGCCCGCCGGCGGCAGCGGCGGCGCGGGCATGCGGGTCGTCCGGGACCCGGTCACCCTCGCCGAGGCGGTCGCCTCCACCCGACAGGAGACCGGCGACAAGGTCTTCTGCGAGCCGTACCTGGAGAACGTGCGGCACATCGAGGTGCCGATCATCGCGGACGCGCACGGTGCGGTGGTGCCGTTCGGCGAGCGCGAGTGCTCGGTCCAGCGCCGCTATCAGAAGATCATCGAGGAGACGCCGTCGCCGGCGGTCGACCCGGCGCTGCGCGAGCAGCTCTGCCGGGCGGCGATCATCGCGGTCCGGTCGATCGGGTACGTGGGCGCCGGCGCCGTGGAGTTCCTGCTGGAGGAGGACGGCGACTTCTGGTTCGTCGAGCTGACCCCGAGCCTGCAGGTCGAGCACGCGGTGACCGAGTGCGTTTCCGGGTACGACCTGGTCCGCCTGCAGTTGCTGGTCGCCGAGGGCGGCAACCTGCCGATGCCCGGCCCGCCGCCGATCCGCGGCCACGCCATCGAGGTGCGGATCTGCGCGGAGGATCCGGCGTACGCCTGGCTGCCCGCCACCGGCACCCTGCACCGCTTCAAGGTCCCGGACGTGGCCGGCTCCTTCCGCCCGCTGCCCCAGCCCGGCCTGCGCCTGGACGCCGGCGCGGTGGACGGCTCGGTGGTCGGCGGCCAGCAGGACTCGATGCTGGCCAAGCTGGTGGCCTGGGCGCCGACGCGGCAGGAGGCCGCGCGGATGCTGGCCTCGGCGCTGACCCGTACGGAGCTGCACGGCGTGGTCTCCAACCGGGACCTGCTCGTCCGCGTGCTGCGGCACGGCGCGTTCCGGGCCGGCGACGTGGACACCGGCTTCCTCGACCGGCACCCGGAGGTGTTCGCGCCGTTGCTGTCGTCGGTCGACGCCGTCCGCATCTCCTGCCTCGCCGCCGCTCTCGCCGGCGCCGCGGCCCGGCGCTCGTCCGCGCCCGTGCTGCGCTCGCTGCCGTCGGGCTGGCGCAACGTCCCGTCCGGCTCGCAGACGGCCGTGTACGACGGCCCGGCCGGTCCGGTCGAGGTCGGCTACCGGATGAACCGGCACGGCGAGCTGGCGGGCTGGTGGGTGCGCGCGGTGGATCCCGAGGAGCTCGACCTCGCGGGGCTCGGCCAGGCGCCGACCCTGGACGACCACCCGCCCACGGTCGTCGTGCGCGCCGACGGCTCGCGGGTGGACCTCGACGTCAACGGCATCCGGCTCAGCCTCAAGGTGCACCGGGTCGGCGAGGTCTCGTATGTGGACAGCCCCGAGGGTTCGGTCGCCCTGCGCGAGCTGTCCCGCTTCCCGCTGCCCGCCCCGGAGGCGACCGAGGGCTCGTTGATCGCCCCGCTCCCCGGGGCCGTGCGCCGGGTCCTCGTGGTGCCGGGTCAGCGCGTCCGCGCGGGCGAGCTGCTGCTCACCCTCGAGGCGATGAAGCTGGAGCACCCGGTGCACGCGCCGTCCGCGGGGGTAGTGGCCTCGCTGCCGGTGCATCCGGGCGCCGAGGTCGACACCGGCGAGCTGCTGGCCGTGCTGGACCCCGAGTAGGACCGGGCCGGGTCAGCCGCGGGCCAGGACCGGCCCGTGGAGCTGGTCGGTGCCGCGCCCGGCGAGGCAGCGGAAGGTCCGGTCGTCGGTCGGCGGGAGCACCGACAGCGCCCATTCGGTGCTGTCGGTGCGCGTGGTCGTACGCCGGAACATCGCCCGGCTGCACACCCGCCGCACGCTGGGATTCGTGGTCACGGCGGCCCGGTCCTGCGGGTCCACGTACGACGGCAGGGAACCCACCGCGAAGACCTCCCAGGTGTGCCTCCGGGCGCAGGACACCTCGCGGGCGACCGCTCCGGACTCCGGCCGCAACGCGAAGCATTCCAGCTCGCCCGGGCAGTGCGCGCGGACGGCGAGGCAGCCCGGCAGGCGCGACATCGCCGTCGGCAGCGTCGAGGTGGCCGGGACGGCGAGCCGGGAGGCGAACGAGCGTACGGCCGGAGCATGCGACGACGTCAGCAGCGCGCCGGCCACCGACGCGCCGATCAGCAGGGATACCCCGAAGCCGCCGAACAGCCAGCGGCGCTTGCCGCGCTTGGGGTTCCCGGTGTGCACGGTCGGGGTCTCGTCGGCCGCATCCCGGGTGGGCGTCACCGGCGGCACCGGACGCGGCTGCGGCGAGGGCGGATACGGCCGCGGCACGGGCGGCACGAACGTCGACGACCGATAGACGTTCGGCGCGGGGTGACCGGCGGGGTGCATGTGCAGGCCGGCGAGCATCTCGCGCAACTGCTCGGCGGTCGGGCGGTCGCGCGGGTCGTTGGCCATCCCGTACCGGAGGACCTCGGTGAGCGCGTGCGGAACGCCAGGAAGGTCCGGGATCGGCTGGTTGAAGAGGTCCATCAGCGAGATCAGGCTGGGGCTGCGGTCGGACTCCCAGCGCGGCGGCCGTCCCCGCATGACGGCGTAGAGGGTGGCGCAGAGCGCATACACGTCGACGGCGCCCGAGGGGTCGGCGTGCGAGAACATCTCGGGCGGCGCGTAGGCGGGGGTCAGCACCTCGAGGGTCACCGACGAGTCGCGCATCTCGCCGAGCACGGCGAGCCCGAAGTCGGCGAGCACGGCCGGGTTGAAGTGCGAATACAGGATGTTGGCCGGCTTCACGTCGCGGTGCAGGACACCGTTCGCGTGCGAGTGCACCAGCGCGTCGGCGATCTTCACCCCCAGGTCGCGGGCCTCCACCGCGCCGAGCGGGGAGACGCGCATGCGATCCAGGTACGAGCCGTCGCACAGCTCCATGATCAGGTACGGATGCTGATCCACCGTGACACCGACGTCGAAAAGGTCGACGACGTGCGGATGCGAGGACATCCGCCCGGCCGCCTTCGCCTCGCGCAGGAAGCGGGCCTGGTCACGCGGATTGTCCAGAGTCCGGTTCTCGACCTTGATGGCGACGTCGCGACCGACCGAGTCCTGTGTCGCTCGGTACACGGTCGCGTACCCTCCGCGAGCCATGACGGTCAAGCCGGACATACCTGGCACGTAGGGCACGGGCAGGCGACCAGGCGGGGTATCCGTCACGGCTTAGAAAATACGCGACCCGCGTGCGGGATCATCCCGGCACGTCAGACGCGAACGCGACAGATTCCGGCGGTTCCACGATGGAGGATGCCAAAGCGTCCCGCAGATCCTCCGCGACGACCCGCTCACTCGCCTGTTCGGTCGCGTACGCCAGCAACACCGCCTCCTCCGCCGCGCCCCGCGCGGCCGACATGTCCCCGGCGGCCGCGCTGACCCTCGCCTGCACCATGGCCGCGACCACGCCGCTGCGCACGTCCTCGGCCGGGATCTCCCGCGCCCGCCGGATCCACGCACCCGCCTCGCCCACCCGGCCGTCGGCGAGCAGGGCGGACGCGTACGACGCCAGCGCCTGCCGCCGTGAGAACAGCAGCGAGCCGCTGGTGTCGCTCGCGATCGGGGCGAGCAGGCCGATCGCCGTGCCCGGATCGCCCGCCCGCAGGCGCGCCTCGGCGAGCAGCACCCGCGGTCCCACCTGCGCGGGCGCCAGCGGATTGTGCGGCTCGACGGCGGTCATGACCCGGCGTGCGTCGGCCTCGGCGGCCTCGCCGTCGCCGCGCTGCAGCGCCACGAAGCCGCGGATCGTGCCGGCCATGCCGAGCAGCAGGGGGTGACCGGTGCGCCCGGCGTGGTCGAGGGCGTCGGTGAGCAGGTCGTCGGCGTGGTCGAACTCGCCCAGGCCCCGGGCGATGACCCCGCGGACGACCAGCGCGAGGCCGCGGCCCCAGTCGTCCGAGACCTTGTCGAAGTCCCGGTACGCCCGGCGCGCCTCGCCGTCGGCCTCCGCGAGGTCGCCGAGCTCCGCGGACGCGTACGCCTCCACCGCCCGCAGCGTGCCGACCGCCCAGCCCTCGCCGACCCGGTCGCCGAAGGGCAGGAAGATGCGCGCCAGCCGCCGCGACTCCTGCAGCCGCCCGGCCAGCAGCCGGGCGAACGCCGTCGTGCCGCGCAGCCACGCGCGTCCCACCGGGTCACCGAGCTCGGCGAAGAGCCGGGCGGCCCGGCCCAGCACCGCGTCGGTGCCGGGGAAGTCCCCGCGCGTGGTCGTCACCCACGCGAGGTTCTGCAGCGCCCACGCCTGCCCGTGCCGGTCGCCCGCGGCCAGCGTCACCTGGTACGCGGCCGCGAACCGGCTGCTCGCCTGGCTGAGCTTGCCGGCCAGGAAGTCGGCCATGCCCAGCCGGCGCATGGCGTTGGCCCGCTCCGGAGCCAGCTCGGCGTCGGTCGCCACCTTCAGGGCCTCCTGCCAGGCGGTCACCGCCCGGGGCACATCGCCCATCGCCTCCCGCGCCCGGCCCACCACCAGCAGCGCCTCCGCCCGGCACACCGGCTCGTCGTCGGCGGTCTCGGCGATCTTCTCGCCGCAGGTCAGCGCCTCGTCGGCGCGGCCCAGGCGCAGCAGCGCCCGCGCGTGCACGAGTTGATCGGACAGGGGCAGAGCGTCCTTGGCGAGCGCTGCGGCACGCTCGGCGTACGCGATCGAGGAGGCCGGTTCGATGTTGGCGAGCGCCCGCCGGGCCAGCCGGCCGAGCGCCGCGACGCCCAGCGGCGCGACGTTGCGGACGCTGGCGTCGGGGCGCAGCCGGACGGCGTCGGCCAGCTCCATCGCGCACTCGGCGTGGGTGGCCACGAACGCGTCCCGCTCGTTCTCGCCCAGACTCAGCCGGGAGGCGCCGTCGTAGCCGAGCGCGTCGATGGTCTCCGGCGCCGCCCAGCGCGCGAGGTAGGCATGCCGGCCCGCCAGGTCGGCCTTGCCGATGCCCGCGTAGGCCGCCTCGCGCATCAGCGGCGTGGTGAACGCGTATCCGCCCCGCACCCGGTGCAGCATGCGGCGCTGCAGCAGCTCGTCGACCGCTCGCTCCAGCTCGACCGCGGCGACCGCGCCCGAGCGCGCGTCGCCCGGCGACCGGCGCTCGCGCAGCGCCTCCACCACCCCGGTCGGCACGGTGTCGCCCACCACGGCGGCGTCGCGCAGCACCGAACGGGGCTCGCTCGGCAGGGCGTCGATACGCGCCGCGAGCACGGCGGCGAGGTCGCGGGAGAGCAGCCGGCTGTCCATCGCCCCGCCGGCGAGCTGCCACTTCCCGGCCGCGTTCGCACCGACAGCGGGCATCAGCGCGCCGCGCTCCAGCAGCAGCGTGACGAGCTCGGCCAGGTAGAAGGCATTGCCCTGCGCGGTGGCCAGCAGGCGGTCCGCGTCCGCCTGCGGAAGCTTCCCGCCGTTCAGGTACGACGTGAGCAGCCGGGACGCGTCCGCACCGCGCAGCGGCGGCAGGGTGTGGATCTCGGCGTCCGCGAGGCGGGTCAGGGCGCCCGCCGTACGCACCAGCTCGGGGCGACCGAGCAGCAGCATGACCACCGGCCCGTCGAGGCGCGACAGCACTCCGCCGAGCGCGTCGATGGTCTCGGCGGTGGCGTCGTGCAGGTCGTCGACGATGACGACCAGCGGCGCCTCCCTGGCCAGCGCGGTCAGCAGCCCCGCGACCGCGATCGGGATCGTCTCGGAGTCGGGCTGGGCGCCGCCGGTCGGCTGCCACTCCGCGACCGCGGCCACGCCGACCGGGTTCGCCGGCACCTCGCCGTACCCGAGCAGCGCGAGCAGCCGGTCGATGTCGATCTCCGGCGCCTCGCCGTCGCGGCTCAGCCGGGCGACCAGCTTGCGCAGCCGCTCCTCGACCACCGCGCGGCTGATCGTCGAGGCGACGTCCTTGGGCAGGCCGACGGACTTGCGCACCAGGTCCGCCAGGGGTGCGAACCGCCGCCGCTCGCCGAACGCCCGGCACCGGGCCCGCAGCACGCGGGCACCGGTGTGCGCGGCGAACCGCCCGGCGCCCACGTCGTAGCCGGCCGCCAGGCGCTTGACCTCCCCCGCGAACCGGGTCTTGCCGATGCCGGCCTCCGCGGTCATCACCATCACCCGCGGATTGCCGGAGTCGATCACCTCGGCGAGCCGGCCGGCGACCCGGCCCAGCTCGGTCTCCCGGCCCACGAAGGGCGCCTCGTCGCCCACACCCGACCGGGTTCCCGGGGCGTCGTGCAGGCCGAGCAGCTCGTACGCCGGCACCGGCTCCCGCTTGCCCTTGAGCCGCAAGGCCCGCAACTGCCGCCAGGAAGCGACGTGCCGGGTGCCGGCGGAGGTGCGCGCGCCCGCGTAGACGGCACCGACCGCGGCGGCGTCGGCCAGCCGGGCGGCGGTGTTCACGGTGTCGCCGATGACCGTGTACTCGATCGAGGCCTGGATGCCGGCGACGACCTCGCCGGTGTTCAGGCCGACGCGCAACCCGAGCGGGGCGCCGCCGCCGCGCTCGTCGTCCAGCACCCGCCGGACCGCGCGCTGCATGCTCAGCGCGGCGCGAACGGCGCGCTCGGCGTCGTCCTCGTGCGCCACCGGCGCCCCGAAGACCGCCATGATCCCGTCGCCGGTGAGCTTGTCGACGTGCCCGCCGAAGGTCTTGACGGCGCCGGCGAGCGCCGCGAGCACCCGGTCGGTGACCGCGCCGACGCGCTCGGGGTCGAGGTCCTCCGACCAGGAGGTGAAGTCCGAGAGGTCGCCGAAGAGCACCGTCACGATGCGCCGCTCCGCCGCGGGCAGGGTCGCGGCGGCGGGCAGGGCCGCACCGCAGTTGTGACAGAACCGCGCGCCGGGTACGGCCACGGTTCCGCACACGGGACAGGTCACAGCGGGTCCAACCGTTCCCGGGTGGGCGGTGATTCCCGCCTCAGAAACTCGAGTTGGGCGCGCGCGGACCACTCGGCGGCAAACCGCACGCCAGGATCGATGTCGGGATAAACCGCGTCGACGACCTGCTCGGCGGTCCCGGCGCCCGCGGCGAGCGCGGCGCGGACCTGGTCGAGCCGCTCCCGCCGGTGCGCCAGATAGGCCGTCGCCACCTCGGCGCAGTCGGGCCGCACCGGGCCGTGACCGGGCAGCATCAGCAAGGGGTACGCCCGCAGCGTCTCGAGGCTGTCCAGGTACGCCCCGAGGTCGCCGTCGGGCCACGCCACCACGGTCGTGCCCCGGCCCAGCAGGGTGTCACCGGTGAACACGGCGTCCTCGACCACGAAGCACACCGAGTCGCCGGTGTGCCCCGGCGTCGCGACGACCTCGATGTCCAGTCCCGCGAGCCGCATCCTGGGCGGCAGCGGATCGCCGTGTCTCGGATCGGCGGCGAGGACCGGCACCCCGCCCAGCATGCGGGAGAGCGTCTCGGCGCCCTCCACGTGATCGTGGTGGCCGTGCGTGATCAGGATGGCGCTCAGCGGCCGGTTCTCCGCGATGGAGGCGAGATGCCCTGCGTCGTCGGGGCCGGGGTCGACGACCACCGCGTCGTGGGCGCCCGGCGCCCGCAGCACCCAGGTGTTGGTGCCGTCCAGCGTCATCGGCCCCGCGTTGGGTGCCAGCAGCGTCGTGACCCACTCCGGCAACCGCTCGACCTGCGACGACACAGACGCCACCCCCCAGCGCATGGTACGTCCCCACGGCCACGGGACCGAACACACGTGGTGCGACCGGCGGTCACCCGGCGCCCGGCCCGGCCCGGGATCTCGGCCCGGGCCGGACCCGGCGTCAGGCGACCTCGGCGATGACCTCCACCTCGACCGGCGCGCCCAGCGGCAGCTCCGACACGCCGACGGCGCTGCGGGCATGCCGTCCGAGCTCTCCGAAGACGTCACCGAAGAGGTTCGAGGCACCGTTGATGACCGCCGGCTGCCCGGTGAAGCCCTCGGCCGACGCCACGAAGCCGGTCAGCTTCACGATCTTGGTGATCCGGCCCAGGCCCACCAGCGCGTCGATCGCCGCGAGGGCGTTCAGGGCGCAGTACCGGGCCATCTCCGTGCCCTGCTCGGCGGTGACGTCCGCGCCGACCTTGCCGGTGAACGGCAGCTTCCCGTCCACCATCGGCAATTGCCCGGAGGTGTAGACGTAGTTTCCGGACTGCACCGCCGGCACGTACGACCCGATGGGCGCCACCACGGTCGGCAGGGTCAGGCCCAGCTCGGCCAACTTCGCGTACGCGTCCGCGCCGCCCTCGCCGCTGACCGGCGTCGGCGCGCTCACGCCTTCGCCCGCTTCATGTAGGCCACCAGTTGCTCCGGGTTCGGGCCCGGCACGACCTGCACCAGCTCCCAGCCGTCGTCACCCCAGTTGTCGAGGATCTGCTTGGTCGCGTGGACCAGCAGCGGCACGGTCACGTACTCCCACTTCTGCATTGCTCGCAGCTCCCAGAGATAGTCCGCTCGAGCCCGCCGGCCCGCACTTCGGCGACAGCCTAGCCAGGCGGGCGGAGCGGCCTCGCGGCCGACCGGATTCCATTACCCTGACGTGGGGGTGGTGCGACTCCTCCGCAGGTGGAAGACAGGGGGGCACGATGACGCGACCGTCGCAGGGAGAACCCGGGCGGACCTCATCGATCGCGGCCGCGGAGGCACCCGCCACCGACTTCATCGACGCCACCGCGCCGAGCGCTCCCCCGGCCTGGCCGCCCATGGGCGCGTACCCGGGCGAGCCCGGCCACCCCGCTGTCCCGGCGACGGCTCCGCCGGAATGGCCGCCGAACGGTCCGCAGACCGCGGAGCCCGGTCACGCACAGCCCCCGGCGCAGGCTTCCATCGGGCTGACGGCGGTGGTCGGGGAGCCGCTGCAGGGCGACGCCCTGCACGCAGAGACGGTCGAGGGCGAGGTCGTCTGGCATCAGCCGCCGCCGACCGAGCCGTTCCACGCCAAGCACGAGAAGCCCGGCGAGTGGCACACGCACCCGCCCGACCACCTCGCCTTCGAGCACTCGCCGCCGGCGGAGGTGCAGCCCGGCGTCCAGCACGACCAGCCGACCGAGGCGATCCCGCTGAGCATGCTGCCGCAGCCGTGGCAGGTGCCGTTCGACCCGCACCACACCGAGACGGTCGCCGAGGAACAGCCGCGCCGCGGTAAGCGCCCCGGACTCTGGATCGGGCTGGCCCTGGGGGTGCTGCTCCTGCTGTTCGGTGGCGGCACGTTGTCCGCGCTCCTACTGCTCCGCAACGCCGACAGCGGCAAGGGCTCGCCGGATCCGGGCACGGCCGTCGACCGCTTCCTGACGTCGGTCTACACGCAGAAGGACGCGACCTCGGCCGGCGACCACGTCTGCCGCGAGGCGCGCGACGAGGACAAACTCCAGGAGCGGGTCGACCAGATCAAGGGGTACGCGAACGAGTACCAGGCGCCGACCTACCGCTGGAGCGAGCCGGCCGTGTCGGGTCAGGACGAGGAGAAGGCCACGGTGGCCGTCCAGCTCACGGTGACCACCGACGACGAGAAGAGCGCACAGCAGCAGTTGACGTTCACGGTGGTCCGCAAGACCGGCTGGCTCGTCTGCGACGTCGCCGGCTGAGCTTCGCGACGTGAGCCCGTACGCTCGAAGGCGTGGGTAGAAGCGATTGGCCCGCTCGGCTCCACGTGGTGACGGGCAAGGGCGGCACCGGCAAGACCACCGTGGCGGCGGCGCTGGCCCTGGGCCTGGCCGCCGGCGGGCACCGCACGCTGCTGGTCGAGGTGGAGGGACGGCAGGGCATCGCCCAGCTCTTCGGCACCGAACCGCTGCCCTACGCGGAGCGGCGCATCGCCATCCCGCCCGATGCGCACGGCGAGGTCCGGGCGCTCGCCGTGGACCCCGAGGAAGCCCTGCTCGAATACCTCGACATGTTCTACAAGCTCGGTGCCGCCGGGCGCGCGCTCCGCAAGATCGGCGCCATCGACTTCGCCACCACCATCGCTCCCGGCCTGCGCGACGTGCTGCTCACCGGCAAGGTCAAGGAGGCGACCACCCGCTCGTCGGACGGGCGCCGGGCGTACGACGCGGTCGTGCTCGACGCGCCGCCGACCGGCCGCATCGGACGGTTCCTCAACGTGACCGCGGAGACCGCCAAGCTGGCGAAGATGGGACCGATCAAGACGCAGAGCGACGGGGTCGCCTCGCTGCTGCGCTCGCCGATCACCTCCGTGCACGTGGTCACGCTGCTGGAGGAGATGCCCGTGCAGGAGAGCCTCGACGCCATCGCGGAACTGAACGCCCTGCACATCCCGGTCGGCCGGATCATCGTCAACGGCGCCCGGCCTCCGCTGCTGGCCGGCGCGAAGGTGACCAAGGCGGAGCTCAAGCGCGGCCTGACCGCGGCCGGGCTGCCGACCGACCCGGCGACGGTGGCCGCGCTGCACGCCGAGGCGAAGGCGCATCTGACCCGGCGCGAGCTCGAGGAGTCGCTGCGCGCCGATCTCGCCGAGAGCGACCATCCGATGGTGGAACTGCCTCTGCTGGAGGGCGGGGTGGATCTCGACGGGCTGAACCGGCTCGCCGACATACTCATGGGTGTCTGAGCTCATGCTGATTGTCTGACCGGCCACACAGCACCGCGCTCCACCCCGCGACCCGAGCCCCGAGTCAGTACGCTCGAATCGTGGCCGCTGATCAGACCGCCCCGCGCCTGGACGTCGACGCCCTGCTGGCGGACCCGTCGACCCGCATCGTGGTGTGCTGCGGCGCCGGCGGCGTCGGCAAGACCACCACGGCGGCCGCGCTCGGGCTACGCGCCGCCGAACGGCACGGAAGGCGCACGGTGGTGCTGACCATCGACCCGGCGCGCCGCCTGGCCCAGTCGATGGGCCTGACCGAGCTGGACAACACGCCCCGGCAGGTCAAGGGCATCGACACCGAGGCGGCCGGCGGCGAGCTGCACGCCATGATGCTCGACATGAAGCGCACGTTCGACGAGGTCGTGCAGGCGCACACCTCGCCACAGCGCGCCGCGGAGATCTTTGGGAACCCCTTCTACCAGGCCATGAGCTCCACCTTCTCCGGCACGCAGGAATACATGGCGATGGAGAAGCTCGGTCAGTTGCGCTCCCGCGACGAGTGGGACCTGATCGTGGTGGACACGCCGCCGTCGCGCTCCGCGCTCGACTTCCTCGACGCGCCCGCGCGGCTGTCGCGCTTCCTCGACGGCCGCATGCTGCGCATGCTGATGGCTCCGGCGCGCGGCGGGCGGAGCATGTTCAGCCTGGTCACCGCCTCGTTCGGACTCTTCTCCCGGGCGGTGCAGAAGATCCTCGGCGCCCAGCTCCTCACCGACCTGTCCGGCTTCGTCGCCGCGCTGGACTCCATGTTCGGCGGCTTCCGGCAGCGCGCCGACGAGACGTACCGGATCCTGCAGGACCCGCAGACGGCCTTCCTGCTGGTCGCCGCGCCGGAGCGCGACGCGGTCCGCGAGGCCGCGTACTTCGCCGAGCGGCTGGTCGCCGAGCGCATGCCGCTCGCCGGTCTGGTGCTCAACCGCACCCACCGCGCGGCGCTGGAGTCGGTCCCGCTGGCCGCGGCCGAGGCCGGGGCGGCCGCCCTCGACGCCGAGGGCGATCAGCAGACCACGGCCGACGCGCTACGGGTGCATGCCGGGCTGCTCCGGCAGATCGATCGAGAGGTACGCGTGGCCGCGCAGTTCACCGGCGCTTTCCCGGACGTGCCCACGGTGTCGGTGACGGCGCAGCCCGCCGACGTCCACGACGTCGACGGGCTGCGAACGATCGGCGATACGCTCACCGCCGGAATTTCCACCTAATCAGCGGGTGGAGACGAGCACCTTGTCGGCGCCCTTCTCACGCAGTGCGGCTTCGAACATCTTGCGCCAGCTCGCCACGTGCGGGTGCCGGCGCAGCAGAGCCCGCCGCTCCCGTTCGGTCATGCCTCCCCAGACTCCGAATTCGATCCGGTTGTCCAGTGCGTCGGCGAGGCATTCGTAGCGGACCGGGCAGCTTCGGCAGATTCTCTTCGCCACGTTCTGCTCGGCGCCCTGCACAAAAAGCGCGTCAGGGTCGCCACTCTGACACGCCGCCATGCTGGGCCAGTCGCTGATCATCCCCATCTGTTCACGTCCCCCCTTGCAATTACCCCCTGACGCCGACGCGCTCATGTCCCCCAAGCCGCGCAGACGTCGTGCGATAGCTCGCCGGACCCATCATGCTCCGTAGTCAGGCGATTACGCAACGTTGTCCCTCAAATACGTATACCTCGGAAGTTCCGGGCATCACACTCTGACCGGACGGAGAAAACCTCGCGGGATATCTCAGAAAACGCTCCGCCCGGCCGATCGAGGGGGCAGAATCATTCTGGGCGAACCGTGACCAACTCGTCGCGTGGTCACGGGCCTCTTTCGCGTACCCTGCTGTCGTGACCTCCTGGATGCGCAGACGCGATCACAACATCTTCGCCAATGCGACCTCGTTGCTGATCTGCGGCCTTCTGGCCGGAGTGGTGGTCGCCGCTGCCGCTTTCCCCGCCGTAGCGATGTCCGGATTGGCCGCAAAGGCGGGCGGGGAGACCTTCGCAAGCCTTCCCGGCGAACTCAAGCAGGCGAGCGCGCCCCAGATCAGCCGAATCTTCGCTTCGGACAACAAGACGCAGATCTCGGTCTTCTACGACGAGTTCCGCAGCGACGTCCCGCTGAAGGACATCTCGAAGCACATGCAACACGCGATCGTCGCGGCGGAGGATCACGAGTTCTACAAGCACAACGGCGTCGACCTCAAGGGTGTCGCCCGCGCGTTCGTCAACAACAACAGCGGCAAGTCCTCCCAGCAGGGCGCCTCGACGCTGACCATGCAGTACGTGCGCATGTCCCTGGCCTACTCGGCGACGAACCCCCAGGAAGTCGTCAACGCCACCAAGGACACGCCCAAGCGCAAGATCACCGAGATGAAGTACGCCATGCAGGTCGAGAAGGAGCTCACCAAGGACCAGATCCTCGAGCGCTACCTCAACCAGGCGCCCTTCGGCAACGGATCGTACGGCGTCTACGCCGCCAGCCAGGTCTACTTCAAGAAGAAGCCCAAAGACCTCACGATCGCAGAGTCGGCCCTGCTCGCCAGCATGGTGAAGGCGCCCACGGCGTTCAATCCGACCACCGCCAGCGGCCACCCGCAGGCGCTGGCACGACGCGACTACGTCGTCGCGGACATGCTCGAGCTGAAGTTCATCACCCCGGAAGAGGCCAAGAAGGCCACCGAGACGAAGATCGCCAAGACCGTCCAGCGGGTCGGCAACGGCTGCGTCTCCGTGGTGACGAATAGCTGGGGCTTCTTCTGTGACTACTTCTACCGCTGGTGGCTGAGCCGCAACGAGTTCGGCGCCACCACGTACGACCGCGAGCGGCGGCTCAAGAGCGGCGGCTACCGCATCCAGACCTCGATGGACGTCAAGGCGCAGAACGCCGCCCGCGAGAACATCACCGACCGCATCGGCGACAAGAACAAGAACGCCCTGCTCCTGGCCGGCATCCAGCCCGGCACCGGCAAGGTCCGCACGCTCGCGGCGAACCGCCGCTTCAAGCTCGACGATCCGGCGCAACCGAAGAACAAGCTCTCCTCGGACCCGGCCAAGGCGAGGAAGGGCATCCGCGGCACGTACCCGAACACCACCAACCCGCTGATGAGCGGCGGCGGCGACATCACCGGCTACCAGGCCGGCTCGGTGAGCAAGATGTTCACCATCGTCGCGGCCCTGGAGAACGGCTACCCGCTGGCGTACTCGATCAATGCGCCCAAGAAGTACGTGTCGAAGTACATCATCGCCCCCGGCCCAGCTACCTGTAACGGCAAGTACTACTGTCCCGAGAACGCGAACCGGCAGGCCGGCGGCGTGCTCAACATGTGGAGCGCCTTCGGCAGATCCACCAACACCTACTTCGTCCCGCTGCAGGAGCGCGTCGGCGCCGAGAAGGTCGTCGACGTCGCCAAGCGCTTCGGCATCCAGTTCCGCACGCAGACGGACATCGACCTCTCCTCCACCGAGGAGGCGGCACACCAGTGGGGTGCCTTCACGCTCGGCGTGAACTCCACCACCCCGCTGGAGATGGCCAACGCGTACGCAACCCTGGCCGGCGACGGCATGTACTGCACCCCGACACCGGTCGAACAGATCACGTCCCAGGATGGCGACAAGATCGACGTTGGCAAGCCGCACTGCGTCCGGGCCACCAGTCCCGACGTGGCCCGCGCGGCCCTCGACGCCGCCCGCTGTCCGGTCGGCGACCGGGCCCAGTTGGGGAACTGCAGCGGCTCCACCGAGGCCCAGGCCTACAACACGATCCGGCATCCGATCTACGGCAAGACCGGCACCACCGACGGCTTCAAGACGGCGTCGCTCATCGTCGGCAGCAGCTCATTGACCGTCGCCGGCTATCTGGTGAACCCGGACTATCAGAACCACCGGGATTACATGTCACACAACATCGTCAATCCCGCCGTCTATCGCACGATGGCGGACTACCTGGACGGCACGCCCAAGGTCGACTTCAAGAAGCCGGACAGCAAGAAGATGGCCTTCGGCGACCAGCGCCTGATCCCGGAGGTGACCTGCGCGACCCTTGACGGCGCCCGGGCCCGCCTGGAAGGCGCCGGCTTCAGCGCCACCGTCGGCGCCGAGGTCGAGTCCAACTGTCCGAAGGGCACCGCGGCCGGCACCAACCCGAGCGGCCGCACCATCAAGGGCGGCTTCGTGAGCATCGAGGTCAGCAAGGGCCGCGACGGCAAGCCCGACGACCCGGAAGAGGACGACGGCGGCAACCGCCGGCGACCCGGACGCCGCTAGCGCACGGTTTCACGGGAAACGGGCGAGTCACCCTTCGATGGCCCGCCCGTTTCCGATCGCCGGGCGGACTTCAGCCGAGCTGCTTGCGTACCTCCGCGGCGACGCGGCCACCCTCCGCCCGGCCGGCCACCGCCGCCTGGGCGGCCTTCATGGCCGGACCCATCTGCCCCTTCCCGCTGAAGCCACCGGCGCGCAGCGCCTCCGCGACCAGCTCGACGATCTCCTCGTCGGAGAGCTGGACCGGCAGGTACCGGTCGAGAATGCCGCCCTCGGCGTTCTCCCGCGCGGCCTGCTCGGCACGCCCGGCGTCCTCGAAGGCCGTCGCGGCCTCACGGCGCTTCTTCGCCTCCTTGGTCAGCACCGTGAGCACCTCGTCGTCGGAGAGCTCCCGCGCGGCGTCACCGGAGACCTCGGCGTTGCGCACCGCCGAGAGCGCCATCCGCAGCGTCGAGGTGGTCAGCTCGTCGCGGCCCTTCATCGCGGCACGCAGGTCATCGTTCAGGCGGTCCTTCAGCGTTCCCATGGACGGTCAAACTACTCTGACCGTCATGCGCAAGCGCCCCTTTATCGCCCTGGCCGCCGCGATCGCCGCCGTCGGCGGCGCCACCTTCGCCTATGCCTCCCTGGTCGAGCGCAACCTCTTCACACTGCGCCGCTTCAGCGTCCCGGTGCTCGAACCGGACGCGGAGCCCCTGCGCATCCTGCACCTGTCGGACCTGCACATGATGCCGTCCCAGCACCGCAAGCAGGCCTGGGTCGCCGCCCTCGCCGGCACCGACCCCGACCTCGTGGTCGTCACCGGCGACAACATGTCCTCCCCCGACTCGGTGCCCGGCGTCCTGCGCGCCCTCGAGCCACTGCTGGGTCTCCCGGGAGCCTTCGTGTTCGGCTCCAACGACTATCGCGGCCCGGTCTGGAAGAACCCGCTGCAATACCTGCTGCCCGAGCGCGAGTACGTCCAGGGCGTCGACCTGCCGACGGAAACCCTGCGCCAGGCCCTGTGCGAGGCGGGCTGGGCAGACCTCAACAACGCCCGTACGGTGCTCAAGGCCGGCGGCCGGTCGATCGAGTTCGTCGGCGTCGACGACCCCCACGTGGACCGCGACGACTACCCCTCGGTGGCGGGCGAAGCCTCCCCCGGCGCCGACCTGCACATCGGCGTCACCCACACCCCGGCCTCCCGCGTCCTGGACGCGATGGCGGCGGACGGCTTCTCTCTCCTGCTGGCCGGCCACACGCACGGCGGCCAGGTCTGCGTCCCGGGCTACGGCGCACTGACCACCAACTGCGACCTGCCGCAGGCGATGGCCAAGGGCCTGCACCGCTGGCCGGGCTCCGAGGCGTGGCTGCACGTATCGGCAGGCCTCGGCACCCACCCGACGGCCCCGATCCGCTTCGCATGCCGCCCGGAGGCCTCCATCCTGACGCTGATCCCCCGCTGAGCCGGCGACAGATGCTCGTCCCGCCGCCTCTGCGCTGTTGTCGGTCGCCCGAAACTTCTCCCGAGCGTCCCCACCTCGGTCTTCACCCTGGCTGAACCGGCGGCACCGGCCCGCTTTGAGCCTCACGCCTCACCCTTGCCCGAACCCGCGACACCGACTCGCCCTGAGCCTCACGCTTCGCTCTCGCTGGACCGGCGGCATGAGCCCGTCAGTGGAAGAACTTGAGGCCGACGACGCCGCTGATGACGAGGAGCAGGCAGAGGAGCCGGGGCAGACTGGTGGACTCACCGAGGGCGACCATGCCGACCAGCGCCGTGCCCACGGCTCCGATCCCCACCCAGACCGCATAGCCGGTGCCGATCGGGACGCTGCGCAGCGCGTAGCCGAGCCCCGCCATGCTCAGCACCAGCGCCACGGCGAACACGACGCTCGGCACGATGCGGCTGAAGGACTGGCTCTTGGCGAGGGCGACGGCCCAGACGGTCTCGAGCAGGCCGGAGATGATCAGGACGATCCATGCCATGACGAACTCACCCCTGGGGCGGTCGTCTTGTCAGGCCGGGTACGACACGCACTCGTCCGGGATGTCCGCGATGCGGCATCACCCCCAGGGTAGCCACCCCCGATGGCGGCGGCAAAACGCCGGTGGTGGCACACCGTGTTCGGCGTACCACCACCGGCGTTCTCTACATTCCGATCGGCTACATCGGCCGGCGACCGGCGACGCTGCCCCGGTCCTGCCTGCGCTGTCGCGCGCGGAGCGCGGCGGCGCGCCGGCGATGCGCTTCCTGGCTCAGGTCTGGTCGTCGGCCAGGTTGATGCTGCCGTACGAGCCGAACGTGGCGGAACTGTACGCCTTGACCGGGGCGGCGAACGCGCCCGTGGTGTCGGCGGTCAGGCTGTGCAGGGCGACCGTACCGTTGTCGTATCCGTGGAGGAATGCGACGTCGTCACGGCCGTCGCCGTTGAAGTCGCCGGCGGTGAGGCGGGTGCGATCCCAGGAGCCGAATGCCGCGGTCGTCGACTTCCAGGAGACGAGCGCGTTGTTGAAGCCGCCGCCGAGCTTGGCGGTGAACGTGAACATGGCCAGCTTGCCGTCGGCGTACCCGTAGAGCCCGGCAGCGTCGCCGAGGCCGTCGCCGTTGAAGTCACCCGCGGTGATGGTCAACCGCTTGACGTCGCCCCAGTACGGGGTCGACGGCGCATGCCAGGCCCGGGTCGGGTTTCCGAAGCCGCCGCTGGTGTTGGCGGTCCAGGTGTAGATCGCGACGCTGTGGTCGGCGTGCCCGTAGAACGACCCGATGTCGGTACGGCCGTCGTTGTTGAAGTCGCCGCTGAAGATCTTCATCCGGCCGACCTCGCCCCAGTACGGCTGCGCCGGGGCGAACCAGCTCCGCGTCGGGTTGCCGAAGCCACCGTCCTCGCGCGCGAGCCAGGTGTGCAGGCCGATGGAGTAGTCGGGGTAACTGAGGAACCCGGCGATGTCGGTACGCCCGTCCTTGTTGAAGTCGCCGCTGGTCAGCCGCATCCTGTCGTACGCGCCGAACGTCTTGTGCTGCCACGAACGCAGGCCGGCCTGGTAGGTGCCGTCGGGCTTGGCGAGGAAGGTGTCCAGCGACATCGACCCGTCGGCCGCGCCGTTGAGCACCGCCTGGTCGACGATCTTGTCGCCGTTGAAGTCGCCCCGGAACGTCTTGATCTTGCTGATGTTGTAGGCGCCGTCGGCCGTCTTGGTGCCCTTGCTCGACGTGAATGCACCCGTCGGCCCGGTCGTGAACGTGAGCGGCGCGATGGCGCCGGTGGCGTACCCGTAGACCACGGGGATGTCCGCGCGGGCGTCCTCGGTCAGCGCGTCTGGCCCGACCTCGAACTGCCCGGTACGCCGGAACCAGCTCACGTCATCCCGGGTGCCGGCCAGCGCCGCGCGGGCCGCGGCGGCGAGCTTGCGGTGCCGGATCTTCTCTGCCCGGACCAGGATCTCCTCGACCTGGCGGCGGTCCTCGGCCGCCGCCGCCTCGAAGGCCCTCTGGGTGTCGCGGTCCTTGGCCTGGTGAATGCCCACCTCGATGAAGGACTTCCACACGGCCGGGTCGTTGCTCCGTGCCGCGGCGATGGCGGCGGCCTGGACCTCGCTGCCGCCGGCGGCGTGGTTCCACACCTCGGTGACGAAGTCCCGGTCCGGCAGGTTGAGGAGCTGAGGTGTGGGCTCCAGCCCGATCTTGTGTGCGGCGGACTCCTTCGCGGCGCGTGCCAGCGCCGCGGCCTTCTCGGCTTCGGACTTCTCCTGGTCCTTGGCGATGATATCGGCGATGTCCTGCTTGGCGGCGGCGGCCAGGCCGGAGGCGATGAACGTACGCTGCTGCTCGGCGGTGCCCGCGAGCGCGGCGGCGGCCGCCTCCTTGACCTTGGGCCAGTCGGTGTCGTTCTCGACACGCTTCCAGATCAGCTGGGCGAAGGCCCTGTCGTCGCCGTTGAGCATGGCCGCGTCGGCGACGACGTGGATGCTGGCCGCGGCGGCGGCACGCGCGAGGTCGCTCTGCCGCTTGGCGTCGGCCTCGGCCTTCTCGCGGGCGAGGTCCCGTTCGAACGCCGCGAACACGCCGGTGACGATGAACTCCCGGCAGGCCGCTGCGGTGGCGTCCGAGCCTTCCGGCGCGGACAAGGTGCCGTACGCCAGCTCGGCGGCGGCGCTCACTTCGAGGTGGTCCGGATCGTCCTTGATGAGCTTCCAGAGCCCGATGACAAAGTCGCGGTCGGTCCGCTCGATCAGGGCGGCGTCGTCACCGCGGCCGAACTTCACGGCCACCTTCAGCTTCTGCTCGTAGCTGGCCGGACCCTGGTCCGCCACGTCCGCGGCCAGCACACCCGCCATCGGCGCGGCCTGCGCCACCGTGGGCACGCCCAAAGTCAGAGACACCGCGGTCACGCCTGCGGCCATCAGGCGACGAGCCGACCCCAAGGTCGAAAAATTCATGAAAGCGTTCCCCCGTAGCGAAAGGACTGGTGGCCCGGGCTGTCGATGCCATCGGAGCCGCGAATCGAAACGGGACCGTATCGGCCGCGAGCAGCGCCGAGCAAGAAATGTGGATGAGACGATCGCCTCCCCCCGGTCCGGAGCACTCAGGTGGACTTCGCCGAAGTTCCATGTTTAGATGCCGACCATCGCCGGGCCCGCGCGCCGAGATCGATGATCGCCTGGCTCCACCACCTTCGATGCCACCGCTAGAACGCGCTGGTTGTTCCGGGCTTGGTGCGGAGGAGCTCGCGGGCCTGTTCTGCTGCGCGGATGATGCTTTCGCCGATGAAGTCGAGGAAGCGGGCGATGTTCTCCAGGCGGGTGGCGCAGTCACGAGGACGCAGATGCAGGAGCTTGGCGTTCCCGCCGTTCTTCAGGACGGCGACGGGCGGCGGGAAGCGGCCTCCGGCGTTGACACATCACTAATTCGGCGGGTCGTTCTCACGCCGTCCTGCAACGGCTCCAACGACTCGAACAAGCGTTATCAGAACCATCACGGTAATCGTTGCCTCGAAGGCTGACTCCGCCCGCTCGGCGCTCCAGAACAGCAGCATGAGCCCGACAATGGTCCCAGCGAACACGAGCACGATGGTGACGGTGGCCAGCCACACGCCCCAGGCGTCGCCAGCCATCTCGCGCAGCCTCGCTACCGGTGCGGCGATCAGCCCGGCGGCTAAAGAACGACCCCCATCCGACCGTGCACGCCTTTGATTCGGACGAACAGCCCTTTTCGTCGTCGAGACCAACGAGACACAGTCCCACTTCAAGATCATTTAGCCGCCGGAGTGTGGGCGTCCGACGACGAGCGTCAATCTGGTCGCAAAAAAAGGTAGCGGGTCGTCCGAAATTGACTGGGTTCACGGCATTCTGCCAGCGCAACGTCCGTGGACGCATGTAGATCTTGCGCGCGTGGACGGAGAGCGCGATGTTAAATCGATACCGAGAACATCTTGCCGCCCTGCCGGGGCAGGACCACGATGGCAGGAATGCCCCTCCACTCACTCCGGTTCCATCTCGTCGATTCGCCGACTTCCTATGGCGCGAAACGGCGTGCGCTGCGCGCTGCCTGGCTGTCCGACACCTTCCCGGACCTTGCCCAGATGACCGTCCTCGATCTCGGCGGGCGGGTCAGCAGCTGGACCCAGGTTCCCGTGCGCCCGGCACGCGTGCACGTGGTCAACCTCGAGCCGTTGCCCACCGAGCTGCCCGACTGGGCCGAGGCCGACCATGCCGACGCTTGCGAACTGCCCGCCAGCATCGCATCACGCCGCTATGACCTGGTCTTCAGCAACAGCGTCCTGGAACATGTCGGTGGTCACGAACAGCGCCGGCGGATGGCCGAGGCCGTCAGCACCCTGGCGCCGCGCTACTGGGTACAGACCCCGTACCGTTATTTCCCGATCGAACCGCACTGGGTCGCACCCGGAATGCAGTTTCTTCCGGTGGCAGCCCGGGTCGCCGTGGCTCGGAAATGGCCGCTGGCTTATACCCCCGGCAAGTCCTGGGAGCTGGCGATGAAACAGGTGCTCACCACCGAGCTCGTCGGAAAGGCGGAGATGCGCTATCTCTTCCCCGACGCCGAGATCCGCTCGGAACGACTGCTGGGGATGACGAAGTCGCTGATCGCCGTCCGCACCGTGTGAGCGGGCAGCTTCCGTGAAGCGTCGACCGCCGCATCATCGCCCCATGGCGACGGCCGGCGGGCTTGACAGGGTGGACGATTCGGTAGGGCCTTTCACCAGGGGAGGGGCGCTGACGGCATCTATTAGCTGTGCGGCCCGCCGCTTCGGAGGTACCTCTCAGGGGGAATCCTCATGCGTTGGGCATGGAGCTCTTGAAGCCGGGCTGTCGTTCTAGGTGATGCCAGTGGTTGTCCGAATCGAGCTGCCCAGATGGCTTCAAGAATCGCCCGCAGGTCTGCGTCCAGAAGTTCACCTCGCTCCACTTCGGCCGGGGGGATACGGCCGAGTCCTTCGAGCGCCCATCGCCGACTTTCTGGTTCACGGACAGCCTTGAGAAGTTCCGTTGTCCGTCGTGCGTGGGCAAGGAGATACGCGGCTATCGCGGAGCGGGGCAACCTGTCGGACAGTGCATCCACAAGGATCGCGGCGAAGTCATCGGGCACTTCGCCGATGGCGGCGACGGCGTGTGTGCGAATGTCGTCGTCATCGGAGGTCACATGCGGCCACACGTCAATCGGTCGCTGGAGGCCCGCGCTTCCCAGCCCCCAAACTGCGGCACACCGCATCTCGACAGAGAGCCCTTCGTCAGCAACGACGTGCCGCAGTTGCTCGGCCGCGGCCGGATGCTCGGCCTCGCCGAGCATGAGGACGGCCTCCATCGCCATCCCATCCCGGCGTATGAAGGATGACGCCAAGCTGAGTCTCGTCTTCAGCAACTCCTCGGGCCGCCTGTGGGCACTGGTGCAACGGGCGATCCGCCAGGCGGGGTTCCGGATCGAAGACGACGGGATTCGTCTGCTGGACAAGGGGCAGCGGTCGGTAGAGGGGCTTGCCTCCGGGTTCGAGAACGTCGTGACGATGGATCTCATTCTGACGATGCGTAAGTGCCCCGACGAGACCCGCGAGTGCCCCGACGAGACCCGCGTGCTCCAGGAGATCGAGTCGGCCGAGGCCGCCGCGGCCGGATGCAGCGATGAATGGGCCGCCATGGTCTGGGTGACCGGCACGGACAGCGCCACGAGGCCGGCCGAAGACCTGGCCGACCTGGCCGGCGACGGTGCCCCGGTTCACGTGTGCATCTACCGGGTCCCGGCGGGTGAGCAGCGCAGTGACAAGCCGCGCGGTGAGGTCATCTTCCGGGATCTGCTGCCCGCCGGACGATGGGCGGCCATCAAACGGCAGGTCCAGGCAGCCGGGCCGGTGCAGGCGTGCAGCACCCCGGCGAGCCGCTTTGCCCTGCTGACGCCGGATGAGATCTACGTGGAACTGGACGGCTGCCGACGAATCCTGGCGCCGGCGTCCCCCCGCGGCGACGACACCAGTTCCGACACGCTCCGGCAGGCCCCTGCGGCCCTGCCTGCCCTGCTCTCCAAGCCATAGGTCGGGAGGCCGGCGGTCCGCCCCGGCTCCCTGCCACCGCGCCCACTATGGGCTTCCGGAGCGTCGACCAGATCACTCCCCAGAGCGGGCCGGGTGACAGCTCAGGTCCGGTCGGCGTTGCCGACGGTGTTGACGTGGTGCCCGGCGCGGTGCAGAAGCGAGGTCGGGAACGTTCTCGCCGACGAGGATCGTGGTCACGGTTGTCTTCCTTGGAGTCGGGGTTGCGGTGTGCGGCTGCGGCGCGGCAGCCGCAGCCGCACGCTCGCGCCGGGCTGGTGATGTTTGATGTCGAAGCTGATGTCGCCGCGGTGCAGGGCAGTGATGGCGTGCACGAGGGCAAGGCCGAGGCCGGCGCCGGGGAAGCCCTGGTGGGCGACGTTGCTGGCGCGGTAGAACCGGTCGAAGAGATGGTGGTGTTCGCCGGCGGGGATGCCGATGCCGGAATCGGTGATGCGCAGTTCGGCCATCTCGGGGCGTGCGGTGAGGCGGATACGGACGTCGCCGCCGTGAGGGCTGTAGGTGATGGCGTTGGACAACAGGTTGTCCACGGCCTGGCGGAGCCGGGCGGGGTCGCCGTGCAGGGATAGGCGTTTGGGGAGTTTGGTGTGCAGCCGTACGCCGTTGGCCGCCGCGGCCGGTTCCGCGGCGGCTACTGCGGAGGCGACGATGTCGACCAGGTCGTGCTCGGTGACGGCGAGCTGGAGGTGTCCGGCTTCCAGGCCGGACAGGTCCAGCAGGTCGTCGACGATGGTGCGCAGACTGCCGGCGTTGCGGGCGATGACGTGCAGCATGTGGCGGGCCTCGTCGGCACCGATGGTGGGGTCGTCGGCGAGCATGGTGGCGTAGCTGGTGATCGAGGTCAGCGGGGTGCGCAGTTCATGGCCGACCAGGGTGAGGAAGTCGTTACGGGTTCGTAGCAGTTGCTCGGCCAGGTCGGCGCTGCGGCGCAGGGCCACGAACATGCCGAACTGGGCGGCCACACCGCTGAGGAGCACGGTGAGCAGGTCCTGGTCCTGCTCCCGGGTGCCGCAGTAGTAGGCCAGCACGCCCAGCACGGCGTCGCCGTCGCGGATCGGCACCGCCAGGAAAGTGTGCAATCGCGTGTGGGCGCAGGTCTGCGCCTGGACGAGGGACTGCTCGGTGGCCGAGTCTGCGGTGTCGGTGATGTCCGGCACCCACAGCGGCTGGCCGGTGGCCCACACGGTGCCGATGACGCCGACGCCTCGGGTCACCGGATCGAGGTGCAGGTCCCCGCACTGCCCTTCGGCGGTGCTCCAATGCCCGGTCATCTGCAGGGTGTCGGTGAGCGGGTCGACGAGCCACAGTTCGCCGTGCGGCCAGCCCAACGTCTCGGACACGGCGCGCAGCGTGGCGGGCGCGGCGTCGCCGACGGTGGCCGCAGCGGCCAAGACCTGCCAGACCTGTTGCTCGCAGTCCCGGAATCCTTCCGCGCGGCGGATCGCGGTCACGTCGTGCAGCGCCGCTACGGCGCCCAGTCGCGTCCCCTCGCTGGTGGTGATGGGTTGCGCGTGGGAGACGAAGATCCGGTCCGGGACGCCGGGCATTCTGACCAGCACGTCGGCGGCCCGCACGTGTTCACCACGGAGAGCGCGCAGCAGCGGCGTTTGCGACAGCGGCAGCGGCGTGCCGTCGAGATCGCAAACGCTCTCGGCGACTGCTTGGGTCACCTCCGCGGCGCTCCAGTCCTCGCCTATACCGTGCACCCGGCGCAGCGCCCGGTTGACCACCAGCGGCGTGCCGTCCGGGCCTAGCGCGACGACTCCGACGTCGAGGTTGTCCAACAACGTGGCCAGGAATCGGCGTTGCCGCTCGGCGTCGTTCTCGGCCGCGGTCTGCTGCGACAGGTCGGTGACGAACACGCAGGCCAGCGCTCCGGCGGCGCCGCGGATCACCGACAGCACCATCTGGGCGGGCAGCCGGCGGCCGTCACGGTGGCGCAGGCTGACCCGGCGCGGCACCGAACGGGGCCGTGCGCCGGCCGCGAACAGCCGGTTCAGCGCTTTCCCGATCGGCTCACCGTCGTAGTCGGGTAGCACCGTGTCGGCGAGATGCCGGCCGAGGACCTCCTCCGCGGGCCAGCCCAGCAGGTCGTGCGCGGCCCGGTTGAACTCCACCACCACGCCGTCCGGATCCACCGCAACGAACGCCTCTTTCATACTTTCCACCAACGCGGCCGAATTCAGCGCCGCCGTTGCCGCGCGGGGATGGCCGGTCGGTGTGGCCGGGGTCTGGTGCGGGTGGGCGTTGGCGAGGCCGACGGCGGCGAACCCGGCGAACGTCTGGGCCAGCGTGATCGCGTCGTCGTCGAAGGCGTGCGCCTCGGTGGCGTAGATGTTCAGCCCGCAGGCTGCCTCTTCCCGCATCGGCAGGCCGATCGACAGGGAACTACCCACACCGGCCTGCCGGGCCGTGGCCGTCCAGTCAGGCCAGCGGTCCTCGCTGGCGATGTCGGGCACGGACAGGATCGTGGTCCCGACGGAGGCATCCAGGCACGGACCGTGTCCGCTCTCGTACTGCCTCTCATCGAGCTTGCGGGCGAGCTCACCGGTGACCGCGGCAGTGTGAGCCTGGTCCCCCTGCAAAAGGGTTATGCTGACCTCGCTCGCGCCGGCGATGGAGCGCTTGGCCAGCTGTGTGATCTTGACCAGCAGCGTGTCGACGTCGGGGTCGGCGAGCCGGATGCGGCCGAGCTCAGCGAACGCCTCCGTCACCGTCATAGGTTCGACGTACGTCATGCAAAAGCGCCCCTCGAACGGCGTACCACCAGCCGGCTGACGACGACGGTGGTGCGCGACTCGCTGCAGGACTCCTGACTCGGAGCTCAAGATCCACGCCGGTTCTCGACGCCGGTCTCGGCGGCGCCTACCGCAGGCACCGCACCACAGATTGCCTGGCTACCCCCCATGCCGGGCGGTAAACGGAACCCGGCTTCGCCAGCCGCCTCAGTCGTCGATGCACCGAACCGCTCAGATGACCACCTTCCCACCCTCGAGGACGAGTCCCCGTACCGCGAACTCCTCGATGGCTTGCTGCGGAGCGGGACCGGGCTGCCCGGCGGACATGTCCGCCACGGTGGGTAGTACAACCTCGTCGTTGTAGCGGTCGAAGTGCGCCCGCGACTGCCATACCTCGAGGACCTGGAATCCTGTGGCGGTCGGGCGGCCGACGTGGACGAGCAGCCCGTCCACGGTTCCGCCGCTGCGGCGGACGATCTCCGCGTGCAGCGCGTCGTACATGTCGATCGGCCCTGGGACGTCGACGACGTGGGCGTATGTCACGGTGACCTCCGGCATCTGGATTGGTACGATGTTCTGACTATTTCATCAGGTCGTAGAAGGGTCAAGGCTGGCGTGGTCGTACGCACGAAAGGGTCCTCCCGGAAATCGGCGCCGTCCGGCCGGGCAACGCCGTCGTCTGCGGAACCCGAGCTGAACCTCGGGTTGCTGATGTTCATCCCGTACCGGGCCATGGAGAAGGAGGTGCTGGATGCGCTCGCCGCGGCCGGGTTCGATGACGTCACGCTGGCCCAGGCGCGGGTGTTCCAGCGCATCAACCCGGACGGGTCGCGGCTGACCGAACTGGCCGAGGCGGCGCAGTTGACCAAGCAGACCGTGGGTTTTCTGGTCGACCAGCTGGAGCGGGCAGGCTACGTCGAGCGGACACCGGACCCGCGCGACCGGCGTGCGCGGCTGGTGCGTGTCGCCGATCGGGGCGCCGCGGCGGTTCGGGCGAGCGCGGGTGTCGTCGCCGAGATCGAGGCTCGGTGGGCGGAGCATCTCGGTCCCGCCCGGACCGCCCATCTGCGGGAAGCGCTCACCGCACTCCGCGAGATCACCGATCCGTACGCCTGAGCGAGCCTGGACTAAGTCAGATTATCTGACTAATATAGTACGAGTATCGAACCACATCCCGGAGGTCGACGAGGGAAGGCAGGCGGCCATGGACGCCGAACAGACGTGGCACCTCATCCACCAGCAGCGCCTGGCGATCGGCGACCTGCTCGACGGGCTGATCCCGGCACAGTGGGAATCACCGTCCCTGTGCGACGCATGGCGGATCCGCGATGTAGCGGCGCACCTGACGACCGTGCCGATGCCACCGTCACCCGGCTCCCTGTTCGTGGACCTGGTCCGGGCGCGCGGCAGCTTCCACCGGTTGAACAACCTGGCCACCCGGCGCCGCGCCGCGCGGCCGACCGCGCAGATCGTCGCCGACCTGCGCGCACACGCCGCCTCCCGCGAGGTGCCCATCGTCTCCAACGTCCGTAACGTCCTGTTCGACGTGCTGGTCCACGGGCAGGACATCGCCATCCCGCTCGGGATTCACCTGCCGGTGCCGCTCGACGCTGCGGCCGCCGGGGCCAGCCGGGTCTGGTCCATGGGTTGGCCGTTCTGGGCGAAACGCCGCCTGCGCGGCATGCGACTGACGGCCACCGACACGGAGTGGTCCGTCGGGTCGGGAGCGGAGATCAGGGGGCCCATCCGTGCCCTGCTCCTGTTGCTGACCGGTCGCACCTCCGCCGCGGCGCCACTGCTGTCCGGCGAGGGGGTCACGCACGCTGCCAACCGCAGCACGACTAACCGCAGCACGACCTGATCAGCTCGCCGTGGTTCCATGGCGTGAGGCTTGACTGCCCTCGGCTAGTGTGCTGCGCCGGAAATTCGCCTACAAAATCGGGCGAGTGATTCGAGGATCTCTTCGGCGGTCTTGGTCCAGATGAACGGTCGCGGATTGCTGTTCCAGTCGGCGATCCAGGACCGGATGTCGGCTTCCAGGGCCTGGACGCTGTTGTGGGTGCCGCGGCGGATCTTCTGGTCGGCGAGGAAGCCGAACCAGCGTTCGACCTGGTTGATCCAGGACGAGCCGGTCGGGGTGAAGTGCATGTGGAAGCGGGGATGTTTCGTCAGCCAGGCCCGGATGGCGGGGGTTTTGTGGGTGCCGTAGTTGTCGCAGATCAGGTGCACGTCCAGGTCGGCCGGGACGGTCTTGTCGATGGTGATCAGGAACTGTTTGAACTCGGTCGCGCGGTGCTGGCGGTGCAGTTCGCTGATGACGGTGCCGTCGGCGGTGTCGAACGCGGCGAACAGGCTGGTGATGCCGTTGCGGTGGTAGTCGTGGGTGCGGCGTTCGGGCATGCCGGGCATCATCGGCAGGACCGGCTGGGAGCGGTTGAGGGCCTGGATCTGGGACTTCTCGTCCACGCACAGCACCACGGCTCGTTCGGGCGGATGATGGTAGAGGCCGACGACGTCGACGACTTTCTCGATGAACTGCGGGTCGGTGGACAGTTTGAACGTCTCAGCCCGGTGCGGCTTGAGGCCGAAGTCGCGCCAGATCCGGCCGATCGTCGACTTCGACAGCCCGGACTTCTCCGCCATCGACGCGCGTGACCAGTGAGTGGCGTTACGCGGTGTCTGTTCCAGGGTGGCGACGACGACTTCTTCGACCTTGTCCAGGGCGATCGACGGCGGCCGGCCCGGACGTTGTTCATCGATCAAACCGTCGAGACGTTCGGCCAGGAACCGCCGCCGCCACTTACCCGCAGTGGACAGGTGTACGCCCAGAGCCGTTGCTACATCAGTGTTCGCGGCACCTTCGGCGCACGCCAGGATGATCCTCGATCGCACAGCGAGGGCCTGCGAAGACTTCGCCCGACGCGACCACCGGGTCAACGTCGCGCGTTCCTCATCGGTCAACACCAGCGGTGCAGTCGGGCGCCCGGTACGTGCCATCAACCCACCCTACACCGACTTATCAGGCGAATTTCCGGCGCAGCACACTAGTACGTCGCCAAGTTGCCTGCCGGCCTCCGGCTCTGAGGGGACGGGAGGTCGTCGAGCCTGTGTCACCCGACAAGGCGGCAGCTTCCGCTGTCGCCCGGCTGACAGCGGGCCTGCTTCTCGTGTGGCATCTTGGCGTCTTCGGCATGCCGGGAAGCGGGAAGAAGGACAATGATCCGATCCAGCCTGCGGCTCGCCTCCATCGTCGGAGCAGTGGCCATAGCGTTGGTCGTCGGCCTGTGGATCATTCCGCCCCTTCTCTATCCGCCGCTGTCCGCGTCCTCCCTGGTCGGCGTCGTGGACCCACAGGCACGTATCGAGCTGCAGCAGGCGCAATCCAAGCTCCAGAACGAGTTGCGGTCGAGCTTGCTGCAAGGACTGGCGGGAATCCTGGTCATCGTCGGCGCGGCAGCCACATGGCGACAAGTGCAGATCAGCCGGGACGGACAGATCACCGACCGGTTCTCCCGCGCCATCGAGCACCTTGGCAGCGACAACTCCGACGTCCGGATCGGCGCCATCTACACGCTGGAACAGGTTGCTGCCAACTCACCCGCCGATCGGACCCCGATCCAGTACCTCGTCGCGGGGTTCGTCCGCCGACACGCCCAGTGGCATGACGGCGCACCGGATTGCCCGATGCACCCCGATATCGACATGACCCTGCCGTGGCTCTACATGCGTGCTCCGGACGTCCAGGCGGCGATGAGTGTGTTGGGCCGCCGACCACCATCCCTGCAGGCACGGCGCTTGTATCTGTCGCGGACCGACCTACGCAGCGTTGAGCTCGGCGGCGCAGACCTCACGGAAGCGCAGATCCGGTACGCCAATCTCGCCCGCGCCTGGCTGCCGGGCGCCACGCTGAACCGCAGCGACCTCAAGGGCACGGACCTCCGGCACGCGAATCTTGCCGGCGCTCGATTGGTCAACTCGTCGATGGCCGGCGCCTGCCTGATGGAGGCCGATCTCACGGGGGCAGACCTGCGCGGTGCAGACCTCCGAGGTGCCGACCTCCGCGCTCGGAACCTCGATGCAGCACGCCTGGACGGAGCGCACTGGGACGCGACGACAAAGTGGCCCGAAGGTCGCCCATAGGGCCACAGCGGCGGCCAGATCCGAGCGTCGGTTGGCGCGTAGGCGGCTCGCCACGACCGCGGACTCGATAGCCACCCGTTGCAGTCGCGTGGTTGCCCATCGGCGGGTGCAGCGCTCCACCCGCTCAAGATCGCTGTCACCTTGGTCGATGCTGTCCAACAGGGCGAGCAGGTCACCAGGGGTCCCGGACCAACGTCCTCTGCCTGGCGTCGTCGGGCCTGACCAGCGACGGGTTCGAGGGCCGGGAGGAATGGGTGCCGCCGGGCCGGCTGAAGACGCATGGGGCCAGCGTCGAGGAGTTCCTGTTCGAGGAACGCCGCTGGGAGGCGGTGCGGCAGGCGTCCGCGCCCGCGCTGGAAATCCGTTGAGCACCGGGCGGCGGATCTTGTTATCGACCTGGTGGAACCGACCACTTTCGTCGATCAAATGGACTTCATGGACGCACTATCGGCACGATCTATCGCCAACTTGAGAGCCCGCTTGCTACCCATGCTCTCCATAGAGCTGGACATCCTCCCGGAGCCCTCCGGCTCCTGATCGATGTCCGTCAAAGCGGGTCAGGTCCAGAATTGCACGCCTCGCATCCCACGGTCCGCAAGGTCTGGGTCGATGGCGGCTACCAGACCACCGTGTGGCGGCGCGGAGCCCGACATGGCATCGACGTCGAGAGAGTCACCCGCCGCCCGGCGGAGAGAGGCTTCCGCGCGTCGCCTCGCCGCTGGGTGGTCGAGCGAACCTTCGGCTGGCTGATGCAACACCGCCGGCTCGCCCTCGACTACGAGTCCCCGCCCCAAGGATCACGCGCCATGATCCTCTGGGCCATGGCTAACACAATGTCCCGCCGACCGGCGGGAGAATCCACACAAACCTGGCGCGACTGAACCCCACCACGACAGGTCAGATCCGGCCCCCGGGATCAGATGCCCTCTAACTGGACGTTTCGTTCGCCTTACGCGGTGGCGGGAGCACCAGGTCGAGGGCGCCGTCGTCCGTGCGCACCGGGCCGCTACGCCCGGCGGCGGTCGCCCGCGCGGTGTACAGCGCCTGGGAGAGCTCTACGCTCTCGATCCTACGGTCGGCTGTGCGGCGTCATCCGGGTTCGGGTCAGGCCGGTCGCGGTGACCGGAGCGCCGCGGCGTCGTGAGGTCCCCGGCTCTATCTGTTCTGTCATCCGAGCGGGTCGGCCACGACCCGGTTGCGCCCCATGCGCTTCGCCGCGTAGAGATTGTGGTCGGCCCGGGCGAGCAGCGCGGACGGCGTACTGTTCCCGTCGCCGATAGTCGTCACACCGACGCTGACGGTGACCTGCAGGTTCCCGGTGACCGGGTGCCATGGATGGCCGGCGATCGCCAGCCGCAGCCGCTCACAGCGGCGCACTGCCTCGTCGATGCCGGTGTCCGGCAGGAGGAGCAGGAACTCTTCGCCGCCGAGCCGGGCGGCGACAGCCGAGTCGGTGGCCGTGTCGGCAAGGAACGCGGCGACCTGCTTCAGGACCGCGTCGCCGGTGGCGTGCGACAGGGTGTCGTTGATGCGCTTGAAGTGGTCGAGATCGATCAGCGCCGCGGAGAGCGGGGTTGCGCGTTCGGCCGCCTGCTCCAACAGCAGCGCCAGGTGTTCGTCGACGAAGCGGCGGTTGTAGAGGCCGGTAAGCGAGTCGCGCTGCGCCATCTCCCGGAACCGTACGCTTTCCTGGCGCGCCTCGTCCGTTTCGAAGACCGCCTGGAGGGTGCGGGCGCGCGCCTCGCGCTGGGCGGACTGCAACGCCTGGGTCTCGGCGTGGAAGCGCCGGTGCTCCTCGTACGCCTCACGGTATCGACCGGTCGCCGCGTACAGCTGGGCCTGCTCGCCGCGTACCCGCGCCCGTGCTGATGCGATCTCGTACTCCTCGCACACCACGACCGCCCGGTCCAAGGTGAGCTGGGCAGCCGCGACGTCACCACGCAACCGCTGCGCCTCCGCCACGGTCAGCAGAGACTCGGCCAGGGTGTGGCTGTCGACCGGCGGTCCCTCGGCCGCGGAATCCAGGACCGGGCGCAGGGTCGCCTCCGCCTCGGCGTACCGGCCACGCGTCACCTCGATCCGCGCGATCGTGTCGAGGTACGCGGCTTCCAACGGCACGCCGTGACGGGCCGCGAACGCCCGCATCTCACCGACGAGAGTCTGGACCTCCTCGCCGTCGTTGTTCTTGGACGCCGTGTAGGCCAGGTTGTTGAGCAGGCGAAGGGACAGCTCGAAGTCGCCGATGGCGGTGGCGACGGTGAACGCCTCGCGGTACCGGCGCGAGGCCTCGTCCAACGAGCCGCTCTCACAGAGCGTCACGGCGAGGTGCGACAGGTGCCGTGCGCGGATGCCGGCGGGCACCTCGTGGCCAGTGAGTGCCAGGCACTGGACGGCGTGGCCGAGGGCGTCGGACGGGTCGCCGAGGTGGCGGCGGAAGCGGGACAACACGAGGTGGCTGCGGGCCAGCACGTAGGCGCGGTCGTGCTCGGCGGCCCACGCGCTGACGTCGCGCGCGATCCGGCCCGACGCCGTCAGGTCGCCCTGCCGCATGAACGCCTCGGCGCGCACCAGCCGCGCCCTCATCACCAGGTCGGTGCGGCCCAACTCAGCCGCCAGCCGCTCCGTGCGGTCGGCCGACTCGGCGAGGGTCCGGAGCTCTGCCACGGAGGCCATCTCCAGCGCCTGGACTGCGGCCGCCAGTCGCGCCTCGGCATGCGGCGCCGACGCGGACAGTTCGGCGACGGCACCGGCGATGCCGGTGATCGTAGCCGGTCGATCATCGGTGTTCCCTGCGGTCCGTGTCTGGACCGCCGCGTTGGTGCCCACTCGGATCCCACCTTCGTTGACGTCAGCCACGTCAAGCTATGCGAGACCGGTTGCCGACGCAGGATGGTCGGGTTGCAGAAGGGATGCGACGGGCGGCGTCGGGAATGTCGCGCCCGGCGGTTCGCGTGACCGATGTCGTGCGGGGGCTCCACGCGCCGAGGCCCTGGCCGGGGCACATGTCCCGGCCAGGGCCTCAGTCGATCCCGAGGTCAGTTGAAGGTCAACGGACCGCTGGTTCACCTGGACGGCTTCGCGATGATCCCGCGGCGGTGGTGCGTCGAGCGCACCCGGGCCTGGATCACCGCTCACCGCCCCCTGGCCCGCGACTACGAACGCCTGCCGGCCACCTCCGAGGGGTTGATCCGCTGGGCATTCATCGCAGGCGCGCTCAACCGCCTCGACTCCGGCCACCCCGCGGTCCGACAACCCCGCTGGCGCTGGCTCCGACACCCACGACTGACACCTATGTCAAACACGCACTGAGCACCCGAACAGCTAGATCGTCTCCAAAACTGTCTCCAAAACAGCGCCGAAAACCACTCAGGGCCGGTCCCCTTGTGCGGAGGACCAGCCCTGAGCTGGTGTTTCTCTGGTCGGGGTGGCCGGATTTGAACCGACGGCCTCTTCGTCCCGAATTAGGATCATGACCCGCCGGGGTCCCGTGTTCCATCCAAAGGCCCAGGTCGTGACGTGGGATCACGTCGGGATGACCAGGACTGTGAGGGCCAGCTTCTCAAGATCCACTCCCCGATCACTCCCAAGGCTCAGAAGATCGTCCGGTGGAGGCCGGTCTGTCCGAACGGCAGCTGATCGGCTCGGGGAAGGTGTTCGTCCGTGCCCGTTTGTGACCGTATGCGAGCTCGGCTGCTGTCCCGCAGCTGGCCCGGCTGTTCTAGCCTCGCACGATGATCGAACAGCGGATTCAGCCATCGGGATCGTCGCTGTGATCGGTCGACGCGGCGCAGCGCTCGCGGCCACCGTGCTACTCACCCTTTCCGTCTTCGGCTGCGCGGACCAGACAGGCAATACCGCACAGCCGCTCGCGCCGGCCGTGCCCGCGCAGGACCTGCGGTCACCAGGCGCACCGCAGGTCCACCCGCGGTGGCAATCGTGCAGCAAGGAACCGTCTAGCTACCAACGCGGGGACGACGACAGCGCCGCGTTGACGATGCCTCGCCTCGCCGGCAACTTCCACCCGGTGGCCGCCATCATCTGCGGGCTGGGACCACAGCACCGGCCAGACGGCGGCATCGACGCGATCGCCGCCGAGGACCGTGTCGATGACGTGGCGGCCCTGCTCACGGCGCTACATCTGCCCGACGAGCCGCCACTGCCCGAGCCCTCCGACGATGACGAGTCACCTGTCAGGGCCTGCACCATGAATCTTGTTCTCCCGCCGTGGCTGGCGCTGCTCGACGCCGAGGGTCGGTGGGTACGTCCGGGAATTCCCCTCGACGCATGCGGCCATCCTCGCTACGAAGTCATGACTGCGATCGACAAGGCGCGGCGGACGCGCATCGCCACCCGCGTACTCCAGGAGATCGAGTCGGCCGAGGCTGCTGCGACCGGATGCAGCGATGTGTGGGCCGACATGGTGTGGGTGACCGGCATGGACAGCGCCACGAGGCCGGCCGAAGATCTGGCTGTTCTGGCCGATGACGGTGCATCGGTTCACGCGTGCATCTACCGGGTCCCGGTGGGTGAGCAGCGCAGCGAGAAACCGCGCGGTGCGGTCGTCTCTCGGCATCTGCTGCCCGCCGGACGCTGGGCAGCCATCAAACGACAGGTCGAGGCAGCCGGGCCAGTGCAGGCGTGCAGCACACCGGCGAGCCGATTTGCCCTGCTGATGCCGACTGACATCTACGTGGAACTGGACGGCTGCCAACGAATTTTGGCCCCGGCGGCCCCCCGCGGAGACGGCACCAGCTCCGACACCCTCCGGCAAGCCCCTGCGGCCCTGCCTGCGCTACTCACCAAGTAGTAGATCGTCCAGCACCTGTCCGAAAGTCGAAGGTCGGCGACTCGACCTCACCCCTGGCCACCCAGCCGCGAGTAGCCCCCAAGCCATCCCGTCCGCCGTCGACCCACCTACCGGGGAGCGGGCCTGCTCCAGGGTGCCAAGGTGGAGCGCCCTACCGGACGAACGACCTTGGCACCCTGGAGCAGGTCTGCTCGGCTTCGCTGGGTCGGCGGTGGGCGGGATGGCGCACCATCCCAGAAGCTCGAGCGCTCCCGCCGGAGGCATCGTCTGATGCTGGCACCGTCGCAAGATCGGCCGGCGCGCCGGCCGATGCCGGCCGAAGGCCGCCAGCAGGCCGAGTGCGTCCGGCCGCGCCGCGCTCGCGCGGCGCCTTGATTCAGAAAAGATCAATTCGGCAGTTGCCTATCTTCCGGAGTGTGACCTGCCAACTGATGTGCGACGCGGATCCGCCACATGATGTGCGACGGTGGAACGCGCCTTGTCGGCGGCATGTGAGTGCGCCGCCCGAGGGGCAGCATCCGGGATGTCCAAGGGTCGAGGTCAGTGGCCGGGCACGATTCGTTCGATCTTGCTTAGTTCCTCGCGCAGAAGGTCGTCGTGGGCGATGGCGAAGTCGCCGTTGGGTAGCAGGTCGTGGGAGAACTCGACGCCGGTGACCCTGTCCGACAGGAATTGGCGCAGCTTGTGCCGGATGCCGGCGGGATATTCGACCGATGCTCCCCAGCCCTCCGGCGCGGCATCGCTGGCGAGCAGCACCCAGTGATCCGGTCTGACGAGGGAGCCGAGGTCGGGAACGCCGCCGGTGTGACAGTCCAGTGCGGGTAGTACGAGCCGGTCGGGGTCGGCGGGCGGGTACCACATGAGAAGCGGCTTGGCCCGCTGCGCCTGGGCGTTGTCGAAACAGCACAACGCGATCGTGTAGCCCGGGAACGCATCGGCGTAGAACTCGAACAGCTCGCGATTGAGCGGTGGCCGCTTGTGTGGCGGCACCTGCAGCAGCGCGGCTGGGATCTGTGTCGGGTCACCGGCCAGTACGACGGTGTAGATATCGTGGTCGAACACCTCGACCGCTGAGTCGGCGCCCATCCACGCGATGCCAGCGCTACGCGCCACGGGCTGCGCGCGGGCCGCCACATCGCGCATCCTGATCAGGACATCGGCGCTGTGGCCGACGGAGATGAAATTCCGCGGGGACATACGGGCGGCGGGAAGGTGCAGCAGCATGGCGTTCGGGCCGTCGGCCAGATTGACAGCAGTGTTCTGGTAGCCGAGGACCTGTACCAGCCCATGCTCAGGATGCCAGCACCGGCCGGCGTACAGGATGGTCCCGGTGAACTCCGCTTGATCCACCGATACACACATCCGCACCAGCTTATCCGCCCGGCGGCCGTGACAGCGAGACGGTCTGATAGCTGCCCACTCGGCAGTCGCCAGGGCTTGCCAACCGAGTCCACGCCGCCGGACATGTCGCTTGCCGACCAGCAGGACCGGCGCCTGCCGGCTGGTAGGGCAACCGCGCACCCAGCGGTGATCCGCACGATCGGCGGATCCGGATGGCTGTAGATGCCTCCATGCCTGTGCCATTAGGTACTGGGTCATCACCCGCTATCGTCTGACCGTCTCTCGATCGATGCAGGCAAGGTAGCGGAGGGCTCCATGCCAGACGCGTTGGCAGCGCTTGTGAGCTGGATGTCCGTGGTGCTGGGCGTCGTTGGCCTGTGGCGGGGCACGACACTAGTTCTCCGTGGCAAACAGGCTCGTGATTCCCTTGGCACACCAGGCTGGATGGTATTGACCGAAAGTGGCAGCCTCGCCCTGCTCGGTGCCGCATTCCTGTCCGGCGGCGGCTGGATGCACCTGATCTGGCCGGCGTTCGCCCTCATGACCGTCGGCACCGTCGCGCGGGTCAGAACCCGGCTACATCGCCGACCACCCCGACCACCCGCTGTGATCCGCGATGGTGGCACTGCGGCGTCTTGATCTGCAAGTCGGACTGACTGGATCCAGCGCACGGTCCGTGACGGCGTCGAGACGAGCGTACCCGTGCTCCGCGGCAGATGAGGATGCACCGCAGTGGCCCCGGTTAAAGTATGAAGTTGGCATGGAGGCGCATTTCGGGCACAAGCGGGGGAATCGCTCGGTACGTTTGAGGACGTGGGCGAGTTCGTGGCGGCGACGGCGCTACGCACGAGCGACCTCGATGCCGTGCAGGCGGCCGCCGCTCGCCACGGGCGCGTGCGCGATACGGCCGGCGACGACGAACGACTGACGACGGCGAGTATTTGGGCGCCGGTCAACGGCTGGACCGTAGTGATCTGGCCTAACTGGTTCACCGATCTGAATATCGTGTCGCCCAAGCTGTCGGCCGACCTCGGCACGCTGGCCAGCGCAATCGACGTGTATGACGGCGACTTCTGGACCCACCAGCTGTGGCGCGACGGCGTGGAGCTCGACCGGTTCAACTCCAGCCCGGAGTACTTCGCGCAGGACCGCCAGGAGCTCCGGCGTCTGCGGGAGGAATGGGCCGGCCGGCCGAATGTGGTTGCGGAGGCGTTTGGCGTCGACGCCGGCGTTGTTGCTCGCTACTTGATCCCGCCTTACACCGGCTTCTTCGGCCGCCTCCGGGGTCGCCGCAAACCCTTCCCCGACGACGCCAGCACCCTCGACGATGTATGGGTCTTCGTCGACTTCTGGCGTCGCCTTGGTATCACCTCGTTCGACGGCACGCCGCCGGCCCGGGCCGTACGCCTACCAACCTTGCGTTTCGATTAGGCCGGGCCGCACGCATCGCGGCTAGATCCGGATGGTGGTGCCGCGCCCGTTCAGGCTTCGGGGTGGAAGTCGCTAAGGCTTGCGCGGTACCACGAGCCGTTGATGATGGCGTGTAGCTCGGGGCCACGGCACGTCCAGCGCGCGTTTCGGATCTCCATGCCATCGGGCAGGACCAGACGGGATTGGTCACCGGCCACCTGGACGCCCTTAGCGTCGATGCTGATGGGCGTGGCAAGGTCGTAGTCGGCGCCGTAGCCTCCGATCAGTACTGCGTGCTCGCCGTGCACGAGCAGTGCAGCGGCTCCGCCTTGTGGTGCCTTGCCGTGGTCAACGCCGTGCGAACCGCGGACGCTGATGAGGTGATGGGCGCGATACACCGACGCGTAGGCGTCTTCTTCATGGACGTTCAGAGCCTCGCAGTCGTCGATGCAGGGCAGGTCGGTGTTGAAGGGGTAACGCCACCGAGGCTGCATGTCGGGGCCGAAGCGCACCAGGCCGTGCCCGCCGAGGCCTCGACCGGATGCTGCGGCTTCGTCGAAGTAGCCGATCCAGAAGTCGCCGCTCGGTGTGGCCAGGACATGCTCGACAGCGTCACCACAGTGCCCGCTGAGCACCCAGGTGCCTGCGACATCCCATACTTCGGCGCTTTCGGCTGTGCCCCGGGTGCGGGCGTCGACCAGAAGTACCTGGCCGTCAGGGAGCGGCTGCATGAAGTCGGCCGGACGCGCACCGCTCAGGATCACTGCGGCATGGTCGTTAGCGCCTGCCCCATGGTGGGTCAGCAGGCGAGCACCGGTGGCATGGTGATCCCATAACGCGACTGCTCGATCATCTACACCAATACCGACCGCCCGCGGCTGGCGCCGCCAGCAGTGGTCTGTGGGAGGCGGGCTCAGGTATGCGTGGTGGCGCAGCGCGACCATCGGCAAGTCGATCACCGACCGGCGGCGATGCATCTGCTCGAGCTGCCGTTGGTGCTCTCGCTCGTTCACGATCCCATGATCGCAACCGTACTATCGAGGCGCTGTTCAGATGCCATGCACCGCACCCGCTCGTCGGCAGAAGTTCGCGTCGACGAGCGGGAGGCGAGCACACGGAGCGTGACCCTGATGCGCCACCTGGCGCGCATGCTCGGCGGCAGTTGAGTGCACCCCCGGAGCTATCGCAGAGAATGCGGCCTCGGGCCCAGCCCGGGGCATGCTCGAATACCCTATGCGCATGAGCTACGACAGCGAGGCGAACGCGGCATACCTCGCCATCGAGCAGGACATCCCTAGTGGGTCGGCAACTGAGAACGTCGTCGTCGAACGGCCTGGCCAGGGCGACATCGTGCTCGACTTCGACTCTGACGGCCGCCTACTCGGCGTGGAGGTCATCGGCGCGAGAGAACTTCTCAGCGCCGCTGTACTCACGACAGCCGACGACGCGTGAATCGAAGCGCGGTCAGCGGCCAGATGAGCGCACCTGATCTTGGCGGTGCAACTTCTCTCCGCTAGAAGCGTGCGGATCACCGGAGTGGTGATGCGGGCGAAGCGAGCAGGGCAGAGATGAAGGCGCGCCTACTTGCATGGTTGCCAGGAGGAGGACATCTAGCGGAGGTAGTTCCTTAGCGTCGTCAAGGGAGGCGGAAACACTCCAGCGCGAGTGATACACATGCGGGCATGACGGAGTCTCCACGCCCGGCGCAGACTGTCCAACGTGCGGTGGGGCGCGGGTAGCCACAGGGGTGCGAACCCACGAGCCCGAAGAACGGCCCATTTGGCTCTGGCGGCGAACTCGCCGAGGCTGGGGTACCCGTAACGTGACGGAGGTCCGCGCCCTGGCGTGTATCGAGTGCGGTTACGTGACGCTCCACGTGAGTGACCTGGCTCGCCTCCGGGAGGACGCGCACAAGCATCCCAACCTGTTCCACTGGGAATGAGCACCAGCCGATGGAGGCAGGATCTCTGGCGTCGTCGAGGAAGGCAGAAACACACTTCTGGCGCGCGACTTCAGGGCTCGGTTCTGGGGTAAGCCGTTCAGGATCGCGCCGAGATCGTGCGGTCGTCTTGCCCTGGGCTACTGCGGCACGCCGAAGCCTGGCTGGAACCGCTCGGAAGGCGGCCCGGCCTCGGCCCAGTACCGCCCACGTCGGACTTCTAGTCCAGGTAATTCGCCCAGCACGCGATCAAAGTCCACCAGGCTGGCAACCGACTCTGCCAGATCGCTCTTCATTTCCTTGACCGCTTCGTCAAGCGTGTTGGACTCGTTTGACCAGTCGATCTCGGCGTCCCGCAGTCCTTGCGCGGCATGGTTCAGCACCGCGTTCAGGTCCTCGACCGCGACCTCAAACCGGCAGTAGAGCTGGACGATGACCGGCTCGGAGTCCTTCATGCGCGCAAGCCTGACACGGCGCGACGGCTGGGCGTTGGATCGCCGAGGTGTAAGTATCTCTGGCGTCGTCGAGGGAGGCAGAAACACGCCCCTGCCCCGGTCAGGCCGCACGCTGCGGAGGCGCGGACTAGGGCCCCAAAGGCGTGATCATGGGTTGAGCGGCGCAGGAACCCCCTGCGACCTGCTGATTCTTATCACCAGCCTTTGTTGTCTGACGTTGCTTTACGAGTCTATGTGTCGCCGATGATCTTCCGCAGATCGCGTGTGGTTCATCGAACGACTGTCAGTGCCGATCGATCGTCGGCACGCGACCGTCTGGATTGGCTGCTGTTGCGGACGTGCCGGTTGCGGTCACGACTACCGGTAGTTTGTCGCCTTCGTAACCTTCCTTCGCTCTGCGGCGTTGCACCGGCTGGTGTCGGGTCGAGCGGGTGGGGTGCTGGTGGTTCGTGCGGTGTGTCCGCCGGCTGCGGGTCCGTTAGAGGATTATGCAGCTTGTTTCGATGAGTTGTTCTCCCGGCTGGCTCAGCGGCGGGGGTTTCGGGAGTATTTGACTGGTCTGCTCGCGCCTCGCGATCGCAACAAGACGTTGACGGGCCTGGCCGGCGCGGAGCCGGTCGAGGGGGCGCAACACGCTGCGGTACAACGGCTGCAGTACTTCCTGTCGCAGTCCACGTGGGACGCGGATGAGGTCAACCGGCGGCGGCTGGAGCTGCTGGTGAACGCTCCGGTGACCGCCCCGCATGCTCGCGGGGTGATCGCCATCGACGATTCCGGCGACCGCAAGGATGGCACCCGCACCGCGCATGTCGGGCGGCAGTGGCTGGGCCGCTACGGCAAGACCGACAACGGCATCGTTACCGTGACCACGGTGTGGGCCGACGAACGTGTCTACTATCCGTTGCACGCCGAGGCCTACACCCCTGCCTCCCATTTCGCCCGCAAGCAGGCCGACCCCGGTTTCCGGACCAAGCTGCAGATCGCCGCGGACCTGATCGACAAGGCGCTTACCGCCGGCGTGGTCTGCCGGGCAGTGGTGGCGGACAGCTTCTACGGCGAGCACGACGACCTGCGCGGCGCACTGCGCCAGAGCGGCCTTGGTTTCGTCATGGCTCTCAAGCCGTCCCGGGGCACCTGGCAGTACGGCGCTGACGCCCACACACCGAAAGACGCCGCCCGAACCGTGCCGTGGGGCGGGCCTGAGCATCCCGGCGGCTGGCAACCGGTCCAGCGCCGGTTCCGCGACGGGCACACCGAAACATGGTGGGCCACCGACGCCCGGCTCGGTTGGTGGGGACCCGACGGACATACCCGCCTGGTCATCGCCACGACCGACCCGGCCACCCTGCCCGACAAGGCAACCTGGTATCTGGCCACCAACCTGGCACGCCCCGGCGGCCCACACGACATCCCCGAGGCAGCCCACGAACCGGCGGACTTGACCGAAGTCGTGCGGCTCTACGGAATCCGACATTGGATCGAGCAAAGCTACAAACAAGTAAAAGACGAACTCGGCTGGGCGGACTTCCAAGTCCGCTCTGCCACCGCGATCCGCCGCCACCAAACCCTGGTGAACTGCGCGTTCTCGTTCTGCTGGAACACCTGGTTCGACCCACCATCCACAAACGACAACGTAACGACTCCTGCGGAGCCCGTCCCCGACGACTCCGGAGAGAGGGGGCACCACAGCCGGCCACACGGCTGAACACCCGAGCTGGCCCAAAGCTCTCCGCGCCGTCCGCGCCTGGCTCACGCCATGGCTGCAACTGCACCGCTACTGGACAGCGTGGAGCAAGAAACCACCGCCCGCCGAACTCCAAAAACTCCTGAACGCCGTCGGAAACGGACATGCCCTGAACCTCTATTTACCCCCATGAAGACGACAAACTACCGCTACAGAGGTTGAAAGGCTGAGGTGCGATGTACGAAAGGCCAGGTCAGACTGGCAGCGAGGCTGACTGCTGTCGCCGTTCGTGGCGGCCCGAGGTTCGCGCTGCTGGTCCGTGACTGGTCTGTCAGCTCCTAGGCTGGTGATCATGCTTAACCCGCTCAGGCCGCCGCGGAAGCCCCTTATCCGAGTGCTGCTCGCCGGGTTGCTCGACCTCGCGATCGTCGGCTCTGAGAGCACGCTGAGCCTGGCCGTGCAGGACGCCACGGGCAGCAGCCGCCTTGGTGGCCTGGCCGCCTGGCTCCTGGCGGTTCCGTTCGTGGTCTGGCTCGCTCCGAAGGTTTCCTACCGCCGCCGGGACGCGGTACTCGCCCCCTGGGTCCTCCTGATCGTCGCGTGGCGGATCACCTCCTTGCCGTACCGAGACTGGCCGCCCCGTGACGACGAGGTGCCGCGGGCGAAGTACATCCGCGCAACGGAGTTCGGCACCTCCTGGAAGCCCGAGTACACCGGCCTCTGGCGGCTGCCGAAGACGAACGACGTCGAGGCGACTGCCGGCGCAGCGTGACGGCGTGCTGTTGGTGTCAGTAACTCTGGCATCGTCGAAGTAACGCACTCCGTGGAGTTAGCGGCACGGCTGTGTCGCCACTCGGGCGAATGACTCTGCCGGTGATAGGCACGCACTCACATCGGCACGAGTGTGCGGCGGGCGGAAGCTGGCGACACGTAGCGTGACGGCGCGACGCGACACAGGCACGCGTACTCAGCGGCATGTCAGTGCGTCAAACAGATCAGGACGGACATGGGTGATATTGGTGGATCAAGCTGGTGTAATACGACAGTGAATCGTCGAGTGATACTCATAGCGTCGATCGCTTCGTCAGCGCTCAGTGCCGTGGGATGCGCCCGGCGGAGCGGTCGGGATGAAACGTCGGGCGCACCGTCCACACCTCCCGCAACCAAAGCCGCGAAAAGCTCGAGGAGTTCCACCATGGGAAGTCTTCCGCTCACCAACGGGGTGCCCTTCATTCGCGCCGACTTCACCAACCCGGCAGCGTGGGAGAAGATGGTGAGGCTCGCAGGCCTCCCAAATGAGGAGAACTACGAGGCGAATCTCGAATACGTGGAGGATCGCACCCTGGCCGACCTGGGCGAAGATGCTCTGGCGGCAAGGTTCCCTCGGCTGTATCCCGAGGAGTACGAACATCCTGTGGTGTTCGTGGCGGACGCCGCTGCGATGTCCCCGCCCGACTACCCCATCCTGGTCGTCAACCTAAACGCAACAGAGGACTCTCGACCCTTCCGGACGGTGCCAAGCGAGATCGCCTCCATCGAGGCAAACCTGTCCCTGGCCAATATGGACTTCTTTGAATTCGCTGAAAGCGCCGGAAGGCGAACACTGCGCAGATCGGGCCGTCGAAGTCGATCAGCAGGCATCGGGCGCGGCGGATGAGTTCGGCGAGGGTCATGGCCTGTCCTCGTTGGCGATGCTGGTCCATTCGGTTGCACTACCGGCAGTCGACAGAGGCACGCGGCGAGGTACGACACGGTACGGGCACGGCTTGCGAGGTAACGCCGCTGCGGTCGTCACACTGAACTCTCTCTGACTAAATCGCCCTATGGCTGGCGAGTTAAGCTCGGCGCCATGATCCGAGCTGTGGTGTTCGACGTCGGTGAGTGTCTGGTGAATGAGGCAAGGGAGTACGGCACCTGGGCGGACTGGCTCGGGGTACCTCGCCACACCTTCTCCGCGGTCTTCGGAGCGGTTATCGCACGCGGCCAGGACTACCGCGAGACCTTCCAGGTGTTCCGACCCGGTTTCGATCTCACCGAGGAGCGGGAGAAACGGGCGGCGTCGGGTCAGCCGGAGTGGTTCGGGGAGGACGACCTCTACCCGGACGTGCGCCCAGCGTTGACTGCCCTGCGGAAGGCTGGCCTTTGGGTGGGAATCGCGGGCAACCAGACAGTGCGCGCCGGCGGGCTGTTGCGCTCGATGGATCTGCCCAGCGACATGATCGCTACGTCGGATGACTGGGGCGTCTCGAAGCCGGATGTTGGCTTCTTCGAGGCGGTGGCGAAGGAAACGCCGTGCAGGCCGGAAGAGACCTTGTACGTCGGTGACCGACTGGACAACGACATCCGACCCGCAGTCGCGGCAGGCTTCAAAACGGCTCTGATCCTTCGGGGGCCGTGGGCAACCATCCAGCAGGACGACCCGGAGGCAGACCGATTGGCCACGATGCGAATCGAGTCGCTTGCCGAACTGCCCGAGCGGATCGCGGCGTTCAACGGCGAAGCGCACTGAGAGTGGTCTGCCAGCCGTAGAGCCGGTCGTCGAGCTCGCGGACATACTCGGTGTCGGCCCACGGTTGCAGGCTCTGGCGAACTTCACGGATGCGCTCCATACCTGTGGCGTACCAGGTGATTCCGAGCTGGTCGAGCGCCGCCTGAGCGTGAACGCATGCCTCTTCGGGGTGCTTGCGGGCGACCTCGACGGCGGCCAGGTCGCCGAGGATGACGGTGCGCTGCTTGCCCTCGTCGGCTGGCAGCGCCTCCAAGGCCGCGGTGAGGACGTGGTGGAGATACCGGAGGCCGACTACTGCTACGGCCCGGCATACTAAAAATGCGCATAACGGCCATGACAGTCACGCCGCAGGAAGTCTCCCGCCTGGAGTGGATTCGCTTGATCGGCGTGCCCATCTACAGCAACGAACAGGAAGGCCCCGAGCGCGAAGCGCTCATCCGGGTGGAAGCCCTTCGTCGGCATCCACCGAAACGATGAGAGGCGCTACAGACGGAGCCGGTCTTGACCCGCGAGACACGCTCGTCATCCGCTACCGCTCGCGGGTCGCCCGACGGCACAACGAGGTACGTCGCGACGGGAGATCAATACGGTGCAAGCTTAGATGCCCTCCCCCAGCGTGCTGCGCTGCTGTCAGGTCGCGATGATGAATTCGTCGCTGTCGTGCTGAAGGGCTTCACGGGCATGCGTTGGGCCGAACTCGTGGGCTTGGAGAAGGAGTTCGTGCGGCGGGGGACCATCCGGGTCGAGTGGCAGCTGTACGAACTCGACACGGGTGAGTTCCTACGGTGCCCGCCAAAGGATGACTCCCACCGAACGTCGATACTCCGGACTGGCTTGATCGCTTGGTCGCCGGGCACCTCGCGTCCACCAAGCCTCGGCCGTGCTCCTGCCATGGACGCCCGTATGTCTTCCGCGGTCATCGCCCCGCGAACGGCGCGGCTCGTGCGGTTGGACCGAAGCTGGTGGATGTGGCGCGTAGCGCGGGTGCGTCGACCGGAACTGTTTCGGCAGTGCTGAATCGTCCGGAGTCGGTGCCTGAGGCCACCCGCGTTCGGGTGTTGAAGGCGACCGCTGATCTGGGCTACGTCAGAGGCGGGCAACCGCTGGGTGAGCTTGCGCCGCACTGGCGACGGACAGGCTTCGCCACCTGGCTGTTCCATCCCGCCGCCCGTGCTTCAGGACGGTCGGATGGGGCACTTCGACGGCTCGGTCCAAGCGCGTTACTCGCACATCACGCCGGCCATGCGCCGCCAGTTCCTCGCACACCTGACAACCCTGTGGGAAGGCGCCTTGGATGCCCGGCTCGGGATGGCGTCGCACTCCCCGGTGGCGGTCCTGGATCATCTCCTGGATGCACGCCGGAAGGAGGGTGGGGAGTGAGATTCAAGATCCACTCCCAGATCACTCCCCAGAGCGGACCGGGAGACAGTTCAGGGCTGGTCCCCCGTGCGGAGGACCAGCCCTGGGCTGGTGTTTCTCTGGTCGGGGTGGCCGGATTTGAACCGACGGCCTCTTCGTCCCGAACGAAGCGCGCTACCAAGCTGCGCCACACCCCGATGCGTGCTGAGCAATAGTATCCGACGCCCCTTCCCCCGCGAAATCGGTATCCCCCGTGCCACATAACCACAGCTCAGAGCGCATACGGAGGGCAGGCGCCGGCCTGGCGGGGGCCGGGACGGCTCGATGCCGTCCCGGCCCCCGGTGGTCGGTGGTGGTGCCGACAAGGAGGGCTCCTGGGTTCAGGCCGCGGTCGTCGATCCGTAGAACTCGGCAGGGTCGCCCGCCAGGGAGGCCTTGACGTGCCGGCTCCAGTCGTCGGCCAGCACCTCGAGCCGGCCGGCCTCGAGGCCGTCCAGGGCCGCGGTCACCACCTGTTCCGGGGAGATCTTGGGGCCTTCGTACCGTGCGGTCATGTCGGTGTCCGCGGCTCCCAGGTGGAGGCCCGTCACCTGGGTGTTCTGGCGCGCCAGCTCCAGGCGGACGCTGTTGGTCAGGCTCCATGCGGCCGCCTTTGCGGCGGCGTAGGCGGCCGCTCCGTCGTACGAGAACCAGGACAGCGCCGAGAGAACGTTGAGGATCGCCCCGCCGGCGAGTTGCGGGGCGAAGGCGCGGATCACGCCCAGCGTGCCGTAGTAGTGGGTGTCCATCTCGCGGCGGATCTCGGCGAGGTCGCCGGTGATCAGATTCTGGCCCGTGGCGATGCCGGCGTTGTTGATCAGCAGGTCGACGTCGGGCGCGGCCGCGACGGCCGCGGCGATCGAGGCCGGGTCGGTGACGTCGAGGCGCAGCACCTGTACGCCGGGGACGTCGATGAGTTCGGGACGGCGGGCGGTGGCGTACACCTTGGCGGCGCCGCGGTCGAGGAGGCTGGTGACGAACTGCTTGCCGAGGCCACGGTTGGCGCCGGTGACGAGGGCGACGGATCCGGAAATCTGCATGGCGGCTACGCTAAAACCTGACGTTGACGTCAGGGGCGAGGTTTGCGACGGGAGTCACTCATGCGGATCGGCGAGCTTGCCACCAGAGCAGGCGTGAGCGTACGGGCGCTGCGCTACTACGAGGAGCAGGGACTGCTCGCCGCCACTCGCAGCGCCAGCGGGCAGCGGCACTACCCGGAACCCGCGGCCGAGCGGGTGCGGCTCATCCAGATGCTCTATTCCGCCGGACTCTCCAGCAGAACGATCGCCGAGCTGTTGCCCTGCGTGGACGCCAAGGTCAGCACCCCGGAGTCGCGGTCGCGCCTCGCGGCCGAGCGTGACCGCATCGACGCCCAGATCGCCGAGCTCGTCCGCACCCGCGACAAACTGGATGCGGTCATCGCCCTCGCCGCCGACCCGAACCACGGATGCCACGTCGTGCCACCGACCTGACCGGCGGCAAGCCGGCACGCGACCTGGGCTCCATGACGAGCCCGAGGCGCGGGTCGCCCTGCACGCCCGCGCCTCGCTCGTACCCGCGACTAGGCCGCGGCTTCGAGGTCTGCGCGCGTCAGCAGCGCGCGTAGCGTGATGCCCTCGGCCGACAGCGCCTGGGCGCCGCCCTCCTGGCGGTCGATCACGCAGAGCGCGTGGTCGACGTGTGCACCCAGCCGGCGCAGGTCCTTCGTCGAGATGACAACCTGACCGCCGGACGTGACCACGTCTTCCACGACCAGAACCCGCCGGCCCGCGACCTCGGCGCCCTCGGCCAGCCGCGCCGTACCGTACGCCTTGGCCTGCTTGCGGACGAACGCACACGGGAGCTTGGCGTGCCGGCCCAGCGCCGTCACCACGGCGATGCCGCCCATCTCCAGGCCGGCCAGCACCTCGGTGCCCTCGGGGATGAGCACGGCCATCTGCTCGGCCAGCCTGTCGAGCAGCACGGGGTCCGACTCGAACTGGTACTTGTCGAAGTATTCGGTGGCGGTCCGGCCCGAACGCAGGACGAACTCGCCGGTCAATCGGCTCACGTCGCGGACCTGCCGCGCAAGGTCAGATTCAGTCACGAGCACACAGCCTTCCACCTCGCGCACGGAGCCGACCGCGCGGGTGCAATCCGGCGCCTGCCAAAGGTGCAAGCAGGCAGCGCGGGATGCGCACCGACCCGCGGGGCACACAAGCCCGCCGCGCACAAGAGGCCAAGCACGCCGCCGCGCACAAGAGGCCTTGCCCACCGCACATAGGAGGCGGGATGGCGGACCCCCAAAAAGCGGGCCGGGAAGCGGCACCCCAGCAAGGGTTCACCCGTACGCGTAATTGCTCAAATGAGTGGGTAGAGGTTTGTCTAGTTTCGACTATTTTGCGGTTTATCGAACCTCGGCCCTTCGAAAGGTTTGTCGTGACACCGTTCGCGCTTCTCTTCCTGATCGCTCTCGCCGGCTCGTCGTGCTTTGCCATCGGTCGCGCCCTCGGCCGCGGCGAACGCTACGAGAAGGGCTATCGCGAGGGTTTCCGTGACGGCGAGACCGGTTCGCTGGCGCGCGCGGCCCGGCTGATCCAGCTCAGCGAGCGCCGCTCGATCGCACCCGCCGTGGAGTCGATGCTGATTCCCAGCCACGTGCCGCAGCAGGCGTCCGTGCGCACGGCGGCACCGGCGATCGCGGGCATTCCGGCCCGTCCGCAGCTCGCCCTCTGACAGGCCCCTAGCCCCTGGCGAATTCCTCCGCCAGCAGTTCCGCGATCTGCACCGTGTTCAGCGCCGCGCCCTTGCGCATGTTGTCGCCGGTGATGAAGAGATCGAGCGCTCGGGGGTCGTCGATGGCTCGGCGGATGCGGCCGACCCAGGACGGGTCTGTGCCGACCGCGTCGATCGGCATGGGGAACTCGCCCGCTTCCGGGTCGTCGACCAGAATCACGGCGGGGGCGTTGCGGAGGACCTGGCGTGCGCCCTCCGCGTCGAGTTCCGAGCCGAAGACCGCGTGGACGGCGATCGAGTGACCCGTCACCACCGGTACGCGGACGCAGGTGGCCGAGACCTTGAGGTCCGGTAGGCCGAGGATCTTGCGGGACTCGTTGCGGAGCTTCAGCTCCTCCGAGGACCAGCCGTCCGGGGCCAGGTCGCCCGACCAGGGGACCACGTTGAGGGCGAGCGGGGCGGGGAAGGGGCCCAGGTCGTCGCCGACCGCCTGGCGGACGTTGCCCGGGCGCGAGCCCAGGGCCCGGTCGCCGGCCACCTTGCTGAGCTGGTCGTGCAGGGTGTCGACGCCGATCTGACCGGCGCCGGAGACGGCCTGGTACGACGCCAGGACCAGCTCGCGCAGGCCGTACTCGCGGTGCAGCGGGGCGATCGCCATGATCATGGCCATCGTCGTGCAGTTGGCGTTGGACACGATGCCGCGCGGGCGGTGCTGCAGGTCCTCCCGGTTGACCTCCGGGACGACCAGGGGCACGTCCGGGTCCATCCGGAACGCCGACGAGTTGTCGACGACGGTGACGCCGCGGGAGACGGCGACCGGCGCCCAGGCGAGCGAGACCCCGTCGGGGACGTCGAACATCGCGATGTCGACGCCGTCGAACACCTCGGGGGTGAGCTCGTGGACGGGAAGCTGCTCACCGCGGCACGGTAGCCGCTTGCCGGCCGAACGGCCCGAGGCCACCAGGCGGATCTCGCCCCACACATTGCGCCGGGAGCTCAGCAGTTCGCGCATCACCGTGCCGACGGAGCCGGTGGCTCCGACAACCGCAAGCGTGGGCGGCGACCCCATACGCCGATTACCGTCCGGTGCCCGCGTACACGACGGCTGTCTCGGTGCCGCCCAGTTCGAAGGTGTCGTGCACGGCGCGGACCGCGGTGTCGAGGTCGCTGTCGCGGCAGACCACCGAGACGCGGATCTCCGAAGTAGAGATCATTTCGATGTTGACGCCGGCCTCGCCGATGCACGCGAAGAAGGACGCGGCGACGCCCGGGTGCGACCGCATGCCGGCGCCGACCAGCGACACCTTGCCCACGTGGTCGTCGAAGAGCAGGCTCTTGAACTTGATCTGTTCCTTGATCTTGTCCAGCGCCGCCATCGCGGTGGGGCCGTCGGCCTTGGGCAGCGTGAACGAGATGTCGGTGCGCCCGGTGCCCTCGGTCGACACGTTCTGCACGATCATGTCGATGTTGATCTCGGCTTCCGCCACCGTCTCGAAGATGCGGCCGGCCGAGCCGGGCTCGTCGGGCACGCCGACGATCGTGATCTTGGCCTCGCTCCGGTCGTGAGCGACCCCGGTGATCAGCGCTTGTTCCACGTTCGGGTCCTCCATCGATCCCGTGACGACAGTGCCCTGCTTGTTGGAGTACGACGAGCGTACGTGGATCGGCACCTTGAACCGGCGCGCGTACTCCACACATCGCAACATCAGTACCTTCGCCCCGCCGGCCGCCAGCTCGAGCATCTCCTCGTAGGTGATCTTCTCGATCTGGCGGGCGTCGGAGACGATCCGCGGGTCGGCGGTGAAGACGCCGTCCACGTCCGTGTAGATCTCGCAGAGGTCGGCGTCGAGCGCCGCGGCGAGCGCGACCGCCGTGGTGTCCGAACCGCCGCGGCCCAGCGTGGTGATGTCCTTGGTGTCCTGGGAGACGCCCTGGAAGCCGGCGACGATCGCGATGGCACCCTCGTCCAGCGCCGTGCGCAGCCGGCCGGGCGTCACGTCGATGATCCGGGCCTTGCCGTGCACCGCGGTGGTCAGCACACCGGCCTGGGAGCCGGTGTACGACCGGGCCTCGAACCCGAGGTTGTGGATCGCCATCGCGAGCAGCGCCATCGAGATGCGCTCGCCGGCGGTCAGCAGCATGTCGAGCTCGCGGCCGGGCGGCAGCGGGCTGACCTGGTTGGCCAGGTCGAGCAGGTTGTCCGTGGTGTCCCCCATCGCGGAGACCACGACCACCACGTCGTTACCCGCCTTGCGGGCGTCCACGATCCGCTCCGCCACCCGTTTGATGCGCTCGGCATCGGCCACGGACGAACCGCCGTACTTCTGCACCACCACGCCCACGGCAGTCGACTCCCTCCACGCCGCACGTGCCGACGCCGCCGGCAGTCCGGCCGGCGGCGTCGGTCGAGTCAATCGCAGACCAGACTAGTCGCGCCCGTCCCGATCTCTGACAGGCGATCCCAGCATCCGGCCCTGTGGGGGCCGACACGGCCCGCGTGTCCAGGGGACACGCCATGCCACGCGACACGCCGGGAGACGGCACGACGACCGTAGGGCGACGAGAGGCGAGAATGTCTCAATGCGCTCCCGCCCCGTCTCGCGTGTGCTGTCCGCGCTGGCCGCCGTCCTGCTGACCGCCGGCGTCACCGCCTGCGGCGACGCGGCGCCCGCCGGGCCGCCGACCCCCTCGTCGCCGGCCCCGGCGCCCGAGGTCGCGGACGCCCGTATCGAACTGGCCGCCCGCGCCGCCCGGGCCCAGGACCACCGCTTCGCGGCGCTCTACACGTTCGCCGCGCCGGGCGAGTCGCCCCGCTCGATCATGGCGACGGTCGCCGCGGACGGCACCTGGCGGGTGGACATCCCCCACGGCATGCTCGGGGGTACGGCGGACGTCGCCATCGCCGAGACCGCCGCCGGCCTGTTCCAGTGCGCCATCCCGTCGGCCACGAACCCGGTCGTGCCCTCCTGCGTACGCGTCACCGACCGGGGCAAGCGCATGCCGAAGAAGTACGACCCCAAGGTGCAGCGGGTCTTCCGGCAGTGGCTGCCCGTCTTCACCGACCGCCAGGCCGCCCTGTCGGTGACCGCCGCCCAGCCCCTGCCGGGCTCGTCGGGCAACTGCTACGCGGTCGACACGATCTCCGCCTCGCTCTCCGCGCCGGTGGATGTCGGCATCTACTGCTACTCCGACGAAGGCCTGTTGACGGCGGCCAAGGTCACCTTCGGGACGGTCACCATCGCGGGCACGCCGGCCGCGCCGCCGCCCACCGTCGACCTGCCCGGACCGGTGGTCGGCGGCGACCCGATGGGGCTGGCCTCCCCTCCGCCCACGACGCCACCGGTGACACCGCCCGGCGCGAATCCCTCCGGGGGAGGAGCCGCGCCCGCGGCCTCCCCGTCCGCGTGACCTGTCCCGCGCCAGCACGGGTTTCCCACGATCCGGGCGTACAGTTAGCGACCGCCTAGTTGACCACGTAGGGTGACGTTCGACATGTGGCAGGCCCTCCTTCTTCGCTGCCGCGACGAGGCCCCAACCGAGGCCGGCACCTCGTCGCGGAGTTGACGCGCGCCGGTCGGTCCTCGTGAACTGACCAACCTCCTGTAGGAGCTCGCATGTCCAGCGACGTAACCGTCGATCCGATCGCCCGGCAGCGCCCCAGCCGGATGCCGTTCGCGCGCTACACCCCGTACCAGCAGCAGTTCACCGTCGATCTGCCCGACCGTCAGTGGCCATCCCGGCGCACCGAGTCCGCGCCGCGGTGGTGCGCCGTGGACCTGCGCGACGGCAACCAGGCCCTCATCGACCCGATGTCCCCCGAGCGCAAGCGACGCATGTTCAGCCTGCTCGTCGCCATGGGCTACAAGGAGATCGAGGTGGGCTTCCCGGCCGCCAGCCAGACCGATTACGACTTCGTCCGTCAGCTCATCGAGCAGGACCTGATCCCGGACGACGTGACGATCCAGGTGCTGGTCCAGTGCCGGGAGCACCTCATCGACCGCACGTTCGAGTCGATCCGCGGCGCCAAGCGCGCGATCGTGCACTTCTACAACTCGACGTCGACGCTGCAGCGCCGGGTCGTCTTCGGCCTCGATCGCGACGGCATCACCGACATCGCCACCACCGGGGCCCGGCTCTGCCAGAAGTACGCGGAGATCCACACTCCCGACACCGAGATCTTCTACGAGTACTCGCCGGAGTCCTACACCGGCACCGAGCTGGACTACGCGCTGGAGATCTGCTCGGCGGTCATCGACGTCATCGACCCCACCCCGGACCGCCCGCTGATCATCAATCTGCCGGCGACGGTCGAGATGGCCTCCCCCAACGTGTACGCGGACAGCATCGAGTGGATGCACCGCCACCTGCCCCGCCGCGACAGCATCGTCCTCAGCCTGCACCCGCACAACGACCGGGGTACGGCCGTGGCCGCCGCCGAGCTGGGCGTACTGGCCGGCGCCGACCGCGTCGAGGGATGCCTGTTCGGCAACGGCGAGCGCACCGGCAACGTCGACCTGGTGACGCTGGGGCTGAACCTGTTCTCCCAGGGCGTCGACCCGATGATCGACTTCTCGGACATCGACGAGATCAAGCGCGCGGTGGAGTACTGCAACCAACTACCTGTGCACGAGCGGCACCCGTACGTGGGCGACCTGGTCTACACCGCGTTCTCGGGCTCGCACCAGGACGCGATCAACAAGGGCCTGAGCGCACTGCAGGCGGATGCGACCGCGGCCGGCAAAGAGGTGGACGAGTTCACCTGGGGAGTGCCGTACCTGCCGATCGACCCGAAGGACGTGGGCCGCACGTACGAGGCGGTCATCCGGGTCAACTCGCAGTCCGGCAAGGGCGGCGTCGCGTACATCATGAAGGAGGAGCACAAGCTCGACCTGCCGCGCCGGCTGCAGATCGAGTTCTCCGGCGTGGTGCAGCACGTCACCGACGCCGAGGGTGGCGAGGTCGGCCCGCAGCAGATGTGGGACATCTTCGCGACCGAGTACCTGGTCGACCATCAGCCGTCCGGCGTCATCGAGCTGGACCGCTACTCGACGGCCACGGTGGACGGCAAGGTCGAGATCGACGCGGAGGTCCGGCACCGCGGCACCCGCCGCCCGCTCACCGGCGTCGGCAACGGCCCGATCGACGCGTACGTGCAGGCGCTCGAGCCGCTGGCGATCAAGGTGCGGGTGCTCGACTACGCCGAGCACGCCCTGACCTCGGGTGAGGACGCTCAGGCCGCGGCCTATGTGGAGTGCGAGGTCAACGGTCGCACGGTGTGGGGCGTCGGCCTCGACGCGAACATCGTCACCGCATCCATCAAGGCCGTGACCAGCGCCGTCAACCGCGCCCGCTGAGTACTTCCGCCCGCCGCCGGCCGCGAGCCGGCGGCGGGCGGGATGTTCCCGGCAGGGATGACGCACGGAGCGAAACGGGCACACCCTGCCTACGCTGGATCCGTGCCCCCTTCCCCGGCTCCCCGCTGGGCGCTGCGTCTCGGCGCCGCCCTGCTCGCCTCCCTCACCGTCGCCGGCTGCGAGGTGACCGTCACCGAGCCGGGCTCCGACTCGGGCGGCATCAGCTCCACGAGGAACTCCGGCGACGCCCGCGCCCGGCTGGCCGACCTGACCGTCGCCGAGGCGGGGTCGATGCGCGGATACCGCCGCGACAAGTTCCCGCACTGGCGCAGCACCGGCGACAACTGCGACGTCCGGGACACGGTCCTCACACGCGACGGGACCAAGGTCAAGTTCTCGGGCTGCAACGTCGTCGCGGGTACCTGGATCAGCGTGTACGACGGCGACCGGCTCACCGACCCGGCGAAGGTCGACATCGACCACATGGTGCCCCTGGCCAACGCGTGGCGTTCGGGGGCGAGCTCCTGGACCACCGACCGGCGGGAGGAGTTCGCCAACGACCTCGACGATCCCCAGCTCGTCGCGGTGTCGGCGACCGCCAACCGGTCCAAGGGCGACCAGGACCCGTCCACCTGGAAGCCCGAGCGCACCGAGGCCTGGTGCCAGTACGCCGCCGATTGGATTACGGTCAAGGCCCGCTGGAAATTGACGGTGACCGACAAGGAGAAAGCCGCGCTCACCGACATGCTGGAGAAGTGCCGATGACTGAGACACCTGCGGAGAAGCCGACCGGGGCGAACGGCCGGACCACGGACATCGTGGCGGGTCAGGGCGGGGTGATGACCGACGAGGTCGGCGTCATCACCGGCGACCTGACGCTGCGCACCGAGATTTCCGGGGATCAGGTCGTGGTCCGCGCGCAGTACAAGGACGCCGACGAGTGGTACACCGTCACCGGCGCCCGGACGACGGTGAAGCACCCGGAGGATCTGGAGGCCGTGCACGCCGTCGCGGTCGGCATCCTGCACCGCCCCCACGGTTGATCCGTAACAACCTTTACAGATAGACGTTCGCCTATGTAGCGTCGGGCATGGCCAAACCCGCGCTCATCCGCCTGCTCGCCGTGGCAGTACTGGGTCTCCCCGCGGTCGTGGCGCCCGCGCCGGCATCGGCCGGGACGCCGCCCGACACTCCGGCCCTGACCAGCGTCATTCCCGCCCCGGCGGAGGTCACCCCCGCCTCCGGCACGAGCTTCCGGCTCGGGCCGCGCACCGTCATCCGGACGCAGCCGGGCTCCCGCGCGGCCCGTGCCGTCGGTGAGCGGCTGGCCGAGGATCTGCGCCCGGCGACCGGTTATCCACTGCCGGTCGTCTCGACCGTACGCCGGGGCACACCGTCGATCTCCCTGATGCTCGGCACGGGGCTCGGAGCCGAGGGCTATCGGCTCACCGTCGGCGCCTCCGCGATCACCATCCAGGCGGAGCAGCCCGCCGGGCTCTTCGCCGGGACGCGGACCCTGCTGCAACTGCTGCCCGCTCAGATCGACTCGCCGACGCCGGTTCGGCGCTCGTGGGCCGTGGCGGGCGGCCGCATCGTCGACCATCCGCGGTTCGCCTACCGCGGGGCGATGTTGGATCTCGCCCGGCACTTTCACACCCCCGACGAGGTCAAGAGCTACGTCGACGAGATCAGCCGGTTCAAGGTCAACCACCTGCACCTGCACCTCTCGGATGACCAGGGGTGGCGCATCCAGATCGAGAGCTGGCCCCGGCTGACGACCGTGAGCGGCGGTCCGGGCACCGGGGTCGACGGCGCCGGCCCCGGCTACCTCACCAGGGCCCAATACACCGATCTTGTCGCGTACGCCGCCGCGCGGTTCGTGACCATCGTGCCGGAGATCGACATGCCCGGGCACGTGAACGCCGCCCAGGTGGCCTATCCGGAGCTGGCCTGCGACGGGGTGGCCCCGCCGCCGCGGACGGACACCGCCGTCGGGTACAGCTCGCTGTGCATCGGCTCGGAGACGACGTACCGGTTCGTCGACGACGTGCTCCGCGAGCTGGCCGCCATGACGCCGGGGCCGTACCTGCACATCGGCGGCGACGAGGCGCATGCCACGCCGGAGGCCGACTACCTGTCCTTCATGGCGCGGGTGCTGCCTCTGGTGGCTCGGCACGGCAAGACCGCGTCCGGATGGAACGAGATCGCGAAGTCCCCGGCCTCGGCGACCGCGATCGCCCAGTACTGGGACACCGCCTCGGCCAATCCCACCGTGGCGGCCGCGGTGGCCCGGGGCACGAAGGTGGTCATGTCACCGGCCGACCGGGCGTACCTCGACATGAAGTACGACCGCCACACCCCGCTGGGCCTGTCCTGGGCCGGCTACATCGAGGTGCGGACGGCGTACGACTGGGACCCGGCGACCCGCGTGACCGGGATCGGCGAGCCGGCGATCCTCGGCGTTGAAGCCCCGTTGTGGTCGGAGACTCTCCGCACCCTGGACGACATCGAGTTCATGGCGTTCCCGCGGCTACCGGCCATCGCGGAACTGGGCTGGTCGCCGCCGGCCACCCACGACTGGAACTCCTTCGCCACCCGCCTCGGCGCCTACGGCCCCCGCTGGGAGCTCAGAGACGTGAACTTCTATCCGTCGCCGCAGATCGTCTGGGGTTGAGGGTGACCACTCACGCACAACGAAGGGCATGGGGATCCGCCCTGGAGCGCCAGCTCCTTGGATCCCCATGCCCGGCCTCGGCGGGAGCGACGGTCAGCACCACCCACCGAGCTACGACATCAAGCTCTTGACCGTGATCCTTATGCGGACGCCCCGGCCGGACGGCGACCCGACACCGTCTCGTTCTCCGCGATCGGGAAGTGGCAGGCCGTCTGGTGCGAGGCCGGGTCATCGAGGCGCGCCACCAGCGGCGGCTCCTCCGTGGCGCAGATGTCCTGGGCCTTCCAGCAGCGGGTCCGGAAGCGGCATCCCGACGGCGGGTTGATCGGGCTCGGCACGTCGCCGGTCAGCAGCACGCGCTCGCGCTGAGCGCTGTCGCGGCGGGCCGGATCCGGCACCGGGACGGCCGACATCAGCGCGACCGTGTACGGGTGGCGCGGGTTCTTGTAGAGCTGGTCGCGGTCGGCGATCTCGACGACCTTGCCCAGGTACATGACCGCGACCCGGTCCGAGATGTGCCGGACCACCGACAGGTCGTGCGCGATGAACACGTAGGTCAGGTCGAACTCGCGCTGCAGGTCGTCGAGGAGGTTGACCACCTGCGCCTGGATCGACACGTCCAGCGCGGACACCGGCTCGTCGGCGACGATCAGCTTGGGCCGCAGCGCCAGGGCGCGGGCGATGCCGATGCGCTGGCGCTGGCCGCCGGAGAACTCGTGCGGGTAGCGGTTGTAGTGCTCCGGGTTGAGGCCGACCAGCTTGAGCAGGTCCTGCACCGCGCGCTTGAGGCCGTTCGGCGTCGGCATCTTCTGGATCTGCAGCGGCGCCGAGATGATCGTGCCGACCGTGTGCCGCGGGTTCAGCGACGAGTACGGGTCCTGGAAAATCATCTGCACGTCACGGCGGAGCGGGCGCAGGCCCCTGTTGCCCACGTGGCTGACGTCGCGACCCTCGAAGTGGACCTTGCCGCCGGTCGGCTCCAGGATCCGGGTCATCAGTCGGCCGGTGGTGGACTTGCCGCAGCCGGACTCGCCGACCAGGCCCAGCGTCTCGCCCGCCTTGACCGACAGATCGATGCCGTCGACCGCGCGCACCGCACCGACCTTGCGCTTGAACAGGCCCTTGGTGATGGGGAAGTGCATCTGCAGGCCGGTGACCTCGAGCAGATTCTCGTCGCGCCGAGCCGCGTTCGTCATGCTCTCCTGGCCCTTCACTCGTTCCTCGCCCCGGTGCAGTCGATCATGACCGTCCCCTTTTCACTCCCGCTCGCGCTCACAGGTTCGGAGCGACTTCCTGCTCGAAGATCGTCCGGCGCTGTTCGGCCGACATGTGGCACGCGACCGCGTGCACGCCCCCGCGCAGCTCCGGCACCTCGGTGAAGGACCGGTCGCCGTTGCGGCCCGCGTACGGACACCGCGGGTGGAACGCGCAGCCGGACGGCAGGTTGATGAGGCTCGGCGGCGTGCCCTTCACCGGAGTGAGCCGGTCGCGCACCTCACGGTCGAGGCGCGGCATCGAGCCCAGCAGACCCCAGGTGTACGGGTGCTGCGGCTCGTGGAACACGTCCGCCGCCGGGCCGCGCTCGATGATCTTGCCGCCGTACATGACCAGGACGTCGTCGGCGAGCTCGGCCACGACGCCCAGGTCGTGCGTGATCATGATGACCGCGGAGCCGAACTCCTCCTGCAGGTCCCGGATCAGGTCGAGGATCTGCGCCTGCACGGTCACGTCGAGCGCCGTGGTGGGCTCGTCCGCGATCAGCAGTTGCGGGTCGTTGACCAGCGCCATCGCGATCATCGCGCGCTGGCGCATGCCGCCGGAGAACTGGTGGCCGTACTCGCTGAAGCGCTTCTCGGGCTGCGGGATGCCGACCCGGGCGAGCATGTCGATCGCGCGCTCCCGGGCCTCCTTCTTGGAGGCCTTCGGGTGATGCACCCGGTACGCCTCCACGATCTGCGCCCCGACCGTGTAGTACGGGTGCATCGCGCTCAGCGGATCCTGGAAGATCATCGCCATCTTGCCGCCGCGCAGCCGGCGCACCTGCTCGTCGGTGGCGGTGACCAGCTCCTGATCGTCCAGCCAGATCTGGCCCGACACCTTGGCGTTGCTGCGGGTCCGGTGCAGGCCCAGGACGGCGAGCGACGTCACGCTCTTGCCCGAGCCGGACTCGCCGACGATGCCGAGGGTCTTGCCGCGCTCGACCGCGAACGACGACGAGCTGACCGCCTGGACGAGGCCGTCGTCGGTCTCGAAGCGGACGGTGAGGTCCTTGACCTCGAGGAACGGCCGGGTGCTGCGGTCGCCCGCCTGCGTGAGGCCCGCGAGGGAGTGTGTCGACATGGTTCTCTCCTCAGCTCAGCCGTACGCGCGGGTCGATCACGCTGTAGAGCAGGTCGACGATGAGGTTGATGATCACGATGAAGGTCGCCGCCAGCAGGGTCACCCCGAGGATCACCGGCAGGTCGTTCTGGCGGATCGCCGTGAGCGCCTGATATCCGAGGCCGCGCAGGTTGAACACCTGCTCGGTGAGGATGGCGCCGGCGAGCAGAGCACCGAAGTCGAGGCCGAAGACGGTGACCAGCGGGGTCAGGCCGGAGCGCAACCCGTGCTTTCCGATGACCGTACGCTCGCGCAGACCCTTCGAGCGCGCGGTGCGGATGTAGTCCTCGCCGAGCGTCTCGAGCATGTTGGCACGGGTGAGCCGCGCATAGGTGGCGGCGAAGAGGAACGCCAGCGTGACCCAGGGAAGGATCAGGCCGGTGAACCACGCCGCCGGGTCCTCGGTGATAGGCGTGTAGCCCGTGTCCGGAAGCCAGCCGAGCTGGTGGACGAAGACCAGCAGCGCCACCTGGCCGGTGAAGTAGATGGGTAGCGAGACGCCGGCCAGGGCTCCCGTCATCGCCGCCCTGTCGAGGAAGCTACCTCTTCGGAGCGCCGAGAGGACGCCCGTCGCCACGCCGGCGATGACCCACAGGACCGCCGCGCCGATCGCCAGCGACAGGGTGACCGGGATGTCGCCGAGCAGCAGAGGTGTCACCTCCTGCTCGGTCTTGAACGAGTAGCCGAGGCAGGGCGCGTCGCAGTGCGTGACGTCGTTGCCGTTGGCGTAGTCCCGGCCGGCCACCAGGCCTTTCAGGAACTTGCCGTACTGCACCGGGATCGAGTCGTCGAGACCCAGCTTGGTCCGGATGCCCTCCAGCGATGCCTCGTCGGCGGTCTTGCCGATGTAGAGCAGCGCCGGATCACTGCCAGTGATCGTTGGCACGGCGAAGAAGATGCCGAAGGTCACCATCGTGACCACCAGCAGGGTGATCACGGCGTTGACGATCCGCCGGATGAGGTAAGTCAGCACGACATTCGGCCGAACAGCGAGCGGGCGCCGATTCCTTGCGGAACCGGCGCCCGCCTACTGCGGGCGGCCTTCACCTGCCCTTCGATCTACCCGTTACTGAATGCGGGCGGGGTTTGTTACTTACCGTCGCTGACGCCGAGGGCCTGGAAGTCGACCATGCCGAACGCGTCGTGGACGTAGACGTTCGTCAGCCGCGGGTTGCGGTAGTTGAGCGCCTTGTCGAAGACGAAGGGCAGGTAGTACGCGCCCTCCATGACCTTCGTGTTGAGCTGCTTGTAGATCTCCGCGGCCTTGGCCGGGTCGGTCTGCAGGGCAGCGTCGTCGAACATCTTGTCGATCGCCGGGTCGCTGATCTCGGCCAGGTTGTAGTTGCCGTTCTTCTGGATGTAACGGCTGTCCACGAGCGCCTGCATGTAACCGGTGCCGGTCTGCCAGTCGGCACCCCAGCCACCGATGATGATGCCGTAGCCCTTCTTGTGGACGTTGTCCGGCGAACCGGTGACCGAGGCCACCTGCGCACCGTCGTACTGGTCGATCGTGGCCTTGATGCCCACGGTGCCCAGCGCGGCCTGGAGCGCCTCGGCGGTCTTGATCTCGGCGGGACGGTTGTTGCGGACCGCGATGATCGTGTTGAAGCCTTCCGGCTTGCCACAGGCGGCCAGCGCCTGCTTGGCCTTGTCGGCCTGCGGCTTGCCCTGCAGACGACCGTACGGGTCGTACTGCGGGTCGGAGCCCGCGATGTTCGGCGGCAGCATGTTCGTGCCGATGTCACCGCCGGCCACCGGGCCGCCACGGGCGGTCTGCAGCGAGGTCGGGTCGGCCGCGTAGATCACGGCCTTGCGGCACTCGATGTTGGTGAAGGGCTCGACCTTGGTGGACATGGCCGCGTACCGGATGAAGCCGGTGGTCGGCGCGTCCGAGTAGGCCTTCTTCTTCGGGTCCTGCAGGATCTCGGCGCGGGCCTTCGCCTGCACACCGGTCTGGCCGGTGTCGAGGTCGGCGGTGCCGGCCAGCAGCCGGGAGTCGAGGTCCTCGGCGTTGGTCGTGATGGTCAAATTGACCGCGTCCGGCAGCGCCTTGCGGATCGTGTCGGTGCTGGCGTCCCAGTGCGGGTTGCGCACCATCTTGAGGCTCTTGCCCGGGGCGTACTCGGAGATCATGTACGGGCCCGAGGCGGCGGGCTTCTCGCCGTACTTGGCGCCGGTGTCACGGGCCTTCGGGACGGGGCCCGCGCCCGGCATGGCCAGCAGGTACGGCAGGTCACCGAACGGCTTGGCGAGCTTGAAGACGATGGTCGTGTCGTCCGGCGTCTCGACCGACTTCAGGCCCAGCTTGTTCGGGTCGGTGTCCTTGTAGGGGCCGGGGTACTTCTGGCCCTGGTCCAGGTGCTCGATCAGGTACGACGGGCCGCCGGGAACGACGTCCTGCGCGAAGACGCGCTCGATGCCGTACTTGACGTCCTTGGACGTGATCGGGGTGCCGTCGTCGAACTTGATGCCCGGCTTCAGCTTGAAGGTGTAGGTCTTCTTGTCCGCGCTGATCTCGGGCTCGGCCGCCGCCAGGTCGGGCGTGAGCTTGAGGCCCGCCTCACCCGGCGCCGCGGCGTAGTCCATCAGCTTGCGGGTGTAGAGGCGGTTGAGGTTCCACACGAAGGCGTAGTAACCCCGGACGGGGTCCCACGAGTCGGCGTCCTGTGAGCTCCACAGGTTGAGCGTGCCGCCCTTTTTCTCGCTCGCGTTGACGACCGACGTGATCGCAGCGTTGAAGGCGCTCTTGCCCTCGCCGCTCTTGCTGTCGCTGTTGGAGTTGCCACCGCAAGCGGCGGTGAGCCCCAACGCGACGACGGCTCCAACGGCCGCCACCGCCCTTGTCTTGCTGACCACCTGTTCTCCTACCTCCTCGAAACGGAACCACCGGCTCCGTGAACCATGCGATGGTGCACCGGGCGCGCCCTCACCAAGCGGTGATCAGCGGGCCTTCGGATCGAGAGCGTCACGCAGGCCGTCACCGAACAGGTTGAAGGCCAATACGGTCACGAAGATCATGACGCCCGGAATGATCATGTACATCGGATCCGACGTGTAGTAGCTCAACGCCTCCGACAGCATGCCGCCCCACGAGGGGTTCGGCGGCGGAATGCCCACACCCAGGAAGCTCAGCGCGGCATCCGTCAGGATGTTGGTGGGGATGATCAGAGTGGTGTAGACGAGGATCGGCGCGGCCAGATTGGGCAGCAGCTCCCGGAAGAGGATGCGCCCGGACCGGGCGCCGAGGCTCTTCGAGGCCTCGACGAACTCCCGCTCCCGCAGGGAGAGCGTCTGCCCGCGGACGATGCGCCCGATGTACGGCCAGCCGAAGAACCCGATGACGCTGATCAGCACGATCACCCGCGACCAGCGCCCGTCCAGCCCGAACAGATCGTCGGGGAGGACGGAGACCAGGGCGATCGCGAAGAGCAGCTGCGGGAAGGCCAGCAGGAAGTCCATGACCCGGCTGATCACCGAGTCGACCCAGCCGCCCAGGTAGCCGGCGGCGAGACCGAACAGGGTGCCGAGCGCGGTGGACACGATCGCGGAGAACACCGCCACGACCAGAGTGGTCTGCGCGCCGTAGACGATGCGGCTGAAGACGTCGCGGCCGGACGTCGGCTCCACACCGAGGATGAATTCCTTGCTGATGCCGCCCCACGGGCCGATCGGCGTGCCGAGCGTGGCATCGATCTGGTCATTGTGGAACTCGTTGATCGGGTGACCGAACCACCGCGTGAGCAGGGGCGCGAGGATCGCAAGGATCACGAGCCCGATCACGACGGCGCCGCCGGTCATGGCGACCTTGTCGCGCTTGAGCCGCCGCCAGGCGATCTGCTTCAGCGACCGACCGGCGACCGCCTTCTCGCCGCTGTCGCGGACGTCGGCGGGGTCGTCGGTGGGCGCCGAACGCTCATCGGTTATCGACGCCTCTGGGCCGATCGACATACAACCGCCGGTCCTTTCCCCGGCTGCCGACACCACAGGTCCAAGGCCGCAAGGCGATGACTCCCGTAGCGCTCCAGCAACCGATCGGTTACGCAAGCCTCGAGTGCCGTCCCCCGAATACCGGCCTGGTCTGGCCGGGGCAGCGGGGGCACCGGATGGCGTGTGTGCCGCCATCGTTAGGAACATTCACCTACTGCGGGGATGTGGTCAAGGCCACCACCGACTCGCGACTGCTGTTCGTGTCTCGCCCGTGATGTGACCGTTATCTGAGTGCCCGCCAAGACCGAAATTTACGGTCTACGGGGCCGAGAAGCGTAAGATACCGGGCGAGTCGCACGCGTTGCCTTGCACTGACGAAAAGAGGCTCTGGAGGGGACCGCGCGGGGGATAAGCACGTCATACGCCCGAGGTGACCTGGGTGGTCGACACCCGACCGTTAGGCCGATGGCGCAATTTCCTGTTAGAGGATCGCCTTCATATATCGCCATTAATGAATGGGCATTCGACCGTCGTGGTCAGACGGCGCGGCGACCCTCGAACGCGCGGCCCAGCGTGATCTCGTCCGCGTACTCCAGATCGCCGCCGACCGGCAGGCCGCTCGCCAGCCGGGTCACGGCGATCCCCATCGGCTTCACCATCAGCGCCAGATAGGTGGCGGTCGCCTCGCCCTCGGTGTTCGGGTCGGTGGCCAGGATCAGCTCCCGCACCTCACCCGTGCCGAGGCGCGCGAGAAGCTCGCGGATGCGCAGGTTGTCGGGCCCGATGCCCTCGAGCGGATTGATGGCGCCACCCAGGACGTGATACCGGCCGCGGAACTCGCCGGTGCGCTCGATCGCCACGACGTCCTTGGGCTCCTCGACGACGCAGAGCACCTCGTTGGTACGGCGCGTGTCGCGGCACACCCGGCACAGCTCGGACTCGGCGACGTTGAAGCAGGTCGTGCAGAAGCGGACCAGCTCCTTCACCTTGCGCAGGGAGGTGGCCAGCCGGTTCACGTCGGCGGGATCCGCGGAGAGGATGTGGAACGCGATCCGCTGGGCGCTCTTCGGGCCGACGCCCGGGAGCCGGCCGAGCTCGTCGATCAGGTCCTGGATGGCGCCCTCGTACACGGGCTCAGAACCCCGGCAGGGTCAGGCCACCGAGACCGCCGGTGGCCGGGCCCATCTTCTGCTCGGTGAGCTCCCGCTGCGCCTCCGCGGCATTGTGGATCGCCGCGAGCACCAGATCCTCGAGCGTCTCGACGTCGTCGGCGTCGACCGCCTTCGGGTCGATCTTCACGGACTTGAACTCGCCGAGTCCGGTCACGACCACGCTGACGAGGCCACCGCCGGCAGTGCCGGTGAGCTCGGCCTCGGCCAGCTCGGCCTGCGCCTGCGCGACCTGCTGCTGCATCTTCTGCGCCTGCTTCATGATCTGCTGCATGTTCGGCTGTCCACCGGGGCGCATACGAAACTCCTCAGTCAAGGGAATGGTCGGCTCCATTGTCCCGTGCGCGGCGGCGAACCGCGGCAGCCGGGTCAGGACTCGCTGATCTTCTCCGCCCCGAAGACCTCCTGCAGCAGCCGCACGGCCTGCTGCTCACTGCTCTGCCGCGCGGTCTTCTCGTCGATCACGTCGTCGAGCGGCTCGTCACCGGGATCGAACCCCTCCCACGCCGCCCCGTCACCACCGCGGACGGTGCCGTTGGCCCCGACACCCGTCCCGCTGCCACCGCGGACCGCCCCGACGCCCGTCCCGCTGCCACCACGGACCGCCCCGTCACCGCTGCGGACGGTGCCCGTGCCCCCGCGGACCGTCTCGCCGGCCCCGCGGCTCGCTCCGTCGCCACGTCGGCTTGTCCCGGAGCCACCACGGGTCGTCCCCTTGTCGTCGGGGACCGGACCGTCGTACTCGGGGTCATACGGCGCCTCCTCGGTCGGAGAGCCGTCGGACCAGGAGGTGCCGCCGGAAGCGTGACCGCGGGCCGCACCGGCTGCGGCTCCGCTCGGGGCAGCCTGCGGAGCGGATCGTCCGGCAGCGGGCGCCGCTCCCCGGGCGGCCGCGGCCCGAGCCGCAGCGATCCCCCGGCTCGGCGCAGTCGACCCGTTGGAGCCTCCGACTGTCCCGGGTGGATCGTTGCGCGGAACCACCCGCGCCTCCGGCACCGCGTGGGGGCGAACCCGGTCGGCCTCGGCTCCGCTGTCCGCGCTGAGCGCAGACCCGCCCGCGCGACCGGGAACGGCGGGCTCCGGCCACTCGTCACCGTCGCCCTCGTCCGCGGCTGAGGCCGGGGCTTCGACCGCGGCTGGCGCCTGGGCCGTGCCCGGGACCTGAGCCGTCGACGCAGCTTGACCAGTCACAGGGGCTCGAGTCACCGTCGCCGCCTGACCCGCCGTCGCGACCTCAGCCGCCGTCGCAGCCTGACCGACCGCCTGGCCCACCGTGGGTGCCTGACCGACCGCCTGACCCACCGTGGGTGCCTGACCAACCGCCTGACCCGCCGTGGGTGCCTGACCAACCGCCTGACCCGCCGCGGGAGCCTGAGCCAGCGTCGCGGCCTGGCTTACCGTTACGGCTTGGGCCGCGCTGGCGGCTGGGGCCGCGAGCCCTCCGGGTTTGACGGGTTCCGGCCAGCCCCCGTCGTCCTCCTCGTCGGCCGAGGCCTGCGGCGCCGTCCCGGCCTGGCGGGCGGAGGTGCTCGATGCGCTGCGCCCCTGGGCCGGCGTCCGCTGCTCCGGAGCGTCTTGGAGAGCCGGCCGCGATTGCTGAGAGCCGGATTCCTGCGGGCCGCGCGAATCCTGCGGGCCGTGCGAGGCAGGTCCGCCACCGCCCTGCGGGCCCCGGGGAGCGGGCCGTCCACCCCCGCCCTGCGATGGTCCGCTCTCGCCGGCCACGTCGCACCGGATCTGCCAGCGGCCACCGAGCTCCTCGTAGAGCGCGTCGGCGATGAGCTGCGGCTCGGCGGCCACCATCCGGGCGTGCGCGGGGAAGCGGAACGTCAGCACGACGGTCTGGCCCTCGAGCTCGCGAACCGTGGCGCCCTGGACCAGCGCGGCGATCTTCTTGCTCTTCCGGCCGACCACCACCATGATCTGGGGCCACACCTCACGGATCGATGCCACGGTGAGCTGCCCCGGCACGACAGCGGCGGCAACGCCCGGCTCCTCGGGGGCGTCGGGCATCAGACCGGCCGGCTCGGGCCGCCGCGGCTGCTCGGAGGCGTCAGGCATCAAACCGGCAGGCTCGGGCCGCCGCGGCTCCGGCGCCGCTGGCACCGGCGTTCCGGCTTGGGCAAGCTCGCCGGGCGCCACCGTGGAGGCAGGAACAGACGCGTCGGTCGTCAAGCTCGACGCGGAAGCCGCGGCTGACGGGACGGACGGCGGTGTCACCGAGCCGTCGCGACCCCCTTGCCCGTCACTGCCGGCGTGCCGAGCTTGCTCATCGCCGTCGACCTGCCCGGATTGCTCAGAGGCGTCGACGTGCCCCGCCGCGGCCGTGGCGGCGCGTGTGTCGTTCGCTACGCCGGACGACGACGCGGACGTGGCGTCCACCGGTGCGGGCGTTGCAACAGGATCGGAAGCGGATCCTGCGACGGCACCCGCGGCGGGCGACGCTCCTCCCGCCTGGCCGCGGCGCGCCGCCGCTGCCGCAGCGCGTGCTGCCGACAGGCCGACACCGGACACCGATGATGCGGTGGTGGCGGCCGACGGCTGTGCATCCTGCGGGGACGGGTGCTCCGGGCGTACGGAATCGTGGTCGGACGTCAGGGTGAGTCGCCGCTCCATGCGCTCCAGACGCTGGAGCAGCGCGCCGCTGGAGTCGTCGGCGCCGGGGAGCAGCATGCGGGCGGTGATCAGCTCGAGCAGCAGCCGCGGTGCGGTCGTGCCGCGCATCTCGACCAGGCCGTTGTGCACGATGTCGGCGCACCGGGAGAGGGTGGCCGGGCCGAGACGGGTGGCCTGGGCGCCCATCTGCTCGAGCTGGTCGGCCGGGCCGTCGATCAGGCCCTTGGTGACGGCGTCCGGGACCTGCTGCAGGACGATCAGATCACGGAAGCGTTCGAGCAGGTCGGACGCGAACCGCCGGGGGTCGTGGCCGGCCTCGGCGACGCGGTCGATCGTCTGGTAGGCCGCCGCGCCGTCGCCGGCGGCCAGCGCGTCACACATCTCGTCGATCAGCGCGACGTCGGTCACGCCGAGCAGCGCCACCGCTCGGGCGTAGTCGACGCCCTCGGGGCCGGCCCCGGCGATGAGCTGGTCGAGGACCGACAGCGTGTCCCGCGCGCTGCCCCCGCCCGCCCGCACGACCAGGGGAAAGACGGTCGGGTCGACGTGGATGCCCTCGGCATCGGTCAACTGCTGCAGGTACGGCCGGAGCACCGCCGGCGGGATCAGCCGGAACGGGTAGTGATGGGTCCGCGACCGGATCGTGCCGAGCACCTTCTCCGGCTCGGTCGTGGCGAAGATGAACTTGACGTAGTCGGGCGGCTCCTCGACGAGCTTGAGCAGCGCGTTGAAGCCCGCCGACGACACCATGTGGGCCTCGTCGATGACGTAGATCTTGTAGCGGCTGTTAGCGGGGGCGAAGAACGCCTTCTCCCGCAGCTCGCGTGCATCGTCGACGCCACCATGACTGGCCGCGTCGATCTCGATGACGTCGATCGAACCGGCGCCGTCGTTGGCCAGCGACCTGCATGACCCGCAGGCCCCGCACGGCTCGGGAGTGGGACCCTGCTCACAGTTGAGCGACCGGGCGAGGATGCGAGCGCTGGAGGTCTTGCCGCAGCCGCGCGGGCCGGAGAAGAGATAGGCATGGTGCAGCCGCCCGCTGCGCAACGCCTGCGACAGCGGCTCGGTGACGTGCTCCTGTCCGATGACCTCGGCAAACGTGCGAGGACGGTACTTGCGGTAGAGGGCCAGTGCCACTCCTGCCTCCTCCTGACGACCGCGCCATTCTCCGTCGAGGGTGTGACAAGAACAAACGGCGTGCCCCAGAAGTGAAGGACCCCCCGTGCACCCGCCAGAGCCCGCTTATCCTTGCTGCCTTCCGGCCCTGGGGAGGTTCACGGGTTACGCGCCGCACGAGGGGCTGGTGGACAGCCTACCTGCAGCGGTCGGCGGGCCACCGGGTGGTCCCGCGGAAACCGGTGGGATCGGGTCTGTATCCTGTCGGACGGAGGATTCGCCTAGAGGCCTAGGGCGCACGCTTGGAAAGCGTGTTGGGTTCACACCCTCACGAGTTCGAATCTCGTATCCTCCGCCAGCTTGACCAGGCACAACGCAAGGGCCGACCCCGAGGGGATCGGCCCTTCTGCGTGAGCGGTCTCAGTTTCGGTCTAGTTTCTCGTCAGGCGGCCTCCGATCCGCCTTCCTTCTCCCCCGCCGGGTCAGCGGGCGGCAGCTCGGCAGGCCTCCAGATGAGGCCGCCGACCCGCTTGGCGATGTCGGCCCGGATCGGGTCGGTCATGTGCTGGTACCGGGCCGCCATGCTCGTGGTTGCCCGGACGGGAGGGAAAGCGCTCAAAAGGCTGATGTGCCAGTGTCGCGGAATGAGTTGCTGCCTCCTGTCGGCGTACGGGTTCCGATGCAGAGCCAAGTACGGCAAACGTACCGAGGCCGGGAAGCTGGACGCTCGGGCTGATGACGACCGACGGCTCGGTGAACTCCTTCCGCTGCTTACGCTGGGTTACCGGTAGAGGCGGATCGGCGCCTGGATCACGAGGTGCGAACACCGCGTTGCCGCCTCATCGCCGACCATGTGACGATCTCCGCGATGCCGCCATCTACTACGCCCACCGTGCGTTTCGTGCCCCTGCCCCCGCAAGCGCTGGAGTGCCTGCTCAACGGCGATTTGACCGCTGCCCGCGAAGTCACCGGGGTTCGACTGTCGGACTGGTTCCTTTCCGACGACGTCACGTGGCTGTGGCGAATGCGCCTCGACCAGATCGCCAAAGATCCCCGGGCTACCGACTGGATCGTCCGAGCGGCGGTATCAGTTCCGGACGAGGTGGTGGTCGGAGCCGGCGGCTTCCACGGTCCGCCCGACGACGACGGAATGGTGGAGATCGGATACAGCACGGACCCGGACTACCGCAGGCGCGGCTACGCCAAGGCGATGGTCGCCGCGTTGCTACTCTGGGCCGCCGCCGAGCCGTCGGCTGTCACCGTGCGGGCCAGTATCAGTCCCGAGAACCATGCCTCACTGGCGACCATTGCCGGGTTCGGCTTCGCCCATGTCGGCGAGCAGTGGGACGACGAGGACGGCACGGAGTTCCTCTACGAACGCCCCGCTCGGTAGGCGCGGGAAGCTCTACGCCCGCTCATCGAATCCGGACGTGGATGGGGCGACCATCGTCACGTCGCGTAGCCGGGGAACTTCAGGTGCGGCATCGTTTCCTCTGCCGACCTCTCTGCTCACTTGCTGATGTCGATAGGTGCTCTGTACGTAACCGCCGTCTGGTGGAGCTCCGGCGGTGGTGCGTTGAGTCATCAGAGCGACGCGAAGCCGTGGCGGTTCGAGATCCGAGACGAGGACGGCAAGTGGCAGGTGGCCAGCGTCGAGGCGCCCTCGTGGTGCGGTGGGTACGTCGCGCGATGCCTAGACGAGACGGCACCGTCGTCCAGCAGGTCGCCGAACCCGTCTCCGTCGCCCTCGGATGACCTCCTGGGGCACCCACGCTCGATGCTCAGGTGCGGGGCATTCCTGCCCGCCAACCTCCGAGCCGGTACCGAGCCCGTCCTGACGCGCTCGGTACCGGGAACAACGATGCTCCGGCTGCTGTAGCAGGCCCAAGCGGTCTCGGTTGTGGTCTCAGTTGTGGTCTCATTCGATGCCGACCGCAGCCGTTCTGCGACGTCCGGAGCGAGAGGTAGCGGCAGGTCAGAGACGGTATCGGTCGGTGCCGGACGATGGTCAACAGACTTGGAAAGCGTGTTGGGTTCACACCCTCACGAGTTCGAATCTCGTATCCTCCGCCACACGGAGACGCCCGGCGGACCACACGGTCCGCCGGGCGTTCGTCATATCCGGCGCCTGCACGGCGACCGCTGCCCGGCGTTCATGATCGCCGCCGGACGCTCGCGGTGCCCGCCGGACGCTCACGGTGCCCGCCGGACGCTCACGGTGCCCGCCGGACGCTGGCGGTGCCCGGCGTTCGTGATCGCCGCCGGACGTTCACGGTGCCCGGCGGGCATTCGTCATGTCTCACCCGACGTCTGTCATATCTGAGCCGCCGCGATGGCGTCGTCCACCTCCGGGAAGATCGCGAAGTACCGGCTCAGGCCGACGGTGTCGAGCAGGTCCACGAGGAAGTGGTTGGCGCCGGCGAAACTCAGCCAGCCGCCTCGTGCGGTGATCACCTGCTTGGCGGTGATGAAGGCGCTGAGCCCGACGGAGTCGCAGAAGTTGAGGGCGGACAGGTCGACCACGATCCGCGGGACCGGTCGTTCCAGCAGGTCCGCGAGGAGGTCGTGAAGTTTCGGGGCGGTGTCGGCGTCGAGCTCGCCGCTCAGGCGGAGCACGGCGACGTCGGTGCGGTGGTCGGTCACAGTGGCCTGCATGGCATCGCTTTCGTCCTGGTTGGGTGGTTTCACAGGTTAGATGTGGCCGATTACTCGATGGCGCACAAAGCGTCCGTCCAGATCACGCAGAGGAATCCGCATTACGCAACAACGCGCGGAGCACCGAGCAGGGCTTCGGCGGCGATTCGTCGCATCGAGGTGGAGCCGAGAGCCCGGCCCAGGTCACCACCGTCCGGGCAAGAGAGCAGGGTCGACGCCACCGCCACTCAGGCAACGGAGCGGATCGAGGCCCCAGCGCCTCGGGCACGAGAGCGGGCACGGAGGGATTTCTCCGGCGGCACGGGGAGCGCCCTCGCCGAGGAAATGTCCGCCCACGACGACGGACACGGAGGGCGACGCCGTTGAGGCATAGGGGCGAGCGCTACGGCGATCGCCTGGGACGTTGGGCAAGCGCTACGGCGAGCGCCTCCGTGACGTCGGGCGAGCGCTGAGGGCCGCTGCGCCCGGCGGGAACGGAAACGGGCCGGACCCGTGAGGGTCCGACCCGTTCGTCGGCTGGCCGAGAAGAAAGGTCGAGTGCGGCGCAGCCCGGCTCCTGGCGTCCTAGAGCTGACGCCACTGCCAGCGTGGCCCGCGCCACGCGTCTGCCAGGATCAGCGCGGAGGCCTTTCCCGGACACTGCTGCACCTTGGATTTCCCCTGGGGGCCGCCCATCTGAGCTTCGACCTCCCAGATCTCCCCGTCGGTGCGGACGTAGACGTCCCGGCGCGCAAGTCGGACGTCACCATTCCACCAGTGCTGCTCAACTCTCACGTGTCGACCTTATGACAGATATCGACGCTTCTGCGCGAGGCGAATCTGCGAAACTTTTTCGCCGGCAGGACGAAGGGCGTGGGCCGATCCGGTGGTTTTTCGCGCCACCACTTGCGTGGAGGGGACATATTAGGGCGGCTTCCTCACTAGCACTCTGCGTAGTCGTGGCAGGTCCCGCAGGGATCGAAAGACGACGAGACGGTAACGATGCGCGTCCGCGGTCTGGCCAGGTCATTTTGATCATGTTAACGACGGGAGCGCTGGGGAGGACTCGGGCTCGTACGAGAGAAATCAGCACAGTGCGTGACCAAGATCAGAGGCGTAGTGTGCTCGGGCTTCGCCTTCGAGCCGGAACTACATCTTCGCTTAGTGCCAATTTCGGCATGCCCGTTCGGGCGACCGCAGGCACCTCTTCGTAATCGGGACTACCACTAAGAGTGATTGCCCGATCGGGTCGCGCGACGACTGTTTTCACCCTCATCGAACGTGGTCGGGTCAGCGCCGCATGTCGATCAGGCGGCGACGCCGACCCTCGGGCCCGGCCAGACATTGAAATCGAAGCCTTCTGCAGAGGGAGGGGCGATGCCGAAGCTTCGGGACCACGGCCAGGAGGTGAGTGAAAGCTGCGGGGCCACGGCCAGGCGGTAAAGCCAAGCTCCGGGCCCGGCCAGGCGGCGATGCCAAAGCTCCGAGGCCCCCAACTAGGCGGCGACGTCAGGGCTTCACTTTGTCGTGTGGCGCGAAGCCCTCAGCGACCACCACATCCCGCCGGTGATCGGTGACGGAGTAGACGAGTCCGGCCACGGCGGCGACCGCGACCACCGCGGCACCGGCCATGACCGTGATCCGCTTGCGCCGGCGCGCCCGCAGCACGCTCGGCGGCGTCTCCTCGAGTTCGTGCGCCCACGTGATGGAGGGGGTCGTGTCGGCAGAAGCAGGGGCAGGGGCAGGGGTGGGATCGACGCTCACGGAACCACATTGTGCGATAGAAATCGATCTCATGCCGCCCGGCCGGAGCGGGTCCGACGGACGCGACGAGGCCGGCAGCCGCGCGAACCGGCCGGCGGCGACGTGATCAGGCCGGGACGGCAGGAGCCGTGCGGTGTGTCACGGGACTTCGCTGTGCCCGTACTGAAGAAACCCGGAAAGCCCCGCCTTTTGTCTCCTTCGGGGCGTGGCGCTGCACGGGAGCCGATGCAGCCGCTACCGTCACTCGCTGAGAGCTGAAGTTCCGTGGGGGGATTCGTGTCGACTTTCGCTGCCGCCGTCGCTCGGGGCAAGAACGGCTGGACGGCGTCCGAGCTGGAGCTCGCCGGACTGGCCGACATCGATGAGGTGGTGGACCGGCTCCGGGATGCCGAGCCGGATGCCGAGCTGTCGCTGCTGTTCGTCGAGGCGGACGACCAGTATCTGGTGATTCTGCGCCTCGACGAGGGTGAGGATCTGCGGGTGTTCGGTTCCGACTCGGCGTTCGCCGACGAGTCGCGGCTGGGTGCCCTGCTGCTCGCCGATGTGGAGACGCCGGCGCTGGAGATCGACGAGCTGGCCGCGCCGCGGGGTGGTGATGACGAGGATGAGGAAGAGCGGCCGGCCGCCGATCCCGATGCCGATCCGATCGGTGACGTGGAGCTGCTGACCGACCTTGGCATCGGGTCGCATCGGCTGCTGACGCTCTGCGGGCTCGAGGGCATGCTGCCGTCCGACGTGACCGCGGAGATCTGCCAGAAGCTCGGCTGCGGCGACGAGCTGGAAGAGCTGCGCGAGGCGTGATACCCCGCCCGCGGCACGAGACGTGGATGCGGCGGGCCATCTCCGTCGCCTCCTCGTTTCCGGAGGACGTGCCCGTCGGCGCGGTGGTGTTCGACGGGTCCGGCACCGAGCTGGCCGCGGCCGGGAACGAGCGGGAGGCGACCGGCGATCCGACCGCGCACGCCGAGATACTGGCGCTGCGCCGGGCCGCCCTGCTGACCGGCAGTTGGCGGCTGGAGGACTGCACGCTCGTCGTGACCCTGGAACCGTGCACGATGTGCGCCGGCGCCCTGGTGCTGGCCCGGATCGGCACGCTGGTCTTCGGCGCCTGGGAGCCGAAGACCGGCGCGGCCGGGTCCCTGTGGGACGTGGTGCGGGACCGGCGCCTCAACCACCGCCCCGAGGTCTATTCCGGGGTTCTGGAGGCCGAGTGCGCCGCCCTCATGCAGGACTTCTTCAGGCGATGATGGTGTCGAGACCGATCTGCACCATGTCGGAGAAGCCCTGCTCCCGCTGCGCTGAATCCATCTTCTCGCCGCGCTTGATGTGGTCGCTGACGGTCAGGATGGTCAGCGCCTTGGCCCGGAACCGGGCCGCGGTCGTGTAGATGGCCGCCGACTCCATCTCGACCGCCAGCACGCCGTAGTCGGCGAGCGTGTCGAAGAGGTCGGGGCGGTCGGTGTAGAACGCGTCCGCGGCGAGTACCGGACCCACCCGCAGCGCGATCTCCCGCCGGTCGGCCACGTCGGCGGCGGTCCGGAGCAGGCTGAAATCCGCGACCGGCGCGTAGTCGACGAGACCGTCGAACCGCGCCCGGTTCATGTTCGAGTCGGTGGCCGAGCCGATGGCGGCGATCACGTCACCGAGGTTCAGGTCGTCCAACAGGGCCCCGCAGGAGCCGATCCGGATCAGCGACTTGACGCCGTACTCGTTGATCAGCTCGTGGCTGTAGATCGAGGCGGACGGCATGCCCATGCCGGAGCCCTGCACCGAGACGCGCACCCCCTGCCACGTGCCGGTGAAGCCCAGCATCCCCCGCACCTGCGTGTAACAGACGGGGTCCTTCAGAAAGGTCTCGGCGATCCACTTCGCCCGCATCGGGTCTCCCGGAAGGAGAACCCGCTCGGCGATGTCGCCCGGCTGCGCGCCGATGTGCACACTCATGTCTGAAGATCCTGCCAGGCCGCCCCGCGGCAGGTGGCGCTACCTGGCTCTTCGCGCTTTCCGGGTACCCGGCGGCGACGGGCGCGAGCCGTCTAGTAACCTACTTCGCGGTGGTGTGTCCGAGCGGCCTAAGGAGCACGCCTCGAAAGCGTGTGAGGGTGCAAGCCCTCCAAGGGTTCAAATCCCTTCACCACCGCCACTAGCAGGGCAGACGCCCGGCGACTCTCAGTGAGCCGCCGGGCGTTTTTGTGTTTGGTCTCAATTCTGGTCTCAGTTGCCCGGACCGAGCGCCCCGGCCGCCCCGTCGTCCGGCTGGTCCTGCTCCTTCGGGGCCGGGTGCCACAGCAGTCCACCGACGCGTTTCGCCACGTCGTGGCGAACCTGATCGGTGAGGTGCTGGTAGCGCTTCGCCATCGCGGAGTTGGACCAGCCCATGATGCCCATGACGGCGCGTTCCGCGACCTCCAGCACCAGGAGGACCGTCGCAGCGGTGTGCCGGGCATCATGCAGGCGACCGTCCCGCAGCTTGGCTGCCTTTAGCAGCCGCTTCCACTCGGTGTAGTCCGTGCGGGGATTCAGCGGTCCTCCCGTCGGTGTAGCGAACACCCATCCGCCATCGGTCCACAACTGCGCGGCTCTGATGCGCTCCCAATCCTGCGCGCGCTTGTGCTGGCGTAGAAGTGACACCAACTGATCGGGAAGGCCAACCCGGCGACGGCCGGCGCGTGACTTGGTCTCGGCGCACTCGTCTCGAAGCGGCTCACGATCGGGGCAGTGTCCGCCCATCTTCCGGCCGCACGGCGCCTTGCAACCATGTCGCCACCTCGGCCGCAATCGGGACCGGCGCACAATGAGCGCACCGGCGTCCAGATCCACGTCGGCCCATTTCAAGCCGAGCGCCTCACCCTGCCGCAATCCGAGTGCGAGCGCGATAGCCCACCGGGCACCATTCCGAGGCGTTTCAGCCGCCGCGACGAGAAGGCGCTGAACCTCCTCGACGGAGTACGGTTCCACCTCCTCCTCATCGAGTCGTGGTGGCTTGGCGAGGCTCGCGACGTTCTTGACGAGGTGTCCCCGGCGCATCGCTTCATTCAGGGCAGTTCGCAACGTTCGAAGAGCCTGATGTGCCGTCGCCGCCGCGCTGCCCCTCTCCTGCATCCGGCGGGTGAGCTTCTCGACGTGCTCCGGTGCCAGCTTCTCCAGCCTGTGTGCACCGATGCCGGGGATCAGGTGGACGTGCACCGCTACGCGGTATCCGGATGCCGTGTTCTCACGGACGTTCGGAGTTGCAATGTTCTCTAGCCAGTGCGTGAGCCATTTAGCCACGGTCCAACTCTCGCCTGCCTTGCGCAGCGTACCGCTGTCCCGTTCGCGTTCGATCGCGCGAACCTTGGACTTGACATTCTTCTCGTCTTTACCCGTCACGTGACGACGGTCCGGCTTGCCGTCATCTCGGGTGCCGACGGTCACACGACCGTGCCAACGACCGTCGGCACCCGGATAGATGGACGACTCGCCGTTTGCTCGGCGCTTCGCCATTGTGGTTCCCTTCGTTCAGGCGGCGGCAGGCAAAATCACGCTTTGCTGCCGCAGCCGATCGACGTATTCGGTAAGGCATTGGGCGGGAATGCGGCGGAGTCGGCCGATGGTGACAGACTCGATTTCGCCGCTGGATACGAGCGCGTACATGAGGGTCCGGCCGATGCCGAGTCTCTGTGCGGCTTGTTCGATGGTGAGGACGAGTGGTGTGGCGTCGGTGGCCATGGCGGTTCTCCCCGTGCTTCGACGTGGCGGGCCTTGTAGAGGGCGCCCACGGCGCCGCTGAGGCCCCGTCGCGTGTCCCGGGCCTCGGGGACGTGGGTGCGAAGTGGCAGTGCGGAGAAGGCGGTAGAACGGCCCGTTGAGAACGCCGTGGAAGCAAGATCCGAGGCGGGTACAGGCGAGGGCGCCGGTCTGTCTACGTGGCTCTCAGCGGGCCGTTCTGAGCGGTGCTTCCGGGGGCCGGCCGGTTATGGGCGGGGTTGCCGTCCCATCCGTCCCAGCCGTCGCAGTGCAGGTCAAAGCGGGACGGCAAGTTCTGGTGGGACGGCTTATGCCGTCCCACGTCCCGCATCGGCCGGGGGCGAGGGCATCTCGTCGAGGGTGGGGTGGGACGGGTGGATCCGTACCACGTCGGCTATCCGTCCCGGGCTGACCTGCGGTGGGACGCTTGGGACGGTTGGGACGGCAACCCCCTCCAGTTCGGGGCAGTAGCGCTGCCACGCATCGGCGAAGTCGGCGCGGCGGTAGCCCTTAGCCTGTCCGGTGCTGAAGCGCAGGTTGACCGAGGTGATGTCGTACTCGCGCAGCAGCGCGCCGAGGATGCGGGCGGTCAGCCCGGTCCCCCCGTACTCGGCCCACAGTGCTTCGGGGTCGGCTTTGAGCCGGTCGATCAGTACGGAGGTAGGGATGGCGTCGTGCGGGCCGAACGCGGCCCGGCAGTCGGTGAGCAGCCGGATCCGGTCGGAGGTGACGGTGTGCCCGTCGCGTTCGGCGGTGAGTGCCTCGGCGGCGCGGCGGCCCCGGTCGGGCCAGTCGCCCCCGGCGAGGTCGGCGACGGCGATCAGCGGTTCCCAGGTGTCGGCGGCCCGATCTTCCAGCGGCATGTCCGGCTCGGCGCGTTCCAGGGCGGCGAGGTTGGCGCGCAGCCAGGTGCCGAGGTTGTTGCCGACCTGGCGCAGTGCCGGGCCGTCGCGGCGATGCCGGTACGGGGCCACGGTTTCGCCGGGTGCGCGGCGGCGCATCCGGACAACCACGGCCCGGTCCTCGATCGTGTCGGGCATCTGCCCGATCCCGGCCAAGGCGGCCATGGCGAACGTGGCGATCTTCTCCACCTTCTTGGTGTTGCTGTCGTAGCGGATGGTCGGCCGGTTGCGCTGGTGTCCGGCGTTGAGCAGCCCGCGCAACTCCTCGTTGGATTCGGCCTGCTTGCCGCCGAAGATGGTGTCGGCCTCATCCACCAACAGGGTGGGTGGTTCGCCACTGCCGATCGAGCGGTAGACGGCGGCCGTGGACGCGTTGACGGTGATCAGTGGGTTGCAGCACGTGCCCTCGACGATGTCGAGCAGCCTCGACTTCCCGCACCGCTTCTCGGGTGCCCGGATGACCAGGCGGGGTGCGTGCGCCCACGCGGCGATCGCGTGGGTGGCGGCGACCCACAACGCCACGGCGTCGATGGCCTCGGCCGACGGCAGGACGACGTACTTGGTGAGGGTGGCGTGTAGTCGGTCGAGGATGGCGGTTCCTTCGATGATCCGGTGTGGTTGTGTCATGCCGGTTCTCCGATCGTGGGTTCGCACGGCGGTGTGCGCTCGCCGTGGTAGTTGTCGCAGTAGCTGCCGTCGGGTAGTCGCCACTCGGTGAACCAGTGACGCCCGTACGGCGAGGGCCGCTTCTGTGCCCAGGTGCCGCAGTGCACGCAGTGGGCGTTGTATGCATCCCGGTGCTCCCACCGGTGGCGGCCGGTACTCATGCCGCAATCCCTGGTATGGCAACGGATTCCGCGCGGAACCCGCCGACGATGGCGGCGTGGATGTCGCGATGGATTTGCTGGGCGCGGACCCCGGCGTCGTAGAGGGCGTCGTAGGCGGCGGCCGGGGTGAGGGCTCCGGCAGCGACCATCCGCGCGACGCCCCGGGCGGCGCCGTACAGGGTGGTGCGGCGGGTGCCTTGCGGGGCGCGGGCTACGGCGTCTAGGTGCGCGGCGAGCAGGGCGGTCGGGGATGAGATGCCCTGCCCCTGGCTGATGAGGGTGACGGTGGCGGCCGGGGCCGCGGGCGGATCGACTGGCCGGCAAAGCGCGACCAGCGGCGGAGGCATCTCGACCATCGGCCGGTCCCCTACCCGCCGGTACGGCTGTCCGGTGCTCGGGTGCACCGACGGCGGTGCGACCACGTACCCGCCGTCGGCTTTGATGTCGATGCCGTCATGGCCGCACAGCTTCGCGGCCAGGGGGACACCGGGATGGTCGTAGTACAGGTGCCAGCCGCCGGAGCCGGTGCGCACACACCGGGTTGGTGGCATGAGGTCGGGCAGGACGGTCCCGCCGTTGCGCGGGTCGATGTCGAGCACGCACAGGTTGCAGATGCGGCCGGTGCGGATGGCCAGCATCCCGCCGGGGACAGCGGTCACGAGGGCGGCGATCCGGTCGGGGTCGCGGGTCGCGGCGTAGAAGCCGTGACAGGTCAAGCACGTGCAGGCCTGCGGGTCGTGGCCGGGATCCTCGGAGACTTTCGGGCAGGCGGGGCAGTTGGCGACGGGACGCTTGCCGCCGGCGAGCAGGAACACGGGGAAGCCCTCGGCGGCCAGCGCGAGCGCGGCGGGCAGCGTCGGGCCAGAGTGCGGCATGGTGGACTCCCTGGTGGTCGATGGGGACGGAGAGCGGTTCGGGTCGCCCCGCCAGCGCGGCCGGGGTGTGCGCGGGACAGCGCGGCCCGATCAGGTAGCGGCGCACCCGGTCGGCGGCGAGGCAGAGGCGGGCCTCGGCGCCGATCCAGTGCCCGCACGCGGTGGCGGCGCGGGTCATCTCAGGCCACACGGCGGGTGCGCCGGTCGGGGAAGTCCGGGCGGGCCGTGCGGTTGCGGGTGGTGTTCAGGGCGGCGCGGGTCGCCGGGTCCATGAGCGCCCGGTCGGCGCGGTCCGGGCCGTGAGTGAGGGCGTGGCGGCGACGCGCTTCGAGCAGCGCGGGCAGGTCGGGGTGGCCGATGCGGCGGCGACCGCCGGGCAGGCGCGTGACGGTGAGACCTTGCGCTGCGGCGGCGGCGTCGCCGCGAGCGTGGATGAGGTTGGCGAGGCGGTCGAGCACGCTCACAGCAGGGGTCCTTTCGGCGGGGTGGGTCAGCGGGTGCCGTCGCGGCGGCGGCGGGCGAGCTGGTTGTAGATCCAGCGCCCGGCGCGGAGCCGGCGGCCGGTGCCGTCGCAGCGGCGGCAGAGCCGGAACGCGCGCCCGGACGGGGAGCGCTTCTTGCCGAGCCCATGGCATTTGCGGCAGGCCTTGAACGGCCAGATCCAGCACCCGAGGGCGTAGCAAAGGGTGACGGCCAGCGCGGCGACGGTGAGGGTGATAGCGGGGGTGAGGTGGGGGTCCATGACAGCCTCCGGAGCCGGATTTTGGGTGTGCGGGGCTGTGAGCTGCTATCCGCTAGCGGCCAGCTCAGGATCTTGATCGGGTGCTAGCAGGGCTGCTAGCGCTAGCAGGGCGAGTCGCTAGCGCTAGCAGCCCTGCGACGGCTCAGCCGTTGGAGCGTTTGCGGTCACGCTCCGCGATCGCGGCGAGGAGGTCGGCGTGGCGGATGCCGCGCCGGGTGACCGGCTTGCCGTCGACGCGGCGGCCGACGTCGGCCACCTTGACCGCGGGATACGACTTGAGCGCGGCGGTGAGCTGGGAGGCTTCCCAGCCGTCGTAGACGTCGGGCCGTAGTTCGGCGAGCAGCCCGCACAGGGCGTCGTTCCACGCGGACTTCTCGTCGCCGGGCCACACCCTCGCGAGGTCGTCCAGCACGTGGTGCTGCGGGGCGACGTCACGTTCGGCGGGGAAGGTCGGGATGTTGCCGGCCGCGGTGCGCAAGGCGACCGCGCGGGCGACGATCCGCGCGGCGGCGGTGGTGTCCACGTAGAACGAGCGGACCGCGGTGGCGCCGGGGCCGAAGCCGCGCAGGATGCCCCAGCCGGCCTCGTCGACCGGGCGGAACACGGTGGCCCGGTAGCCGTTCTTGTAGGCCGAGGTGCCGAGGATCATGTCGTTCGCCGTCTGGTCCGCCACCGACAGGCAGAAGCGGCTGTTGACGTTGCGGGTGATGCCGGTCGGCAGGCTGTCCTTGTCCGGGATCTGCGTGCCGATCAGGATGATGATCCCGAGCGCCCGGCCTAGCTTGATGACCTTCTCCAGCAGTTCCCCGGCTTCCTTGCCGTATTTGCTGGTCATCAGCTCTTGCAGCTCATCGAACCACGCCACCAAGGCGTGCAGGCCGGAGCCCTTCAGCGACGCCAACTCGGGGGTGACCTTGTTCTCCGGGGCCTTGCCGAGCCGGGCGTAGTGCTCGATGCGCTTGGAGCGGCGGCGGGCCTCTTCGTAGAGCCACTCGATGAACGCGAAGCACCGGGCGAGGGTCTCGTCGTCGAAGCCGTTGCCGTACTCGGCCATCACCGGCTCCAGCACGGCGAAGTCCCCCACACCCTTGAGTTCGTAGCCGCGGATCTCGCAGCGCGGATCCTTCGACGCGGCTAGCAGCAGCAGTCGCAGGGCGAAGGTCTTGCCGGAGCCGGGCTGACCACCGAACAGCCAGTTGCGGTACATCATCTCGGCGAAGACTTCGTCGAGCCGGGGTGTGGTGGCGAACGGGAACGGCTTGAACAGGTCGATCTTCGCGTCGGACAGCAGCGGGCACGGCGGTTGCTTCATCTGCGAGGCGGGTTCGTAGCCGACCCATAGGGCGAGGCGGCCGGTGTGCCCGGGTGCCGGTTCGGGCCACACCTGATCCAGCGGCAGCCGCATCGCCGAGGCGAGCTTGCCCCTGCGGGTCACCACCTCGGCAGCCTCCACCCCGTAGGGCAGGTCGACGATGGCGATGTGACCGGGGCCGTCGCGGTGGATGTCGACCGGGAAGCTAATCGCCTTCGGATCCTTGGCCACTGCGCTGTTGATGGCGGCCATCTGCAACGAGGTCAGCGCCCGTCGCACAAGTTCGGCGGTGAGCTTGCGATAACGCGTGCCCTCGCTGACCCGGTCGGTGATCGGCTTGTCCGCCGGACGTCCCCGGGTCGCCAAGAACGGCACCACCACGGCGAGCGCGGCCCAGCGCCACCACGTGGGCCCGTAGGCGAGCACGGCCACGCCGACGATCAGGGTCAGGAGGGCGGCGCCGATGACCCACCAGCGCCACACGCTTTGCCGCTGACGGCGCGCGTCGAGCTTGAGCCAGGTGTCGGCCTCACCCCGGGCCGCGGCGGCTTGTCGGAGGTGCCAGTTGCCCTCCTCGGCGGTGGCCCAGTGCACGGCCTGGCCGATGCCGCGGAAGAAGCCGACCGGTGCCCACACGGCCGTTTTCGCCGCGTACTTCGGCGACCGGACGGCGTGGTAGGCGAGCACGTAGCCGGCGTCTTTGGTCTGGTGCTTCACGGCTGCTTTGAAGCCGCGCCAGGATCGTGCCCAGTCCGCGAGGATCGGCCGCCGCTCACGCTGGCGGATCTGGATCTCGGCCGGGATGTCCTCGGCCGCGTCGACCGGGCCAGCCTCGCTCGGTGGGCTGTCATCGACCGACTCGGCATCGGTGTCATCGTCGGTCTCAGGTTCGGGGTCGGCGGGGGTCGGCGGCGCGGCGCGGTCCCGCCGGGCCGCGGCCAGGTCGACCACCTCGGCACCGGCGACGTCGTTCTCGGCGGCGGTCCAGTCGAAGTCGTCCGGGTTCGAGTTCGGGTTCGGGTGTGATGTGGTCATTGGCCGTTCTCCTTCCGGACGAGTGGGGTGACGGGGGCGGTGAGGTTGCCCTCGGAGTCCAGGCCCCAGGGCAGAACCCAGGTGAGTCGGCGTTCGGCCAGGGCCTCGCAGACGGCGCGGAGTTGGTGCTCGTCGGGGCGGTCGTAGACCCGGTTCCGGCGCGGCAGATCGATCCACTCGACGCCCTGATTGCGGTGGATCTTCAGGGCGTAGCCGCACCATCCGGCGGGCGCGATCGTGACTCGGGACGCGGGCCCGAGCCACCATCCGGTCCGGGGACGGACCCGGTTGGCAAATCGGTTGAGCAGCCGGCGCAGAAGTGCCAACAGGTGTGCTGGATCCGCGGTGGGGTGGGGGTGCGAGAGCATGAGGTTCTCCCCTGAGATCGCAGATGGGTGTTGGGGTGAGGCCCGGGACGCGGGCCGGAGGTTGTCGAGGCCGTGCTGGCCCGCGTCCCGAGGTGTGTTCAGAAGCGGATGGCGCCGAAGTTGGTGCCCTGACGCCCGACGCGGGCGTTGCCGATGGCGATGTTCACGACCGACGGCGTCGCGGCGGGTGTGTCGACCTCGGCGGTGTCGGCGTTCTGTTGGCCGACCCAGGCGTTGTCGAGGCGGATGTTCACCTCGCGGACCGTGTCGCCGCCGGCAGCGGGATCACTGCCCTGCACACCGACGCGGGCGCTGCCCGCGGCGATGTTCACCGTGCGCGCCGGGTACGCGTCCGGGATGTCCCCGCGCAGCGGCGTTGCCGAGGCTCGGGGCCGGTCGGCGCTGCGGCCGAAGATGCGGCCTTGAGCGCCGACCATGTCGTTGCCGGAGGCGACGTTCAGGGTGGTCGGGCTGGACGGGCTGGAGGTGGTGAAGGCGGAGTGGCCGGTGCAGCGGCGTCCGCCGTGGGCTTTGCTGCGACACATGACAGGGAAGTCCTTCCGATGGGTTAGGCGATGGTCAGAGCTGCGAACACGGGTGCGAACGTGGCGGTGGTGCTCATCGCTCGGTCCCCTCGCCGTTGCAGTACAGGCAGGTGACCGTGCCGCGGTGCGAGGTGTGCGCGACGACCTGGTCCGAGCCGCGGGCCAGCACCTCGGTACTGACGTCGGTGTAGCCGACGCGGCCGGTGCCGTTGCAGTGACCGCAGCGGCGCGGCTTCCTGGCGCACAGCCTCATCAGCGGTTCCTCTCGGTGTTGTGCCGGTTGTCGCAGCCGTGGCCGCCGTGGCCGTACGCGCCGCGGTGGCAGGGACACCACGACGCCGCGCATCCGCATCCCGGCACGGCAGCGGCGCCGTGCCCGCAGGTGCTGCACGTGCCCTTGGTGGTCTGGCCCTTGAGGTAGTCCTTGATCGCGCCCATCAGCGCTTCCTTCCGAACAGGCCCTTGACCAGGGCGACGCCAGCCGAGCCAGCGGCGCCGGCTGCGGCACCGGCAGCGCGGGTGATCTGGTTCTCGGTGTAGGTGCCGCTGTCGTATGCGCTGCGGCCGCGCAGGTGCTTGGGCAGGGTCGTCTCGACCACGCGGACGCGGCCGTTCTTGTCGCGCGTGTGGCCGTACTCGCGCTTGGCCATAACGATCAGCCCTTCCGGCGCGAGCGGTCGAACTGGCTGGGCCGGTCGGCGGCGTGACCGCGCGGGCAGGTGGCGTAGACGCCGGGCTGGCTTGCGACGATGCAGCCGCAGGTGAGTCGGGTTGTGACAGTGTGGGAGGTCTGCGAGACCATGGGTGCCTCTCCTTGAGGTCTTGAGAGATCAGGACTGACGGGATGGGGACCGGCGGCACGGCGCTTGACTTGGCGGTTGGGGCCGTGCCGCCGGGCGTAGCTAGCGAGGGTTGTGGCGCGCGTGGTCGCGCAGCGTGCGGTCGAGGTCCGCGCGCTGGCCGGGGGTCATCAGCGCGTGGATCTGCTGGTCGATGCCCCGGTCCTTGCAGAGCTGGTCGAGGTCGGCGACCGTGCGCTCTGCCATGGCGCGTTCGTCGGTGAGGCGGTGCTTGCCCATGACGGTTCGTGCTCCTTCCGGTGGGGTCAGGCGGTGAGGGTGTCGGTGAGCATCTGGCGATGGGCGGGAAACACCTCTGCGCCGAGGCCGGCCAGGCAGTGCACGAGGGTGCGGTAGTCGTGGGCGGGCAGCCACGCGGCGCGGGCGGCGTCGTCGCTGCCGTGCACCGGCGGGAAGTCGGCCGGTACCGGGTAGGTGCCGAGGTCGGTGCGGGACAGCACGGTGACCATCCACGCTTCGTCGCTGACGCGGGAGTCCGGCACGTAGCGCGGTGCCTCGGTCCGCCACCGATCGGCGGGCACCCGCAGGCCGGTTTCCTCGGCAAGCTCGCGCACGGCGGCATCCGTGGGAGTCTCGCCGGGGTCGACGAACCCGCCGGGCAGTGCCCATCCGCGGCCGTCGCACCGTTCGACCATGAGCAGCCAGCGGGCGCCGGTGCTGTCGGTGGCGGTCACCATGGCGTCGGCGGCCAGGGCCTCGCCCCAGTGGCCGAGTTCGTTGCGGCCGTAGCGGATCCCGGTGCTCTCGCAGGGGTTCACCGGTCGTCCGCCGATGACCTCGAACGGGATCGCGGCGGCGGCCTGCCGGGCGGTCCAGTCGATGCGGCGGGGGTCGGTCTCCGGATCGGCCCAGCCGTCGCGTACGCCGGTCGTGAGCACGTCCGGGTGGGTGTACGTGCGGACGTGCTCGGCGAACGGCGGGGTCGGCGGCGGCACCTCGGTCAGCAGCGCCCACAGGGTGGCCGTCAGGTGCTCGGCGATGTACTGCCGGTCGTGGTGCGCGTTGCTGAGCGCGCTCTCGGCCCAGCCGTGCAGCTCCATCAGATCGGCACGTAGGTGGTGGTAGACGCGGTGGGTGTCGGTGCGGTCCATCGGCGGATCTCCGTTCGGGTCAGCGGTGGTGCATGAGGTGGGCCAGAGCGGCGCCCATGCCGAGCACGGCGACCGGAATGCAAGACACGGCGGCGGTGATCGGCCATGGCGCCGAGGTCCATCCGGCGGCGGCCATCAGGTGATAGGCGATCTGCCCGAGCGCGCCCAGGGCGAGCGAGCCGAGGGCCGAGTACTTGGCGAACTCACGGGCGTCGCCCATCGCGCGGCCAGACAGCCACACGAACAGTGCGAACGCGGCGTAGGTCTCCACCCCGATCGGCAACGTGATCGCCGTATCGATCTCGAATGAGTCGGCGATGCCGGGCAGCAACTTGACCCTGCCGAAGCCGGTGAGGCGCCCCATCTCGACCCAGCCGCCCCAGATCGCGACGAACGCGGGCAGGCACAGGATCAGCACAGGCCACGTGACCGGCCGCCCTGCCGGCTGATCCGCGAGGGATATCTGCGACGGCGCCGGTTCGGGTGTCGCCTCCGGGCCGGGATCGGTAGGCGTCAGTGGGAGCGGCAGCACGGCCGCCGCCGCGCCCGGCACCTCGGCGGCTTCGTCCGGGTCGGCGGGCAAGGCGGGTGCCAGGTGCAGCAACGGGGCCTCGGCGAGGCTTCCCCGGCTCACCAGGTGTAGGTGCAGGTCGCTGCGGAACTTGTCCTGCTCGGCGAGGCGGTCCAGGGCCTCCCGCAGCGCCTTGGCCTTGTCCGCGCCGACACGAAACGTCTTCATCAGCTTGTTGCGCGAGGGCACCTCGCCCAACTCCCGGGCCAGGTCGACCGCGCGCGGGACCAGGTCGTCGACATTCGGCGGGTAGGCGCTGCGCGCCGTCGTCGTGGCTGTCATCGTCCGGCCCCGGCATCGGCATCGGTGTCGGTGTCGGTGTCGAAGCGCTGGAAGGTCAGCAGCGTGACCTTGATCATGCTGGTGATCTTGATCAGGTAGTCCTGCCCCTTCTCGATGACGGCGCCGGAGGTGATCGGCTCGGCCAGGGTCAGGTCTTTCCACCCGAAGACCTGGCCGGCGTGGTTCGAGCCGGTGAAGCTGACGAAGTAGCGGTAGGTGCGCGGGGTGGTCTCGGTGTTCATCGGGTGGGTTCTCCTTGGCAGATAAGGCATTCGCCGGTCGAGCGGGGGATGTAGTAGAGCCGCATCTGGCGGCAGGTCGGGCAGGTACGCCGGGCTGGCATGGCCTTGTCCAGAGCGGCGAGCACGGCCGGGGTGGCGGCGCGCTTCGGCCGCGCCCGGTCGAGGCGGTACAGGTAGGCGGCGCGGGTGCCGCCGACACCGCGCCACAAGATCTGCGCGGCGATCGGCTGACGCCCCGGGCACAGGCCCTGCGCGCGGAGTTGGCGGCGGGTGGCGTACCGGGTGCCGTCCGGATCGAAGAACACGGCCCGGACCCGGGACATCAGGCCACCAGGGCCGGGCTCGGGCGACGCGTGCGGCCGGCGACGTAGGCGAACGTTTCGCGGATCACGCGGGCCTCAGCACGGCGCAGCCGCCGCCAGTCCAGCACGGTCGGACCGCCACGGTCGTCGGCGTCCAACATCGCGATCTCCGCTGCCAGCCACGCCACCTCAGCAGCGATCAATGGCTCCTCAGCCTCGATCGCAGCCAGCTCAGCGGCGGCCGGTTCGTCGGTGTGGGGCGATTCGGTCCTCACGGATTCCTCCGGGTGACGGGTCGGCGCGGCAGCGACCAAGACGCGGCCACAGCCACGCCGACCAGCGGATTCAAGGGAAGAGATGCACGGACCTGAGCCGTGCGCGGCGACCTTTTCAGTGGGAGGTGCGGCCCGATCCAGTTGTCAAAGGACAAGCGCGCGGCGGGGCGGTCACGAGCGGCGTAGCCGAAGCCACCTCCGCCGTGCCGGGTACCGACCGACTATACCGGCTAGTCAGTCTGTACTGACTAGACAATGTTGATGCCCTGAAGGTGCCAGATCGGAGGATGCGATGTCAAGAGGTTCTGCCTAAACTGTCTAGACAGAGTTCGGCAAGGGGGCGACGAGTGGCCGTGACCAGGCAAAGCAAGGCTGCGGTGTGGGCGCAGATCGCAGAGGACTTGCGGTCAAAGATCACGGACGGCACGTACCGGCCGGACACCCGACTACCTACCGAAGCGGAGCTGACCAGCCTCTACGGCGTCGCCCGCGCTACCGTTCGACAGGCATTGACGGCCCTGGTCAACGAGGGCCTGATTGTCCCCCGCGCACCCCGCGGGTACTTCGTGCGACTTCGCCAACCGCTCTTCTACCGCCCGCAGCAGGAATTTCGGCCGCAGCCCAAAACCCCAGAAATGGACCGCTTCATGGCGGACCATTCCGCGGAGGGCCGGGAGCCTGAGCAGAGGATCGAGGTTTCCATCGTCGACCCCCCGGCCGACGTTAAGCAACGGCTGAAGCTTAACGAGGGCGAACTTGCTGCCGTTCGCCGCCGTATTCGATACCTCGACGGCGAGCCATTCAATACGAACGACAGCTACTATCCACTCAAATTTGTACAAGACACAGAAATCATGCGTCCCGTTGACATTGCCAGAGGCGCGAATGAGATCTTGGCCGAGAATGGCTATCCACAAGTGCGCGCTCTGGATGAAATCTATGTGCGCATGCCGACACCGGACGAGATCCGACGACTTGAGCTAGGGCCTGGCACGCCCATCGCCTGCCACATATGCACGGGACTGTGCCCTGACGGCACCCCGGTCCGAGTGGTGGTCAACATCCTGCCTGGGGACCGTCATGTCATTGTCTACGAGCGTGATGGAATGGATCCCGGCAAGCGATGACTCAATTTGCCATCCGCACGGCGACTACCAACGACCTTGAGGCGCTGGTGACCTTGTACGGCGAGGCCCGCTCGTGGCTTGCCAAGAACGGAACGAACCAGTGGGCAACCAATACTCCAGAGAAGGTTCAAGCGAGGCTCAGGCGCTCGATTGAGCGGCGCGAGTGTTGGATCGCCGAGGTTGACGGGAGCCCGGTGGGAATGATGACAGTGGACGAGTTCGCCGATCCCGAGTTCTGGACTGCGGACGATAATCCTTCCAGCGCGCTGTACGTACATCGAATGGTCGTCGCTCGTTCTGCCGCCGGAAATAATGTCGGCGGCAAACTCCTGGATCAGGCCGAAAAACTCGCGGCGGCGCGCGGTAAGAAATGGCTTCGGCTAGATGCATGGCGGACAAACGAACCGCTGCACGCATATTACGAGCGGCAAGGATTCGACGCCGTGCGGATAGTGAATCTGAGCCATCGCGGCTCGGGTGCCCTATTTCAGAGGCTTGTTGGCGGGGAGAAAGCGCGGCGCCATTAAGTTTGATGCAACAGCCGGACTGAGGTACTTCTGCTCTTAAATCGACGAAGCGGTGACCAGCGTCCGCCGGCCACCGCTATCCATCCGCCTCGCTAGGCTGCCGAATCCTCGGCGACGGAACTGCCAACCTCCGGCTGGCGCTCAGGGTTCGGGCATGGCGTGGTGGCGCGACAACCCCGAATTGCCAGAGCTTAATCACCAAGCTTGGTGCAAGTCAGCACAAGAAGTTCATCGGACATCATCTTGGAGCCAGCCTTGGCGGACTGCTTGGTGACGGTCCAGTTCGCGAGCTTAATGACGACGGTGTCGAAGGGATCTTCGGACCCAAAGTCAATATTGGTGAAACCAAGGCGCGTAAGCTGATCGTCCGCAACCGCCGCATTCTTACCGACCAGCTTGGGCACGGTCAGCCTCTTCGGTGCCTGTGACGTCTCAGCCGTCTCAGGCGTCTCGACAGGGGTGGTGGTCGCAGAAGTGGTTGCAGCGTCTTCATCGTCACCACCACCACCACATGCTAGGAGTGGCACCAGGACGGCCACGGCGGTCAGTGCCGCGACACGTTGAGTGATCATTCAGTCAGCGTAGGACTCGCTGATCCAGCCGTCAGGAAAACGCGGGTGTTGAGCACAGTCCGCCCGTCGACGAGAGCTGGGAAGGGTGGCCCACCCGCGGCGAAGTTAGCGAGGGTGACGGCTCACCACTGACAGTTCGAACATAGGTTCTACGCTGCGAGACGCGCCACCGCCTCATTCGCGGACGTTCGCAGACGTTCGCCGAATCGCGCCGAGAAGTGTTCGTGCAGCTCACGAGCGGTCCTGAACGGTCGCGAACGACCGGACGCAGACTTAGAAAGCGTGCGGCCCGCTCGTCGGACCTGACGCTACCTCTGGCGTAGGACGATGGCTCGAAGCTCGTCGACGGCTAACCACGACTTGGAGCGGTGAATCATCCGGTGGCAGTTGGAGCACAGCAAGGCGAGGTCTTGCAGACTGGTCTTCGTTGGCCCGGTCACGTGCAGCGGTGTTCGGTGGTGACACTCGATGTAATCGGCACCGTGTGGCCCGTAGGTCTTGCCGAAGTCGAACCCGCAGACCTCGCACGCAATGGCTAAGCCGGCCTTCTTCACCTGTGCAAGCTTGGCTCTCCGGATCTTGGGGTCTCGCTCCCGGCGAAGATGCTGACGCAGCAGTACGCCGCCCTCATCGGCGGTGGCGTCTCCTACGTCGGCATCTGGCAAGGCTTCCCCTGGCTCCTCGGCCCACAGAGCGGCCCGGATGGCCTTGGCGAGGGCATGCATGTCCGCCGGGCTGTCGAGGAAGTCGCGGAGGACTTCGCCGTCGATGCGGTTGCCGTTGGTGGCGCGTCCCGCGTAGGCAGGGTGAGAGGTGGCGATGTCCGCCATCTTGCGGTGGATGCTTGAGGGTGTCCGGAAGTCGGGGCCCCGCTGGTCCGGTGGATAGATGGTGTGGCCCTGGAGGAGCTTGGACAGCTCGATGACTTCCGGATGGGTGCGATCGAGCGGACGCCACCCGTTGGGCTCGATCAGTGCAGAGGCGAGGATGATCTCGTCACGGGTCCAGTCCTGCCTCGGTATGTAGCGGACTGTGAAACCGAGTGCTTCGAGTCGAGGGACAACGGTCTTCTCACCGCCGCTGAAGTCGGCCGGTGCAAGCGCCACCCCTGTGCTCAGCCGGTGTGCGTGGCCAACGATGGCCTTGGAGTCGTAGAGCTGACCGCCGTGCTGGAGGTAGTAGAGGCGGGAGCGAGAGAAGCCTGTCGCCCGGAGGAACTCCTCGCGCCCGAGTCGATCGAACTCGGCGATGGCGGCGTGCACGGCGGGTGCGGTGATGTCGGCGAGCGTCACGGGCCGACCCTAGGCCAGGGGTACGACACCGCGATGTGGTCTCAGTTCTGGTCTCGTTCGCCGCGTCTCGCCGCCGTTCGCTGCGGTCCGCCCGTCAAACAAATGCCAGGTCACGCGCGGTGGCGACCGCTCGCGGACGATGGCTCGCAGACCTCGAAAGCGTGTGAGGGTGCAAGCCCTCCAAGGGTTCAAATCCCTTCACCACCGCCAGCATCACGCGAAGCGCCCGGCAGCCGCCGGGCGCTTCGTCGTTTCGCCGGCGGCCTCGGCCGGAGAACCGGCTGTGCCTTAGATCACCGGAGCGTCCCGGCGTCGATCGACCATCGCCGGCGAACCGGTAAATTCGCCACCGGCGAATTCCGGCCGATTACGGACGAGGTGCGCATCGATCCCACGGTCGGTGGATTTCCCGCGCTGGACCTCATGAGGTTCGATGCTCGCATGGGGGAAAAGGTAAGAAGGAAAATTGCAGGAATAGCCGTCATTGCCCTCGCCGCGGGGATCCTGCACGGATCTTCGGCCGCGGCGGAAGCGGCAGACGTTCACGTCATACCGATCGACCCGGTTTTGACCGAGGATCCGGACGCCCTGCTCGATCTGTACCGGGCCGGCACCGTCCGGGCGCAGTTGGCCGACCCGACCGCGAGCGCCCGATGCGGCGCTGCCGCACCGGGACCGGTGCCGGACGGCGAGGACATCGTCGTCAAGCTGTCACCGGCCGCACCGTTCACTGTGGGCAAGATCAACCCGACCACCTGGCGCAGGCCGCCGGTCGCCGACCCGACCTGGCGGATGGGGTACGAGGGTCTGATGTGGATGAGGCCGCTGGCCCGGCGGGCGGCGATGGACGGGCAGACGAAGTCGTTGGACGCCCTGGTCGACCAGGTCGTCTCGTTCCACGCGAAGAACCCGGACCCGAAGAGCAACTCGTACGGCTGGGACGAGGGCACCGCGCTGCGGCGCCTGGAGACCGAGAACTGCCTGTACGCGCTGACCGGTTCGGAGAAGCTCCGAAAGCCGATCTTCAACGACGTCAACGTGCTGCTCGGCTTCCGCTACTACGGGCCGCCGTACGCCCCGGTGCACAATCACGGGCTGATGGCGAACCTGCAGATCATCCGGGCCGGCGACCATCTCCACCGGGCCGACTGGACGAAGCGGGCGAGCGATCGGCTCGTCGCCGAGGCACCGCTGGCGTTCTCCAAGCGCGGGGTGATCTGGGAGCAGGCGTCCCAGTACCAGGTGGTGAACGCAGATCTGTGGGACCAGGCGGCGAGGACGCTCGCCGAGTCGCCGGGTACGGGTGCGGCGGTGACCTCGATCCGCCGGAGCGTGGCCAACGCCCGCACGGCGTTCACCTGGATGACCGAGCCGGACGGCAAGATCGTGCAGATCGGTGACTCGGAGAAGATCGACGGCGAGGCGGCGAACCCGTCCCGCGCGCCCCGGACCTTCCGGGACGACCAGACCGGCTGGATCATCGGCCGCTGGTCGTGGACCGATCCGAAGACCAGCTACTACACGATCCGGTACGGCCCGTCGCGTCGCGCGCACGGGCACCACGACCGGGCCGGGGGTGTCACGTACACGGCCAAGGGCGTGCGGGTGCTGGTGGGTCCGGGCAAGTACAACTACGACCGGAAGAACAATTTCTACGCCTACCAGATCAGCGCGCAGAGCCACAACGTGCCGATTCCGGCCAAGGGCAAGGCGGGCAACGGCGCGTCGACCGTCTCCGGTTCTGTGGCGCAGGCCGCGGCCCACGCCTGGACCATCAAGAACACGGTCTACGGCACCGGCCGCGCGCATTCCCGCAACGTCAACGTGAACCGGGACGCGAGCCGGATGACGGTGACGGACAAGTTCCCCAAAGCGCAGCTCTGGCGTCAGTATTGGCACCTCGACCCGCAGTGGCGGCGCGTTTCGGGCGTGAAGAACGGCAAGACGCTGGTGTTCGCACACCCGTCCGGGAGGAAACTCAGGATCACCACGACCGGGGCCGTCTCGGGCTTCGTGAAGGGCATCACGCGACCGCCGGCCGGCTGGCACTACCCCAGCTTCGGCAACCGGGTGCAGGCCTACGAAATCGTGATCCGGTCGACGGCGCCGACGCTCACCACGACGTTCACGGTCAGCTGATCGGCGAGCACCACCATGAGAAACGCCCGGCAGATCTGGCTGCCGGGCGTTTCGCCTTTTTCCCGTACGGGCACACCGGCGTCCCGTGGCGCACGGCCCGGCTCCTGCCGTCCCGGCCCGATCGCGCCGCCGCCGGGCTTATCCGCGCTGCTCGCCGGCCGGCTGCCACTTCTGCATCCACGGCGAGTCCGGCCAGTCCTCTGCCGCGGCCATGATCGGGTACGCCGTACCGCCGTCGATGCCCTCGCGGATGATGTCGGCGTGGCCCGCGTGCCGGGCCGTCTCCTGGATGAGGTGCAGCAGCACCCAGCGCACCGACCAGTTGTCCAAGTCCTTCGGGTTCCACGGCACCGAGTGGTCGACGGGCACGTCCTGTCCGAGGTCCGCAATCTCCGCGATCGTCTTCTCGGTCCGCACTGCGACGCGGTCGTAGTAGGCGAACACGTCCTCGATGGTCTCGCCGTCCGCGAGCCGGAAGTGGTCGGCGTACGCCTGGTAGTCGACCGGCTGCGCCTCCCGGAGCACGGTGGAGATCCAGCCCTCCTCCACGGACGCGCAGTGCTTGATCAGGCCTCCGACCGTCAACGAGCTCGCCGTCGGGGCGGCGCGGAGCTGGTCGGGGGTGAGTCCGTACGCGGTGAGCCGCAGCACGTACCGCATCTGGGCGAGGTAGGCGAGCAGACCTTCGCGCTCGTTGCCGATGGCGCCGACCTGACCGGGCATGACGTTCTCCTGTCCTCGGTTTCCCTTACCCGGGTAAGCCTAGGAACGATTGCGGTCAGTTTCCGGCCGCATTCCGGCGACTTTCGCGCCAACCCTCTCGACCCAGCCTCCCGCGCGTCCCAGGCTCAGGAGCGCGTCCCGCTCCGGCTCGATCTCCACCGGTACGCACTCCGCGACCGGCCACCCCCGCCGCAGTTCCCCCGGCCGGCGCAGCAGCGGAGTCAGCTCGGCGACCGGCTCGGGCTCGGCGAGGCGGCCGGCATAGGCGCCCAGATCCTCGAGGACGCCGGGCAGCACCCGCCGGACGGCCGCCGCATTGCCGCCGCACATGGCCGCGATGAGCTCGGCGCGGGTCGCCGCCACCCGCGTACCGTCCCGGAACGAGCCGGCCGCGAGGGCGGCGGCGAGCGGATGGCCGTCGATCAGGTTGGCGAGGGCCGCGGCGAGCAGATGCGGGACGTGGCTGATCCGGGCGACGGCCTCGTCGTGTTCGTCGGCGCCGGCCGGCACGACCCGGGCACCGATCGAGGTGTAGAGCGCGGCGAGGCTCAGCCAGTCGTCCATCGAGGTCTCCGGGTCGAGGCAGAGCACCCAGGCGCAGCGGTCGAAGAGATGCGGGTCGGAGGCGAGGAAGCTCGACTCCTCCTTGCCGGCCATGGGGTGGCCGCCGACATACCTGCGGCCCTTGAGCAAGTCGCGGACCGGGCCCTTGACCGAGGTGACGTCGGTGATCACGCCGGGGAAGCCGTCGAGTTCGGCGAGGACGTCCGGCAGCACCGGCAACGGTACGGCGAGCACGACGACGTCGGCGCCCTCGACGGCGGCGGGAATGCTGCCGGCCACGTGCCAGGCGGGTCGCCCAGCAGGCGCGGCCTCTGCCAGTGCGGCCTCTGCCGATGCAGCCTCTGCCGATGCGACCTCTGACGGCGCGGCCCCTGCCAGTGCGGTCGCGGCCTGGCGGGTGGCGAGGCCGATGTCGTAGCCCGTCACCTGGTGGCCGTGGGCGGCCAGTGCCCGCAGCAGCGACCCGCCGATGAGCCCCAGACCGATGATCGCGACGTTCACGCCGGTGACTGTCGCACACCCCCGGACATCATCCGTACGGCCGTGTGGCTTTTAGTCCGTTTCGTCACTAGATAACCTGCATCAACGTCGTTACGGTCGAGAAGTGACGTACAGGGGCAAACTTCGCAAGCAGATCATGATCGTGGGGGCGGTGGTCGGCGCCGTCGTCGCGGCGCTGCCCACCCCCGCACAGGCGGCGCCCTCGGAGTCCCCGGACTCCGTGCCGGGCTTCAACGGGACAGTGCTCGCCGTGGCGTACTCCGGAAGCACGATCTACCTCGGCGGCACCTTCACGTCCGCCGTCGTCCAGGGCAAGACGGTCGCGCGGAACCGGCTCGCCGCGGTCAACGCGTACACGGGCGAGCTGCTGCCCTGGGCGCCGGCCGCCGACGGCCGGGTGAAGGCGCTCGCGGTGAGCGGATCGTCCGTCTACATCGGCGGCGACTTCGGGTACGTCAGCGGGCAGAAGCGGGACAGCCTCGCCCGGCTCGACGCCGCCAGCGGCGCGGTGTCCAGCACGTTCAAGCACGCGATCGACGGCAGGCCGTACGCGCTGGCCGCCGCCAACGGCCGCCTCTACGTCGGCGGCACGATCACCAGGGTCAACGGCCAGACCCGCACCAGGCTCGCCGCCTTCAACCTCACCAGCGGAGTCCTCGACAGCGCCTGGAAGCCCACGGTCGACGACCAGGTCGAGGCACTCGCCACCGTGAGCGGCCGGGTCTACGTAGGCGGCAAGTTCCACCAGGTCAACAGCACGTCAGGGTACGACCGCCTGGTGGCGCTCGACCCGTCCTCGGCCGCGATCGTCACCGCGTTCAAGCCGAAGCCGGCCGTCATCGTCTTCGCCATCGGCGTCACCTCCGACGGCGTCTACACGGCGCACGGCGGCCAGGGCGGCACGGCGACGGCGTACAGCCTCACGGGCGCCAGGCGCTGGAGCGCGACGTTCGACGGCGACGCGCAGGCCGTCACCACCCTCGGCGACACCGTGTACGTGGGCGGCCACTTCGACCACGCCTGCCGTACCGCTCGCACCGGGGACCAGGGCGTCTGCCTCGACGGCGCGGACGACCGCGTGAAACTCGCGGCGCTGGCGATGGACGACGGCCATCTGCGCGACTGGACGGCGAACATGAACGGCGTCGAAGGGGTGCTGGCCCTGGCGAGCAACCCGAGCCTCGGCGCGATCGCCGCCGGCGGTGCGTTCACGACGATCAACGGGGTGGCACAGAAGCGGTTCGCCCAGTTCAGTTAGCCGTCCCGCGGGCTTTCCGCCGCACAAGCAGGGCCGCATCCCCGGGCGAGGATGCGGCCCTGTGCGTGTACCTGTCAGCCCTTGCAGCGGTGGGCCTTCTCCCACGACTCGACCTCGGCCACCGGGCTCCTGCCACCACCCTTGCGCCACGAGGTCAGGTAGGGCGCCGGCCAGACGACCCCGCGCCGCACATCCCAGTCGCCCACCTCCGCGCACGGCGGCGAGATGCCGTAGTGCAGGTGGCAGACATTGTTGGCGTTGCCGGTGCGCCCCACCTTGCCGAGCTGCTGACCGGCCCGTACCCGCACTCCCGGCTCGATGCCGGACTTCACGCTGCTCAGATGCGAGCCGTAGTAGCGCACGCCGTCGTCGCCGAGGATCGACACGTAGAGGCCGCCGTTGAGGGGACCGTCCGGCCGGCCCTTCACGTACGCGTCCTTCAGGCTGATCTCGAGCACCACGCCGCTGGTCGTGGCGACGACCGGCTCACCGCAGTCGGCGAAGATGTCGGTCGCCGGATATCCCGAGTGCGTCGGGTGATAGTCGGCGTTCGACGCCTGCACGGGGAACACGTACTTCACGTTCGCCGGTGCCTTTCCGGCAGCCGGCGGCTTGCTGGTCGGGGCGGGCGACTTGCTCGGCGCCGCGGCGGACGGTGTCGCGGAAGCAGGTCCGGCGGAGACCGGCGCGGACGCCGGCGCTGTGGAGGGCTCCAGAAACTGCGGCGTCGCGGTCGCCGACGGCCCCTCCTCCGGCGCGCCGCAGGCGGCGAGCGAGAGGGCGGCGACGGTCAGAACCGAGAGGGTACGCAGGGAAAGCACCGCGCCATACTGGCAGAGATCTTCCTGCCCCGCAGGTCGGCCGCCGATGGATAGGGTTGACGGGGGAACCGTCGACGCCGGGAGGATGGCATGGCCGAGCACCGCGGAGGCTGGGACGACATGCCCCCACCCGCCGGATGGTTGCCGTCGCCCGGCGAACGGAGGGAACCCGAGGACCGGAAGCCACCCACGCCGCCGCCCGCGTCGGAGACGCCTCCCGGCCCGCCCGTGCCGACCGCCGCCCACCTGGCACCCGGCCCACATATCCGGCCCGGCGCGCTCGTGCCGCCCATGCCGCCCGGTTCACCCATGCTGGCCGCACCGCCCCTGCCGCCCGGCCCACACCTGCTGCCTGGTTCGCAGATGGCGCCGGGAGCGCACCTGCCGCCTGGCGCGCTTGTGGCGCCCGGCAACCACCCGGCGCCCGGCATCCAACCTG